>NZ_BMFF01000001.1:0-836512 GCF_014637955.1 Halopseudomonas salina | reverse complement strand
TGCTAACAATCGCAGGCACAGCGACAGCTTTTTCGTTGCGGCTTCGCCTTCACTACAAAGCTGCGCGTGCTGCGGGCGTTAAACGGAATTACCTATGTTCGTCAGTAAAAAAGAACGCCTGTTATCGGCTGCAATACCGGCTTTTTTATTCGCATCGAATTACATTTCTGTATGGCTTCTATTAGTTACCCCAGCAATACTGTACTTTGTCTTCAGAAAACGCTCACTTAACTTCGCAAGCCTCACCGCCCTAAAAATATTCGATCTTACAATATCAATACTATTACTTGTCTTGGCGCTTGGATTAATAAATTCCGCCTTATTAATTGTAGCCAGAGACGGAGAGTTTACTATTCCAATAATATCTAGCGGCCTATCAAAAACAATAATCATGCTAATATCAGCAGGCTACTATCTAGTAAGTCTTATATTTTTCTTCATATTTTCATTGCGTGGAAAAGAATTTAACGCACCTGTATCAATAAAAATATTTGAAACATTAAGAGGTAAGCGTGCAGTTAACATCTAACAACTGGTTCAAACCGTTCGCTGCGCTCACTGGGACGGGCTAAAGCCGCCCCTTAACCAAACGTTAATAGGCTTATAGGGCTATTTGAGCATGTCTGAAACAGAGATAGCGGCGATGATAGTACTTTTCACAGGGGCAATACCTTGTGGGGTACTCGGCTATCTTGTCGCATTCAAGCAGAAGCGAAAGCTCATTGCTGGATGGGATGAATCTAAGGCCAAAAATCCTCAGGCATTCGCCGCTGTTGTGGGTTGGAGCCTTATTGTTCTGGCCTTTGCGCTGATGGTTGTGACAGTTTCGTGGGCTCTTGGGTTTTTATCAGAGTCAGAATTTGCTTTCCTACTCGTTGCGGTGGCCTTTATCCCAATACTGGGCCTGCTTTACGCAAGGCAGAAGTTTGGAGGTTAAGCCTATTAACAAGTCACTGCACGGGACCACTTCTCCGCCGCTCCGCGGCTACAAACCGGCCCATGAGTTCACACGTTATGTTTAGCATGGAAAAAATCCTAGGCGTGCTCGCAATCCTGTCGCTACTCTTTGGAGCCGTGTGGCTGTTCCTGACTATGTATGTGCTTCATTCCTCGGAGCAGAAGCATGGAAGAGTTAAAGGCTGGCTTCAGTTTTGGCCCTTTTACGCAGAAATGAAAATAAACTACCCCGCTAGTAGTCGGGCGGGTCGGTTGCTTTCGCTGGCGTCGCTTATCCTGGTACTCCCATGGCTTGCCGTAAAAACGTTCGGTGGAAGTTAGGATGTTAGGTGGCAAACATAACAATCGGCAGCACAGTGACCGATTCTCCGCCGCTCCGCGGCTACAAATCGGCACGTGTGCCGGGCGTTATGTGTAAATAGAGCATGGAGAAATTTCGAGTAAGACCTGGGTACAAATCGAAAGAGCTTTTAGTGGAGTTCTGGGGAGAGCATCGTGGCGCCAGCTTCCCTGATGTACAGAGCATTCTCGCTCAAGGGCTGCATGCTAAGCCTGCGCGACACCCATCCCTAGACGCAGCTGCTATCGCAATAGCTACGGATGAATTTGTTTCATTTTGGCGGTATGAAAATGGTGAATATGAACTGGATGATGATATATGGGCTTTTTTCATTCTTGCGCCTGAAAATAATGTTCAAGTAATTGCTGACATCGAGCGTGTACTGCTAGCAAGCGGCGAGTTCACGAAGGAAGAGGCTGATTTCAGTGAGTACACATAACCAAGCCATTAAATACGCTCCCTGCGGTCGCCGGACGCTCGTTCCTCGCGCCGTTTATGGCGGGCGTTATAAATCATGAAAAAATTTCTTCAAATATCAGGCATTATTTTTTGGATTCAGATCACTCTGATCATTATTTTCTTGATTTTCGCGACCCTCAGCTCATCAAAATATTACGATGAGCTAGCTATTTTTAGCCGCTCGCTACAAGCAGAAATATTCGATGAGCGTGACTGGACCAAATTAGAAGAGTATTTTGCTGAACCAATAATAAACGAGCTGAATACTGCTGACTATATAGTTAAGGCTCTGGATTCTGAAGGCAAATTGCTAGGCTGTGAATTTGAATCTTCTATAACTTCGTCATTTAATGAAACGGTTGCCGACACAACAGCGAGCTGCCGATATGAGGAGAACTCCTATCTATTCAGTCTTAGTATTTTGCGCAACGAGAATTCTTGGATAGTCACGAAGGCCAGAGTCACAAGTGATGCCTTTAAGATCGGGTTATAACAATTCGCTTTTGTCGGACAATTTCTCCACCGCTTCGCGGCTACAAAATTGCCGCAAAGCTCCGCGTTATAGGTAATCAGATGGATCAGGCTCAGGAGGCAATAATCTCAATGATTAGAGAGGCCGTTAGATCTAATCGCTGGGAGAACGAAAATTCACCAGGCTCTGCACGTATCAAAGAACTCATTGAATATGATGGCGCATGGCAACAGCTAAACGAGCTACCTGATGAGAACGCCAGAAAAATTTATCAAGACATTGCAAGTACCATCGAATTTGCGATGAATGACGACTGGCTGCCCGAAGAAATGTTAGCACTACCCTTATCTGAGGCAAGGTGCTTTCTTCGAGACATTTGGCCAATCATAAAAGAGCAAGGCTTGCTAGGCGCGGTACAAGATATAAAAGAATGTCATGCAAAGTACCGCGCAAACCTATAACAATCGCAGGCACAGCGACGGCTATTTCATTGCGGCTGCGCCTTCATTACAAAGCCGCGCGTGCTGCGGGCGTTAAACGGTGAAGCATGGAAAGCAGAGCTCGCAGAAAATATGCTTCGATGATGTTGGAGTGTCGCTATAGGGTAGAAACACTGCGTGACTTTACGTCCGGAAAAACACACTGCACCTATCTTCAGACCACGATTGAATCGGAAGCCCTTCAGTTACGGAAATTGCTTGAGCTGATTGCGTTCTCCACGCTCGTGTCATACCAAGAGGCCTATCGGTCTGTGAGAAGCGATATTGCGAAGGATTGGCATGCAGCAAGGATCTTGCGCAAGATTGAAGGCATTAATCCTGAGTTCTACCCAGTCCCAATAGACGGTTCTAATCGGCAAGGTTGGAAGAGATTGCAAGGTGGATACCTCACGAGAAAACAGTTCGAACGGCTATACGATAAATGTGGAGCTATGCTTCACTCGCAGAATCCGTTTTCGAAAGGGAAGAGTTCATTGGCCTTCCATAAGAAAGTACCTGAATATTTGGAGAGGATTGAGATCCTATTGTCAGAGCACCTGGTGGAGCTCGCTGAATCACGAGAGCTCATTCATGTGATCGCTCCGATGGAAGAAAATGCGCCAATCCAAGTCCGGCACTTAGTGCGGGAAACGAACCACGTTTAACAAATAGCGTAAGGCGGACGGCTTTCAGCCGCCGCTTCTCTTAGCGTTAAACATATAGAGGAATAGATCTAGTGTTATCACCTCGCACGATCCGACTGCTCCTAAGGCATTTCGATGCATTAGATGATGTGGTGGCTAGCCGACTCACACGTAAACGACCCTGGCAAGAGTAAGCTCTGACTGGGCTTCTGTGTGATTTACTAGATGCGGAAACCCGAGAGGAGGAAAGGGTCTCTTATACGCTTTCGCAACTCCTCGAAGATCTTGGGGAAACCGACGAGGTAAATTGCGAATAAGTCCCTAGACCTGAGACAATCGAAAGAAGCGGGAAGAAGCGGACTTGATCGTACTTTCCTTACCATGTTGATAAACTCACCATGTTGATGATGAAGATGGTGATGAAGAATATGGCAGCACAACATCGCGTTGCTCGGCGGTCCCTCCCGACAGGCCCCGTGACAGCGGCGTATGAACGCAAGGTGGATGTGGAGGAGATGCGACGAGATGACGCGCAAGTCGCTCTGGCGGCAAAACTCGATGCCCTGCATGAGTCTCTTTCCTCGCTCCAACCAGTACCCGTGCGCACCGACAGACCGACAGAGAGCAGCTCTACAAGCAGCAGTCCGCTGTTACTGTTACTGACGCGATCCTTGGCATCCGCTCAGTCCTTTCTTCGAAAGAAATTCCATTTGTGGTCTTTTGGTCCACCACCGCGAGGCATGTACATTCATGGACCGGTCGGGGTCGGCAAGAGCTTTCTAATGGATCTCTTTTACGCGTCGGTTAATGTTCCTGATGATTCTTGCTGTAATAATGACAGCCACAGCTTCAAACACGTAAAAATTACCAAACGCCGCGTCCACTTTCATGAATTCATGCTAGACGTCCATCATCGAATCTTTGTCTACAAACAGAAGCACCCACGAGATGATGCGATACCCATCATTGCGCAGCAATTGGCACAGGAAGCCCAACTCCTCTGTTTCGATGAATTTCAAGTAACAGACGTTGCCGATGCCATGATTTTGAAACGACTTTTTTTATTATTATTGGATTGGAATGTCGTGGTGGTGGCCACCTCGAATCGCTCCCCCGATGCCTTGTATGAGGGAGGCATTAACCGATCCCTCTTTTTGCCATTCATAGACATGTTAAAACACACGTTCGACATTATCTCCATGGAGGATTCCGCCAAGGATTATCGACTCGAAACTCGAGCTGATGGTCAATCCTATTTTTGGTCAAACAAGGATGTTCACGGCGTTAATAATAGTGATAACAACATGCAGGCGCAGTTGAAAGAAATATTTGGTGGCACTGCATCCGGAACTGAGGCCGAGGCCATTCGCGTACCCTTCGGTCGCACCATCCAGGTCGCCCGATTGAATGACCGGTGCGCCTGGTTTGACTTTTCCGAGTTATGCTACCAACCACTCGGCGCGGCCGATTATATTTCCCTCTGCGACCGATTTCAGGTCCTCATCATGGACCAGGTGCCGCAATTAGACGCCAATCACCTCGACGAAGCGCGACGATTCGTGACCCTCATTGACGTGTGTTATGAATCTCGCACCCGCTTGGTGCTAGCGGCAAAAGTCCCGCTCGATGAATTATTTGTCGAGTTTGAAGTGCAAGTTGAAAGCAGTGATGGAAATGAAGAGTTGTTTGTCAGTGAGAAGGGGGGGAACTCGAGTTCCTTTGCGACGACCATGATTCGCACCAAAGAGGGTGACCAATTTGAGTGGTCGGCGACGGGTCGAAGTGGCGTGTCACTGGCACAATTATCGGCCGCCAATGATCTCGTCTTTTCCTTTCGACGAGCCGCGTCTCGGTTGGTAGAAATGGGTGGAAAGGAATGGGGACGGCAATGACGAAAGCTCTTTACCTTGTAAACCATTGAACCTATGGCAGATTTTTACCTAGGGAACATGCGAATAAGTCCCTAATATGAAATAATCTGCCACAAATGATAACTCAGAAAGAACCCATCATGAGCCATCAACTTACTTTTGCAGATAGTGAGTTTTCCAACAAGCGTCGTAAAAAGTAAGCGATCCATAAACCCCATCTGCGTGGATCGCTTTAGATCAGTAAGTGGGTACTTGCCCGCAACGCCAAGGCAGAAGTGTTTCGTAATCCTCGGCGGACGCTGATGGAGGTGACTTTAATTTTTCGCACGCACGGATAAATAGCGGCGACGGTTACTTTCAGCTACTAGAGGAAATAATTTACGGAATTGATAAAGGGCTTAGGCCAATTATCCACTTTGACATGCACGGATCCCAAGAGCGCGGTTTAGATATTGGTATAACTGGAGAGCTTATTGACTGGGAATCGGTCATTGATAGCCTTAGGATTTTAAACATCAAGCTTAATAACGAGCTGGTTATTCTAATGACGGCGTGCCATGGCCTTCATGCAATCCTGCCAATTAGCTTTGAGAAAGTAGCTCCATTTTTGTGCCTAATAGCACCCGAGCAAGAAATTAAAATCGGGCGTATTGAAGACAGAGTTCCAGAATTTCATCGCGAGCTATTTTCCTCAGGCTCATTAGTTCACGCATGCCAAAAGCTCGGAAATGAGTTTAACTATTTTCATAGCGCAGAGTTTCTCTTTAAAACCCTAACCGGATATGTTTCCGTTTTGAAGATGGCGATGCGTATGAAGTCGAAGTGTGTGACTACCACTGAGTGAGGTGATGACTATGGCTATTCTTAATACTGCCGGCATGCAGCGCAAGCCAACTCATCCTGGCGAGATGCTGAGGGAGGATTTCCTTCCGGACTATGGGCTATCCGTTGCCGGGTTGGCTGAATCTCTGGGTGTTTCTCGCCAGTCAATTAATGAATTACTGCGCGAACGCCGTGCTGTCAGTCCTGAAATGGCGCTTCGGCTTGCCCGTTTGTTTGGTAATTCACCAGAGTTCTGGCTGAATGCGCAGCGTTCTGTTGATCTTTGGACGGCGGCTCAGACGATCAAAGAAGAAGTGGATCGGATCAAGCCCCTACATGCTGCATAACCAAGCCATGCACCGTATGCCAAAACCTCCGCTTCGCTGCGGTTCTGTCACCGGTGATGGCGGGCGTTAGTCCAGAACAGGAGATGCGCGTGTATACAGGCAATTGCTTGTGCGGTGGGGTTCACTTCCGGATTCAAGGGGAGCTGGAGCCCATTCAGGTGTGCCATTGTTCCCAATGCCGCAAAGCACAAGGCACAGCCTTCGCTACAAATACACCTGTGAAGGAAACCACTTTCCTGTTGGACGGCGGAGCTGAATTGCTTCGATCTTTCGAGGCGTCGCCGGGTAAACAGAGGGTTTTTTGCGGTAAATGCGGGTCGCCGATCTACAGCAAAAAAGACACTCTGCCTGGTGTGCTTCGCATCCGAGCGGGGCTCATCAATGAGCCGTTGGCAGCAAGGCCTGCGGCTCATTTCTATACTGGGTCAAAAGCCAATTGGTGGTCCATCAACGACGACCTGCCCCAGTTCGAGGCAGCATATGTTCCGCAAAAAGCCAAATAGCGGGTTTCAGTTCAGCGTCTGATCTTCTGCGGGGTTGGCGCTCTCAGGCTGCCTAGGCGGCGTATTTGTCTTTCATCAGATACGCATAGGCCGTATTGAAAGCAACCTCCTGGTAGACCTTGAGGTCGGTTTCGGCGTAGTCAATCTGTATCGGGTTGCGCTTCAGTGATTCCTTGATGTCGGTCGTGGACAGGATTATCACGTCCAGGTCGCTGATCAGTTCGATTGCCGCTTCCAGCTTGAAACCAACCGCACCGCCGGCAAATTTACCTTTCATCGGTCGCTGGCGAATAACCACCCTATCCACCTGGTAATCCTGCATCAGCTTGGCAAAGGTCTGCTGAAAATAGCGCAGCTCGCGTGTGCTGTTGATGTCTGTCAACGTCAGCCGCCTGGAGCGGAAATCCGGCAGCTCAAAGATGTCGTCAGACAGGGACAACAAACATAGATTCACATCATTACTGTTGATTTCAACGCCACACACTTTCATAGAGCACCCGATTTGGCTAGATCCGCGCATTGTAGCGCAAAATCCCTGGGCGCTATGGATGTTGCCGCCAAATTGCCGACTGCCCGGATTTGCGGCGCTGAAAACCTGGTTGGGGTGCTTGAGTGCTCGTTCCTTACTGTCTAAGATGTTTGACCCAATTCCAGCGCAGGACCTTCGCATGACCGATACTGATTCGCTACCTCCCTTACCCGATAGATTGTCGACCAATCCACGCAGCCCGCATTATGTGGAAGCCATTTTCGAACATAATGTTGGTATCAAGCTGAACGGCAAAGAACGCACCAATGTGGAGGAGTATTGCATCAGTGAAGGCTGGATAAAATCCCCTTCTCCCAAGGCGCTGGATCGTCGCGGTCAGCCGTTGCTGATCACATTGAAGGGCAAGGTTGAAGCCTTTTACAGCTGAGTGTTGTGCTGTTTCTGGCCTCCGCATCCACCGAGCAATAACGTCTTATATCAGTACAATCCAAGCCCCAAGCTACCTTCTGTAAACGTAGGCTTATCCAAGACCAGGGAATGCATTTTGACCAACAATGATATTTTGCGCCGCTTACGTTATACGTTTGATTTGAAAGACAGTGCCGTAATCGACATATGTGCCTTGGCAGATACTGACGTAACGCTAGAGCAAGTAGCTGGCTGGTTGAAGAGAGAGGATGACGATGGTTTCCTCAAGCTCAACGACCGCAGCATGGTCGCTTTTCTGAATGGCCTGATTATCTTCAAGCGTGGCAAGCGTGATGGAGTGCAACCACCCCTGGAAGAGCGGCTTAACAATAATATGGTTTTGCAAAAGCTGCGGATTGCGCTCAATTTACAGGCTGAAGACGTTCTGCATGTATTGGAGCTAGCCGACTTTCGTTTAAGCAAGCACGAATTAAGTGCTTTTTTTCGCAAGCCCGGCAATAAGAATTATCGTGAATGCCAGGATCAGATCCTGCGCAAGTTTTTGCTCGGCATTCAACTTCAATTAAGACCCGGCGAGATTGACCCGGAGCTGGAGTAAAATCCGGTGTGCTTCAGTCTGTTCTGTTGGTGTTTGTATTGAGCCAGAGCAATAAAAAAGGACCCCGAGGGGTCCTTTTTTCATTTATGACTACCAGGCTCAGGGCTGAGTAGCCGTTACCGCATCCAGTGTTACCAGAGTCTGTGCAAGTGCACGACCGTTAAAGGTAGCACCCGTTTCCATCACGATCTGGGTCTTGCTCAGCAAAATACCTTTGAGTGTTGCGCCTGTGCGCAGTGTCGCTTGACCAGACACCTGCCAGAAGATGTTTTCAGCCCGGGCGCCGCCTGTCAGTTGCACGGCTACGCCAGTACCCAGCAGAAGATCCTGTGAAATCTGCATGATCCACACATCGTTGGCGCCGCCATCAAAGGTGAAATCAGCTGATGCACTTACTTCGGTGCCCCACTTGTACAAACCGGGAGCGAAGATCTCATTGCTGATATCACCGGCACCCACTTCAGTGGCCGTTGGGTTGCTGCGCCCTGCCGCGTTATTGAAGGCCAGCTCCATATCGCTGATCGCAGTGGTCAGGTTGGTCGGTGTGGGTGAAGCCATGTTGGCGGCGTAGATCTTGCCCGTTACCAGTCCAGATTCGGAGAAGGTGTTGGACGAGTCACGTGTCTGCGCGAAGCCAGTGATTGCAGCTTCGTCGATCGGACTTACGCCGATATCACCCGTGATAGCGGTGACGCCGGTTGTAGTGATACCGGTCTTGGACAGAATCACGAAGTTGCCGGCAGTACCCAATGGGACCGGATCCGGGCCTTGAGCAAGCGCCTGCGCGACAGCTGTGGTGAAATCCACACTCTGGTTTGCTGCCAAAGCATTGGCCGGATTGGCCAGGTCAGTTATCGCGGTGGTCAGGGTCGCGGTGTACAGGGTACCAGGCAACAGGGCTGCGGTCGGATTGAAAACCGCAGTGCTACCGGTATAGCTCACCGTACCTGAAACCAACACGCCTGCTGTTTCCAGCGTAAAGCTGTCAGCAGTTACCGTGGTGGGATCTACGCTCTCGGAAAACACAGCGGTGATATCCCGATTGACCGGCACATCCGTTGCGCCATCAGCAGTACTGAAGCTGACCGTAGGTGCAACTGCATCTGCCGTGCTGCCCGTAGTGAACTGCCAGCTGAGATCTTCTTCCAAGGCGACGCCTAGAGCATCTTCGACGTCGGTAGTCAGAGTAGCTGTATACAGAGTGTCATCTGTCAGACCACTGTCCGGGTTGAAGATAGCAGTGCGTGTGGGCGCATCATATGAGACCGCACCGATGACCGCTGGACCGCTTTCGCCTTGCAACAGGAATGAGGTGCTGTTGATCGTGCTGCCGTCCATATCCTGGTTGAAGGTAACAGCCAGATTCTTGTTGCTGTCGACGCTGGTGCTGCCGCTGATCGGGCGGACTGCCTGGATCAGGTCGGAGTCCGCGATTTGCACCAGGGCTGGCGTGGTCGGGGCTGCAACATCAGAGCTGCTGCCACCGCCGCCACCCAGACAGCCTGCCAGAGCAAGACCTGAGAGCACGATAGCGCTGACCGCCAGTAACCTGGCGATAGGAAGAGATTTTTTCATGGAGATTACCTATGGTCGAATGCTGGCTGCCCGATAATCGGCAACCGCTTTCGGTGATGAGGAAACTCGAATCTGAAACAGACGCGCTCAATCCCTGATTGTTATCAGTAAAATTCAGGATTGGGAGATGGCGTCGGGATGGGAGTCTGGCGCAATATTCGCTTACCGAATCAGTTATACGCGCTATCCGAGTAAATAGGTGGGTTATTTCATGGAGACTCATCAGGAACTCTGCCGGGCTGCTGTGATACCCCCACCCCACCTACTCTGCTATCATTCACCCCTTTTTCATCCGTCCTCAACAGAAGCCGAATGTCCATGCCCAGCCTCACGACACCTCGCCAGATCCTCGTCACCAGCGCCCTGCCCTATGCCAATGGCTCGATCCATTTGGGGCACATGCTTGAATACATCCAGACTGACATCTGGGTGCGCTTTCAGAAGCTGCGCGGTAATCGGTGCATTTACGTGTGTGCCGACGATGCCCATGGTTCGGCGATCATGTTGCGGGCAGAGAAGGAAGGCATTACCTCCGAGCAGTTGATTGACAACGTAAAAGCCGAACACACAGCGGATTTCGCCGATTTTCTGGTCAACTTTGACAACTACCACTCCACACATTCGGAGGAGAACAAATACTTCTCCGAGCTAATCTATGCGCGCCTGAAAGAAGCTGGCCATATCAGCACGCGCTCGGTGACCCAGTATTTTGATCCCGAGAAGGAGATGTTTCTTGCCGACCGCTTCATCAAGGGCACCTGCCCCAAATGTGCGGCAGAAGACCAGTACGGTGACAACTGCGAGAAGTGCGGCGCGACCTATGAACCGACCGAGCTGAAGAACCCGCGCTCGGCGATCTCCGGCGCGACGCCGGTATTGAAGGATTCCAAGCATTTCTTTTTCCGTCTGCAGGACTTCAGTGACATGCTCAAGGAGTGGACGCGCAGCGGCACTCTGCAAGATGCAGTCGCGAACAAGATTGCCGAGTGGCTGGACTCCGGGCTGCACGAGTGGGACATCAGTCGTGATGCCCCCTACTTCGGCTTCGAGATTCCCGGTGAGCCGGGCAAGTACTTCTATGTATGGCTGGATGCGCCTATTGGCTACATGGCCAGTTTCAAGAATCTGTGCGAGCGGCATCCGGAGCTGAGCTTTGATGCCTTCTGGGCTGCCGATTCCGAGGCCGAGCTGTATCACTTCATCGGCAAGGACATCATCAACTTCCATACGCTGTTCTGGCCGGCCATGCTCGAGGGTGCAGGCTTTCGCAAGCCAACCGCGGTGAATGTGCACGGGTATCTGACGGTGAACGGACAGAAGATGTCCAAGTCCCGCGGCACCTTTATCAAGGCGCGCACCTATCTGGACCATCTGTCCCCGGAATACCTGCGCTACTACTACGCGGCCAAGCTGAGCCGCGGCGTGGAAGACATGGACTTGAGCCTGGATGACTTTGTACAGAAAGTGAATTCGGATCTGGTTGGTAAGGTTGTGAACATTGCCAGCCGCTGCGCCGGCTTTATTCACAAGGGCAATGGCGGTGTCATGGTTGCGGCCAACCCCGCACCAGAGCTGACTGAAGCCTTTGCTGCGGCTGCGCCGAGCATTGCCGAGGCCTACGAAAAGCGTGACTTTTCCAGGGCTATGCGCGAAATCATGGGCCTGGCGGACAGAGCCAACGCCTGGATCGCCGACAAGGCGCCCTGGTCCCTGAACAAGGTGGAAGGCAAGCAGGACGAAGTACAAGCCATCTGCTCCCTGGGTATCAACCTGTTCCGCCAGTTGGTGATCTTTCTCAAGCCGGTACTGCCGAAGCTTGCAGCTGATGCCGAAGCTTTCCTGAATGTGCCGGAATTGACCTGGAGCAGCCACGAGACACTGCTGGCCGATCACCAGCTCAACGCGTTCCGCCCACTGCTGACTCGTATCGAGCCAGCCAAGATTGAAGCCATGGTCGAAGCCTCCAAGGAAGATCTGGAAGCCGCCGCCAGTGAAAGCGCCCCCGCTGCTGCGGGCAATGGTGAGCTGACAAAGGAACCGATTGCCGAGGAGATCGATTTCAACACCTTTGCGGCAGTGGATCTGCGCGTGGCATTGATCGAAAAAGCCGAGTTCGTCGAGGGCGCAGACAAGTTGCTGCGTCTGACCTTGGATATTGGTGACGCCAAGCGCAATGTGTTCTCCGGAATCAAGAGCGCTTACCCGGATCCGGGCAAGCTGGAAGGCAGGCTGACGCTGTATGTAGCCAACCTGGCTGCGCGCAAGATGAAATTTGGCGTGTCCGAGGGTATGGTGCTTGCCGCAGGTCCCGGTGGCGAAGAGATTTACCTGCTCAGCCCCGATGCGGGCGCCAAGCCAGGCCAGCGGGTAAAGTAAGACCAGCGTTTCCCAGCGATCACACTATGGTTAGGTAAAATGACGGAATTTGCCCTCATCCTGGTCAGTACCATACTGGTCAACAATTTCGTACTCGTACAGTTTCTCGGGCTGTGCCCTTTCATGGGCGTATCAAGCAAGCTGGAGACGGCCATTGGCATGTCGATGGCGACGACTTTTGTGCTGACGCTGGCGTCGATCCTCAGCTACCTGACCTTCCAGTACATTCTGGTGCCCTTCGAGCTGGAATTTCTGCGCACCATTTCGTTCATCCTGGTGATCGCCGTGGTCGTGCAGTTCACCGAGATGGTCGTACACAAGACCAGCCCGCTGCTGTATCGCGTACTGGGCATTTTCCTGCCACTGATCACCACCAACTGCGCGGTGCTGGGTGTGGCGCTGCTGAACACCAACCGTGCCGAGCAGACCTTCATGAAGTCTGCGGTATACGGGCTGGGCGCAGCGCTGGGCTTCTCCTTGATCCTGATTCTGTTTGCCGGCCTGCGTGAACGCATCGCCATTGCCGATGTGCCCGCCCCGTTCCGCGGCGCAGCCATCGGTATGATCACTGCCGGGCTGATGTCCCTGGCGTTCATGGGCTTCACCGGCTTGATAAGGTTGTAGGCATGTCTGTCGTCATAACTGCAATCCTGGTCCTGCTCATACTGGCGTTGATCTTTGGCGCGATACTCGGTTACGCGGCCATCCGTTTTCGGGTCGAAGGCGACCCCATTGTTGACCAGATCAACGCCCTGCTGCCGCAGACGCAGTGTGGTCAGTGTGGTCACCCTGGCTGCAAGCCGTACGCTGAAGGCATCGCCAATGGCGGCGAGCCGATAAACAAGTGTCCGCCAGGCGGCGAATCAACGATCCAGGCCCTGGCTGATCTGCTGGATGTGGAAGTGCTGCCTCTGGACGCTGAACACGGCGAAGAAAAGCCGCGTACCGTTGCCTATATTCGCGAAGCCGAGTGCATTGGCTGCACCAAGTGCATTCAGGCCTGCCCGGTGGATGCGATCCTGGGGGCGGCCAAGCAGATGCATACCGTTATAGTCGACGAGTGCACCGGTTGCGATCTGTGTGTTGAGCCCTGTCCGGTTGACTGCATCGATATGGTGCCACTACCCACTACCACGCAGAACTGGAAATGGGACTACCCCCTGCCGCCGCAAGGCTTGATTGCTACTGACCGGGGAGCCCTCTGATGGAACAGCCGATTCGTATCTGGGATATCCACGGCGGCATTCACCCCGAGGAAAACAAACACCAGTCCGTGCAGCGCGGCCTGGAGACGCCACCACTGCCCAAGCGTCTGATTTTGCCGCTACTGCAGCACATTGGCGCGCGCTCAGAGCCCGTAGTGGCGGTGGGCGACTCTGTGCTCAAGGGCCAGATGCTGGCCGAAGCCAGCGGTATGGTGAGTTCAGCTCTGCATGCCCCAACCTCAGGCACGGTCACCGCAATCGGTCCGGCAGCCTTCCCCCACGCTTCAGGGCTGGAAGAATGGGCTATAACCCTGGAAAGCGATGGCAGAGACCAATGGACGACCTTGCAGCCCATTGTTGACTATCGCCAACTCGAAGCGCCTTCTCTGCTTGAAATTATCCGCACCGCGGGTATCAGTGGTATGGGCGGCGCTGGTTTTCCGACGTCCGTAAAGCTCAAGGCTCGGCCGGAGCAGAAAATCCACACCCTGATCATCAACGGTACCGAATGCGAGCCATACATTACCGCTGACGATACAGCGATGCGTTACCGGGCGCCGGAAGTGGTCTCCGGTATCGAGATCCTTATGCACATCCTCAAACCGGACGAAGTCCTAATCGGTATTGAGGACAACAAACCCGAAGCCCTCGAGGCCATGCGCCGAGCCGTGGGCGATAAGGCCATGCAGGTGGTGTCCTTCCCGACAAAATACCCCTCGGGCGGCGAGAAGCAGCTGATTCAGATCCTGACCGGCAAGGAAGTACCCAGCGGGGGACTGCCGGCCGATATCGGCATGGTGTGCCAGAACATCGGCACCATGATCGCGATCCATGATGCGGTTATTCTCGGTCAGCCGCTGATCAGCCGGGTGACTACCCTGACAGGCGCAGCCCTGAGCCGTCCGACCAATGTACTGGCTCTGATTGGCACGCCGATCCGTGATCTGCTGGAGTTTGCAGGTGTGCAGCCAGACAAGCTTTATCGCCTGGTCATGGGCGGGCCGATGATGGGATTTACCCTCCAGAGCCTTGACGCCCCGGTGATCAAGACAAGTAACTGCCTGCTCGCCGGTACCCGCGATGAACTGCCGCCGCCCCCCGCAGCACAGCCCTGCATTCGCTGCGGCTTATGCTCGGAAGTCTGCCCCGCCGCTCTGCTACCCCAACAGTTGCACTGGTTTGCGATGGGTAAGGACTACGACCAGCTCAAAAGACTCAACCTGTTTGACTGCATCGAGTGCGGGGCCTGCTCCTACGTTTGCCCCAGCAGCATTCCACTAGTGCAGTACTACCGTGCATCCAAGGCGGAAATTCGCGCGCTGGATCTACAGCAGCACAAGGCAGACCATTCCAAACAACGCTTCGAGCATCGCCTGCAGCGTCTGGAACGTGAAGCGGAGCAAAAGGAGCTGGAACGCCAGGCGCGTGCCGAGAAGGCAGCGCGGATGAAGGCGGCCAAGGAACAACAGGCGGTGAACGCAGCCAGTGTGTCCGGCGAAGAACAACCCGATGTTGCCCGTTTGGAAGCCAACAAGCCCACCGGGCTCACTGCAGATCAGAAGCAATTGAAGATCGCCGCTGCTACCGCCCAGATGGCGCTTAAAAAGGCCCGCAAGCAGTTGGCGAGCAATCCCGACAGTGACGAACTCAAAGCCCAGATACCCGAGCTGGAAAACGCCTGCGAGCAAACTCAACGTGCCTATGATGAGGCACTCGGTGAGACATCGGTCAAGACGGCCCCGCCTCCCTCCTCCGGGGCGGATGACGAAGCCAAGCGGCTGAAGATCGAGGCGGCCATGATCCGCGCTTCCCTCAAGAAAGCAGAGCGCGCCGCTGGTGAGTCGCCAACCGAGGAGCAGCAAAAGGAAATCCATGCCCTGCGTGAACAGGTGGCAACCGCAGAGGCACGCCTACCCCAGGTCGATACGCCGAAGAAACCGGTAGACGAGAACATAAAGAAGGCCAAGCTGGATGCCGCGATGGCAAAGGCAGAGCTGAAGAAGGCGGAGCGGTCACTGGCAGAGAACCCCAGCGACCCATCGCTGCAAGCTGGGGTGGAAGGCGCCAGGTCAAAACTGAACGACGCCTTGCAAAAGGTCGAACAGTCCGAGGCCAACAGCACAGTCCCACCGCCTGCCCGTGAGCGAGTCGACAAGAAACCGATAGACGACACCACGCGACAACTGAAAACTGACATGGCGATGGCCAAAGCTGCGTTCAGGAAAGCGGAGCGAGCCCTGCAAGATGGGCCTGATAACCAGCAACTGGAAGCCGAACTGACCGAGGCCAGAAAAGCGCTGGATAGCGCTGCCAAGGCCTTCGCCGATCACATGGCCAGCAAGGAGACCGACTGATGGCTCTGGTGCGTATGACCTCGCCCCACGCCAAGGGCAACAATCGCACGCAGACCATCATGCTCTGGGTTCTGGCTGCGACGCTTCCCGGTGTGCTGGCAATGACCTGGTTCTTTGGCTGGGGCACATTGATCAACATAGTGCTGGCAAGCGCTTTTGCTTTGGGTGCCGAAGTGCTGATCCTGCGAATACGCAAGCGTCCGATCAACTTCTTTATCAGTGACGGCAGCGCGCTGGTTACCGCCTGGCTCCTGGCCTTGGCTTTGCCACCCCTGTCACCCTGGTGGTTGGTGCTGATTGCTACCAGCTTTGCGATTGTGTTTGGCAAACAGCTATATGGCGGCCTGGGGCAGAACCCATTCAATCCGGCCATGCTCGGATACGCAGTAGTGCTCATCTCCTTTCCAGTGGAGATGACCACCTGGCCAGCCTGGCGTGGCGTAGGTGAAGCATTGCCGGACGTGCAGGCCACCCTGGGGTTACTTGAGTCTCTGCAGCGTGTTTTCTCAATTGGCGTTCAAGCGATCGATGGCTGGACGGCAGCTACACCGCTGGACGTTCTGAAAAACAACGACAGCCTGACCATGGCAGAGCTTGCATCGCAGCAGCCTGTTTTCGGCGCCTTCGGGGGCAATGTCTGGGAGTGGGTCAATCTTGCCTACCTGGCCGGCGGCTTATTGCTGATTTACAAAAAAATATTCACCTGGCACGCACCCGTTGGCATGCTCGGCGCGCTATTTGTCATGAGTCTGTTGTTCTGGGGTGGATCGGGTTCCGGCTCCAACGGGTCGCCACTGTTCCACCTGTTCAGCGGCGCCGCCATGCTGGGGGCATTTTTCATTGTCACCGATCCAGTATCCGGGGCAACCAGCAAGCTGGGACGACTGGTATTCGGTATGGGTGTTGGCGTGCTGGTGTATATCATCCGCGCCTGGGGCGGCTACCCGGACGCAGTTGCCTTCGCTGTGCTGCTGATGAACCTGGCCGCGCCCACCATCGACTATTACACCACTCCGCGCACATACGGCCATCGCAAGGCTGAGCGCGGCATGGGCAAGGTGGACTGACCATGCAAAATCCGCTTACCGCTGGCAGCTCGGTTGTTCGCAACAGCATCATCCTCGGGGTATTTGCGATGTTTACCGTGGGGTTGATCGCCGTTACCCAGCAAGGCACAGCAGAACGTATTGCCGAAGAAAAGCGCCGCATCCAGATGAGCGCCCTAACGCAAATCCTTCCCGAGGAGCAGCATGACAACGACTTGCTGGATGACACATTTGTCGTCAGCGACAAGGCATTTCTGAGCCTGCCAGCTCCGAGCGAAGCCTACCGTGGCCGTGTAGACGGCGAAGTAGTAGCTGTAATCCTGCCGGCGGTAGCGCCCGATGGCTACAGTGGGCGTATCGATCTGTTGGTGGGTATTCGTGCCGACGGCGAAATCGCAGGCGTACGCGTGACCAGTCACCGTGAGACACCCGGCCTGGGTGATAAGGTGGAGCTGGCCAAGAGCGACTGGATACTGGAATTCAACGGCACAAGCCTGACCATGCCCGCCCCTGAAAACTGGGGCGTACGCAAGGACGACGGTGCATTCGACCAGTTTGTCGGAGCAACAATCACACCCAGGGCCGTAGTCCAGGCAGTTTATCGCGCATTGCATTACTTCGAAGAACATCGCGCCACGCTGCTGGAAACAACCGAACAGGAGCCTGCCAATGGCTAGCACCAAACTCTCCCAGATTACCGCTCAAGGGCTTTGGCATAACAATCCGGGGCTGGTGCAGCTGCTGGGGCTCTGCCCCCTGCTGGGCGTTAGCAGCACGGCAGTGAATGGCCTCGGGCTGGGTATCGCCACCATTCTGGTTCTTGTCGGTTCCAACCTGGCGGTGTCGATCATACGCAGCGCTGTGACCGATGCCGTCCGGCTGCCTGCCTTTGTGATGATAATTGCCGCGCTGACCACCTGTATCGAATTGCTGATGCAGGCGTATACCTACGAACTGTTCCTGATCCTGGGCATCTTCATTCCGTTGATCGTCACCAACTGCGCGATTCTGGGCCGGGCCGATGCCTATGCCTCCAAGCATCCGATCCTGCCCTCGGTTGTGGACGGTTTCATGATGGGCCTGGGGTTCGCCCTGGTGCTGCTGGTCCTGGGCATGCTGCGAGAGCTGGTGGGCTATGGCACTCTCTTTGCCGGTATGGACCTGCTGTTGGGACCCATTGCAGCTGACTGGCGGATTGTTGTGTTCCCCAACTACAAGGATGTGCTTTTCGTGATCCTGCCGCCCGGTGCTTTCCTGTTCATGGGTCTGTTGATTGCCCTCAAGAACGTGATTGACGGCATTGTGAAGGAGCGGGCTGCGGCAAGGGCGGCAAAGCCCGCTGCGGGCGGCAAGCGGGTGCGCGTAACTGGCACGGTGAACTGAGCAGGATATGAACAAGCAAAAACGCCTGGAAATCTTTCAGCGGTTGCGCGAGGACAATCCGACCCCGACTACCGAGCTGCACTACAGCACCCCCTTCGAGCTATTGATTGCCGTCATATTGTCTGCACAGGCTACCGATGTAGGCGTGAACAAGGCCACTGCCAGACTCTACCCGGTGGCCAATACACCCGAGGCCATTTTCAGTCTTGGTGTGGCAGGCCTCTCGGAATACATCAAGACCATCGGGCTGTTCAATAGCAAGGCACGCAATGTGATTGAAACCTGCCGCCTGCTCATGGAAAACCATGACAGCCAGGTGCCCGATAACCGCGAGGCCCTGGAGGCTCTCCCCGGCGTGGGTCGCAAGACCGCAAACGTCGTCCTCAACACAGCTTTTGGTCATTCGGCCATGGCCGTGGATACGCATATTTTCCGCGTCAGTAATCGTACGGGCATCGCCAAGGGGAAGAACGTTCGCGAGGTTGAAGACGGACTGATGAAACATGTACCTAAGGATTTTCTGGTAGATGCCCACCATTGGTTGATCCTCCACGGACGCTACGTCTGCAAGGCGCGCACGCCACAGTGCGGGAGTTGTCGCATTGAAGATCTGTGCGAATACAAGCACAAAACCTCCTAGTAGCAAAACCTTCGCCCTCAGCTGTACTCATGATTGAAAAAATCTATTTCCGCTTGGCTCGATCAGCCGCTATAAGGTGCGCAAATGGCAACGTCACTGTGGAGTTGAGTCATGGCCAAAGCAAAAACCGAGATAGAGCTGGACGACGACGATTTCGTGGAAGAGGACGATACGCCTGATACGGATTCTTCAAGCAATTCCAAGAACAGTCTGACCAAGCGCCGACTGATAGATAACTACCTTGAAGAGCGCCGCTTGCAAAAGCAGTTACTGGACTTTGATTTCGAGGAGTAATTCTGCCGAGCAGTTGCGCTAGCGACTTCGACAGCGGCGGCGTGATCAGATATAAATATCTATCACACCGCTGACCCTTATAGATAAACATAATCAAACCCATCGTATAATTCTGTTTTGACAGCTTCAGTGATTCGTATACTCTCTGTTCATACGGGAATGATTCCCATTAACAGGATTTGGGGTATATCATGATCAAGACAACAACCTTCGCGATTATGCATTTTTTCATTGCCTTTGCCGTTGTATACGCAATGACCGGCAGCTTGCTGATCGGGGGTGCGGTTGCTCTCGTGGAGCCGGCAGTCAATACGGTCGCCTTTCACTTTCATGAAAAGATCTGGAAGCGGATAGAGCAGCGCGGTGGTGTCAATTTTGCTGGTCGGTTTCGCTCAGTCATTCGTGCCTGAAATAACCTGAATTACGCAATTTTAAGGGCGTTGAGGAACTAATTGCCGTATTTTGGGTACTACTTGTGAACCCGCCACGGAATAGCTCGATGCCCAGACTCCTTCTCTCCCTTTTCTTCGCCACTGTTACGCTTGGTGCACCAGCGGTAAGCGCCGACGATTTCAGCTATCCGGACATCAACGCCTTTCTATCTACTATCGGAGGAACGCCAGAGCCTCTGCGTGCCACAGTACCTAGTGAACCAGATATTCAGCAGGAAGACCTGCGGGTCAGGGTGATACCGGACCGCACACTCCCACCTGCTTTTGAGTTCTACAGTAAAATGGGCTTTCGCGTTGCCTGGCATGACGAGCCTGCACCCCTGGTCTTTCTTCTGGCCGGTAGCGGCTCGGGTTATGACAGCGCGCGTCTGGACTACCTGAAAGCGCTGTATTGGCAGGCCGGTATGCACGTGATTGTCATGTCTTCACCGACCAACTTCGACTTCATTGCTTCGGCTTCCACCAGCGGCCTGCCAGGCCTGGGCCAGAGGGATGCGCGCGATCTGCACACGGCAATGTCTGTAGCCCTGGAGCATGCACGCAACAAAACCGGGCTGGAGGCAACAGAGTTCAGGATGGTGGGGTTCAGCTTGGGAGCAATGAACGCGGCCTTCGTCAGCGAACTTGATGAACACCTGGGTCAATTCGACTTTACCCGAGTACTGATGCTCAATCCGCCCGTGAATCTGTACGACTCGATCAGGCGCCTGGATGCGCTATCCCACACCAACGTGCCGGGTGTAGACAGTACCGAAAGTTTCTACGAACACATTTTCGACAAGCTCTCGCGTTATTTTGCGCAGCGCGGTGATAGTGATATCGAGAGCACCGTATTTGAAGGCATTCAGACCTCTGAAGAGGCGCTGTCCGATGCGGAAATGGCCATGCTGGTCGGCGCCGTCTTTCGCTTTGCTGCGGCGGATCTCAATTTCATGGCCGACCTGATCAACGACAAAGGACGATACGCTCCTACTAACCAGCGTATTACAGTCAGCACTTCGCTTACTCCCTACCTGCGCCGAGCCCTGTTCTGTGATTTCAGCTGTTATGTGCGTAACCAACTGTGGCCTGACTGGCAAAGCCGCAATGCCGAGAAGACCATTGAAGACATGGCTTTTGAAACCAGCCTGCAAAGCATTGATGATCATATTTCCGGAAACACGCGCATGGCGGTGATTACCAATGCTGATGACTTCATTCTGACCCGGGAAGACTATCGCTACCTCGCCGACACCTTTGGAGAGCGTGCGTACCTCTTCCCACGGGGTGGCCACGGCGGAAACTTGCAACACCAGGAGGTGACTGCACGCATGTTGAGTTTTCTCGAAGGAGCCAAACCATGAGCCGGATTGCAATCAGCCTTGTTTGCATGTGTGCGGCGGGTAGCCTGCACGCTCAACAAAACGTACCCGAATATACCGATCCGCTTGAAGGCATTGTTATTCACGAGGGTAAGGGTTATCAGTTTGAGCGTTCCAGCCTTCGTGCGTTGAATGTCCAGGATCCGATTGAGGGATTCAACCGCCGTATCTACAGGTTCAACGCGCGCTTTGACGACCTGGTCTATCTGCCTGTGGTGAATACCTATGAGTGGGCTACACCCAGCTTTGTTCGGACGGGTGTTTCCAACGTTTTCAATAATTTGGGAGATGTTCCCAATCTGGGCAACAGTCTTTTACAGGGCAAGGTGCGCAAGAGCATGCGCACAACAGCCCGCCTGCTGTTCAACAGCACACTGGGTGTTCTGGGCCTGTTTGATGTGGCAAAGAAAATGGGGCTGCCACAACAGAAGGAGGACTTTGGTCAGACACTGGGATACTACAAGGTGCCACCAGGACCCTATCTGGTTCTACCGTTCCTCGGGCCCTCCTCCCTGCGCGATGCTACTGGACAGGCAGTGGACTGGACGTTTGAAGACTACGTGGAATTTCTCAACAACCGTGAAGTGAAAAACAACAATCCTTCGCTCTGGGCTCTTCAAGCTGTGGATTTGCGCTATCAGAATGAATTCCGCTACGGCGCCCTCGACAGCCCCTTTGAATACGATCAGGTGCGGTATCTGTATACCAAGCTACGTGAGTTGCAAATCAGCCAGTGAGGCAGTTGCAAGCTGCAAGCCTCAAGCTTCAAGCGGCAAGTTGTCCGAGTTGGTTGGGGGTTGGAGCTTCGAGGTGGGCTTTTTGGCTGGAAGCTGGAAGCAGTCTGAGTGAAAGCCGGTTTCGGATCTGGGTTGGCTCCGGCTTTAGCTTGTAGCTTGTGGCTTGCAGCTTGTAGCTTGCAGCTTGTAGCTTGTAGCTTGCAGCTTGTGGCTTGTGGCTTGCCGCTCCCGGCTCGCCGGGCCTAGCCGGGCCTAGCCGACTCTGAAGATGATGTGCTCTTCCCAGTCATCTTCCGGGACGGCGTCTTCGGCTTTCATGCGGCCAGCCTGGGAAATGCCTGCGCCGTGAACGGCGTCCGGGTCGCCGCAGATCAGGTGGTGCCAGGGAGGCAGTTCATTGCCTTCGGCTATGCGGCGATATCCACAGGTGGGTGGTAGCCAGCCGAATTTGGCGGCATCGCCCGGGGTGAGCTGGATGCAGTCGGGTACGTAACGCACGCGGTCAGCGTAGTTGCTGCACCGGCAGGTGTTCAGATCAAGCAATTTGCAGGCGATGCGGGTGTAGTAGATGGCGTTGGCATCGTCTTCGTCTTCCAGCTTCTGCAGACAGCATAAACCACAGCCGTCACAGATTGACTCCCACTCTGCCTGGTCCATTTCCTCCAGGGTCTTGCGCTGCCAGAACGGCTCTACACGTTGTGCCATGATCAGTTCTCCTCGCCCAGCACATCGGCAAGAAAGACCATTGCACTGGCCAGGTCGAAGGGCCAGTCCAACTCCGCACCGGTGTCTTCTCGGCGTAATACTGGTATGCGCAATTGATATCGCTCCATCATCGCATCGCTTTCGGTAATATCCTGCTCGCGGGGGCGTAGTCCGTTACCTTGCAGGGGCGCCAACTCAAGAGTCGCGGCCTCGCACAGGTGGCAGGCGGTGGTACCGTAAAGCGTCAGATCAGGAACAGCGTTCATGGGCGGTAGTGTCAGAATTAGCAAATGAGAAGATGGCCGTTATTGCCGGGCATATGGTAACCCGGAAGCGCCCGACAGAACATGACCAGACAGCCCAGCTGATGCTTGGCAGCTCCGGCGCCATGCAACATACTCAAGACCCTGCATGGAGACAAGAATGGATTGGGAAACACTGCTGTGCCGCGAGCGACTGGGCAAACCGGTTGCGAGTAACGAAGAGTTGGGCCGCACGCCCTTTCACAAGGACCATGACCGGGTTATTTTTTCTGGCGCTTTTCGCCGGCTGGGCAAAAAGACTCAGGTGCATCCGGTATCAAGCAATGATCATATTCATACTCGCCTGACGCACAGCCTGGAAGTCGGTTGCGTTGGGCGTTCACTGGGTATGCGTGTAGCCGAGATGCTCAGGGGGGAATTACCCGCCTGGTGCGAGCCCGCCGACATCGGAGTGATCGTGCAGGCCGCCTGTCTGGCCCATGACATAGGCAACCCGCCCTTTGGCCATTCCGGTGAAGACGCGATCCGACACTGGTTTCACCAGGCTGACCGCAAGGGCTGGCTGGAGCCGTTGACGGACGCGCAGCGTCTGGACTTTCTCAGCTTCGAGGGTAACTCTCAGGGTTTCCGTGTGCTGACCGAGCTGGAGTACCACCAGTTCGAAGGCGGTATGCGCCTGACCTACGCGACGCTTGGCGCCTACCTGAAATACCCCTGGACGGCTCGCCACGCTGACAGCCAGGGATACAAGAAACACAAATTCGGCTGCTATCAGGCCGAGTATCCATTGCTTGAGCAGATTGCCGGCAAGTTGGGCTTACCCCTGCAGGCCGAGCAGTGCTGGGCTCGCCATCCACTGGTCTACCTGGTCGAAGCAGCCGATGACATATGTTACGGCTTGATCGACCTGGAAGATGGCATGGAGATGGAGCTGCTGGATTATTCCGAGGTTGAGCACCTGTTGCTGCAGTTGGTTGGCGATGACCTCCCGGAAACCTATCGCCAGCTCGGCGCAAAGGACTCCACCCGCCGGCGTCTGGCTATTCTGCGCGGAAAGGCGATCGAGCATCTGGTCAACGCTGCGGCGGAGGCTTTCATCAATCAACAGACGGCATTGCTGGCTGGCACCTTGAAAGGCGACCTTGTCGAGCATATGCACCCCAATGCTCGGCGCTGCGTGCTCGAAGCCAAGAACATGGCCCGCGAAAGAATATTCCAGGACAAGCGCAAGACCCTGCATGAGATCGGCGCCTACAGCACGCTTGAGACTCTACTGGACGCTTTCTGCGGTGCGGTCAACGAGCAGCATGCAGGCCAGAATCTGAGTTTCAAACACCAGCGGATTCTCGACCTGATGGGCAACAATGTGCCCAAACCTGACTGGGATCTGTATCGCAGTTACCTGCGGGTAATCGACTTCATTGCCGGCATGACTGACCTGTATGCCGCCGATATGGCCGCACGGATTCGTGGTGTCAGCCCTGCCTGAGAGCCCGCTCGGTGTCGAGGCGCAAGTGCTCAAGCAGCAGATCAGCGAGCATGTAGTAGGCGCTGACGGCCTGTGTGGCGATATTGAAAAACTCTCTGGCACGCAAGGCGCGATGAGAAGGATCACGCAACAGAACGTCTATAGCCTGGAGTAGTTCATCGACCCTGTCTTCTGCCTCGCGCACTGGTTTAGCCAGGGCATCTCGCAGAGTAGGCTCAACGCTCAATTTGGCAGGTGCCAGATACAGCTGTTGGTGGACAAGCTGGCAAAGGCGCTCGAGCTCCTGGTGCTGCACCTCATTATTGTGCCGACGTGCGGCGATGCCCGTGCCCACCGCTCTGGTCTTGCCAAGCAATTCGGCATTCTTTAACAGGTCAAGCCAGAGCCCTTCGGGTTGCGGCGCCAAACCGCCGAGGCATATGAGGTCATGGCGATGGCCCAGGGCTTCAATTGTGGCAAGTATCAGGCTGGTCAGATCGTGGTGCAGTTGCAACACCTTGAGCGGGTCTCCCGCGTGGCGCGCCTGTTCTATCTGCTCCCACAGGGGAATCACCTGGCGCCATGAGTCGTGCCAGGCCAGATTCGCGCGATGACCCTCGGTACGCTCAAGCAACCTTGTGACGTGGGCATTTACGGTCCAGCGATCACTTTCCAGGGCATGGGCGCCCGACATGACACCAAAACAGAGACCCCGATGCCGCTGTGTTTGCTCCAGCAATTCACGTAGCAACCGCAATTGACTGATGGCTCGCATGCGCGCCTCCAGGCGTAATCTGGCAGCACGTCGTTTTTGCCGGGCGCGTGCAAACAGCAGCCCGACCAGCACCCCAATCCCTGTGAGCAGCCACCAGACCATCACGCCTCCCGCAGCCGCTTAAACCTCAGAGCGGCCTGATAACAGTTCTATCCGATATCCATCCGGATCTTCGACAAACGCCAATACGCGAGTGCCGTGCTTCATTGGTCCTGCTTCACGTACCACATTGCCGCCTGCTGCCTTGATCTGCTCACAGGCCTTGTAGACATCCAGCACCTCGATCGCGATATGGCCATAGCCATCGCCCAGATCATAGTGGTCGATGTCCCAATTGTAGGTCAGTTCAAGTACGGCATTTTCAGCTTCGTTGCCGTAACCGACAAAAGCCAGAGTGAAACGCCCCTCTTCGTTATCCTTACGGCGAAGAAGAGTCATGCCCAGCACCTCGGTATAGAACGCGATTGACGCGTCCAGGTTACCGACGCGGAGCATGGTATGGAGAATGCGCATGATGGCAACCTTCGGTTGAGCGGCAAGCTACAAGCTACAAGCTACAAGCTACAAGCTACAAGCTACAAGCTACAAGCTACAAGCTACAAGCTACAAGCTACAAGCTTGATCAGCATGGGGCTTTTTCTCTGCCTGGCAAATACTTCTGCCAGGCTGAGACAAAAATCTTCAAGCCACCCCGGACAACTTGCCGCTTGCCGCTTGCCGCTTGCCGCTGGGGTTATAGCAGCTTACGCCCCTTGCTCGCTGCAATACGCATACGCAATGCATTGAGTTTGATAAAGCCTGCGGCATCGGCCTGGTCGTAGGCGCCAGCGTCGTCTTCGAATGTGGCAATGGCAGCGTCGAACAGGGAATCATCAGACTTGCGGCCGGTAACGATCACGTTGCCCTTGTACAGCTTCAGACGGACTACGCCGTTCACGTTGGCCTGGGATGCATCGATCATCTGCTGCATCATCACCCGCTCGGGGCTCCACCAGAAACCGTTATAGATCAGCTCGGCATACTTGGGCATCAGGCTGTCTTTCAGGTGTGCGACTTCGCGATCCAGGGTAATGGATTCGATGGCGCGGTGGCCCTTGAGCATGATGGTGCCGCCAGGGGTTTCGTAGCAGCCGCGGGACTTCATGCCGACAAAACGGTTCTCGACGATATCCAGACGGCCAATGCCGTTCTCACCGCCGATGCGGTTAAGTTCGGCAAGCACGGTAGCGGGAGACATCTCCTTGCCGTCGATGGCGCTGATATCACCTTTACGATAGGTCAGCTCGATATAGGTTGGGGAGTCGGGAGCGTTCTCTGGCGACTTGGTCCACTTCCACATGTCTTCTTCATGTTCGGTCCAGGTGTCTTCCAACACGCCGCCTTCATAGGAAATGTGCAGCAGGTTGGCATCCATGGAGTAAGGAGACTTTTTCTTGCCGTGACGCTCGATCGGTATGCCGTGCTTTTCCGCGTAATCCATCAGCTTCTCGCGCGACAGCAGGTCCCATTCACGCCAGGGTGCAATCACCTTGACGCCCGGTTTGAGCGCATAGGCGCCCAGTTCGAAACGCACCTGGTCGTTGCCCTTGCCGGTCGCACCATGGGAGATAGCGTCGGCGCCGGTCTCGTTGGCGATCTCGATCAGGCGCTTGGCGATCAGCGGGCGCGCAATGGATGTACCCAGCAGGTACTCGCCTTCATAGACGGTATTGGCGCGGAACATCGGAAACACGAAATCACGCACGAACTCTTCGCGCAGATCGTCGATGTAGATCTCCTTCACGCCCATGGCCTTGGCCTTGGCACGTGCTGGCTCGACCTCTTCGCCCTGCCCCAGGTCAGCGGTGAAGGTCACGACTTCGCAGTCATGGGTATCTTGCAACCACTTGAGAATTACCGAGGTATCCAGACCACCGGAATAGGCCAGGACGACTTTTTTCACATCAGACATTACGCGCTCCCTTGAAAATTGATCAACGCCACGCACGGGGCGACGGGCAAAGCGCTATTCTAGCGCCCAGCCGGGAGGAATCACAGGGGAGATAGATCAGCTCTTTTCGAGTTTCAGGTTTACGCGACGGTTCAGCGCCCGGCCTTCAGCACTGCGGTTGCTGGCAACCGGGTAGCGATCACCGTGGAAACGCAGGCTGAACAGCTCTTCTGCCACTCCGCGCTCTACAAGGTAATTGCGCACAGCCAGAGCTCTCTGGCGAGCCAACTCCCGATTGTCGAGCCGGTTACCGACGTTGTCCGAATGGCCTTCAAGCACGATACCGGTTATTTCCTCGTCGGCCTGGAGATATTCCAGCGCCGTATCAAGCAGCTGTTTGGCGCTGGCTGATAGGTGAGTCCCGCCGCTGGCAAAGCTGACAACACTATTGGAAATCTGATCGAAATTCATTGGCAGCAATCCGGCGCTGCATTTCTGGAAATCAGTCCAGGCCTGCTGATAACCGATACTGGATACCACCACTCGCACTGGCTCCACTGCATTGGCCCAGGCAGCGCGCTGAATTGTCGGGTGCAACCCACTTGCCAGGCCCGCGAGCATCTGACCTGCCTGCTGCTGTGGAACGCGTATGGCAACCTGCTCGTCAGATACAGCCGTGTAGCCCAGCAACCGGGCCCGCGCCTGGGGCTGCCACATGGGCGCGTCATTGTAGAGCTGCGCCTGACCGGGCCGCATGAGGTTGTTCCAAGCCTTGAGCTCGAATACCGGGCGCTCCCCTGCGCGCCTGACGAACACGGCGTCGCCATAACCGCTGACCGGCTGGGTCAGGCGACATTCGAACTTGTCGCCCTCGACCGACCATTCCACCTCTTCCATGCGCGTCTGAAATGTCAGCGCATGGGCAGGCAGGGCCACCGTCAGCAGTAATGCAATACAGGCTCGAGCCACGGGTTTCTCCGAAAGATGAACTCTTCTCAATGGGTTACATCGGCGAGAAGGCGGAAAACTTTACCCCGTCGGTGTGTAAAATCCGGGGCGCTTCCGGTAGCATTAGCCCATTCAAATTCTCTGGAATACCCGCTGATGACCGACCGCATCACCCTGATCAGGCCGGACGACTGGCACATACATCTGCGCGACAATGATGTATTACCTGACACCGTAGCCGATGCCTCTCGCGTATTTGCCAGAGCAATAGTGATGCCAAACCTGGTACCACCAGTGCGCGACGGCCAACAGGCCGACGCCTACAAGGCGCGCATATTGTCCGCTCGTCCTGCTGGCTCTAACTTCACTCCACTGATGGTGCTCTACCTTACTGACCAGACCAGCCCGCAGATTATCCGCGAAGCCTGGGCAGCGGGTCAGGCCGTCGCCGCCAAGCTCTACCCTGCCGGCGCAACCACCAACTCGCAGTCAGGCGTCACTGCGCTGGAGAATATTTATCCAGCCCTGGAAGCCATGGCGGAGGTGGGAATGCCTTTGCTGGTTCATGGTGAGGTAACCCATGCCGACGTTGATATCTTTGATCGCGAAAAGGCTTTCATCGACCAACAACTGGTGGGGGTGGTCGAACGCTATCCGACCCTGAAGGTGGTCTTCGAGCACATAACCACAGCCGATGCAGTGGATTTTGTACAAAGCGCATCAGGCCGCGTTGCCGCCACCATTACTGCGCATCATCTGCAGTACAACCGCAACCACATGCTGGCTGGCGGGATTCGTCCGCATTTCTTCTGCCTGCCGATTCTCAAGCGCCAACGCCATCAGCAAGCGCTGTGTGATGCCGTGGCTTCCGGTTCCAGCAAGTTTTTCCTGGGAACCGATTCCGCGCCCCACGCCCGGCATGCCAAAGAGGCAGCCTGTGGTTGCGCCGGCTGCTATACCGCCTTTGCTGCCATCGAGATGTATGCCGAAACCTTTGACCACCTGGGCATTCTCGACAAGCTCGAGGGTTTTGCCAGCCTGCATGGCCCTGATTTCTACGGTATGCCGCGCAATACAGACCGGATCACCCTGGTGCGCGACTCCTGGACTGCACCTGAAACCCTGCCCCTGGGTGATCAGGTTATCGTTCCGCTGCGCGCTGGCGAGACCCTGCAATGGCGCGTCGCTTGACCGCCAACCATATTAAGGATCGCTTGTGAGCGAGTTTGAGTTCGACACCGAAGACCAGCAACCCGCAAGTAAAGGGCCCAAGTCGCCAATGGCTTATCGCTTCCGTGGTTTTTTACCGGTGGTGGTAGACGTGGAGACCGGCGGCTTCAACAGCGCTACCGATGCGCTGCTGGAAATTGCCGCCACTATTGTCGAGATGGATGAAGAGGGCATGATCTACCCTGGGGATACGCACTTCTTTCGCGTAGAGCCCTTTGCCGGAGCAAATGTAGAAGCAGCCGCACTGGAATTTACCGGAATCAAGCTGGATCATCCCCTGCGCATGGCAGTGACCGAAGAGCACGCCCTGACGGACATCTTCAAACACGTGCGCAAAGCGGTCAAATCCGCCGGCTGTAATCGTGCGGTGCTGGTTGGGCACAATGCATTCTTCGACCTGGGGTTTCTCAATGCCGCTGTTGAGCGCACGCAGATAAAGCGCAATCCCTTTCACCCGTTTTCCTGCTTTGACACCGCCACGCTGGGCGGCCTGGCGTTCGGCCAGACGGTGCTGGCCAAGGCCTGTTCCGCCGCCGACATCGAGTTCGATGGCCGCGAGGCTCATTCCGCACGCTATGACACCGAAAAAACCGCCGAGCTGTTCTGCAGCGTCGTCAATCGGTGGCGCGAAATGGGCGGCTGGCCACTCGACTGATTCACAACTCTACACATCTATCCGAATCAATAACTTGCCCGCCGTACCAGCGGGCGCTATTTTCAGATAGATGCGCAACAGTCCGCTACACTTCAACAATCGTATCCGTTAACGCTGTTGGATGGGCCACCCGGCCCAGCCGCAACGTGATATCGGCGCCGCCTAACGCGGCTGCCGGCGATAAAAAACCAAAAGAAGGAGCTACCCTCTCATGAAGCGACAATCCCTTACACTGCTGTTTTCAGCGGCCATTGGCCTTGCTGCAATATCCTCAGCACCTGCGATAGCCCAGGAGAAATTTCTCACCATCGGTACCGGCGGCCAGACTGGCGTCTATTACGTTGTGGGCCAGTCGGTGTGCCGCCTGATAAACCGCAATGCCAATGAACATGGCATTCGCTGCAACGCTCCATCTAGCGGTGGCTCCGTTGCCAACGTCAACGCAATCCGCAATAACGACATGCAGATGGGTGTAGTGCAGTCAGACGTGCAATACAAGGCTTACGCCGGCGTGGAAGGCTTTGAGGAAGCGGGCGCCTATGAAGAAATGCGTGCCATGTTTGCTCTGCATGGTGAGCCGCTGACGGTCGTTGCCCGTCAAGACGCCAACATCAAGAACGTCAAGGATCTGAAGGGCAAGCGAGTCAATCTGGGCAACCCCGGCTCCGGTCAGCGTGACACCATGGAAGTCGTGATGGAAGCACTCGACTGGACACGTGATGATTTCGCCCTGGTTTCCGAGCTGGACGCAGCAGAGCAGGCCGCAGCGCTGGGCGATAACAACATTGATGCGATGGTCTATGTTGCCGGGCACCCCAATGGCTCGATTCAGGAAGCAACCACCACGGTCGACTCGGTGATTGTGTCAGTCACAGGTGATGAGATCGACGAACTGATCGAAGAACGCCCCTACTATGCCAAGGCCACGATACCCGGCGGCATCTACCGCGGCAATGAGGATGATGTGCAGACCTTTGGCGTACGCGCCACGCTGGTGACGTCAAGCAAGGTGCCTGACGACATGGTGTATCACACGGTCAAGGCTGTATTCGAAAACTTTGATCGCTTCAAGCGACTGCACCCTGCCTTCGCCACATTGAAGGAAGAGGAAATGATCAAGGAAGGCCTATCCATTCCCCTGCATGAGGGAGCCGTGCGTTACTACAAGGAACGCGGCTGGATGTAATGATGTATTGGCCGCCGGTCATACATCCGGCGGCCAAGCCTGTTCCTCTTAGAAGAAGTAAAACGAACAGCAAGGACGATCATGAGCGAACAAACTACCAAGCGCGACAATCTCAGCAGTGAGCTTGAGGAGCTGGTCGCCACCAGTGATACCGGTGCCCGCAAGCCCAAAGGATTCCCTGGCAAACTGATTGTTTCCGTAGCCGCGGCCTGGTCCCTTTTTCAGCTCTGGATTGCCTCTCCATTGCCCTTTATCGTCGGCTTTGGCGTATTCAACAGCACAGAGGCCCGCTCCATTCATTTGGCCTTTGCCGTTTTTCTCGGATTTCTGTCCTTCCCGGCGTTAAAACATTCGCCACGCGATCGCGTACCCATACCAGACTGGATCCTGGCCTTTGCAGCCTCCTTCTGCGCAGCGTACATCTATATTTTCTATACCCAGCTTTCCACCAGACCGGGCAACCCGACAACGATTGACGTGGTCGTTGCGCTTATCGGCCTGGTCCTTCTGCTGGAAGCTACCCGCCGCGCCCTGGGCCCGCCGCTGATGATTGTGGCCCTGGTATTCATCGTCTACTCCGTTGGTGGTCCATATATGCCGGGCATCCTCGCCCACCGCGGGGTGAGTGTCGATGCACTGGCCAACCACCAATGGCTAACCACCCAGGGGGTGTTCGGCATTGCCCTTGGTGTATCGACCAGCTTTGTGTTCCTTTTTGTGCTCTTTGGTGCATTGCTCGACAAGGCTGGCGCAGGCAACTACTTCATCAAGGTGGCCTTCTCCCTGCTCGGCCACTACAAGGGCGGGCCTGCCAAGGCAGCCGTAGTCGCCTCCGCCATGACAGGCCTGATCTCCGGCTCCTCGATTGCCAACGTCGTTACAACGGGCACCTTCACCATACCCATGATGAAACGAGTCGGTTTCTCCTCGGAAAAAGCCGGGGCCGTTGAAGTGGCCTCTTCCGTAAACGGTCAGATCATGCCACCCGTCATGGGCGCAGCGGCGTTTCTGATGGTCGAGTACGTGGGTATTTCCTACGTCGAGGTAATCAAACACGCGTTTCTACCTGCATTGATTTCCTACATAGCCCTGGTTTATATCGTTCACCTGGAAGCAATGAAAGCCGGCATGCAGGGCCTGGAAAGCAGTAATCCGCCACGTCCGCTGGTACGCAAGATGATCGGTTTTCTGACCGGCCTCATCTTGCTCATGGCATTGTCATTTGCCGTGTATTACGGCTTGGGCTGGCTCAAACCCCTGTTGGGCGAGAGCGCCGGCTGGGTAATAGGTGCCGCATTGTTGGTGGTTTACATTGGGCTGTTGAAAGTCGGATCGCAGTACCCCGAACTGGAACTGGACGATCCCAACTCACCCGTGGTCAAGCTCCCGCAGACCCGCCCTACGGTCATGTCCGGCCTGCACTTTATTCTTCCGGTGATCGTGCTGGTCTGGTGCCTGATGGTTGAGCGACTCTCCCCCGGTCTTTCCGCTTTCTGGGCGACAGTGTTGATGATCGTGATCATTCTCACCCAGCGACCCTTGATTGCCATGTTCCGCGGTCAGAGCAAGCTGGCCAATGACCTGCATCACGGACTTGATGATCTGTGGCAGGGATTGGTGTCAGGTGCGCGCAACATGATCGGTATCGGTATCGCCACCGCCACGGCAGGCATTATCGTTGGCGCCGTTGCGCAGACAGGCGTTGGGCTGGTGCTCGCCGACCTGGTCGAGATCATGTCGATGGGCAATCTGATGCTGATGCTGATGCTCACTGCGGTCTTGAGTCTGATACTGGGCATGGGGCTACCCACTACGGCGAACTACATCGTGGTGTCCGCACTACTGGCACCGGTAATCGTGACGCTGGGCCAACAGAACGGTCTGATAGTCCCGCTGATCGCGGTTCACCTGTTCGTGTTCTACTTCGGAATAATGGCTGATGTGACACCACCTGTTGGTCTGGCTTCCTTTGCGGCAGCTGCGGTGTCCAACGGCGACCCGATTCGCACCGGCTTTCAGGCGTTCTATTACAGCTTGCGTACCGCCGCCCTGCCCTTCCTGTTCATCTTCAATACTGATCTGTTGTTGATCGATGTCGGATTGTGGAAAGGCTTATTGATCTTTGTCGTCGCTACTGTGGCCATGCTTATATTCGCGGCCGGCACCCAGGGCTTCATGATCGTGCGCAACCGCTGGTACGAAAACATTCTGCTGCTTCTGGTGGCCTTCACGCTCTTTCGTCCGGGCTTCTGGATGGATATCGTCCACGACCCCTATCAGTCGATACCGCCCGCAGAAATTGCCCAGGCTCTGAACCGGGTAGATGAGGGCAGCAATCTGCGGATGCAGATCGAGGGTCTGGACGATATAGGCACGCCGCGGCAATTCTATCTGCTGGTGCCCGTTCCTGACGGCGAGACAGGCCAGGAGCGACTGGATGAGCTGGGGCTCACCCTCATACAGGATGGCGACCGAACAATAGTCGATATGGTTACCTATGGCAGTCTTGCTGCGGATCTGGGGTTTGATTTCGACCAGGAAATAACCGAGATTCTCGCGCCGGTTGACCGAGTGGCCAAGGAATGGATGTGGATTCCGGCCTTAGTGCTTTTCATGCTGATCATCGGTCTGCAATGGCGACGCAGGCAACCTGATCAACCGGTCCACGCCTGAGGAGGCCAGCCATGTACAAGAAAATCCTGCTACCCATAGATCTCAACCATGATGGCTCCTGGATCAAAGCCTTACCTACCGCCTTGCAACTATGCCGCGATTACGGCGCCTCGCTGCATATCGTGACGGTGATCCCGGATTTTGGGTTACCGCTGGTGGGTGGGTTTTTCCCCCGTGAATATACCGAAAAGGCAGAGCAAGCGGTTTCTCAGCGACTGAAAGAGTTCGTTCTGGAAAAGATTCCACAGGAAGTTCAGGTGCAACGCATTGTCACCGACGGCAAAACCTACGAAGCCATTCTGCGGGTCGCCAAGCAACTCAAGGTTGATCTGATCGTAATGGCCTCGCACAAGCGCAAGCGTGCCGAGGATTATATTCTCGGTACCAACGCAACGCGTGTGGTACAGCAGTCCAAACGCTCGGTGATGGTGGTGCGTTAAACGATCCTTGCTGGCATAAAAATTGCTTTTTTGCTTGAAAACGCCCTTAGTGGGCTGGCATCAAGCGACAACGGCGTCGTGATCCGGATCGAACCAATCGATCCTGAGCACGGCGTTTTTGTTTGTCCCGGCTTTGATCTGGAGAACAATCATGCAAGACAGCAGTGGTCCACGAGCCGACGCTCTGGCCTGGGTGGCTGGCAGCGACGGCCCGGAAAAGGGTCTGCTGAATATCGGCTATCTGCCGCTCACCGACTCGGCATCGTTGATAGTCGCCGCCACCCAGGGGTTTGGCCAACCTTACGGCCTGACACTGGAGTTGCAGCGACAGGCATCATGGTCAGTACTGCGCGACCGGATTCTGTGCGGCGAGCTCGACGCTGCCCAGAGCCCTTATGGCCTGGTATATGACGTACACCTTGGGTTGGGCGCGCAATGTACACCCATGTCGATACTCATGGGGCTAAATCAGAACGGCCAAAGCATCAATCTTTCAGCGCAGATGCAGCGCTGCGGAGTGACCGATGCTGACGCACTGGCGTCCAAAGTGCACCATGGCAGTGCGCGCCTGCGCTTTGCGCAGACTTACCCGACTGGCACCCATGCCATGTGGCTTTACTACTGGCTGGCAGCCAAGGGAATACACCCCCTGCGGGATGTCGAGTCGCTGGTAGTCCCCCCCTCACTAATGGTGCAACACCTGCAGGCCTCCCGCATTGACGGATTCTGCGCCGGTGAACCTTGGGGTGCGCATGCCATCGAAGAGAATCAGGGATTTACGCTGGCGACCAGCCAGTCGATCTGGCCTGATCACCCGGAAAAAGCCCTCACCACTACTGCCGAATTTGTCGATCAGTACCCTAATACCGCAAGAGCTCTGGTGATGGCGGTTCTGGATGCAAGCCGCTTCATCGACCAGAGTGACGAGAACCGGCGCAGTACAGCACAGCTGATCAGCAGTCCGGACTACCTGAACATACCGGCGGATACACTGCTTCCGAGAATGCTCGGTCAATACGCTGACGGTAACGGTCACACCTGGCAGGATAGCCATCCGCTGCGCTTTCATAACGGCGGACAGGTGAATATGCCTTACCTGTCGGACGGCATGTGGTTCATGACTCAGTTCCGTCGCTGGGGCCTGCTGCGCGAAGATCCCGATTATCTGGCTGTGGCATCCCAGGTACAGCAACTGAAGATCTATCGTGAAGCCGCCAGTCTTCTGGGTATCGAAGTGCCCGATGACGATATGCGCAGCAGCACTTTGCTGGACGACGTAGCTTGGGACGGCTCCAAGCCGGCCGAATATGCGGCAAGCTTTGCTCTGCATGCGCGCAACACAACTGGCTGCCTGGAGGGTATACGGTGAGCCACTATCCATATTCCGGAGACAGCGGCGCATGATGCGCATTTTGCTTATCGACGACACGGCCCGAAAACTGGGTCGCTTGCGCGACTCGCTCAGTGAGGCTGGGTTTGAAGTACTCGATGAGTCCGGACTCTCGGTGGATTTGCCCGCCCGGGTCCAGGAGTGCAAGCCCGACGTGGTGTTGATCGATTGTGACTCACCAGGACGCGACGTAATGGAACAGGTTTGTATGGTGACACGCGATCTGCCCCGTCCTATCGTGATGTTCACCGATGAGCACGACCAGGGCGTGATGCGTATGGCTATTCAGTCCGGGGTCAGCGCTTATATTGTCGAGGGCATTCAGAGCACGCGACTGCGCGCAATTCTCGACGTGGCGATGGCCCGATTCGAGACCGATCAGAGGCTGCGCACGGAATTGCAGGAGCGCGAACGACAACTCAATGAACGCAAACGCATCGAAAAGGCCAAGGGCCTGCTCATGAAGATGAAAAACTGCGACGAGGCAGAAGCTCACACCCTGATGCGCCGCCAGGCCATGAGCCGTCAGCAGAAGCTTTGTCAGGTAGCCGAGCAGATCATAGCGATGAGCGAAATGCTCGGCAATTGAACTTTTAACCCAACTGGCATGCATCCTGCTTCATATCACGCAGGTAGCCAATGGCGGTTGCCCCAAGACAACGACGTCATCTCCGTTCAGAACCCCGGTTCTGGAATGGGGATGGCGTTTTTTTTTGCCTACTGACACTGGGCAAGCGCCCTGAAATAGCGATCAGCGCACACATTGAGGACTAATCGATGAACAACAGTTTCTGGAAGGCCGGCCATACCCCCACCCTGTTTGCGGCATTTCTCTATTTCGATCTCAGCTTCATGGTCTGGTATCTACTGGGCCCTCTCGCTGTGCAAATCGCGACAGATCTGAGCCTGACTGCACAGGAACGGGGCATGATGGTCGCAACACCCATTCTGGCTGGCGCCCTGCTGCGACTACTGATGGGCTTTCTCGCAGACCGCATGTCACCCAAGAGCGCGGGCATAATTGGTCAGCTAGTGGTGATCGTAAGCCTCAGTGCAGCATGGCTGATCGGGGTAGACAGTTACCACGACACGCTGCTGCTGGGCCTGGGTCTGGGCTTCGCCGGCGCTGCATTTGCCGTGGCTTTGCCCCTGGCTTCCCAGTGGTATCCGCCAGAGCATCAAGGCAAGGCTCTGGGAATCGCCGGCGCGGGCAATTCCGGCACGGTGCTGGCGGCGCTTTTCGCGCCGGGGCTTGCTTACCTGTTCGGCTGGCAGAATGTATTCGGTCTGGCACTAATTCCATTGGTCGCGACGCTGATTATCTTCACACTGATCGCAAAAAACGCACCTGACCGCCCCAAGCCCAAAACAGGCAGCGATTATCTGATCGCGCTGAACGACAAGGACAGCTGGTGGTTCATGTTTTTCTACAGCATTACCTTTGGCGGCTTTATTGGATTGGCCAGCGCGCTGCCCGGTTATTTCAGTGACCAGTACGGGCTCAATCCGGTGATTGCCGGTTATTACACCGCTGCCTGCGTCATGGCCGGCAGCCTGATGCGTCCGCTTGGTGGCGCACTGGCGGATCGGATCGGCGGTATTCGATCACTACTGTGTATGTACGGGACAGCCTCAGTGTGCATCGCACTGGTGGGTTTCAATTTATCCAGTTCGGTCGCCGCACTAGCGCTTTTTGTCACTGCAATGCTGGGCCTGGGAGCAGGAAACGGCGCGGTATTCCAGCTGGTGCCACAGCGCTTCCACCGCGAAATCGGTGTGATGACCGGTCTTATCGGTATGGCAGGTGGTGTTGGCGGCTTTGTATTGGCCGCAGGCCTGGGCACGATCAAACAGCACACGGGAGACTATCAACTGGGGCTATGGATGTTCGCCGCACTGGGTCTGCTTGCCCTGCTCGGGCTGGTGGGTGTAAAGCGCCGCTGGCGGACCACCTGGGGATCTTCGGCCATGACCACGGCACGGATATAAACAATGACCCTGCAGTTGCGTGTCGGCGAATCCAGCGCCACCGGGCCTCGTCAGGAAAACCAGGATGCTATTCGCATAGTCACGCCGGCGCCCCACCTTGCGGTCAGCAAGGGGCACCTGATGGCTGTTGCCGATGGTGTCAGCCAGTGCCCGGACGGGGGTCTGGCGGCCCGTGCCACATTGCAGGCGTTGGCGCTTGATTATTACTCCACCCCGGAAACCTGGTCGGTAACCCAGGCGCTGGAGCGGCTATTGAAAGCCCACAACCGATGGCTGCGGGCCAACGGTGGCGGGCAGCCGCTACTGACTACCCTGACCGCCCTGGTATTGAGGGGCCAACGCTACACCATTGCACACATAGGTGACTGCCGAGCCTATCTGCTTCGTAACGGCCAATTGCGACGCCTGACCAGCGACCATGTGTGGGAACAGCCTGGCATGCAGCACGTGCTCAAACGAGCGCTTGGCCTGGACGAGCACCTGGTGATGGATTATCTGGAGGGCGAGTTGCGTGCTGGTGATCGTTTGCTGGTGGTCAGTGACGGCGTCTGGTCGACCAGTGACGATACGTGCATTGGTCGCTGCATGATGGCCAACGAAGACCCGGCCACGGCTTGCAGCCAGCTGATACAACTGGCCCACGATGCCGGTAGCCAGGACAACGCCAGTGCCCTGCTGGTTTGCATCGAGGAGTTGCCGCAGACCAGCCTGGCAGACGCATTGGTGCCACTGAACGAACGCGCGCTGCCGCCCAGGCTCAGGTCGGGACAGCAGTTTGAAAGTTGGCATATTGAGGCGGTACTCGCAGAATCTCGCCAATCGATAGTGTATCGGGTGAAAGATCCGCAACAACAGAGCTGGCTGTTGAAAACCCTGCCCGCACAGCATCATGACAACAACTGCGCCCACCGCGATCTGGTGCTGGAGGAATGGTTCATGCGGCGCTGCGCAGCCCAACAGGTACCAGAACTGCATCCGCTGCCCGGCAGGCGTCATCTGTATTACGTGATGCGCGACTACCCTGGCAAAACGCTGGAGAGGCAAAAGCGCGAGCAAGGTCTGCTCAGTCTGGCTCAGATACAGACACTCGCCCCCGAGCTGGTGCGCGCCGTTGGTATGATGCACCGCCGCAATCTGCTGCACCGCGATATCAAACCCGACAACCTGCACCGTGGCGAAGATGGAGTGTTACGACTGCTGGATTATGGCATGGCGTTCTGCCCCGGGCTTTCTACCTGGGAGCCCAATCACCAGCCCCCGGGCACGCCCAGCTACATCGCCCCTGAGCTATTCAGCGGTGCCGAACCCAGCCCGCAACAGGATATCTACAGTACCGGGGTAACCCTTTATTACCTGATCACCGGCCATTACCCCTATGGTGAGATCGAAGCATTCCAGCACCCACGGTTTACCCGACCCACCCCACCAAGCCGCTACCGGCATGATCTCCCCACCTGGCTGGATGCATGCCTGCTCAAAGCCGTTGAACCCGATCCGCACAGACGCTACGAAACTGCCGAGCAGTGGTTGCTGGCATTGGAGCAGGGAGATCGCCACAGCGTGCAGACCGAGCACATGCCGCTGCTTGAACGCGAGCCGTTGCTGGTATGGCGCGCAATCGCCATCGGCGCCCTGATCATGAATCTGGCGCTATTGGGGGTGATGCTTTACTGAAAACGACCATTGCCATTCCCTGACACCACCCATGCGTCACCAGCGCACCGGCCCAGTGCGCAGCGCCACAATCAAGTGCAAAACAGCTATTCCAAATCACATAAGCCTTTGATTTATGGTCTAAAGCCTGATGGCATAGCCTGTGCATATGTACACTCAAAGGTGCTTTGCGAAGTACCGGCACCACTCACATACAGCAGCTGTCAACGGCGACAGCCTGCTACCCGACCGATCGGGGACCGGACAAAGGCGTCCTACCGCATAGCGCGGTGGGACGCCTTTTTGTTTTGCGCTCACGAAAAGGGGCAGAGAATGCAGAAACTCAAATTGGTAATGGTAGGTAACGGCATGGCCGGGGTACGTACCCTGGAAGAGCTGATCAAATTGGCGCCAGACATGTACGACATCACTGTATTCGGCGCCGAGCCACATCCGAATTACAACCGCATCATGCTTTCACCAGTACTAGCCGGAGAGCAGAGCTTCGAAGACATCATTCTCAACGACCTGGACTGGTATCGAGACAATGGCGTGACCCTGCACACAGGCAGACGCGTGGTAAACATCGATCGCCGGCGCCGTCTGGTGACCGCGGACGATGGCACCGAAGCCGGTTATGACCGGTTGCTACTCGCAACCGGCTCCAACCCATTCATGCCACCCATTCCAGGCAACGATCTTGCTGGCGTGATCGGCTATCGCGACATTGCCGACACGCGGATGATGGTGGGCACTGCCAGAACCCGCTCCCATGCGGTAGTCATCGGTGGCGGACTGCTCGGCCTGGAAGCGGCAAACGGTTTGAACATGCGCGGGATGAACGTCACTGTGGTGCACATCGGTAAAGGCCTGCTCGACCGTCAGCTGGATCTGACCGCCGCGCAGCTGCTGCAGAGCAGTCTGGAACAACGCGGTATCCGCTTCCTCCTGCCGCAATTTACCAGCGAGCTGATCGATGACGGTAAGGGCCGGGTTGCTGCGGTTCGTTTCAAGGATGGCAGCGAAATACGCGCCGATCTGGTGGTGATGGCCGCTGGTGTGCGCCCCCGCACAGAACTCGCGCAAAGCGCAGGACTGGCCTGTGAACGGGGGATTCTGGTCAGCGACACAATGCAGACCTACGATCCAAAAATTTACGCTATCGGCGAATGCGCCAATCACCGGGGCATTGCCTATGGACTGGTCGCGCCTTTGTTCGAACAGGCCCGGGTCTGTGCCAACCATCTGGCGATGCTGGGCTACGGTCGTTATCAGGGCTCGGTCACCGCCACCAAACTCAAGGTTACCGGTATCGATCTGTTCTCGACGGGGGATTTCGGCGCAAGTGAGAATTGCGAAGCCATCACGCTTTCAGACCAGCTCACCGGCAGTTACCGGAAACTGGTCATCCAGGATGACATTCTGATCGGCGCCTGCCTGTTCGGAGATACCGCTGATGCGACCTGGTACCTTGAGTTAATAAAGGAGCGCAGGAACATCAGAAAGATTCGTGACGCTCTGATGTTCGGTAAAACGGTCTGTCATAACATCATCAGTGATACCAATTCCCAAGCCACACCGTCTGAAGTAGGGATTGCCGCCTGATGCGCCGCACAACAGCGTCTACCTGCTGCTACTGTGGCGTCGGTTGCGGCGTGCTGATCGAGCATGACGCAGACACCATTCATGGCGTCACCGGCGATCCCGCCCATCCCGCCAATTACGGACGACTATGCAGCAAAGGATCAACACTGCACAAAACCGGCGACCCGGCCGCACGGGCCCTTTATCCGGAACTGCGCCTGGGCAAGGGCATGGCGCGCAGCCGCACCGACTGGGATACCGCCATGCAGCATGCCGCCCGGGTTTTCGGCCAGACGATTACTGACTTCGGCCCCGACAGCGTCGCTTTCTATATCTCGGGCCAGCTTCTCACCGAAGACTACTACGCGTTTAACAAGCTGGCCCGTGCAGTGGTGGGCACCAACAACATCGACAGTAATTCGCGTCTTTGCATGTCCAGTGCGGTGGTGGGCTACAAGCAAAGCCTTGGCGCCGACTCACCGCCCTGCTCCTATGAAGACATCGAGCAGAGCGACTGTCTGCTGATCATTGGCAGCAATATGGCCTATGCGCACCCAGTGCTTTTCCGCCGGCTGGAGCAGGCAAAAAGCCTGGATCCGGCAAAACGCATTATTGTTGTGGATCCGCGGCGCACGGCTACCTGCGAGCTGGCCGACGTGCACCTAGGCATTCAGCCTGGCACCGACGTGGCCCTGCTACATGGGATCCTGAACCTGCTCATCCAGCAAGACTGGATAGATGAAACCTTTATCCAGACACATACCGGCGGGTTCGATGCCCTGCAGTCACTGGTTGGCGAATACACGCCGGAGCACGTTGCGGGTATTTGCGGAATCGACCCGGAAGCCTTGCGTCAAGTAGCGCAGATGATCGGTACGGCACCCAGCTTTCTGTCCCTGTGGTGCATGGGCATGAATCAATCAAGCGCCGGCAGCGCCAAGAACAGCGCATTGATTAACCTGCACCTGGCCACAGGCAAGATAGGCAAGCCCGGGAGCGGACCTTTTTCGCTAACCGGCCAGCCAAATGCAATGGGCGGGCGTGAAACCGGAAGCCTGTCGAATCTACTTCCCGGCCATCGTGATGCGACCAACGCCAAGGACCGTGCGGAGGTTGCCGACTACTGGGGCATTGAGGCCTTACCCGACTCCCCCGGGCTGAGCGCTATCGAGCTCTTCGAGGCGGTGCGTCGGGGCAAGATCAAAGCGCTATGGATCGCCTGTACCAATCCGGCGCAATCAATGCCAGACCAGACTCTGATCCGCGAGGCACTGGCGCTCTGCCCCTTCGTGGTTGTGCAGGAGGCTTTTGCCACTACCGAGACCTGCCAGTTTGCCGACCTGCTCCTGCCTGCCAGCAGTTGGGGCGAGAAGAATGGCACTGTGACCAACTCCGAGAGACGAGTCAGCCGGGTACGATCCGCGATTCCCGCGCCGGGTGAGGCACGTGCAGACTGGGCCATTGCTTGCGACTTTGCACAGCGACTGGAAAAACAGCTAAAGCCAGATCAACCAAGCGTGTTTGGCTTCCATCAGCCACAGACTCTGTTTGATGAGTTTCGCGGCCTGACTGCCAAGCGCGATCTGGATTACAGCGGGCTCAGTTATCAGCTTCTCGATGCCCTTGGCCCCCAGCAGTGGCCTTTTCTACCCGGTGCAGAGCGAGGTACCGCACGGCTTTACGCCGACAAGCTATTCCCGACTATCGACGGCCGCGCTCGATTTATTGCCGATACTTACAAGACAGTGAAGGAACAACAGAGCACAGATTACCCGTTGATCCTCAATACCGGCCGCCTACGCGACCAATGGCACGGCATGAGCCGCACTGGCACCGCCGCGCAACTTTTCGGCCATGTTGATCAAGCACAGATCAGTCTGAATCCTGCGGACATCGATCGACTGGAACTGCATGACGGGCAACTGGTGCGTGTTACCAGCCGCAGAGGCAAACTGGTTTTACCCGTGGTCGCAGATGAACAGCTTCAGGCTGGTCAGGCCTATATTCCCATGCACTGGGGCGATCGCTTTCTGCGTGGCGGTGGGGTCAATGTGCTCACCCAGCCAGCCTTTGATCCGATGTCCGGCCAACCTGAACTCAAACAGGCTGCGATTCGGATCGAACCGGTATCACTCCCCTGGGACGTGTTCATACTGGTGGAAGGCGACATTCAGGCACGCTTCAGTGCTTTGCGTGACCTGTTCGAAGACCTGGCCTACGCCAGCTTCAGTCTGGCCGGACGCGAGGAGCCAGCCCTGCTGATCCGGGCCGCCAATGAACAGCCCCGCAACACCGAGTGGCTGGCGGAGGTGGACCTTCTACTCGGGCTCGATCAGGTACCGGTATTGGCTTATGACGACCCCCACCTGGCTGTGAGCAAACGTATCAAGATCGAGGGAAGCCGTATTCGAGCGGTTCGCCTGTGCGGCGAAACCAAGGCCCGTGACTGGCTGATCAACCTGTGGCGAAACGGTGAGTCAACCGAGAATCTGCAGCGCTGGTTGCTTGCGCCGCTGAGCGCGCCCCCGGGCGCTACTGCCGCTTCGGTGGAAAAGATCATCTGCAACTGCGTTAACGTCAGCCACAGCCGTATTCAGGCAGCTATCAACAGTGGCATGAACCTCGACAGCCTCAAAGCCGAGCTCGGCTGCGGGACTGAATGTGGCTCCTGCCTGCCGGAGATCCGCAGGTTGTTACCCGCACCCAACGCGCCGGCATCAACCATATGAACCTTTATCCAGACAATCTGTTCTGCGAAGAGAAGACGCCATGACCACATTACAGAACCACACAGCGCCTTTAATCCACCTCGTGGGTGCTGGTCCCGGGGACCCTGAATTGCTGACGCTAAAGGCAGCCCGAATTCTGTCCCGGGCTGAAGTAGTCATGGTCGATGATCTGGTCAACCCGGCCATACTCGAGCACTGCCCTCAGGCCCGGATCATTCGTGTGGGCAAGCGTGGCGGATGTCGCTCCACACCTCAGGCATTCATCAACCGGCTGATGTTGCGTTATGCCCGCCAGGGTAAGCGCCTGGTGCGGCTGAAAGGCGGTGATCCGTGCATATTCGGCCGTGCGGGGGAAGAGGCACAATGGCTGGCCGCACGCGGTATAACATCAGAAACGGTCAATGGCATCACCGCCGGACTGGCGGGCGCGACCCAGTGCGGTATCCCCTTGACGCTGCGGGGCTTGAGCCGTGGCGTCACCCTGGTGACTGCTCATACGCGTGATGACAGCGATCTGAACTGGCAAGGGCTGGCCCAGGGCGGCACCACACTGGTGGTTTATATGGGCGTTGCCAGGCTGCCACATATCCAGCATGGCTTGCTGTCTGGCGGACTGCCAGCCTCAACACCGGTAGCGATGATCGAGCGGGCCAGTTTGCCTGACCAGCGTCAGCATGTGTGCACTCTCGATCAGTTGTGCGCACAGGCTGAGGTTTTCAATCTCCAAAGTCCCGCGGTACTGGTAATCGGAGAGGTGGTTAGCGCATCAACCGCATCAACATTGCTCGCTGGAGAAACGCTCCCAGAATCGGAAATAATCCCTAAAAGCGCGAAGCTGCTGACAATCAGCGCCTGAGCACGGATAACCTGGCCGTCTAGATCGTCCAGGCCTAAAGCCGGCCCTCTGGCCTCTGCCGCCACTGACTGATCCATCGAATCAGGTCACCGAAGGGCATAGGCCTGGCAAACAGATAACCCTGTATCTCGTCACAATCGTGTTTGGCCAGGAAAGCCAGCTGTTCATCAGTCTCCACGCCCTCTGCGATCACTGTAAGCTGCAGGTTGTGCGCGAGACTGATGATGGACTGCACTATCGCTGCGTCCCTGCCGTCTTCGTTTACGTCATCAATAAACGCCTTGTCGATCTTCACCTTGTCGATTGGCAGGCGTTTGAGATAGTTGAGACTGGAAAAACCGGTGCCAAAATCATCAATTGCAATCTTGATGCCCTTGTCCTTGAGCTCCTGGAGGGTGTCGATGGCATCCTCGATATTGTTTAACAGCAGGCCTTCGGTAACCTCCAACTCAAGGCACTGAGGGTCCAGCCCGCTGTCATCCAGCATGCGCTGGATAAAGGCAACGAAGCTGCTGCGTTGAAAGTGCAGCGGAGACACATTTATAGCAACGGCAGCGCCCTCCGTCAGCTTTGTGCACAGCATCACCGCATCCCGGCAGGCCCGTTTGAATACCCACTCGCTGAGGGCAATTATCTGGCCTGTCGCTTCAGCCATAGGGATGAAAATGCTTGGCGAAATCATGCCCCGCTCGGGGTGATTCCAGCGCAGCAAGGCTTCGAATCCACACATCTGGCCATTGTGCACAGCCACCTGTGGCTGGTAATACAGCTCGAACTGGCCCAATTCGATGGCCTGCTGCAGGTCTCCCCGAAGGATCAGACGCTCATGCACCCGTTGCGTCAGATCGTCGGTGTACCACTGATAGTCGTTTCTGCCGTGTTGTTTAGCCTTGTACATGGCCAGATCGGCTTGCTGTATCAGCTGCAGAGGATCGTCATTGACCTTGTCGCCAGACAGCGTGATGCCGATGCTGCACGTCAGTTGCAGGGGCACTCCATCGACATCAAAGGGCCTGGCTATCTGGTCCATGATTCGATCAACAACAATAATCACATCTTCCGCATGGGCCAGATCAGGGAGCAACACTATGAACTCGTCACCACCCATGCGCGCAACGGTATCACCGGGGCGCACAGCCGATTCAAGCCTGCGCGCCACCTGAATCAGTACCTGATCACCCGTAGTGTGACCCAGCGAATCGTTGATCGGCTTGAAGCTGTCCAGATCGACAAAAAGGACTGCCATCTTGCGTTTGTAACGCTGAACCATTTCTCCGCTCTGGCGCAGTCGGTCTTCCAGAATCTGACGACTGACCAGGCCGGTCAGACGATCATGACTTGCACTGTGTGCCAGCTCTTGCTCGTAGGTCTTTTGTTCGGTCAGGTCGTTCTGCACACCGATGAAATGCGTGACAACGCCGTTGTCATCCGGCACCGGCGCCACATAGAGCTCATTCCAGAACATGCTGCCGTCCTTGCGATAATTGCGCAGCACTACCTGTACGTCTCGCAGCCCGCCAATCGCACTACGGACTTCGTTTAGGGCTGGCTGCTGCAGGTCGTCGCCCTGCAGGAAACGGCAATTGCGCCCAAGGATCTCCTCCTCGGCATAACCGGTAAGCGTACTGAAAGCTGCATTGGCATAGATGATCGGCATGTCCGGCTGCATCGCATCAACAATGACGACGCCGTCGATGCTCACTTCAAGGCCTCGCTTCAGTAGGCGCAACTGTTCATCCTGGCGTTTGCGACGGCTGATATCACGAAGCGATATCAATTCCATCGATTGTCCATTCCATTCGGTGGGCGAGCGTTGTACCTCGAGTTCGATCTGGTCACCATCAGCCAGCGTCAACCGGCTCTCGAATCTGACAGGGCCATCATGGGGCAACGCAACAGGAGAACAGTCCGGCCGACCAAGGAAAAGTCTCTCGGCTGACTTGTTGGCGTAATGCACGTCACCCCGTGAGTCAACTACCAGTAGGGCATCACGGGAGTCTTCCAGCAATTGATGAAAGGCCTGTTGTTTCTGTTCGAGCGCAGCTTCCGCGCGAAACTTACCGGTGACATCCAGTGCCAATGCCAGATAGGCCGGACCGCCCATATATTCGAAGGGGTGGGCATGTACCTCCGCATGGAACAGTGAGCCGTCCTTGCGAATATAGCTCCAGACTCCCATCCGTCCGGTCAGATCGCCGTCGCGCAAACGCGGATACAGTTCGACGAAGCGTTTCTTCTCCTCCTCAGAGCGTATGTCGAGAATACTCATACCGAGCAGTTCTGCACGGCTGTAACCCAGCAACTTTACCGTGGCATCATTGACCGCAAGAAAGCGGATGTTGTCGCGACCGAACACCCACATCGGCTCGGGGTTGGACTCGAACAACAAACGATAGCGCGCCTCACTGTCGATCAGCCGGTTGTTGATCTGGGCACGATCGCGGGCATAGCGAATGCTACGCGCCAACATCGGACCGCTGAACTCACCCTTGACCAGATAGTCGGAAGCACCCAGCTCAATGGCACGGGCATCAAGCTCACTGTCGGCAAGACCAGTGAGCAATATCATCGGTATCTGCACGCCCCGTGCGTTCAGGTCACCAATCAAAGCAAGACCGGAGTCTGCACCTAGGCGATAATCGACCAGCAACACATCATGCTCGCGGGACAAACCACGAGCCAAGCCGTCTTCGTAGTGGGCAACCCAATCCAGGCGGAAATGCTGATTAGGTACGTCCGCAAGAAGCTCACGAAGAATGAGATAATCATCTTCGTCGTCCTCGATGAGTAGTAGCCTTAAGGTCTCACCCTGAAGCATCAAGCCTCCCTGATCCGTTGCGACGCCGGCAAGGTAACCAGCTCCAGCCAGTAGTCACCCAGCTTCCCTACAAGCCCGGTTAGTTCACTGTAGGTCACCGGTTTGGTAACAAAGGAATTGGCACCGCGATCATAACTGCCATCCACGTCCTCGCAGGCTGAGGACGTTGTCAGAACTACAACCGGTATGCGACGCAGTTGCGCATGCTGTTTGATAGCACCGAGCGCTTCTCGACCGTCCATGCGTGGCATATTCAGGTCGAGCAGAATCAGATCCGGCATCGGATAACGTGTACTGTCGTCATAGGGTGCCTCGCGCAGCAAATAAGCCATCAACTGCTCGCCGTCATGCACAAAACTCATAGGGCTTTGGGGCCGGATTTCTGCGAAAGCCTCACGCACCAGCAGACAATCATCCTGGTCGTCGTCGGCCACGAGGATATGAAGCAGTCGCTGGGCTGTATCTGTAGTGCTCATGGGTTGGCAAGCTCCAAGGCCCGTTAAACTCTTAGTGTAGACGTCCGCTGGCTCAGCCCCGACATTCCTCGCACGGAACTGGTATGCAACGGCGCTCAAGATACCCTTCCTGCATCGGGCGACTGCTCGTCGCCAACATTCAGAACGTCCTCCGACCGGAAACTGACCCGGAAGATACTGCCGACCCCCGGCCGACTATGTGCGGTAATTTCCGCCTGATGTCGCTCGGCGATCTTGCGCACAATTGCCAGACCTATGCCGGTACCACTGAATTGCTGGCGGTCGTGCAGCCGCTGAAAAGGGTTAAAGATCCGATCCAGGTATTTCTCGTCAAAGCCGATGCCATTGTCGGCAACACATAGCGTCCAGCTACCATTGTCCCCGGCTTCGCCATACACCTTGATCCGTGCAGGCTCGCCCTCGCGGTGAAATTTCAAGGCGTTGCTGAGCAGGTTCTGCAGCATTTGTCCGAGCTGCCGACCGTCGCCCTGCACCCGCGCCAGAGGTTGGCGCTCGATGACCCCACCACTACTTTCAATTGCCGCTTCCAGATCGAGCAGAACACCATCGAGGACCCTGTCCAGCGATACCGGCTGCAGGGCTCCGCCCTGAGTCGTCACGCGCGAGTAGCTGAGCAGATCCTGAATCAGGTTTTGCATACGCCCGGATGCCTGTCGCATGCGCTGCAGATAGTCTTTGCCGGTGTCATCAAGCTGCTCGGAACGCTTTTCCAAGCGCTCGCCGAATGCCTGCACCTTGCGCAGAGGCTCTTGCAGATCATGGGAAGCAATAAAGGCAAAATCCTGCAATTCCCGGTTGCTGCGTTCCAACTCAACCATGGCTGCACGCAGTCGTTCTTCACCCTGTTTGCGTTCGCTTATATCGCGAAAGAATACCGACACACCCTCATCGAATGGATAAGCGCTGATTTCGAACCAGCGTTTGAGATACCGATAGTAGATCTCGAAGTGTTGACTCTGGCCGGTTTCAACCGCCTGGTGGTAATACTGATATATGTCCGAGGTACGGGCTTCAGGAAACGTCTCCCATAAATTGTTCCCCAGTAGCTCTTCGGCTGTATGTTCCAACAGGCTTTCGGCGCGCGGATTGACGTAGGTAAACCGCCACGTGAAATCAACTGAGTAGAAGGCATCAGTAATGCTATCGAGGGTGCTGCGCATCCGGGCTGCCAACCGCTTGAGCTCGTTCTCGGCCTGCACTGAATCACTGATGTCCTGCACCGCACCCTGTACGTGGGAAATCTTACCGTCGCTGCCATGCAGAGCCTTGGCCATAAGGCGTACCCAGATGCGCTCGCCAGAGGCGTTAAGCGCCTCACAGCGCAGCTCGTAGGGTATTCCGCTCTGCATGCAGTGCTTGAGCTTTTCACGCAGTGCCCTGTGATATTCGGGTGCGTACAGGTCAACTACTCGCTCTATGTCAATGACGCTGCCAAAAGGCAATTGGTGGATAGCGCACACTTCGTCGGACAATACGACTTTGCTAGTCTGCAGGTCGATTATCCAGCCCCCGATGCGGGCAATGCTGCCAGCAATTTCAAACATGACGCGATGCTGTTCAAACACCCGGTCCATTGCCCGCTGTTCGGTTACATCACGGGCAACCACGTAAATCACCCGGTCATCGCCGAGAGCGGCATTCAGTTCCAGCATCATCACTGCGCCCGAGGCGTTTCTGACCCGCAAGTCCAGATGTGCCACGCGCTCACCTCGAGCCAGCCGGTTTATCGCGACCTCCGCCTTGGGGCGGTCAGCCGCAATCAGAAAATCCATGTACGGCTGATCGATAATTTCGCCCGGGCGGTAACCCAGTGCCTTGATCATCGCCGGATTTAACTGCACGAATAAGCCTTTGAGGCTGATCATGCAGAACATGTCCAGGGACAGACTGAAAAACTGGTCCCTTTCGGCCAGAGCCTGACCGGCCTCGAGTTCGGCCGTGCGGTCGCGAAGTGTGATCACCCAGCCATCACTGTCATCTCGCCCGCGGAGCGGCACGGCGCGGTAGGCAAAATGCCTTATGTCTTGCCCGACTCGCTGTTCGAACTCCCCGTTCAGACCAGCATCTGTCAGTTGCTCCCAACTCTCCGGGTCAAGTGGCGCGACTTCTGACAACAGCGCCATTTCCCTGCCCGCAGAGATTCCCAACAACGCCAGTGCCGCAGGATTGGCAAAACCAATGACGCCCCGTACGTTGATAGCGATCAACCCCTCCTGCAGGCTGTCGGTGACCGCTTGAGTGAATCCCAATTGCCGCTCCAGGTCATATCGAGCGGCCTTGATGTCGCGCAGATCCTTTGCGATACCAAATACACCTACTACTTCGCCGTCAACAACCACCGGCAGCGTGGAAATATCCAACTCGAGCAGTTCTCCACTCTCACTGAGCAGCCGAGTTTCATAACGCAGGGGCTCGCCCGCCAGGCTGCGGTCAAAATACTGCAGCGATGCTGGCAGCTCCTGCGGCGCTACGATGCCACTGAAGTGGACACCCAAGAGGCTCTCCAGATTCATGCCTGTCAGCGCAAGGCCCGCGGCATTCATGCTGGTAAAAGCACCCGTACGATCGAAGGAAAATACCGCATCAGGGTTGTGGGTAAACAGCGAGCGATAGCGTTGCTCGCTAGTCATCAGTCGAGACTGGTCCTGCTCACGCTCAAGAGCAAGAGCTGCCAGTTGCGTGCACGCCAGCATGACTTTTGGATCGACGCCAAGCAGCCCGACTTCATCACTGTAAAGCGATAAGGTCCCCAGCACCGAATTGTCCTTGCTCATCATTGGCATACACCAGCACGAGCGCAATCCAGCCTTCAGAGCCACCTCGCGATAGTTGGCCCAGAGCTCCGATTCTGCGACGTCATCGACGCGTATTGCTTCACCCCTCCAGGCCGCAGTGGCGCAGGCGCAGGATCCTTCCTCCAGGGCAATGCCATCAACGATCAAACGGTATTCATCTGGCAGGCTTGGCGCACTCAGCACTGCAAGAGTGCCGGATTCGGCACGAACCATGGTTACGGACGCACGGCAGCCCGGCAAACGCCTCTCGACCATCTGGCATACTGCGTCGAGAATCTGCGACAGAGGTTGCAGGGCCGAGATCATACCCAGCACTTCTTTCTGATCCTGGGCAAAACGCTCATCTACAACCAGTGTGCTTATATCCCGACCGACACAGAACAAGGTTTCCGACTCGGAATCCCAGGCTGCAGACCACATCATGTCAATCTGACGGCCATCCTTGTGCCAGAAGCGGTTGCGTGAATTACGCAACACTTTGACCTCATGCATCTTGCTGATCATTCTCAGCGTGCGGGCATCATCATCAGAAACAATAAACTCCATGACTGATCGGCCCTGCATCTCCTCGGGTTGATGGCCAATAATCATTCCAGCAGATTCACTGACCCGCAGGAATCGACCCTGGGCATCGAGCGCACAGAGTAGATCCAGAGAATGGCGCATGATCTGTTCGTTGAACGCGTGCAATTCCGCCTGGTGCTGCATATTGCTGCGCAGTGTTCCTGTCAGCCGCCGCAGAAGCTGGTTGCGATACATGGCGAGGCTAGTCATACGCTGGGTAACCATCAGCAACATGCCAACCAGCAACAGGAAAACGAATTCACCCGCGGCCAGACCATCGCTGCCATCCATTGCGAATTTGCGGCTGATCAGGGAGTGCAATTGCCACGACTCGCTTTGCGCCAGCTCGATGGTGCGGGTATGCATACGCATTAACGTGCCATTTTCAGGCGGCCCGAAGAGTTCATGGCCAGCACGTTCGATCTTCAGCGCAAAAGGCTGCAAATGACTGGTAGGAGCGTCTTCGAGCAAAGTGCGCAAAGCAACACCGGCAGTTAGAAGCCAGGCTTGCCCCTCCAGTCTTAGCGGCATTATCAGAACACCATGTTCGGGTTGTCGACCCGTCAGGAATGCTCGATTCTCCACGGTCAACCCGCTGCCATTGAGCTGCCGCGTCAGCGGCCCCGCATCAGCCAGCATCTGTTCAATTGACGGCGCAGAACCGCCGACTGCACTTTTGAGAAACACGGGGCGTAATTGCTGGTCCACGAGAGCGATCTGACTCAGATCCCCATGGTCGCGCAGGTATCCATAGGCCTCCTGCTCCCACACTGCACTTGAAGGCAGCTCACCACGTAGCTCCCAGCGCTCGCCCATACGCTGCAGCAAGCGCATCCGAGCATTGAGGCTACGCTGCAAATGCTGCTCTGCAGCATCGAGCAGATGTTCGCTGCTGGCTTGAAGATGCCGAATACTACTCTGGGATGTCTGATGCCAGGCAACTCCGGCGGCGAGCGCACTGATCAAACCCAAAAACAGGCCCAGACGTGACAACGAAAGCGAAGTATCAGGGGGCAGCAAGCTCTGTCCGAGTAGGCCCAGACCGATCAGCCCAGTCATGAGCACTGCCATCAGGTTGGCAGAGAACTTGAATCCGACCCAGAATGGAATAACTGTGACCCCGAGCATCCCCAGGATCTGAAATGAGCATACCAACAACATCATTGCCGTAGTAACGCGCATGGCCCAGCGGCCCGGATTGCCGCGGACGAGCATAGCCAGTGCAGGCAACAGCATGACCATTGCCAGACCGCTACGCATACGCATGAAACCGCTGAGTACCGAGACTCCCTGGTCCTCCCCCCCAGCAAGCCAGCTGTGAGCGAGCGTGTAAAGGCACAGCGCTGCAACACCTAACGCTGGCAAAGTCTGCAGCCAGACGGACCGGCTGAGACATCCCAGCAGCAGAATACCAATCAATATTGCCAGGAGTGAGCTGTCAGGTAGCAGCATGACACTGGCAAGCCCAGGGTCGGACTGAAGTAGAAAATCACCGCCCGCAAACATACCCAGCACGACAAGACCGCAGCCGAGCATGAAAAGGTATGTCTGGATGAGAATGACGCGGGTGATCACAGCGACTTCCCGATGGGCAGTCCTGTTTCTTTCTCAAGGTGCCGCGCCAAGGGCGAGAGCACGCGTGCGGATATAGTTTTCATTATTGGACTCCGCAGTCTTTGCAACAGTAGCTTTTGGTAGCATGGCAATGACGCCAACCAAATTATGACGCCATATTACCGCCAATGTACCAAAGTGCTATCAAGCGACGCCATCAATGATTCAGGGTTTGCCGATAATTTTCATATCACTGTCCAGAACAGGCTCTATCAGTGTCCGGCCTTGAACGCCTCAAGCATTCGGCCCATTGCTGCATGTATCGCATTCACCGCTTTCAGGGGTCTGACCATGACCTTGAAGTCGGTAATCTGACCAGTGTCATTCCACTCGATCATGTCTACACCGTTGACAGTCACACCGTCAATTTCCGTCTGAAATTCCAGTACCGCATGGTTGTTCTGCACCACTTCACGCAGGTAGACAAAGTGACCCGGCTCGTTAAGCACCTTCATCGCCGCCATCAGGTACAAGCGAGTGATTTTCTTGCCGGTCTGGGGGGTGTGCACCACCGGCGAATGAAATACCACATCATCAGCGAGCAGCGTATCCAGCCCTGCAGCATCCTGTGTTCGCACGATCGCGTGCCACCGATCAATCACCGTATCCATACTCTTCTCCTCTCTATTAACTGTGCCGCATGGCTATCAAGTACCTGTGGGGGAATCATCTTCGACAGATTCACGCTGCTGGTCGGCCCAGAGTCTGGCATAGGCACCCTGAGCCGCGAGTAACTGGGCATGACTGCCCTGCTCTACCACTTGTCCCTGGTCCAGGACCAGTATGCGTTCGGCATGCACAATGGTGGAAAGCCGATGGGCAATAGCCAGGGTCGTGCGTTTACGCGACACCAGATTGAGCGCATCCAGTATCAGTCGTTCGGCGTGGGTATCCAACGATGACGTTGCCTCGTCCAGAATCAGTATTGGTGGATCCTTGAGCAGCACGCGGGCTATCGCAATACGTTGCTTTTCACCTCCAGACAGCTTCAAGCCACGTTCGCCCACCTGCGTATCGAGGCCATCAGGAAGCCTTCGGACAAATTCCTCCAGTTGCGCCATGCGCAATGCTTGCCAGATTTCCTCTGGGCTGGCATCCGGACGCCCGTAGGCTATGTTGTAGCCGATAGTATCGTTAAACAGCACCGTATCCTGAGGGACCACGCCAATTGCGCGGCGCAGGCTGTCCTGAGTAACGTGACGGATATCTTGTCCATCAATCCGAATCGCACCCTCGGAAACATCGTAGAAACGGAACAGCAATCTTGCCAGAGTGGATTTTCCGGCACCGCTGGGACCGACTATGGCTAGAGTATGCCCGGCGGGCACCCGAAGACTCACACCCTGCAAAATGGGTCGTTCGGCATGATAGGCATGACTGACACTATCAAACTCGACCTCTCCCCCGCTCACCTGAAGCTCGGCCGCATCGGGGGCATCGGCCACCTTGACCGGCGCCTCGAGCAACCCGAAAAGCCGCTCGATATTGGTCAGGGCTTCACGAATTTCACGGTAGATAAAACCCAGAAAACCCAGGGGAATGAACAACTGGAGCATGTAGGCATTGATCATGACCAACTCGCCAAGGGTCATGTCTCCGGCAGCCACCTGATTGGCGGCCAACACCATCATCAGCGTTACCGAACCCGCAATTATCAAAGCCTGGCCCGAATTCAAGGCTGCCAGGGACAGGCGGTTTTTCATCCGCGCCGCTTCCCACCCCTCCAGATGGTGATCGTATTCCCGGGCCTCGAAACGCTCGTTGCCGAAATACTTTACGGTCTCGTAGTTGAGCAGGCTGTCCACCGCACGGGTATTGGAACTGTTATCAAGCTTGTTACTTTCGCGAACAAAGCGGTTGCGCCATTCAGTGCACCATATAGAGAAAGCGCCATACAGCAATACCGAGCCCAACACAGTCAATGCGTACATCGGACTGAAATTGATCAACAGGATGACCGCAATCAATCCGATTTCCAGCAATGTCGGCAGAATATTGAAGACCATGAAGCGCAGCAGAAAGCTGATACCACTGGTACCACGCTCGATATCACGGGCCAGGCCGCCGGTGCGCCGAGATAAATGGAAACCCAGATCCAGCCGGTGCAGATGCTCGAACACCCGCAGTGACACTCGACGCATTGCCCGTTCTGCTACCCGGGCAAATACCGCATCGCGCATTTCCGAAAAGAACACCGAACCAAAACGCAGCAAACCGTAGCCTGCCAACAAGGCCACAGGAACAAGCACCAGGGCATCCGAAGCATCTTCGAAATGCTCGACAATCAGCTTGAGCGCCCATGGCACCGCGACACCGGCCAGCTTGGCAAGCAACAGAAAACCCATCGCCAGCGCTACACGGCCCCGGAACTCGGTAAGGTAGGGGATCAGACTGGTAATAATCCGCCAGTTGACTGGCCCACCGGCATATTGGCTATCTGAATTGGGGCGCACAGGGTTTCCTTCGTAAAAGCTGCAAGCCGCAAGCTTCAAGCTTCAAGCTTCAAGCGGCAAGCGGCAAGCTAAAAGCTGGAAGCTGGAAGCTGGAAGCTGGAAGCTGGAAGCTGTCCGAGTGTGGGAGAGTTCAGCTGCTGACACAAAACAGGGGTCTAGCTTCCAGCTTCAAGCCAAGAAAGCCAAACCCATCACACCCAGCACTTCAACAACTCGGACAACTTGCCGCTTGAAGCTTGAAGCTTGCGGCTTGAGTCCTGCCGCTTGCCGCTTGCTGTATCAGTCTTCGTGCGGAATAGGGTCGCGATTAACGTCCCAACCCACCAGCAGAATGGTGGCAAGCACACCGAACAGCAGGCCTATCCAGGGCTCGAAGAACGCCAGCGCTGCGCCGATAAGCACAACCGTACCCCGGGCAGTATTGTTCTGCGGAATAGCCATTGCCACATAGGCACAGGCGAAGCCGGTTAATACCAGGGTCAGCGAGAGCGCGATACCCAGCAATGGCTGCAGACCCGTGAGCAATGGCAACAGGAAGAAGAGAACTGGAATACCCATCAGATAGTAGGAAGCCAGACCGCTGTGGAGACTATTCATGTTCTCCTTGCCCTGCTTCCAGCGCTGCACGATGATCACCTGAACCCCTGTCCACATGGCCCCCTGGGTCGGGAAGAACGGTGCAGTAATACCCATTACCGCATTACGGATAGCTACGGACAAATGCGTACGGGTGGGGTTGATATCAATATGCTCGTCATGCCGGGCGGTCAGGCCATCACGAATGACTTCATTACCCGTGACCATGTCACCAAACAGAATCACATAGGTGATTATGGCCAGGGGGATGCCCTGCAGGAACATTTCCAGGCTCGGCCAGCCAATTGCGAAGGGTGACATTTGCGCCCACGCATCAGCTACCGGTGGGAATAGAATGCCCCACTGGATATCGTAGGTCACTTCACCGACCAACGGACCCACCACCGCTGCAATAATAAAGCCTGGCAACAGGCCAAGCGCACCAATGATGGCGAATGCCTTGTATTTCAACTTGAGTTTCTGCATCGGCAGAGAAAAAGCGAAGATCAGACAAACAGCACAGGCCAGGGTAATCGCGATAGGTTGCTGCAAGAGAAAGCGTTCGGCATCGTCGATAAACACCCTTTTAAGTGCGGCTATCGCAGCGCCCAGAATAATGCCCGCCTTGAGCGTGTCCGGCAGCCATAGTACGAACTTCTTGCCCAGGCCGGTTATACCCAGAAAGAACAACAACACAGCAAAATTGAGCGACAGTGCGGTCATTGCCTGCCAGCGAGAGACCGGATCGTCATAGCCACCCAGCACATAGGCCAGCACCAGAGGCAATGCCGGCGTGATCCAGCCGGGCGCATAGGGCTCACCAAACACAATGATGGCTGAGGCAATAATCGCGGAGTGGATCATCGAGACGGCAACGGCTTCTTCAAATCCCAGCCCAAAGAATTCCATCATCAGCGGAACCAGCGCCAGGCCGGTTGCAGCGGCAACAAATAGCCCCTGCATGGCTTCCTGCCAGTAGAAACGTGTGTGGTAGAACGGCACGCGAAAGGTAAACGGACCCCAGTGCCAACCTGGCTGTTCGGGTTTTGACATTACAGACTCCATGGGCTCGAATTTTATTGTTTTCAACAATCGCCGGCTTGGGCGTTGTCAGTATCGTGCCCATTATGCAGTCACTCCTGCAAAATGGGCATAGCTTCACTCACTACAAAAAAAACCTAACAAATCGCCAGAGTCGGTTGGCTTGCGTTGCGTCTGCCGCTAGAAGGCCCACAGCATGCAGGCTCCAACGTCAGCCTCGAAGTTTGAGTGGCAATTCAAAGAGACTCCCGGGCCTGTTCACGCATCATCACCAGCATGAATATCACAGCGTTACGGGCTCAAGAACGGCCATTCTCGACCACCGCATCAGCTTGCGCCTCCTCCTTTTCCAGTCTCTGGCGCACTGCATCCGGTGAATTGGTGCCGCGGGCCAACAGGCTGTACAGCAAGGGAATCACAAACAGAGTCAACACCGTGGAAACACTTACTCCGGACACGACCACAATCCCGATGACCGAGCGCGTCTCAGCTCCGGCGCCAAAGGCAATAACCAGAGGGATTGCGCCCGCCACGGTAGTCGCGCCGGTCATGAGAATGGGGCGCAAGCGAAGGGTGCTGGCCTCTACCAGGGCATCATCAAAGGAACGACCCGCATCGCGCAATTGATTGGCGAACTCGACAATCAGAATGCCATTCTTGGCGGCCAGGCCGATGAGCATCACCAGTCCTATCTGGCTATACAGATTCAGGCTGTTATCGGTGATCCACAGGCCGAAAAGCGCGCCGCCGATCGCAACTGGAACACCCAACATGATGATCAGAGGATGGACAAAGCTCTCGAACTGGGCGGCAAGCACCAGGAAAACTACCAACAACCCGAGTATGAAGACAAACAACAAGGAGCCGCCTGCCTTGCGCAGATCCAGAGACTGGCCCTTGTAATCGATCACCAGGGTTTCGGGAAGATGTTCACGGGCCAAGGCTTCCACGTGATCCAGGGCGTCCCCTAGTGCAACACCGTCGGCCAGGGATGCCTCGATAGTGATAGCCCGGTTGCGATTGTAGCGATTGAGGGTGGTGGAGCCGGCGTACTCTTCAATGCTCACCAGGTTGGACAAGGGTATCAGCTCCCCAGTGGTATCCGACCTGACATAGATATTGCTCAGTGAACTGACACTGCGCTGTTCGGAGCGCTCGCCCTCAAGTATCACGTCGTACTCTTCACCATCGTCGATGTAGGTCGTAACCCGCCGTGAGCCGAGCATGGTTTCCAGAGTCCGACCTATATTGCTGATATTGACACCCATATCGGCGGCACTGTTGTAATCAATAGCTATTTCAAGCTGGGGCTGAGTCTCTTTGTAGTCGGAATCGATATTGACCAACCCGGGGTTGTCTTCTTCTATTTTCTCCAGGAGCGTGGCGCGCCATTCCGCTAGTTGCTGATAGTCTCCGGCACCACCTATGACCAGCTGGAACGGCTGCGACTGGCCGCCGGCGAAGCCCTGGCGCATGACCGGAAAGGCACGCACTCCGGTGAGGTTGGCGAGGTCCTTTTGCACGTCGCCCATGATCTCCCAGCCGCCCCGTCGCTGCGCCCAGTCCTCGAGAACAACGATAACGATGCCGGTATTGAAGGTGGTAACGGTCCCAAAGGAGCGCGGTGCGCGTACCAGCAGACGGGTGACCTCCCCCGCCTCCACGTACTTCATCATCCGCGATTCGATCTCATCCATGTAATCAGTCATGTACTCGTAGGTCGCCCCTTCAGGGCCATTAACGATAATGAAGAACGCACCGCGGTCTTCGCGGGGTGTGTATTCCGACGGTAACTGACTGAACAACCAGCCACTGAAACCGAACAGCGCCACCACACCCAGCAGAGACAACCAGCGCCAGCGCAACACTACCACCAGAACGCGGGCATACAGGCGTCTGCTGGTCAGCAGCGTATTGTCCACCCAGCGACTCAGCCGATTTTCACTACCACGGGACTTCAATACCTTGGAGGCCAGCATGGGTGACAGGGTCAGTGCTACGAAGCTGGAGAAAGCCACGGCAGCTGCCATGGTCAGCGCAAACTCGGAGAAAAGCCGACCTATATCGCCCTGCAGGAAAGCAATCGGCACAAACACGGCCACCAGAACGAGTGTGGTAGAAACTACTGCAAAAGCTACCTGGCGCGACCCCCGGTAGGCTGCTACCAGGGGCGTTTCACCCTCTTCATCAATGCGCCTGCGCACGTTCTCCAGGACGATGATTGCGTCGTCGACTACCAGGCCGATAGCCAGCACCAGGGCCAGCAACGTCAGCAGGTTGACCGTGAAGCCGAAAAACAACAATGCAATAAAGGTAGCCGTCATTGACACCGGAACTGTGACCGCGGGAATCAGAATGGCCCGTGGGCTACCCAGAAACACGAAAATCGATAGCACCACCAGCACCAGCGCAATGCCCAGCGTGGTGTAAACCTCCTTTACCGCACCCTCGATAAATACCGAGCTGTCGAAGCTGGGCAAAATCTGCATGCCCTCGGGTAGCGTGCCATTGAGCTCTTCTACCAGAGCCGATGAGACACGGGACACCTCCAGGGTGTTGGCCGTGGACTGGCGCTCCAGACCGATACCAACCATAGGTACCGTGTTGCCGCGAAACAGGTTGCGATCCTCTTCGGTGCCGCGCTCAACCCGCGCCACATCGCCCAGACGCACCAGATAATTATCTGGCCCCCGCGCGATGACCAGCCGACCGAAATCCTCGGCGGTCTGAAAGGAGCGCGCCACCCGCGCGGTAAACTGACGTGTACGGGATTCGATCGAACCGGCTGGCAGCTCGACGTTTTCGGCGCGCAACGCGGCCTCTACATCCGAGGCCGTAAGGTCCCTTGCTGCGAGCGCCTGCCGATCCAGCCAGACCCGCATCGCATAGCGCTGTGACCCGCCCACACGCACGCGGGCAACCCCTTCCAGGGTGGAGAAACGGTCTACCAGATAGCGCTCTGCGTAATCGGTGAGTTCCGGCAGGGTCAGGCGCTCACTGGTCAGGTTCCACCAGATAATGACTTCCTGGTTGGCATCCAGCTTCTGCACTTCAGGTGGATCGGCCTCGGCGGGCAAGTCGTCAAGGATGCCCGATACTCGATCACGTATGTCGTTGGCGGCCTCATTGACATCCTTGTTGATGGCAAAACGGATGGTGATCTGTGAACGACCGTCCTGGCTCTGGGACTCGATGTACTCGACACCTTCCACGCCAGCGATTCGCTCTTCAACGATCTGGGTGATCTGTGAATCCACGACACTGGCCGCGGCGCCCCGGTAGTTGGTTTCCACTGTGACGACCGGCGGGTCGATGTCGGGATACTCCCGCAGTGGCAACATGCTGAACGCAACGAGGCCGAAGATTACCAGCAATAGCGCCAGAACACTGGCAAATACCGGCCGCTTGACCGATGTATCAGAAAGAATCATTGCAGGACTCCGGGGAGGATCAGGGGGCGGCCGAAATCACGGCCCGGGGAGATTCGCCAGGCTCAAGCTCGGCTTTGATGCTGATCGCCTGTCCCGGCTGCAGGCGGAAATTGCCATGCGTCACCACGCTCTGACCACCATCAAGACCCTCGACAATCTCAACCAGGCCTGGCTGCCGGAGCCCAGTCTGCACCTGCTGGCGGCGCGCCACGAAACCGTCATCCTGCGCTTCGACAATCATCACGAATTGATCACGCCCCAAGGGCAGCAACGCCTCTTCGGGGATCATGACCGCATCACGCGGGTCACTGCGCAGGTCGACGGTCATCAACATGCCTGGCTTGAGCCGGCCGTCAGCGTTGTCAATCAAGGCCCGCACACGGATAGAACGAGTAACCGGGTCAACCTCGTTATCGAGACTGGCCACTTCACCCCTGAAAGGCTCATCGCCATAGGCACGACTGGTTGCCGCCAATTTCTGACCAGGGGCAATCTGGGCCATCAGCGTCTCCGGAACACTGAAATCGAGCTTCATAACAGAGTCGTCATGCAGTGTTGCGACCTGCATACCCGGGGCCACCAGAGTACCTACACTGACTTGCCGCAGACCAACCACGCTGTCAAAGGGTGCGCGAATCAATCTGTCTGCCAGTCGCGCCTGGACGGCCTGCAGCTGAGCCCGCGCTATATCCACGGTACGAGTGCGATCATCCAGCTCCTGCCGGGACAGTACCCGGCTTTCGACCAGTTGCCTGGCCCGTGCCAATTGACGCTCCGCATCGGCTAGGCTGACTTCGGCCTCCTGCAGTTGGGCGAGTTGCTCACGATTAGTCAGCTCGACCAATACATCGCCTTCCTTGACTCGCTGGCCATCCTCAAAGCGAATGCGTGAGATTGTGGCGGTAATGTTCGCGCTCACCACGGCCGTCTCATTGGCATTGAGTGTTCCAAGCGCCTCGATGGGGTTGGCGATCTGCCGGGTTTCTGCCTTCACCGCTATCACCGGCAAGGGCGCCTGCTGGGCAAAACCGGCCATAGACCAGACGCTGGTCAGAATCGCCAGCACTGTCTGTCTGAGAGTCAACATCCTGTATTTCCTGTCTTAATTGAGTTGCCTGGAGTTTTCGTCTGCGCTTGAACTATTTATCCATGCTCTCGGCTAGAAAACGATGCATTGCGCCGAATGCACGCTCTGCTACAACGGGATTGTACTCGGCCTTGCCAGGCATCTTTGCAGTGGGGTCTGTAAAGGAATGCACTGCACCGCCGTAGCTGTTCAACTGCCAGTCCACGCCAGCATTGCGCATTTCCTCCTGGAAAGCCTGTACCTGCTCTTGCGGCACATAGGGATCATCAGCGCCATGCAGGACCAGCACCGGGGTACGTATAGCCTTGGCATTCTCGGGGTCGGGGGTATCCAGGTTTCCATGGAACGAAACCACACCCTGCACTGGTGTGCCTGAGCGCGCCAACTCCAGTACCGTGCCTCCGCCAAAGCAGAAACCGATCGCCGCGATATTGTCCACATCCAGCGAGACTCCATCTGCCTGAGCCTTGAACACATCCAGAGCAGCATTGACCCGATCACGCATCATTGCCCGGTCAGCCCGAACACTACCGGCAGCCTTTCCGGCCTCATCGGCATTTTGCGGTCGAATGTCTTTGCCGTACATATCGGCAACAAAGACTATGTATTCACTGCCACCCACACGCTGGGCTTTCTCTACGGCGCCTTCGGTCACGCCCATCCAGTTGGGTACCATGAGCAAACCCGGACGTTTGTCATCTACCGAGTCGTCATACACCAGCATACCCTCGTAAGCCTGACCACCGATTTCATAGGCGACAGGCGTGGACACCATTTCGGCGTTGGCGTGTGCTGCCATACCTGCGGCAGAAGCAATCATTAGCGTGCTGAGCGTCTTTTTCATCGGTCAGTTCCTTGGACGGAATATAAGCATCGCAAGAGGATAGCCTGTGAAGGCCGACTGATGGAGGTTTTCACATAATGTCGAAAACTATTTGTTATCCGTCCAGACAGCAAAAAACCCCGTCTGATGTGATCAGACGGGGTTTTTTGACGAGTGCCAAATGCTATTTGCTGAGTTCAACCAGCAGCGCATTCAAGCGACGCACGTAGGCGCCGGGATCCTGCAAGCTCTCTCCGGCAGCAAGAGCTGCCTGGTCAAACAGGATGTGGCTGAGATCGCCAAAGCGCGCCTCATCCTGCTCCTGATCGAGCTTCTCCAACAGCGGGTGCGCCGGATTGATTTCCATGATCGGCTTGCTCTCGGGCGCTTTCTGGCCAGTCGCTTCGAGTATCTTGCGCATCTGCAGGCCCATGCCGTCTTCAGTGACCACCAGAACAGCCGGAGAGTCAGTCAGACGATGGGAGACCTTGACGTCATCAACGCTGTCCTTGAGCACATCCTTGATACGCTGGACCAGATCGGCCTTGGCCTTGGCGGCCTCTTCCTGAGCCTGCTTGTCTTCTTCGGCATCCAGCTTGCCCAGATCCAGGTCGCCACGGGCAATGTCGACAAACTCCTTGCCACTGTACTCGTTGAGATGACTCATCAACCACTCGTCGATGCGGTCAGTCAGGAGCAGCACTTCGATACCCTTTTTGCGGAAGATCTCCAGGTGCGGGCTGTTCTTCACCTGATTGTAGCGCTCTCCGGTCAGGTAGTAGATCTTGTCCTGGCCTTCCTGCATCCGCTCAATATATGCATCCAGGCTGACGACTTCGGAGTCATCGTTCTGCTGCGTCGAGGCGAAGCGCAACAAGCCGGCGATTTTCTCGCGGTTGGAATAGTCCTCAGCCGGGCCTTCCTTCATCACACTGCCGAAGTTCTTCCAGAAAGTGGCGTACTGCTCAGGCTCTTTCTTGGCCAACTTCTCAAGCATGTCGAGTACACGCTTGGTCAGCGCCGACTTCATACTGTCGATGGCCGGATCCTTCTGCAGAATCTCCCGCGATACGTTCAGTGACAGGTCGTTGGAGTCGACAACGCCCTTGATGAAGCGCAGATACAGGGGCAGAAACTGCTCTGCTTCATCCATGATGAAGACACGCTGAACATACAACTTCAGACCGCGGGGCGCTTCACGCTGGTACAGGTCAAAGGGCGCGCGGGCAGGTACATACAGCAGGCTGGTGTACTCCAGCTTGCCTTCGACCTTGTTGTGGCTCCAGCTCAGCGGATTCTCGAAGTCGTGGGCTACGTGCTTGTAGAACTCCTGGTACTCGTCATCCTTGATTTCGGTGCGCGGACGGGTCCAGAGCGCACTGGCACGGTTGACGGTTTCCCATTCCAGCTCGGCCGGTTGGCTCTCGTCCTCACCCTGTTTCTGCTTGGGCAATTCAATCGGCAGGGAGATATGATCGGAGTATTTCTTGACCACATTACGCAAACGGAAACCATCGGCGAATTCGGACTCGGCCGACTTGAGGTGCAGCACAATACGGGTACCGCGTTCGGCTTTCTCTACGGTCTCGATGGTGAACTCGCCCTCACCCGCCGACTCCCAGCGCACGCCCTGGGTCTTGTCGGCACCGGCACGGCGGGTAAAGACTTCAACCTTGTCGGCAACGATAAAGGCACTGTAGAAACCCACACCGAACTGACCAATCAGACTGGCATCTTTCTTCTGGTCACCGGTGAGCTGCTGCATGAACGCAGCGGTGCCCGACTTGGCAATGGTACCCAGATTTTCGATGACTTCGTCACGGGACATGCCGATGCCGTTATCTTCGATTGTCAGCGTATTGGCCGTTTCATCAGAACTGATCCGGATAACGGTGTCTGGCTGTTCTTCGAGCAACTCCGGCTTGGCAATGGCTTCAAAACGCAGTTTGTCCGAAGCGTCGGACGCATTGGAAATCAGCTCCCGGAGAAAAATCTCCTTGTTCGAATACATCGAGTGGATCATCAGATGCAGCAGCTGCTTGACCTCGGTCTGAAATCCAAGCGTTTCCTTCTGGGCTTCCACAGTCATCTTTGGTTGTCTCCCTATAGATCGATTAGAAACCTTACTGGCAAGGCTTCAGGCAAAACGCGCGACGGCAGGGTCGCGCCGATGTGCCTTTAATGGGGACATTGGCGAGGATTTCAAGGTCGGGGCGACTATCGGGAGGATCTGTACTGAACTTGTAATTGGGCAACATCCGTCGGGCGAAAATGATAATCCACCTGGTTGGCGCCACTGTTCTGCGCCAGCACTATCCGTCGGTCATCGCTGACCGCCTTCAAACGCCCTTCGTAGCGACGTCCAGCCTGGGTAGTCAGCCGCAGTTGCTGACCAATGAAGAATTCTGGCTCATCCAGCACCGCCAGTACGCTGACATCCTGCCATTGCGGGCTGTTCTGCACATCCTGAAGCGGCCGCGTAATGGTCAATTCGGGCTGTGAAGCGGGCGCTGGAACCGCTGCAGGCTGCTGCAGACGAGCTAACCAGTCGGGTGTTGCGGTCAGCCTGGCCTCGCCGTTGAGCAGCGTAGCGGGCTTGGTAGGAAGGTGCAGACGTAACCCTAATTGCACTGCTTCTCCAGGCAGAGGTATCAAGTCCAGGCTCAGGGTGTAATCCTCGGTAACCCTGAGCAGGCCCGGCTGGGTCAACGCGCCTGTATGCCACTGCAGCAGTAGTTCGGGCCAGGGGCCTGTATCCCCCGGTAAGCGATCGATGGTTCGCAGACCGGCCTGAAGCGTGGCAGGGTCGAAGCGCACTGTCAGCGCACGACGTATGCGCTGTGGCGGGCCTTCTTCCATGATCAGGTCATTGCCGCGCCAGAAGATCCGTTCGGGGTTGAAAGGCTGGCCCATCAACTCCCCCTCGATACCTGCGCCTTTATTGGTCGGCGTCGCCCACTCGCCTGCCAGCAACTGAGCGAAGCGCTCCGGTTGCTCGCGCTGCAACAAGGCAGCGCCAGCAAGAACCAGTAGCAGCCCCGATAACATGAGCAACCGCGGCGTACGCGCATATCCACGGCCACGCATGATCAATGTTAGCGGAGCGGCCAGTATTGCCAGCAAAAGGCGACCAATGGGGAGCTTTCTGGCAGCCACCGCCACCCATAGCCAGCCAAGCACTATCAAGAGAAGACCGCTGATGATCAACAAGGCTGGCATGAATACGTGACGCTCCGGACCAGAAATTCGAAGACCAGCTACCCGGTCAACCCAGTTTGAAATGCGCCCTTGCAGTCGCAATGGGCTCACTCGATCGGGTTTGCCAAGCCGTTATCGCCACATTACCCACTCGCCGCCCCTGACGCCATACCTGGCAGGTGGCATAAGTGTCCTTGAACAGTCCTGCACGCAGATAATCAATTGAAAAATCAATAATCTTGGGGAAAACAGAACTGTTCATCGCAATCATCAGGTGCAGCATGGCCGACTGCTCCATGAAACCCGCAATTACTCCACCATGCAGCGCAGGCAAGACCGGGTTACCGATATTGTCCTTGCTGATCGGCAGATGAAAAATCACTTCCTCACCGAGGTGCTTGAGCTCCAGGCCAATCATCCGCGCATAGGGAATGGCTTCGATCAAGGGTGCGTAGTCGCCAGAATCATGTCCTTCACGCATCAACTGTTCTATGTGAACCGGCTGGTCGCTCATACCTTTTCTCCATCGATGCTGCGAGCCAGCGTTCCGTCGGAGGCCGGTCTACCCATGCGCATAAAGGTGCCTACCACGTGAGCAATCGGCTGTTCGCGGTCGTCCTGATAAGCTATGCCACGAGTAAAAATAACGGTTGGGCTGAGTCGATAGCACTCTGCAAAGCCGAATATATCCTTTCCCGGCTCAGCCGGATGCATGTAGTCAATGCGCAGATCAAGCGTCGGGCAAATCTCGAAGTCGGGCAAAAAACACACGGTCGAAATCCCGCAACAGGTATCCATGAGGGTAGTAATCGCACCCCCGTGGACAACACCGGTAACGGGATTGCCAATGATCGAGTCGCTATACGGCAACTTGAGAACAAGGCCTTTCTCATCGGCATGTTCGACACTCATACCCAGCAATTGGCAATGCCGCAGTACCGACAGGAAGTTTTGGCAACGTTTTTCGATATCAGTCATCCGGATTCTCAATCTGAGCACAGGGAATGGGCGGCATAGTACCCATAACGCAGCATAGACTCCAGCGCGGGGAATCTTTGTAGCCGCCATACCGCAACGGAACTATTCCCTGACATATGTGACTAATAGTTGGAATAAATTGGAGATTGAGGGGGTACGCGCATAATCGACCCCGCTTCACTCGCTAGCACAGGGGAAAGCCAGGGCTACCAGGCCTTCTCACGCATATGAGGGAGACACTGTAGCTCACAGACTGTACCCCCCAAACCAGAGGTGTGAAATCAATATCACACATTCAAATCAAGGAGATTGTAATGAAGAAGATAGCCATGACAGCGGTTTTGTTGGCGAGCTTGGGTTTACTGGCCGCGTGCGAACAGGAGCCCGAAGACAAGATGGAATCAGCCGCAGACTCAATGGGTGATGCCGCTGAAGAAGCCGGCGAAGCCATTGAACTCAAGGCCCGCGAGGCTACGGGGAATGAGCGTACCACTGGCGAGAAAATGGAAGACGGCATGGAAGACGCTGGCGAGGAAATGGGCGAAGCCTACGATGATGCAGTGAACTGATCACACCTATGACCTTGCGAGGTCACGACCGATCAGGATGCCCGCAGACCTGATCCGCGTTTTTACAGCTTGCACTCTGACGCTGTAGGAGGCGCGCCTGCACTGGCGCGCCTCTCGTCTATGTATCAGCCTTGATTTTTTTTCACGCTTTCGTTGCGTTGCGATTCTTGGCTCTGCCTGCGTTTAGTCCACTTTGTCCTGCTGCAGCAAGCCACCCGTTGGGCTGTACATCATTGCCGCAAGTATCCGCGAATGAAACTCCCGCTTGTATAACACCCATACAACGCCCGCACTGGTGAGCATGAATAGTAGCGGATTGATAAACCAGGTGAGGCCAGCCAAGGCAAAATAGTAGGCCCTTAACCCCAGGTTGAACTCGTTCCCTGCCATCGAAAGAACTGTGGCCGCTCTCGCTGCATAGGCCTTGCGCTCTATCTCGGATACCTGCTTTTCTCCTACCAGAGGCGCCGATCCAAGCAACACCGAGGCAAAGTTGTATTGGCGCATTCCCCACGAGAAGGTAAAAAAGGCATAGACGAAGATGCCTAGCATAACCAGTAGCTTCATCTCGGACATCTGTCGACTGACGTTGGCAACAAAGGGGATATCATGGAGCAGATTCTGAGCCCGATCAGTAGCCCCCATTACCGTAATAATGCCGGCAAGGATTAGTAGGGTACTGGAAGCAAAGAACGCCGTGTTGCGCTCCAGGTTGCCGATTACGCTGGCATCGGCAATGCGCTGCTCACGCATCAACAGCCGTGACATCCAGTCCTGGCGATAAAGATGCAGGACGCTGGCAAGGCAAGCCGTATCCCGGGCCCTGTGACGCGCATAATGGGTATAGCCCACCCAGCACAGCAGAAACCAGACAAAAGCAAGCATGTTGAGCCATGTAGAGCCGGCATCAGGCAGGGAAAGTTGCGAAAGCATTCAGGCACCTTTTCAGAACCAAAGTTATCAGCACGGTACAATAGATTCGCATACCGTGTTTAGCAGTATAGCCAGCATCGCTTGTTCCGGCAGCAGACACAAAAAACCCTGCCGAAGCAGGGTTTCTATTGGACAGCCAGTGAAGCGTTACTTCAGTGGCCAGCCAGTCAGCTCAGCCAGAGCCGAACCGATGTCTGCCAGCGAACGTACGGTTTTGACACCGGCGTCTTCCAGTGCAGCGAACTTCTCGTCCGCAGTACCCTTGCCACCGGAAATGATCGCACCAGCGTGACCCATACGCTTGCCCGCAGGCGCGGTAACACCAGCAATGTAGGACACAACCGGCTTGGTCACGTTGGCCTTGATGTAGGCCGCTGCTTCTTCTTCCGCGCTACCACCGATCTCGCCGATCATGACGATCGCTTCGGTCTTCGGATCGTCCTGGAACATCTGCAGGATATCGATGAAGTTGGAACCCGGAATCGGGTCACCACCGATGCCTACGCAGGTAGACTGACCAAAACCGGAATCAGTGGTCTGCTTGACCGCTTCATAGGTCAGGGTGCCGGAGCGGGAAACGATACCCACCTTGCCAGGCTGGTGAATGTGACCGGGCATGATGCCGATCTTGCATTCGCCGGGGGTGATAACACCCGGGCAGTTGGGGCCGATCAGGCGCACACCCAGCTGATCACAGACGACCTTGCAGTCGAGCATGTCCAGAGTCGGGATGCCTTCGGTGATGCACACGATCAGTTGGATGCCGCCATTGGCCGCTTCCAGGATCGAGTCCTTGCAGAACGGAGCCGGTACATAGATCACGCTGGCGGTGGCGCCAGTCTGCTCGACTGCTTCACGCACGGTGTTGAATACCGGCAGGCCCAGGTGAGTGGTACCACCCTTGCCCGGCGTTACGCCGCCAACCATCTTGGTGCCGTACTCGATCGCTTGCTCAGAGTGGAAAGTACCCTGTGCGCCAGTAAAGCCCTGGCAGATAACCTTGGTGTCTTTGTTGATCAGGATGCTCATTATTTACCCTCCGCGGCCTTGACGACTTGCTGGGCAGCGTCGGTCAGACTGGTTGCTGCGATGATGTTCAGACCACTTTCCTTCAGTACCTTGGCGCCCAGTTCAGCGTTGTTGCCTTCCAGACGGACGACGACAGGTACCTTTACACCGACTTCCTTCACCGCGCCGATGATGCCTTCGGCAATCATGTCGCAACGAACGATGCCGCCAAAAATGTTGACCAGAACGGCCTTCACATTGGTATCGGAAAGAATGATCTTGAAGGCCTCGGTCACGCGCTCTTTGGTCGCGCCGCCGCCCACATCCAGGAAGTTGGCCGGCTTGCCGCCGTGGTGATTGACGATGTCCATGGTGCCCATGGCCAGACCAGCACCGTTGACCATGCAGCCAATGTTACCTTCCAGCGCAACATAGTTGAGCTCGAACTTGGCCGCGTGGGCTTCACGCGGATCGTCCTGGGACGGATCATGCATAGCGCGCAGCTTGGGCTGACGGTACATGGCGTTGCCATCGATACCCAGCTTCGCATCCAGACAATGCAGATTACCGTCTTCCTTGATCACCAGCGGGTTGATTTCCAGCAGAGCCAGATCGTAGTCGGCAAACAGATTGCCAAGACCAACGAAGATCTGGGTAAACTGCTTGATCTGGTCGCCCTTCAGGCCCAACTGGAATGCCAGATCGCGGCCCTGGTAAGGCTGCGGACCGACCAGGGGATCAACGATCGCCTTGATGATTTTCTCAGGGGTCTCTTCCGCCACCTTCTCGATTTCCACGCCACCTTCAGTAGACGCCATGAAAACGATACGACGGCTGGAGCGGTCGACGACCGCCCCCAGGTACAGCTCCTGGGCGATATCGGTGCAGGACTCAACCAGGATCTTCGCGACCGGCTGACCACTGGCATCAGTCTGATAGGTCACCAGACGCTGACCAAGCCATTTTTCGGCGAATGCCTTGGCTTCCTCTTTGCTCTTGATCAGCTTGACGCCACCAGCTTTACCGCGGCCGCCAGCGTGAACCTGGGCTTTTACAACCCACATGTCACCGCCGATCTTGTCGCAGGCTTCAGCTGCTTCTTCGGGAGTGTCTACTGCAAAGCCTTTTGAAACAGGAAGGCCGTACTCAGCGAACAGCTGCTTCCCCTGATATTCGTGAAGATTCATGCGTATCTACCGTTTTGATCGTGTAGGACTTGCGTTCATAACGCGGGACTACCACCGGAAACAATCCGGTCGCCTGCCTGCATTACCCTTATCACCGGTATGGGGGCTCTGAACAGTTGCCTGGGTCGTGGAATCGCGCCGTTGCGTCCGAAACTACCCGCGCCCTGTTCAGAACCGCCACTGGTGACCAGACCGATTACTCGGTCGGTTTTGCCGCTTCGAAATAATGTCCGGGGGACTGACAGGTACAAAGCAGACCTGCCAGTCACGGGGACGCTATATTACCGCTTCTTACGGTTGGCGACATGTATTGCGTGACCATTCACCGCCAGCGCTGCTTCATGCAGAGCTTCGGAAACGGTCGGATGCGAGAACACCATCATGCCCAGATCTTCGGCACTGGTGCCGAACTCCATGCCGATTGCGCCTTGCTGAACCAGTTCGGCTGCGCCGGGACCGATAACGTGTACGCCAAGTACCCGATCGGTCTTGGCATCGGCAATCACCTTGACCATACCGCCGGTCTCGTTGGCTGCGACCGCTCGGCCGTTGGCGGCAAAGGGGAAGACACCGACATTGACTTCAACGCCTTCAGCCTTGAGCTGCTGCTCGTTCTTGCCGACCCAGGCGATTTCCGGATGGGTATAGACAACGGCAGGTACCAGATCGTAGTTCATCGCGGTCTTGTGACCGGCGATACGCTCGGCGACCATGACGCCCTCTTCCGAAGCCTTGTGCGCGAGCATCGAGCCACGTACTACGTCACCAACGGCATATACGCCCGGGACGCTGGTAGTGCAGTAATCGTCAACGAAGATTACGCCACGCTCGTCCATGTCCACGCCCGTGTCGGCTGCCAGCAGATTCTCGGTATAGGCGCGACGACCTACAGCGACAATCAGCTTGTCAAAGGTCAGCTGTTGCTCGCCTTCGGAATCAGTAAAGGACACAGTTACCTGCTTGCGCTTGACCTCGGTACCGGTTACCCGGGCACCCAGGCGCACCTGCAAACCCTGTTTGGTAAAGGTCTTGAAGGCTTCCTTGGCGATCTGATCATCCGCAGCGACCATGAACTTGTCCAGGGCTTCGAATATCACGACCTCGGCACCCAGGCGACGCCAGACCGAGCCCAGCTCCATCCCAATGATACCTGCGCCGATCACGCCGAGTTTCTTCGGCACGCTGGTGAACTCTAGAGCACCAGTGGAATCTACGATGATGTCGTCGGTCAGGGGCGCAGGGGGAATATCGATCGGGCGTGAACCAGACGCCAGAATCACGTTCTCGGCTTCGTACACAGTGGTTTTGCCTTCGGCATCGGTCACTTCGACCTTCTTGCCTGCCAGCAGCTTACCGTGCCCTTCGATGCTGGTTACACCGTTGGCCTTGAACAGCGCGCTAACACCACCGGTAAACTGTTTGACGATCTTGTCCTTGCGCTCGATCATCGTCTTGATGTCGATGCTCAGGCCCTTGGTCTCGATACCGTGAATCTTGAAGCCTTCCTGGGCCTCATGGAATTTCCAGGAGCTGTCCAGCAGAGCCTTGGAGGGTATGCAACCCACGTTCAGACAGGTTCCACCGAGTGCCTGCTTGCCATCCTTTCCTACGTATTTTTCGATACAGGCGGTCTTGAGACCAAGCTGGGCGGCGCGAATAGCGGCAACATAGCCGCCAGGGCCTGCTCCGATGACGATCACATCGTATTTATCACTCATAACCCAATTCCTCTGTTTGCAGCTGTTAGGGTGTCGCTGCCCCAACGCTCGTGACGTTCAGGGGCAGCTCGCCGCGTGCCGTTTGAAGCGTGCAGCTGTTAAATCAGATATCCAGCAGCAAGCGGGCCGGATCTTCCAGCAGTTCCTTGATCGCTACGAGGAAGCTCACCGCTTCCTTGCCGTCAATCAGACGATGATCATAGGACAAGGCCAGATACATCATGGGCAGGATCACGACCTGCCCCTTCTCGGCCATAGGACGCTCTTGAATCTTGTGCATGCCCAGAATGGCCGCCTGGGGCGGATTAACGATGGGTGATGAGAGCAGGGAGCCGAATACGCCACCGTTGGAAATGGTGAAAGTACCGCCGGTCATATCTTCCATCGACAGCTTGCCATCCTTCGCCTTGCGGCCGAAGTCGGCAATGGTGCCTTCAATAGTCGCAAGACTCATGTATTCGGTATTGCGCAGGATCGGCACAACCAGACCGCGATCGCTGGATACAGCCACGCCGATGTCCTGGTATCCATGGTACACAACATCGCCGCCATCGATTGACGCGTTGACAGCTGGATAGCGCTTGAGCGCCTCGGTAGCGGCCTTGACGAAGAAAGACATGAAGCCCAGGCGGACGCCATTGTGCTTCTTCTCGAACAGTTCCTTGTACTTGCTGCGCAAGTCCATGATTGGCTTCATGTTGACTTCGTTGAACGTGGTCAGCATGGCCATGCTCGATTGGGCATCAACCAGGCGCTCAGCGATACGGGCACGCAAACGGGTCATGGGTACGCGCTTCTCGACACGATCACCTTCAGCCAACGCCGCATTGTCAACAGCGCCGGCCTTGGCGGCAGGCTTGGCAGCCTCGGCAGGTGCCTTGGCCGGTGCGTTCTTCTTCGCCTCCACCGCGTTCATCACGTCTTCCTTGGTGACGCGACCACCCTTGCCAGTGCCTTCGATATCAGCTGGAGCCAGGCCGTTTTCCTCTGCAATCTTGCGCGCAGCAGGCGACAGCATCGGCTCTTCGCCACTTGGCTTGGCATCCTGCGCTGCTGATTTCTCTGCATCGGCAGGCTGACTGGCCGCCTTAGGCTCTTCCTTGGCCGACTCTTTCGGAGTAGCACTGGCGCCGTCATTCAACGAGCCCAGCAGCTCTCCGCTGAGCACGGTTTCGCCCTCGCCCTTGACGATATCGCCGAGTACGCCATCAGCCTCGGCCAAAACTTCCATCACAACCTTGTCAGTTTCGATGTCGACGATCAGCTCATCGCGCTTGACCGCGTCGCCAGGTTGCTTGTGCCAGGTTGCTACGGTGCCGTCGGCAACCGATTCGGGAAAAGTGGGGGCCTTGATTTCAATAGCCATTGTCGATCCTTAAATTAATTCTCTGTTATCTGCCAGATGCTCAAGCGGTAAGCGCGTCTTGCAATAGTTTTTCCTGCTGTTCGGCATGCAGGGACGGGTAACCACAAGCAGGTGATGCAGAGGCTTCACGTCCAGCGTAGTCGAGATACAAATTCTTGACCTTATGTTGGGCAACCACCCGACGCATATGGTGCTGGCTGCAGTACCAGGCACCCTGGTTCATCGGCTCTTCCTGACACCAGACGACTTTTTTCAATGCCTTGTAAGGTGCCAGCACTTCAGCAAGATCGTCTTCCGGGAACGGGTACAGCTGCTCGATACGAATAATTGCAGCATCTTCCAAACCATCCTTGCGACGCTTCTCGAGCAAATCGTAATACACCTTGCCACTGCACAGGATGACGCGCTCGACCTTCTTGGGATCCAGGCTGTCGTACTCTGGAATTACCGTCTGGAAGGAGCCATCTGCAAGATCTTCGAGGCTGGATACGGCCAACTTGTGACGCAGAAGCGACTTTGGCGTAAGAGCAATGAGCGGCTTGCGCAGCGGGCGTATCACCTGACGGCGCAGCATGTGGTAGACCTGTGCCGGCGTGGAGGGTACGCATACCTGGATATTGTGCTCGGCGCTAAGTTGCAGAAAGCGCTCAAGACGGGCAGAAGAGTGTTCTGGCCCCTGCCCCTCATAACCGTGTGGCAACAGCATGGTCAGGCCACACAGACGGCCCCACTTGTGCTCGCCACTGGTAATGAACTGGTCGATCACCACCTGGGCGCCATTGGCAAAGTCACCGAACTGGGCTTCCCACAACACCAGCGCATTAGGCGTGGTGGTCGCGTAGCCGTATTCGAATGCCAATACAGCTTCTTCCGATAGCAGGGAGTCGTAGATATCCAGACGCGGCTGGTTCTCTGCCAGGTTGGCCAGCGGAATGTAGGTGGATCCATCCTTCTGGTTATGCAGAACCGCATGGCGGTGCGAGAAGGTACCGCGGCCCACGTCCTGGCCGGTGATACGCACCGGATGGCCTTCATGCAACAGCGTCGCGTAGGCCATTGTCTCGGCAAAGCCCCAGTTCAGCGGCAAAGCGCCGGCAGCCATCTTGCGGCGATCCTCGACGATCTTGCCGACCTGGCGCTGGATAACCAGGCCATCGGGCAGATCATTAAGACGGTTCGCAAGATCCTGCAAAGTCTTCAGATCGGTGCGCGTATCGTGGCGTGCTGTCCAGGTATGGCCAAGGTAAGGAGCCCAGTCTACGAACGAACTGGTATCGGGTTCCTTGACCAGGCTCTTGACCACGTGGTCACCGTTATCCAGAGCTGTCCGGTATTCCTCTACCTGCCCTTGCACCTCATCGGAACTGAGGGTCCCCTCGTTCACCAGACGTTCGGCATAGATCTCACGAGTGGTTGGATGCTTGGTAATCTTGTCATACATCAGCGGCTGGGTGCCGGAAGGCTCGTCAGCTTCGTTGTGGCCACGACGGCGATAGCAAACCAGGTCGATCACCACATCACGCTTGAACTGCATGCGATAGTCGACCGCCAGCTGAGTCACAAACAATACTGCTTCCGGATCATCGCCGTTGACGTGGAAAATCGGCGCCTGAATCATCTTGGCAACGTCAGTGCAGTATTCAGTGGAGCGCGCATCATCCTGGCGGCTGGTCGTGAAGCCTACCTGGTTGTTGATGATGATATGAATAGTGCCGCCGGTCTTGAACGCGCGGGTCTGGGACATCTGGAATGTCTCCATGACCACACCCTGTCCGGCAAAGGCCGCATCGCCATGGATGCTGATGGGTACGACGCGATCACCGGAGCCGTCGCGGCGACGGTCCTGTCGGGCACGCACCGAACCTTCGACCACCGGAGATACGATCTCCAGGTGCGAAGGATTGAATGCCAGCGCCAGGTGCGTCTCCCCACCGGAAGTCATCACGTTGGATGAGAAACCCTGGTGGTATTTGACATCGCCCGAGCTCAGATCAATCTTCTTTTTCCCCTCGAACTCATCGAACAACTCGCGGGGGTTCTTACCCAGAATATTCACAAGCACGTTCAGACGACCACGGTGGGCCATGCCCAGAACGAGTTCCTGGGTGCCGTAGGAGCCGGAACGCTGAATGATTTCGTCGAGCATCGGGATCAGGCTTTCACCGCCTTCGACACCAAAACGCTTCGTACCCGGAAACTTGGTGCCCAGGTATTTTTCCAGGCCTTCAGCCGCTGTCAGGCGTTCGAGCAGATGCCGCTTGGTAGTGGCTGAGTGCTGAGGTTTGCCTCGCACGCTTTCCAGACGTTGCTGGAACCAGCGGCGCTGATCGGAATCGACAATGTGCATGTATTCTGCACCGAAGGTCGAGCAGTAGGTCGACTTCAGAGCGTCAAGAATTTCCCTGAGGGGCGCTTCTTCCTTGCCAATATGCAACTCACCGGTACGAAAGGACGTGTCCAGATCGGCATCGGTAAGACCATAGTCAGCAAGAGTCAGATCAGCAATTTCATCCCGTTTCCATAAGCCCAAAGGATCCAGGTTGGAACCCTGGTGGCCACGCATACGGAAAGCCTGGATCAGACGCAGTACGTCGACCTGTTTCTTTTCGTGAGCGCTGCTGGTTTGTCCGCCAACCGCTGCGACAGGGCGCCGCTGATGTTTGGCTAGAAGCTGGAAGTGTTCGCGGATCGTGGAATGAGAAACATCAGATCCTGCAAAGCCGTTGGATTGTGGCAACTTTTGAAAATAGCTGCGCCATTCGTCGGCGATGCTGTTCGGATCGTGCAGGTAGAGCTCATAGAGCTCTTCAACATAGGAGGCATTCCCGCCCGACAAATGGGAAGTGCTCCACAGCTGCTGCATTTCGCTGTCTGGCATGCTTGGTCACCCTCTATAAGGGGATACCATCTGGCGCAAAGACCATTAACTGGCAAGAAAACTGCCATCCGTGCAAAACATGCGAAGGCCTGGAGGCGTAATCGCTGCCAATTGACCTGAAATGCCATGTCCTGCGAAACCGGAATATTGCCGGCCCCGACAGATAGTTCGGGTGTTACCCGATAGCCCCTGTTGGTTTAGGTACGCAAACCGCGGCTTTGTGAGCTGCGGTTCGATTAAATTATGACCGGCCTCTTGTAGCAGAGACCGGCCTGGGCCCAACGTTATGCAGACTCTGAAGAATCAGGTACCGCTCTGCAGCAGCATGTTGCGGATGTGGCCGATAGCACGGGTCGGATTCAGACCCTTGGGGCACACATTGACGCAGTTCATGATGCCACGGCAGCGGAACACGCTGAAGGGATCATCCATGGTAGCCAGACGGTCTTCGGTATGGGTGTCGCGGCTGTCCGCCAGAAAGCGATAGGCCTGCAACAGTCCCGCTGGACCGATGAACTTGTCCGGATTCCACCAGAATGAAGGGCAGGAAGTTGAACAGCAAGCACAGAGAATACACTCGTACAAACCATCCAGCTTCTCACGTTCTTCAGGCGACTGCAGGCGCTCGATAGCGGGCGCCGGCGTGTCGTTCTGCAAATACGGCTGAACTTTTTCGTATTGCTTGTAGAAGATGCTCATATCCACTACCAAGTCACGTATGACCGGCAAACCAGGCAATGGACGCAACACCAGCTTGTTGTTTTTAACGACATCAGACAACGGCGTGATACAGGCCAGGCCATTCTTGCCGTTGATATTCATCCCATCAGAGCCACAAACACCCTCACGGCAGGAGCGACGATAGGACATACCCACGTCCTTCTCCTTGACCAGTGCCAGCACGTCAAGGACCATGATGTCCTTGCCGCCAGTGTCGATCTGGAAGTCTTCCATGTAGGGAGCGTTGTCGCTCTCGGGGTTATAACGGTAGACGCTTACTTGCAGCATATCGGTCACCCTTAATAAGTCCGGATCTTAGGTTCAAATGTCGGAACTGTCTTCGGTGTGAAGTTCACCGCCCGCTTTTTCAACTCTTTGGTCGCGGGCATGTACAGGCTGTGACACAGCCAGTTTTCATCATCACGATCCTCATAGTCTTCGCGGGCATGCGCACCCCGGCTTTCTGTGCGCAGGTTGGCAGCAACAGCTGTCGCCTCGGCCACTTCCAGAAGATTTTGCAGTTCCAATGCTTCGATACGCGCAGTATTGAACGCCTGGCTCTTGTCATCGATCTTGACGTTGTTGATCCGCTCGCGCAGATCGGCCAGTTGCTTGATGCCTTTTTCCATGAACTCGCCGGTGCGGAACACACCGAAATAGTTCTGCATGCAGTTTTGCAGCTCTTTACGTAGCGGCGCTACTTCTTCGCCGGTGGTACGACCGTTGAGTGCATCAAGGCGCTTGAGTGATGCCTCGATATCAGACTCGGAAGCGGAGCGATGCTCGATGCCTTCCTTCAGGGCGCTTTCCAGGTGCAGACCCGCAGCACGCCCGAACACCACCAGATCCAGCAGCGAGTTACCGCCCAGACGGTTCGCACCGTGTACCGATACGCAGGCCACTTCACCTACCGCAAACAGACCTTCGATGATCTGGTCCTGGCCGTTGGCGTCCTGTGTGATTGCCTGACCATGAATATTGGTGGGAACGCCACCCATCATGTAATGGCAGGTTGGTACAACGGGGATAGGCGCAGTAACCGGATCCACGTGAGCGAAAGTCTTGGACAGTTCGCAGATACCAGGCAGGCGGCTATGCAGCACTTCTTCACCCAGGTGATCAAGCTTGAGCATCACGTGATCGCCGTCTGGACCGCAACCGTTACCGGCGAGGATTTCCTTGACCATGGAACGGGCAACAACGTCACGACCAGCAAGATCCTTGGCGTTGGGCGCATAACGCTCCATGAAACGCTCACCGTGCTTGTTGATCAGATAACCACCTTCACCACGGCAGCCCTCGGTTACCAGCGTACCGGCACCGGCAATACCAGTGGGGTGGAACTGCCACATCTCGATATCCTGAACCGGGACACCTGCGCGCAGCGCCATACCGATACCGTCGCCGGTATTGATCAGAGCATTGGTGGTGGAGGCATAAATACGTCCCGCGCCACCAGTCGCCAGAACAGTGGCCTTGGCTTTGATATAGGCAGTCTCGCCAGTTTCAATACAGATAGCGACCACACCGACAATCACACCGTCCTGATTCTTGACCAGATCGACCGCATACCATTCGTTCAGGAATGTGGTGTTGTGCTTGACGTTATTCTGATAGAGCGTGTGCAGCAAAGCGTGACCAGTACGGTCGGCGGCAGCACATGTCCGGGCAGCCTGAGTGGGATTGTCCGGCCCCTTGGACTGACCACCAAAGGGGCGCTGATAGATACGACCCTGCTCGGTACGTGAGAACGGAAGCCCCATGTGCTCGAGCTCGAAGACTGCTTCCGGACCTACCGAACACATGTACTCGATTGCGTCCTGGTCACCGATATAGTCGGATCCCTTGACGGTATCGTACATGTGCCAGCGCCAGTCATCATTCGGATCGGCTGAGGCAATAGCACAGGTGATGCCGCCCTGGGCGGAAACCGTGTGCGAGCGGGTCGGGAATACCTTGGTAACCACGGCAGTCTTGTGACCGCCCTGAGCCAGTTGCAATGCAGCGCGCATACCGGCGCCACCGCCACCAATGATGATGGCGTCAAAAGTCAGTGTACGAATGTTAGCCATTTAGATACCCCAAAGAATCTGTACGCCCCAGACGAAGAAGACAAACATCGCAAGCCCGCACACTGCCTGAAATAGGAAGCGCACAGTCGTTGCCCATTTGCCCAATGCCATGGGAGTAAGGTAGTCAGTTGAAATGGTCCACATTCCGACCCAGGCATGAGCGCTAAGGGCCACCAGTGTGAGCAGACTGAAGATGCGCATCCAGTTCTGACTGAACAGACCACGCCACTCTTCATAGCCAAGACCCGGATTGAATACAAGATAACCCAGCAAAAACAGCGTGTAGAGCGCGAGCACTACCGCCGAGACGCGTTGCGCCATCCAGTCATACAGACCACTACGCGACAGGTTGGTGACATTGGTTACCATATCCATACCCCCAGAAGAACAATCACGATGACGGAAATCACAATAACTACCTGCGAGCCGCGCTTGCCGCTCTCCAGGCCCTCACCCACGCCCGCATCCATTACCAGGTGACGAACACCGGCAATCAGATGGTAAAGCAGCGCAGACAACACACCCCAGGTCACCAGTTTGGCGAGAGGGTGTTGAAGGATGGACTGGGCTTGCTCAAATCCGCTTTCGGAATCCAGTGACACATCCAGCAACCACAGCATAAATGCAATGGCGATGAACATGATGATTCCCGAAATACGATGAGCAATCGACGTCCAGGCGGTGACAGGCAGTTTGATTGTCCTGAGATCCAGGTTTACAGGTCTTTTGCTATTCACGGCTATATTCACACTCATGGCCCTTTTATAACTCAGGGCTGGATTATAGGAAGGTGCACTATTATGGGTACCCCAGCGGCCTGTTGCATGACTCTCAAGGAGAGCCAATAAGCCACTTTGCCGGTGGTGGAGTATAGAGACTTGACCCCCTGATTACAATGCAACCGCACCCTTGGAAGGCCCTTGTTACAACACTCCCGGCGTTGGGCGCATGTTTCGAGTGCGCAAATAAAACCTTTTTATCCTCCTGATATCCATTCACTATCTGTAGAATTGACAAACCGATTTATCACCTTATAGTGATGCGGGCCCTGCCTAGGGGGGGCGCATCCTTTCGATACCAGCAAACAGGAGGCCGAAATGGCTGACAAGAAGGCGCAGTTGATGATCGAGGGCAATGCCCCAATCGACCTGCCAGTATATTCAGGCACTCTCGGGCCCGATGTTGTGGATGTGCGTGGACTGACCGCCGAAGGGTTCTTCACTTTTGACCCCGGTTTCATGGCTACTTCGTCCTGCGAATCCAAGATTACCTTTATTGATGGTGAGAAAGGTGTGCTGCTACACCGCGGCTACCCCATCGAACAACTGGCTGAAAATGCCGACTTCCTGGAAACCTGTTACCTGCTGCTCAAGGGCGAACTGCCCAACGATGCAGAAAAGGAAGTATTTGTCAGCACCATCAAGAATCACACCATGGTGCACGAGCAGCTCAAGACATTCTTCAATGGCTTTCGCCGCGACGCTCACCCGATGGCCATCATGTGTGGCGTAGTCGGAGCCCTCTCGGCCTTCTATCATGACTCGCTGGACATCAATGATGCGCATCATCGCGAAATCTCCGCGATCCGTCTGATTGCCAAGATGCCCACCCTGGCAGCGATGGTTTACAAGTACTCCATGGGCCAGCCCATGATGTACCCGCGCAACGACCTGTCGTACTCGGAAAACTTCCTGCACATGATGTTCAACACGCCATGTGAGGAAAAGAAGGTTAATCCGATTCTGGCCAAGGCCATGGATCGCATTTTCGTTCTGCACGCCGACCACGAGCAGAATGCTTCGACCTCGACCGTACGCCTGGCCGGCTCCTCCGGTGCCAACCCCTTCGCCTGTATCGCTGCCGGTATCGCGGCACTCTGGGGCCCCGCTCATGGTGGCGCCAACGAAGCAGTTCTGACCATGCTGGACGAAATCGGTGATGTATCGAACATCGAAAAGTTCATCGCCAAGGCTAAGGACAAGGACGATCCGTTCAAGCTGATGGGCTTCGGTCACCGCGTATACAAGAACTTCGATCCGCGCGCCAAGGTCATGAAGGAAACCTGTGACGAGGTGCTGGCCGAGCTGGGCATCAATGATCCGCAGCTGGAGCTGGCCATGAAGCTGGAAGAGATCGCGCGTAACGATCCCTACTTTGTCGAGCGCAACCTGTACCCGAACGTCGACTTCTACTCGGGCATCATCCTCAAGGCCATCGGCATCCCGGCCTCGATGTTCACCGTGATCTTCGCCACCGGCCGCACGCCTGGCTGGATCGCGCACTGGAACGAGATGATCAGCAGCCCCTACAAGATCGGCCGTCCGCGTCAGCTCTACACCGGCGCCACCAAGCGCGACTACCCAAAGAAGTAGGCCGCAGCTAAAAAAACCCGCTCAGGCGGGTTTTTTTAGCTCCAAGCTCCAAGCTCCAAGCTCCAAGCTCCAAGCTCCAAGCTCCAAGCGGCAAGCGGCAAACGGCAAGAAAAAGCATATGTCCGTGGAATAGCCGGGGCTTGCTTTTCTTGAAGCTTGAAGCTTGAGGCTTGCCGCTTGCCGCTGGGATTACCCCGTCTGCGACTCCCACCATCCTATAATACGCAACGCCTCAACCTGCGAATCACCGCAGACCTCTTCATCTGCCTTAAACCCGGAACACACCGCTGGCCGGTCAGGGTGACCGAAGATGCGGCAGCGGTATTGCTCATCCAGCTGAATACAGACGACACCCGCGGGCTTGCCAGCAGGCATACCCGGGATCGGGGAAGTAATCGAGGGCGCAATGCAGCAGGCCCCGCAGCCAGGTCGGCAGAGCATGGACATGAGTCTTACTTTTCCCGATCCAGGCGGGCGATCAAGCTGGAAGTATCCCAACGCCCGCCACCCATCGCCTGCACGTCAGCGTAAAACTGATCAACCAGCGCGGTCACTGGCAGACGTGCGCCGTTATGCCGTGACTCATCGAGCACGATGGAAAGATCCTTGCGCATCCAGTCCACTGCAAAACCGAAATCAAACTCTCCTGCCAACATGGTCTTGTGACGATTTTCCAGCTGCCAGGATTGCGCCGCTCCCTTGCTTATCACTTCCATGGCAGCCTCTCCATCAAGACCAGCACACTGGGCGAAATGCAGCGCTTCGGCGAGGCCCTGCACCAAGCCGGCAATGCATATCTGATTGACCATCTTGGTCAACTGGCCTGAACCGGCAGGCCCCATCAGCTTAAGCATTTTGGCGTAGCTGTTGATCACCGGGCGGGCAAAATCGAACACCGATTCTTCACCCCCTACCATGACCGTCAGCTTGCCGCTCTCGGCGCCCGCCTGCCCGCCGGAAACTGGCGCATCGAGAAACCCCAGACCGCGCTCCCGCGCCAACCCGGCCATCTCTACCGCGACATCTGCAGATGCCGTAGTGTGGTCGACAATCACAGTGCCGCTGCGCGCACCCTGTAAAACGCCCTGCTCCCCCGTCATCACTTCGCGCAGATCATTATCGTTGCCCACACAGAGCATCACGAAGTCCTGCTCGGCAGCCGCTTCGGCGGGGGTCGGAGCAGCTCTACCACCATATTCGGCTACCCAGGCGTCAGCCTTGGAGGCTGTACGATTGTAAACGCAGACCTCATGGCCCGCTCGCTTGAGGTGCCCGGCCATGGGGTAACCCATAACACCGAGCCCGATGAATGCAATGTTGGCCATAAAGCCTCCGGAAATTGCCGCAAGTTTCAGGCCGGAGAAAAGTCACGGCCGCCCCTGCGGGATATTAGGTTGTGTTGCGCATGATAGCAGTCAACAAGAGGGCACCGGCTGTTTTGCTGTTCACTGCAAATGAAATTGCGAAGGTGACATGTCTTGCTAACAATCTGTACGCCAAGGTCGCCCGTTGTTCATATCAACGCCACGATTTGCAGGCTACCATATGAGAATATTTCTCAAAAAAGGCTAGTTCATGCGCCGCCTCTCTCCCTCGCTCCAGGGCATCCTACTAGGCATCGTTGCCTCTAGCCTGATCGCCTGCAGCCCAGAGCCACCGGAGCAGCGAAAGCAGACCGCCACACCCATTGCCGCATTTGAAGTGACCAGGCGTGACCTGTCTCGGCCCCTCCGGTTGGCGGCGACCGTCGAACCTGCCGTAGTGATAAGCCTCGCCGCAAGGACGGAAGGTACCGTGCGGGAGATTCTGGTTGAGGAAGGAGACCGGGTGGAGGCGGGACAACTCATGGCTCAGCTGGACGTCGCCGAAGCCGCAGCCGAGCTCAGTCGCGCTAAAGCTGTGATGGCGTCTGCCCAGCTGGACTTTACCCGAGCCACGGAATTGAAGCGCCGAGGTGTGGCCAGCCAGATCGAGTATCAGGCAGCCGATGTGGCACTGCAGGTTGCTCGCAGCGAACGTGAGCTGTGGCAGAGCCGCGTTGACTACGGACGTATCGAAGCTCCACGCGACAGTACGGTGGTCATGCGACACATCGAACCCGGCGAGGCTGTCGAAGCGCAAGACACCCTATTTGATCTCGCTGACCTAGATCACCTGGTACTCCGGCCGGGTATCTCCGAGCTGGATGTCGTTCACTTGCAGGTGGATCAATTACTGCCCGTCAGCGTGGATGCCCTGCCCGAGCTGGATCTGGAGGGTCGAATACGGCGCATATTTCCCGCTGCAATTGGCGCCAGTCGCCTGATAACAGTGGAGGTCACGTTGCCAGGCAACGCCTGGGATGAGGGCATACGGCCCGGCTTTCTGGCACGCATCGAGAGCGCAATTGACCGTCGCCCAAACACACTTGTGGTTCCTGCAGCGGCACTTGGCAGTGAAGGAATCCAACAATATCTCTACCTCATCGAAAATAACACCCTGGTGAGACGCGAGGTTGAAATCGGCATCACCCGAGACAGGTGGGTCGAGGTCCTTGGCGGGGTTGAGGCAGGCGACATGGTTCTCGCCAGCAGTCCGATCGACATGCTCGATGGGCAACAGGTACAGATAGTGGCGCAGCATGACTGACTCCCCTCGCGGCTCCGGGTTAACCGGCCTGGCTATCAGACGTCCGGTTGGCACCCTGGCTCTCGCTTCAGTGGTACTGGTGATCGGGCTGTACTTTTTACAACGCCTGCCCATTGATCTGCTGCCCGCGATCGACTATCCGCAGATCAGGGTCAGCGTTGAGTATCCTGGGGTCTCGGCGGAAGTGATCGAGCAGCAGGTGACACGGGTATTGGAGCGCAGTCTGGCTTCGACCGAGAATCTGGTGCGCATCAGTAGCGAGGTAGAGGATAGCGAGACGGATCTGGACCTGACATTCGAGTTCGGCACCGACCTGGATCTGGCGCTGCAGGACGTAGCCCGGGGTCTGGAACAGGCAAGAGCGTTGCTGCCCAACATTGATCCGCCACGTGTGCGAAAGTTCGACCCCGGCCAGGAGGCTGTCTGGCAGGGCGGATTCAGTTCGACCGTACGCAATGAAGCAGCCGTGAATGACTGGATCGAAAACACGCTGACGCCGCAACTGATCGGTATTCCGGGAGTTTCCTCAGTGGAAGCAACCGGCGGCATGGTGCGTGAAATAGAGGTCGTGGTAGACCAGCAGCGCCTGCTGTCCTACGGCATATCAATGGCCGACGTCGGTGCCAGTCTGGCGGCGCAGAACAGGGATTCCGCGATTGGCCGGGTGACGTCAGATCTGTTTGACGTTGCAGCCAAGACTGAAGGGCAGTTTACTTCCCTCGAGCAGATCGAGAACCTGTTACTGCCCCTGCCCCGCGAAGTTTCACGTTATGGCAGCAATATTCGTCTTGATGACGTAGCCGACGTGTTTGACGGCAGCCGGCGCCAACGGGTTTTCGCTCGACTGAACGCAAGCCCCGCATCACAAGTCTCCATCTACAAATTACCCGGCGCCAATACTGTAGCCGTTGCGGACTCGGTACGCGATACGCTCGCCCGCCTGGAGCGCGGCGGCTTCGTTCCACCGGACATTCGCTTCCGCGCAACCCAGGACCCGACCTATTTCATCCGTGGCGCACTGGCCAGCGTCAGCGCCGCGGCGCTGATCGGGGGCAGTCTGGCGATGCTTGTTGTTCTGCTTTTCCTCGGTAGCCTGCGCAAGGGATTTGTCATCGGCCTGTCGATTCCAATCGCACTCATGGCCACCTTCAGTCTGATGGGAGTGAGTGGCCTTACGCTCAACATCATCAGCATGGGTGGTCTCGCACTGGGCGTCGGGCTGTTGCTGGATAACGCCATCGTCATGCTGGAAAACATCTACAGACACCGCGATAGCCTTGGCAAGTCACCCGACGACGCGGCCAGCGATGGTGCCAGCGAAGTGGTGTCTGCAATCACCGCGGGCACCCTGACCAACCTCGCCGCCGTACTTCCCTTCCTGCTAGTCAGTGGTATTGCCGCGCTGGTATTCCGGGAGATGATTCTGACTATAGCCTTCGCGATCATTGCTACCTTGCTCGCAGCGCTTTCACTCGTGCCGACCCTCGCTGCACTCATGGGGAAAATCAGTTTCAAGAGCGGCCTGGAGACCAGCGCTCCAGTTCGTCATTTTGGCCGACTGGTCTCGTACCTGCGTTCAGCTTACTCACGGGTACTCCCTGGCGTATTGCGTTGGCGCTGGGGTGTGATGGCTCTGGCAACCGCGTTGTTGGCATTATCGGCATGGACCTTTACGCAGTTGGGCAGCGAATTCCTGCCGCAACTTGACGACGGCAGCGTGCAGATACGTATTACGCTACCTGCCGGTACGCCGCCCGACCGAACCCAGGAGATATCCCGCCAGGTAGAGCAACTACTGCTTGAGCGCGAACACGTGGATACCGTCTTTACGCTGGCAGGGGGCGCCCTTTGGGGAGGCGTGGTCAGCGAACGCGCCGGCTCAGCCATTTTCCTGATCCAGCTTATCCCCGCTGGCGAGCGGCCTGGAGTATCAGCCGGAATCTGGATAACCGAAGCCAGACAGGCTGTAGCCGCATTGAAACTGCCAGGGGCCACTATCAGCGCGCGGCCACCACAGATCCGTGGATTGCGCTTCACCAGCGACGGCAATGACCTGGTGATTGGCGTCAGCGGCCCGGACCTGGACGAGCTGCAGCGGATTTCCAGTGAAATAGGTCAACGCCTGGAGGGTATTCCCGGACTGGTCGGGCTGGAGACTGGCTCTCAGGATCAGGCTCCTCTGCTACGCCTGTTTGTCGACCGGCAACGGGCAGCGCAATATGGCATGCGCGTAACCGAGGTTGGCGAGGCCATACGCCAGGCCGTAGACGGGCTGGTAACTACTCAATACATAGATGGCGACCAGGAGTACGACATCCGGGTCCGGCTACCCTATGACACCATTGAAAACGCCGAGGACCTGGGAAACCTGAGAATCTCCCGCGGCCAGGACGAACCCGTGCTACTGCGTGATGTCGCTACCCTGGAACTGGGCGAAGGGCCTGCTGAAATCTATCGGGAAAACCAGAGCAGGGTCATGCGGGTGGTGGGCGATATCAACACCAGCATCTCTGATGTGGGCACCGTCATGGCTGAGGTGGAGGCCCGTCTGGCGGATCTCGAGCTTCCCGAGCGCTACAGCCTTATTACTGGAGGGCAATGGGAAACCATACAGGAGACCAACCGGGAAATCGCACTGGTCGTCATGTTGTCCATTTTCCTGGTATTTGTAGTGCTGGCGGTGCAATACGAGCGATTGAGTAATCCGCTGGTGATTCTGGCTGCGGCTCCTTTGGCTCTGGTAGGCGTCAGCCTGATCCTCTGGGCCACATCCACGCCCGTGTCATCACCAGTGCTGATAGGCCTGATACTGCTGATTGGTATCGTGGTCAATAATGCGATCCTTCTGGTCGAATATATAGAACAGGGACGCCGCGAGAGCGATCTGACCGTAGTCGATGCCATAGTCAAAGCGGGTAGCGCCCGACTGCGTCCGATTCTGATGACCACCCTGACAACTGTTCTGGGCATGCTGCCACTGGCTATCGGCCTGGGTGAAGGAGCCGAGATCATGCGTCCTCTGGCACTGACCGTAGTGGGTGGCCTGACGCTGTCGATGGTCCTGACGCTGTTCGTCGTACCCTGCCTTTACATGATCGTCAATGCCACGGCAGAGGGTCTCGGACGACGCCTGACGCGCAGCAATTCCATGGCATGAATGCATTGCCGAGTGCACACTGAGGTCGGCATACTACCCGCCCTAACCACGCTCCGGAGGAGCTCAAAGATGTTCAGCGTCAACCAGTACTTTGAAGGCAAGGTTGCATCCATCGGTTTCCAGCAACCCGAAGGCGCGGCGACCGTAGGCGTGATGGCGCCGGGCGAATATGAGTTCGGAACCAGCCAGCTGGAAATCATGCACGTAATCACCGGACAGCTGACGGTAAAATTGCCGGGAAGCGAGCAGTGGGAAGACTTTGCCGGTGGCAGTCAATTCACCGTACCGGCCAACAGCAAATTCAACCTCAAGGTTGAACAGGATACCGCCTACCTGTGCGAGTACCGCTGAGTCTTGCCTGACCAGGAGCGGTCGTCTTCAGCCGACCGCCTCCTCCACCAGAGCCTTGCCATAATTCTCGAGAAAAACGGGTGGCATGCGTCGGGGTTTGCCCGTCGACAATTCAATGCAAGCGAATGTGGTGCGAGCACGCAATAGCGTGGCACCATCTGATTTGCGGCACAGCTGGAAATGCCGCGTCATCCGCAGCTTGCGGTCCCAGTGGATAATCCAGGTAGCCATGACCAATTCGTCGCCCAGGTAACCCGCCGCCAGATAATCAATTTCATGACGCACCACTGCCATCGCCCGATCCAGCTGCCGATACTCGTCCAGACCGAGGCCCAGCGACATGGAATGACGCCAGGCGCAACCTTCGAGCCAACGCACATAGACCGTATTGTTGGCATGGCCCAGGGCATCTATGTCGTCTGCCTGAACAGTAATGTCCAGGGTATAGGGGTTATCCAGGTCCCATTTCACAATTAGCCACTCCAGCCGGTTATTCCGTAAAGCCGCAAGCATAGCATTTTTGCCGGCTCATACTGGCTTGCGGCCTGGCGGTCCAGAGTCGACACTGGGGAGAATATTCGATGGAAGCGCCCAAATGTTCAAGCACCTGCATTTTCCGATTCTGGTCATTAATCCGCATATCGGGCGTACCGATGTAGCCGGCACGCAGCTCGCGGAACTGTTCACCGCCCTGCGCCTTGAAGGTTTCGAAGTACTGGCTACCGCCTCTACCAATGAAGGCCGGCAGATTGCCGAAGCGCATCGGGGCCTTTCCTGCATCCTGTTCACAGCAGACCAGGAAGGCGATCTGGAGCAGGTGCGCGCCCTATTTCAAGCCGCCCACTCGCGCTCACCGGAGTTGCCTATCATGGCACTCAGTACCAGTCAGAATCTGGATAACGACAAGTTGACCGCGCTGCGCGATCTCCATCAGTTGCGTGGCATCATCTATCTTTTCGAAGACACCCTTCCATTTATTGCCGGCCAGATAGCCCGAACCGCACAAGCCTATCTAAGCAATCTGCTGCCACCTTTCTTCAAGGCATTACTGGATTACACCGGCCGCGCAAGCTACTCCTGGCATTCTCCCGGGCACGGGGGCGGCGTTGCATTTCGCAAGAGCCCGGTAGGCCGCGCCTTCCATGATTTTTTCGGCGAAAACACGCTGCGCTCTGACCTTTCGGTCTCCGTACCCGGCCTGGGCTCGCTGCTTGACCACAACGGTCCGATTGCCGCCGCTGAAGCCAACACAGCACGCACATTTGGCGCCGATCACGCTTTCTACGTGGTCAACGGCACCTCGACTTCGAACAAGATCATCTGGCATGCATTCGTCAGCCGGGATGATGTGGTGCTGGTGGACCGTAATTGCCACAAATCGATACTTCACGCGATCATCATGACCGGCGCGATACCCGTATATCTCACCGGTTCGCGCAATGACTACGGCATCATCGGCCCGATTACCTTGGATTCCTTTGCACCCGACAACCTGAAGCGCCGACTAGCCGAGCACCCACTGCTGCAGGGCCGTGAGGCGAAAATCCGTCTGGCGGTGCTGACCAACTCGACCTACGACGGCCTTTGCTACAACGCGGAACTGATCAAGGACGAACTGGAAGACGCGGTAGACGTATTGCATTTTGACGAAGCCTGGTATGGCTACGCAGCGTTTCACGAGTTTTACGCAGGCCGCCATGGCATGGGCAGCAAGCGCGGCTTTGAACGCGCCAGGCACCCCCTGGTGTTTGCCACCCAGTCGCCACACAAGGTGCTGGCAGCCATGTCCCAGGCTTCGATCATTCTGGCCGAAAACAGCATCGACCAGCAGCTCGACCTGGAGCGCTTCAATGAAGCCTTCATGATGCACACCTCGACCTCGCCCCACTACGGCATCATCGCCTCGATCGACGTCTCCACCGGCATGATGGCGGGTGAACCGGGGCGATCCCTGGTACAGGAAACGCTGGACGAGGCTTTGTCCTTCCGCCGCGCGATGCAGCAGACAGCAGAGCGGCTGGATGAAGACCAGTGGTGGTTCGATGTGTGGGAGCCGGAGGACGCGCTGGAATCGGACACGCTCGAACCACGCGACTGGACACTGGATGCCGACGAAGCGTGGCACGGCTTTGGCGATATGGCCGATAACTATGCCCTGCTGGATCCGATCAAGGTCACGCTACTGACCCCGGGGGTCGAGGAGCACGGCCGCCTGGCCAGGAGCGGTATTCCTGCGACTGTGGTCACCCGTTTTCTCGCTGAGCGCGGGCTGGTGGTAGAGAAGACCGGCCTGTACTCCTTTCTCATCCTGTTCTCTCTGGGCATTACCAAGGGCAAGTGGAGCACGCTGGTATCGGAGTTGCAGGAATTCAAGCGCCTGTATGACAGCAATGCGCCCCTGACAGCGACCCTGCCCGGGGTGGCTGCAACCGGCCATTATCGCGGACTGGGTTTGCGCGAGCTGTGCGAGCAACTGCACGGATTTTACAAGGAGCAGCGAATGGTGCGAACGCTGCGGCATATCTACACCGAACTGCCGGAGATGGTGGTGAGACCCGCCGATGCGTACCAGCAAATGGTGCGCGGGCAGGTGGAGATGGTGCCGCTGGAGCAACTGGCGGGACGCATCAGTGCAGTGATGCTGGTGCCCTACCCGCCGGGTATTCCGGTGATCATGCCCGGCGAGCGCTTCCCCGCCGATAGCAGTGCTATTACCGATTTTCTACAGATAGCTCAGCGCCAGGATACACACTTTCCGGGTTTTGAGAGCGACATCCACGGCTTGCGCAGCATCCACGACAAAGAAGGCGGCAAGGTATTCTGCGTGGATTGTTTAACGCAAATGTGAAGCAAAAAAAAGGACCGACAATAAATGTCGGCCCTTGGTAATGGTGGAGCTATGCGGGATCGAACCGCAGACCTCCTGCATGCCATGCAGGCGCTCTCCCAGCTGAGCTATAGCCCCGTCTCTAGGACGGGGCGCATATTATGATTCGTGCACCAGACTGTCAACAGAATTTTACGCAAAACAGCGACTTAAGCTTCAAGCTTCAAGCTTCAAGCCGCAAGTTAAAACCAAGCGGGCGAGCCGCGAGCTCCTTGGGCCGTCTCCTGGCAACAATATGTTGTAGCGCTCGGACAGCTTGCGGCTTGAAGCTTGCGGCTTGCCGCTTATCTAGGGCGCCTCAGCGCGCCAGGAGTTTCTCCCAAGCCTTCGCTTCCTTCTTCGACGTCCCACCCAGCAGCTCCAGAGCCTGCCTGAGACGAAAACGCGTAAGATCCGGCCCGAGGTGGGCCATGGCATCCAGAACCGACACTGACGCGGCCTGTCCGGTGATGGCCGGGAACAACAGCGGCATCAGATCGCGCAGCTTGAGCTGCAACAGCTCGGCAATCTGCTGGATGCTTGCGGTAATATTTTCCTTGTCCCACTGGCGGGTGGCTTCCAGCTTCCAGAGCAGCAACTGCAAAGCCTGACGTACCTCGTCAGCATTGAGCTTCTTGTGCTCGAACAGCACGGCATCGGGATTGACCTTGCCGGCCATGAAGAAGCCGGCCAGGGGTACCAGATCGCTGAACGTTTCGACGCGGCTCTGTACCAGTGGGATCATCGGCTTGAGGTACTCGGGGTTCAATGCCCAGGTCTGTACCGCCTCAGCGAATGCTTCAACGGATAATTCCCGTATCCACTGGCCATTGAGCCATGCGAGCTTGTCCACGTCGAAAATCGGTCCGCCCAGGGACACGCGCTGGATATCAAAATGCGCGACCATCTCATCCAGAGAGAACTTCTCGCTTTCATCCGGCATGGACCAGCCCATACGACCGAGATAGTTCAGCAATGCCTGGGGCAGATACCCCATGCGCTCGTAGAATGTGATGCTGGTGGGATTCTTGCGCTTGGACAGCTTGCTCTTGTCCGGGTTGCGCAATAGCGGCATGTGGCAAAGCTGCGGCATATCCCAACCGAAGTACTGATACAGCAGCATGTGCTTGGGCGCAGAGTTGATCCACTCCTCTCCGCGCAGCACGTGGGTAATCCCCATCAAGTGGTCGTCGACCACGTTTGCCAGGTGATAGGTCGGCAGGCCATCGGCCTTCATCAAGACCTGCATATCGACCTGCTCCCAGGGAATCTCGACCTCGCCACGCAGCATATCTTGAACGCTGCAGATACCGGTCTCGGGAACCTTCATGCGCACTACATGGGGCTCGCCGCTGGCAACGCGCTCACTCACTTCAGCCGCAGGCAGGTGCAGGCACAAACCATCATAACCGGGCGTCTGCTTGTTGGCCGTCTGCTCCGCACGCAGGGCATCCAGGCGCTCGGTGGTACAAAAGCAGCGGAATGCATGCCCGGCACTGATCAACTGCTCACTATGTTCCACATAGATAGCACTGCGCTCGCTCTGGCGATACGGGCCGTGGGGGCCACCGACGTCCGGACCTTCATCCCACTCCAGGCCCAGCCAGCGCAGCGAATCGAGAATCTGCTTCTCCGATTCTGCGCTGGAGCGCACCTGATCGGTGTCCTCGATGCGCAAAATGAATTGACCACCGTGCTGGCGCGCGAAGCACTGATTGAACAAGGCGATATAGGCAGTGCCCACATGGGGGTCGCCAGTGGGAGAAGGCGCAATACGGGTACGGACAGTCATGAATTCTCTCGTAATAGTGAATCGCGGGCGGCTCTGCTGTCAGGGCCAGGCTAACCGGGATCAGGGTTGCAAATCGTCTTGCTCGGCTGCAGATAATATCAGCGGCTCGGCCCCGGCCTCTACTTCCTCACTCAGGTATTTCTCCAGACTCTCGATCATGAAATCGATAAACGCTTTGACCTTCATAGCCTGGAAGCGACGCGAGGGATAAAGGGCGTAGAGTTCAGTCGAAGGCAATACAACCTGTTCCAGAACCCGGCATAGCTGGCCCTGTTCAACGTAAGGCTCGGCTATAAAAGCTGGCACATTGATGATGCCTGCTCCGGCGATCGCCACCTCGCGGGCAAAGGTAATATTGTTCGCGGTGAGTACCGGTGTTATCTGGACACTGACATTTGGCTCGTTGAAATGCCACTTGCGACCGCCATCCATGAGGGTATTGATGCAACGATGCTGGGTCAGATCCTCGGGGCGCTTGGGCATGCCGTGCTGAGCAATATAATCGGGGCTGGCAAACAGCTGTCGAGGGCTGGTCATCATCGGTCGGGCAACCAGACTGGAGTCCTGAAGCCGTCCACGGTGAATCACCACGTCAATACCCTCTTCAACCGGATCTATAGTACGCGTGGTCAGCTCCACTTCCACCTGAATCGCCGGATAGCGGCACATGAATTCGCCCACTACCCGCCCGAGAAACAGTTGGCCAAACTCGATGGGCGAACTGACTCGTAACAACCCCGTCGGCTCACTCTGCAACTGCATGATGGCCTGCTCGGCCTCGGCGAACTCCTGCATGATCTGCCTGCAGCGCTCATAGTAGGCCTGGCCTACCTCGGTTAAACGTAACTTGCGGGTAGTTCTGTTCAGTAATCGCACACCCAGGCGCTCTTCCAGCTGGGCTATACGGCGGCTGACTGTCGACTTCTGCATGTTCAACGTCAGCGCAGCACTGGTGAAGCTGTGACATTCCACTACGCGGGTAAAAATAAGTGCGTCATCCAATCCCATTTTCAACTGTTCCTGTAGTGCAACAAAGTGTCCGGATTCTACCCCCTCTCTAGCGAGGTGCAACAGTGCTAGAGTGCTGGCCAAGAATAAAAATGAGGAAAAACCATGTCAGCCCGAGTGCGCACGCGTCTGTTGTTATTCTTCCTCGTCGCAGGGCTCGTTGGTGGCGCCTTTTTTGCCAATTGGTGGCTTGTCGGGCGACATTACCAGAGCACCGACAACGCTTATATTCACGCCGAGATCGCCCGCGTCAGTAGCCAGTTGGATGCCCAGGTAATCGAGGTACTGGTTGCCGACAATCAACTGGTTGCAGCCGGTGATCTGCTAGTCCGCCTGGACCCGCGGGATTTCGAGATTGCGCTTGCCCATGCACAGGCAAATCTCGCCACACGCCAGGCAGAGCAGCGTGAAGCCCAGTCACGACTGGCGCAGCAAGATAGCCTGATCGCCTCCGCGAAGGCCGATATAGAAGCCCGCCAGGCAGAGCAGAAACGCATACAGCTGGATATCGACCGGATCACGCCGCTGCGTCAATCGGGCTTTGCTTCCGAAGAACAGCTGAGCAATTATCGGGCGCAACGGGACGTCGCCAGGGCCCAGGTGCGCAGAGCAATTGCCGATGCTCAGACTCAGACCCTGACCAAGGACAGCCTGAACGCTGATATCGCCCGCCTGGATGCCATGGTGGCGGCCGCTGAAGCGGACATTCGCGGTGCAGAGCTGGACCTGCAACGTACCGAGATCCGCGCCCCCATTGCGGGCCGTATTGGTCAGCGTAGCGTGCGCGTAGGTCTCAATGCCCAACGGGGCGCCCATCTGTTGGCGTTGGTGCCACAGCAGGCTTTATGGGTCCAGGCCAACTTCAAGGAAACCCAGATCGAGGGCATTCGCCCCGGTCAGGAGGCCATACTCACATTCGATGCCTTTCCCGGTCAGGAAGTACCCGGATACATCGATAGCCTGTTCCCGGCATCAGGCGCTCAATTCAGCCTGTTGCCGCCGGACAATGCCACCGGCAACTTCACCAAGGTAGTGCAGCGTATTCCGGTCAAGATCCTGATCGACGATGCGCACCCGCTCAGCACAAATCTGCGTCCTGGCATGTCAGCCGAAGTGAAGGTGTCACTGCGTGACTGAAGCTGTCGTAGAACGGGTCATTCCGCCACCGTCGCGACGTGACTGGATAGCCATTCTCAGCGCAATTCTGGGCGCCTTCATGGCGATTCTGGACATCCAGATAATCAATTCCTCCCTGCGGGATATTCAGGGCGCGCTCTCGGCCACCATCGAGGAAGGGTCCTGGATTTCCACTTCCTATCTGGTAGCAGAAATCATCATCATTCCGCTGGCCGCCTGGCTGACCATGGTGATGTCCGCACGGCGTTTTGCGGTGGTGATCTCTTCATGTTTTGTTCTTGCCTCACTGCTCTGCTCCCTTGCCTGGAGCCTGGAAAGCATGGTGGTGTTCCGGGTCCTGCAGGGTCTGGCCGGCGGGGCATTGATTCCCTTTGCATTCATGCTGGTGTTGACCAAGCTGCCTCCGCCAGACCGTCCCAAGGGCATGGCCATGTTCGCCATTACGGCGACATTCGCCCCCTCGATCGGACCTACGATTGGTGGCTGGCTGACGCAGAATTACGGCTGGGAATACATCTTCTATATCAACATCGTCCCTGGTCTGCTGATGATCGCGGGGCTTCTCTACGGGCTGGAGAAGTCACCACCGCGCTGGGAACTGCTCAAGCAGGGCGATTATCTTGGCATTCTGACCATGGCCTTGGGCCTCGGTTGCCTGCAGGTGTTTCTGGAGGAAGGTCATCGCAAGGACTGGCTGGAATCGAACCTGATGCTGGCGTTGGCCGTCATTGCCTTCATGAGCCTGGTGACCTTCGTGATTCTGCAGCTGTCCCGACCCAACCCGCTGGTCAACCTTCGACTGTTCAAGGACCGCAACTTCCTGTTTGGCAGTCTGGCCAATATCGGTCTCGGCGTAGGCCTATATGGCACAGTGTTCGTGTTACCCGTATATCTCGCACAGATTCAGGATTACAACGCATTGCAAATCGGTCAGGTCCTGATGTGGATGGGACTACCTCAATTAATGATCATCCCCCTGGTGCCAATGTTAATGCGGCATGTGGATGCTCGTCTGATCTGTGCAACCGGCTTCTCGCTATTCGCCTTCGCCAGTTTCTTCAGCGGCTCCCTGAGTCTTGATTTTGCGGGCGAACAATTCATCGGAATCCAGATTTTCCGGGCCATCGGGCAGCCGATGGTACTGGTACCCATGTCCATTCTGGCTACCGCCATGATCCCGCCATCGCAGGCTGGCTCAGCTTCCAGCCTCTACAACATCCTGCGCAACCTGGGCGGGGCCATAGGCATCGCCGCCCTGGCAACTATTCTCGACAGTCGGGCCAAGTACTATTTCGATTTTTTGCGCGAATCAATCGTGCCAGGCAACCCTGCAGTTCAGGAGCGGCTTGACCTCCTGACCCGTCAGCTCGGTGACCCCCAGGCAGCTTTCATGGTTCTCAATAACCAGGTGCATCAACAGGCGCAGATCATGGCCTATAACGATGCATTTCACCTGATCGGCATCATGTTGGCCTGCTCCATGGTGTTTATCCTGATGGTGCGCCCGATACCCCATGCTCCGCAGGATCCCAGCTGAGTATTGTAATTTTTTTTGATCGCCCTATGGCATTACCCCTGCACAGGAGCTAGCATCTGCCAATTGATGTAAAAAATATGCTACATCTGCTGGTAAATATATAGCCTCGCTAAAAGGGTAACCCATGGCTCAGACGAACCATACCTCCTCGTATTACGCCGCTTCCGCCAATCCGACGCCGGAACGTCCCCCTCTGCAGGGCAGCCACGAAACCGATGTGTGTATCATCGGCGCAGGGTACACCGGCGTATCGACAGCCCTTTTTCTGCTCGAAAAAGGCTTCAAGGTAACCATCCTGGAGGCCGCACGCGTCGGCTTCGGCGCATCTGGGCGCAATGGCGGCCAGATCGTCAATAGCTACAGCCGCGACATCGACGTCATCGAACGCAGCGTCGGTGCCAAGCAGGCCAAGCTGCTGGGCGACATGGCCTTCGAGGGTGCCCGCATCATTCGTGAACGCGTGGCCCGATACAACATTGACTGCGACCTGAAAGACGGCGGTGTCTTCGCGGCGGTTACGGCAAAACAGATGCAGCATCTGGAAGCCCAGAAAGCGCTTTGGGAGCGCTATGGCCATACGCAGTTGGAACTGATGGATACCCGGCGCATACGGGAGGTAGTCGACACTGACGCTTATCTGGGCGGCATGCTCGACATGAGCGGTGGCCATATACACCCTCTCAACCTGGTGCTCGGCGAAGCAGCGGCTGTCGAGTCCCTGGGCGGAGTCATCCATGAGCAGTCACGCGTAATTCGAGTCGTTCAGGGTGCCAGGCCTGTGGTACACACCGAACAGGGGCAAGTGACCGCCGATTTTGTGGTTGTGGCCGGCAATGCCTATCTGGGCGGGCTGATTCCGCAACTGGAAGCCAAATCCATGCCTTGCGGTACCCAGGTGATCACGACCGAACCCCTTGGCGATGCGCTGGCCCAATCCCTGCTCCCCCAGGATTATTGCGTGGAAGACTGCAACTATCTGCTCGACTATTACCGATTGTCTGCCGACAAACGATTGATATTCGGCGGCGGCGTTGTGTACGGCGCGCGTGACCCGGCCAACGTTGAGGCCCTGGTGCGACCCAACATGCTGAAAACCTTCCCGCAGCTCAAAGACGTCAAGATCGACTACGCCTGGACCGGTAACTTCCTGCTCACGCTCTCAAGACTGCCGCAGGTTGGCCGCCTGGATAACAACATCTACTATTCCCAGGGCTGCAGCGGGCATGGTGTTACCTACACGCACCTGGCAGGCAAGATTCTTGCTGAAGCCATCCACGGCCAGTCTGAACGTTTCGATGCCTTTGCCACACTGCCCCATTACCCTTTCCCCGGCGGTCGCCTGTTTCGTGTGCCCTTCACTGCGATGGGCGCCTTGTACTACAAGATGCGCGACCGGATGGGCTGGTGAGTACGGCTGTACCTCGTAGACGGGCGTGACATATTTCACGTTTTAAAGAACGCAAAGGAACTTGAGCCGATTTACAGGATCAATCATCACGATAGCAGCTCGGTTTTAAGAGTATGCTGCGGATGAGGGCCGAACTTTCGGCCCTTTCGGGCGAGCGATTTGTGCAAGCGAATACGCGAACTCAATGATAATAACGAGGATCAGGCTATGACTTTTACCGCATCTACCAGACGTTTTCTCTCGATCATGCTTACTGCATTGTTCCTGCTCACTACCGTGACCAGCGTACATGCCCAGGCATCCATGATCGGTACCCATGATGTCATCAACCAGGAACAGGCAAGTGTTGATCGCGAAGCGCTCAAGGGCATGCTGTCCGATGAAGCTGTGCAGGAAAAAATCGCTTCCATGGGTGTTTCTCCCGAACAGGTAGAGCAGCGCATCAACAGCCTCACCGCTGATGAACTGGCCTATTTCAATGCCCAGCTTGACGAAGCTCCAGCTGGTGCAGGCGGCGGCATTCTTGGTGTGATCGTACTGTTCCTCGTCATCTTCATCATTACTGACCTGTTGTGCGCCACCAACGTCTACAAGTTCGTTAACTGCATCAACCGCTGATCCAGTGCCACGTATCAGGCATCTGATCGTACTGCTAGGGCTGACAGCATTGCTGTCAGCCTGTGCAGGGCGACCCATAGCAATACCCCCACCTGAAGCCTTCGCTGATCTACCCGCGAAACGCCTTCTCCAGCAAGTTCCCTTTTATGCCCAGGATGCCTATCAGTGCGGTCCTGCGGCGCTCGCCATGGTTCTCAACCACCGAGGCGAACAAGCAACACCCGAAGCCCTCAAGGATCGGGTTTACATTCCCGAGCGCAAAGGCACCCTACAGGTCGAACTGGTCGCAGCCGGCCGCGAGCGCGATCTGCTGGTCTATCCCCTGGCCGGGAGACTAGAAGACGTAATAGCCGAGATCGATGCTGGCAATCCCGTGCTGGTCATGCAGAACCTAGCCCTCGACTGGCTGCCCCAATGGCACTATGCAGTGGTCATAGGTTACGACCTGACTGAGCGCGAAATGATTGTGCACAGCGGCCTCAATGAAGCACAGCGTGAACCGTTCGAGGTATTCATGCGTACCTGGCAGCGCGCCGACCGCTGGGCCCTTGTCATGGTGCCGCCAGACACACTTCCCGCTACTGCCGAACCCCTGCCCTACCTTCTCGCTGCCAGCGACCTGGAACAGACAGGCAGGCTTGATAGCGCTGCAACCGCTTATCAGCTCGCTCTGCAACGCTGGCCCGACCAGGCCACAGCGCGTTTCGGTCTGGGCAACGTGGCCTGGGCACAGGGACGCAAGCAGGAGGCCGTGGAGCACTTCCGCACGCTGGTGACCGACTTTCCCGAGCTCGCCGCGGGTTGGAACAACCTTGCATTCACGCTGGAAGCCACAGGCTGTAAAAAGGCCGCAGAAGCGGTCAGACGCTGCTCCCAAGCCGCTGACAAAGACAAGTCTGCATTCCCCCTGTCAACAGCGGGTCAACAATGCCCGATACCCGTTTGTAATTGAATGACATGGCTGCGAAGGACGACACAAATTGGTGTCGCCTGATTTATGCGTCAGATAGGCTCTGAGCGCGCGCGATGTAAACAAAAACACCTGCATGAAAACCCCGCTTTTCATATCGCGAAATTGCATTACTTATTAAAAATAAAATGCGGACCTAACAAATGACGTCAAGTGCAACATATAAAATGTGCGGAACGCTTCACAAACACTGCTAGAGAGCATCTCAGATACGTCAATTTTGCGCCGACCCATCACTGAAAAATAGTCACAATAAAAACAATGAGTTACGTATATTTTTGTAGAAAAAATGCAGGGTCGGACTAATAAAACCCAGGTACATCTATTACCAGCCAGTTTTCTGACGTTAATTTTTGCGCTTATCGATATTTGTTCATAAAGCAAAACAGTTCACAGTTTAACGTCTTGCTACCCCTCCCTCCCGAGAATAGGATACACCCCGTTCACCGCACTAATGCGCAACTTATTGCACAGAGAAAGTGCGCAAAAAGTTGCGCATTCAAACTTTAATGTGCAACTACCTGCGCATATTTTGCGGCTCTAGTATTTAAAGAATATATTCGCCTATCAGATACTCAGCCAAGGATTCGTGCTGTCAGGTATGCGAAGTGTCAGGGAACGACTATCTCAACATGCTCGCAAATCAGTACATCGAACTGGCCAAAACCCCTATCAGCGCCGAGCACTTCTGCGGCGAGGACGTGCGCTACTCTGCAGAATTCGAAGCTCTGGAGTTGGAGCTGGCCAAGATCGACTCCCTGCATGCCACCACCGGCCCGGATTGGAGCGCGATACGTGAGGGCAGCGAAAGCCTCCTTCAGCAACATTCAAAGGATCTTCGTGCAGCCGTATGGCTGACCTGGAGCCTTTACCAGAGTGACTCCTACTCCGGCTTGCAGGCAGGTATCGCCGCACTGGCCTACCTGTGCACACAGCATTGGGAAGCACTTTATCCACGCAAGCCGCGTACTCGACAGGCCGCATTCGGCTGGCTTCTACCCAGGCTTGAACAGGCCATAGCTAAAGGCGCAGATGCCCCGGAACGGATCGAGCCGGCGACGATCAGCGCCCTGAGCGCACAACTCAGAGAACTCGACGCGTGCTTGTCAGCACAGATGGCATCCGGGGCACCGCTGCTTCTGCCACTGTGTCGCCGGCTTGACGAGTTGGCTGCGCGGACTGTGCCGGCAGCGGTTGTTCCGGCTCCGACCGCACAGCAAGCCGCCAGCGCCACGGTTACACCGATCCACCGCCAGGTAAATACTGGACCCGCAGAAATCAGCAATGCCCGGGACGCCCAAAAGGTGCTGCGCGCATTGCAGGACCAGGGTCGTAATCTGTGCGATTGGTGGCTGGATCAGTCTGCCACTGACCCACGCGCGATTCGCCTATCCCGGACGCTACTCTGGCTTCCAATCGATTCATTACCCGAGCACGACGCCCACCAGCAAACGCCCCTGCGCGGCCTGCCTGCAGACCGGCTTGCCGCCTATGCCGAGCGGCTAGGACAAAATTTGAGCCCGGATCAGCGCAGCAAGCTGCTGAGCGAACTGGAAACCAGTGTGGCCAAATCTCCGTTCTGGCTAGATGGCCAGCGCATGGTTTGGGAATGCCTGGAAGCTCTGGGCGCTCACGAGGCCCGCAGCGAATTAGAGGCGCAGGTCCGCCTGTTGCTGACGCGCCTGCCCGGGCTGGAACAGCTGCGGTTTCACGACGGCGACGCCTTCGCAGACGAACAAACGCAGGCCTGGCTGGCCGCCTCCGTCACCACGGTTCCGGATCGTCCAGTCAATGCAGCGATCAACGTCCAAGGCAACCAGCAGGCTCCCTGGGATGAGTCACTGAATACCGCTATCACTCTGACCCGCAAGGATCATCTCAAGGCCGGCGTCGCCATGCTCAAGCAGGGCATGCAGACCGCTAGCAATGAGCGCGAGCGCTTCCACTGGCAGTTCGCACAAGCGCGGCTATGCCACATCGCCAAACATTACGAACTGGCCGCTTACCAACTGGAAGCGCTGGCTCAGACCCTGCAGGAGACAAGGCTCGATCGCTGGGAGCCAGAGCTGGCAATCAGTGTTCTGCAATTACTCGCCGACAGTTATCAGCGTCTGCCGCGCAAGCAGGCCGCGGCAGAACGTCGTCAGGAAGTTTACCAACGCCTTTGCCACCTCGACCTCGAGGCAGCACTCGACCAGACCCCAGGGTCATAAACCCCAATGGAGAACAGCATGGCCAAAGAAGGCTCAGTAGCCCCCAAGGAACGCGTCAATGTCACTTTCACCCCGACCCACGGGGGCGCTCAGGAGGAAGTCGAGCTGCCACTGAAACTCATGGTCCTCGGGGATTTCACCCAGCGCCCGGATGATCGCACCATCGAGCAACGCAAGCCGATCGCGATCGACAAGAGCAGCTTCGATGACGTGCTGGCCAAGCAGGAGCTGAGTCTCGGCTTCACCGTGCCCAATCGTTTGCAAGACGACAGCAACAGCGATGCTTCGCTGAATGTCGATCTGCGCATCAACTCCATGAAGGACTTCAGCCCGACCAGTCTGGTGGATCAGGTTCCGGAACTGCAGAAGCTGATGGAGCTGCGCGACGCACTGGTAGCGCTCAAGGGCCCGCTGGGCAACGCTCCGGCTTTCCGCAAGGCGATCGAAAGCGTGCTCAGTGATGACGCTTCCCGCGACCAGGTTCTTGCCGAACTCGGCCTGACTGCCCAGCCCACGCCTGACAATTGATCATCTGACAAGGACGCCACCATGAGCACCCAAGCAGCAGCAGAGAACGGGCAGCAAGCCGAAGAAACCAGCATCCTCGATCGCATCATCGCGGAAACCCGTCTGACTCCGGACGATGAAGCCTACGGCATCGCCCGGCGTGGGGTTTCGGCATTTATCGGCGAACTGCTCAAGCCGCAGAACGACAAGGAGCCGGTCAAGAAGGCCATGGTCGACCGGATGATTGCCGAGATAGACGCCAAGCTCAGCCGGCAAATGGACGAGATTCTGCACCAGCCCGAGTTCCAGGCTCTGGAATCCGCCTGGCGCGGCCTGCAGATCCTGGTTGATCGCACGGATTTTCGCGAGAACATCAAGCTCGAGATCATCAACGCCTCCAAGCAGGACCTGCTCGAAGACTTCGAAGACAGCCCGGAAATCGTCCAGTCCGGCCTCTACAAGCACGTATATACCGCCGAATACGGCCAGTTCGGTGGCCAGCCGGTCGGTGCGCTGATTGCCAACTACTTCTTCGACCCCAGCTCCCAGGACATGAAGACCCTGCAGCATGTGGCTAGCGTGGCAAGCATGTCCCATGCGCCCTTCATCGCCGCTGCCGGCCCCAAATTCTTCGGTCTGGAAAGCTTCACCGGCCTGCCTGACATCAAGGACCTGAAGGACCACTTCGAAGGTCCGCAGTTTGCCAAATGGCAGGGTTTCCGCGAGCGCGAAGATGCCCGTTATGTCGGCCTGACCCTGCCGCGCTTCCTGCTGCGCAACCCCTACGATCCGGAAGACAACCCGGTACGCAGTTTTGTCTACAAGGAAAACGTCGCCGGTAGCCACGAGCATTATCTGTGGGGCAATACCGCGTTCACCTTTGGTACCCGTCTGACTGACAGTTTTGCCAAGTTCCGTTGGTGCCCGAATATCATCGGCCCGCAGAGCGGCGGCGCAGTAGAGGACCTGCCCCTGCACCATTTCGAAAGCATGGGCGAGATCGAGACCAAGATTCCGACCGAAGTGCTGGTGTCCGATCGCCGTGAATACGAGCTGGCCGATGAGGGCTTTATCGCGCTGACCATGCGCAAGGGCAGCGACAACGCTGCTTTCTTCTCGGCCAACAGCACCCAGAAGGCCAAGTTTTTCGGTAACAGCGAAGAAGGCAAGGCAGCGGAACTGAATTTCCGCCTGGGTACGCAGTTGCCCTACATGTTTATCGTCAACCGCCTGGCCCACTACCTCAAGGTGCTGCAGCGCGAGCAGATCGGTTCCTGGAAGGAGCGCACGGATCTGGAGCTGGAACTGAACAAGTGGATCCGCCAGTACGTCGCAGACCAGGACAACCCCAACCCCGAGGTGCGTGGTCGCCGCCCGCTGCGCGCGGCACAGGTCAGCGTCACCGATATCGAAGGCCAGCCGGGGATGTATCGGGTCAACCTCAGCGTGCGCCCGCACTTCAAGTACATGGGCGCCGATTTCACCCTGTCGCTGGTCGGGAAGATGGAAAAGGAATAACCGATGAGCTACGGCAGCCTGTTCGAGCGTCTGGCCGGTGAAACGACTAGACGCGCCGGTTGGAGTCACGACCAGGCGGTAGTCGCCTCGATCGCCGCGCACCTGGCCAAGATGCTCAGTACCCGTGCGGGCAGTGTTCAGGCCCTGCCGGACTACGGGCTGCCCGATCTGAATGATATGCGCCTGTCGCTGCACGACTCGCTGCAGCAGGCGCGTATCGCGATCGAAAGCTTCATCGAGCGGTACGAACCCAGACTGAGTCAGGTGCGTGTGGTCGCGTTACCCCGCGACCACGACCCGCTCAACCTGTCATTCGCGCTGGAAGGCATGGTCGATATGGATGGTCATCGACGGGCCGTCAGTTTCACTGCGCGGCTCAACGGCAGCGGTCAGGTCCAGGTTCGCTAGAAGGCCCATTTCAGGCCGGAAAGACACCATCAGGTAACACATTTATCCGATCGCCGCGGTCAGGCGATCCGCATTCGTGCACGAGGAAGAGCTGTAAATGTCCTTCAATCATTACTACCAGAGCGAGCTGACAGCCCTGCGTCAACTGGGCAAACGCTTTGCCGAACGCAGTCCGGCGCTGGCCCCGTTTCTAGGGCAGAGCGGTCGTGATCCGGACGTCGAGCGGCTGCTGGAGGGCTTTGCGTTTCTCACCGGGCGGCTGCGGCAGAAGCTCGATGATGAGCTACCCGAGCTCACCCATTCATTGATGTACCTGCTGTGGCCCAATTACATGCGGCCCCTGCCGGCATTCAGCATCCTGCAGTTCGAATCCCTGGACAACCCCGGTGCAGCGATCATGGTACCGCGCGGCACACCAGTGGAATCACGGCCGGTCAAGGGCGTGGCATGTCGCTTCCGAACCACCTCGAACATCGAGCTGACCGCGCTGAACATTCGTCAGGTGGACTACTCGGTCAAGGGTCAGGGCGCATTGCTCAGCGTACAGATGGGCATCAATGGCGGCGCGCGTCTGGTCGACCTCAAGCTCGACCGGCTGCGTCTGCACCTTGCCGGCGAGCGCTACGTCAGCCAGACCCTGTACCTGAGCATGATGCGCCACCTGGAGGACATCCGGATCGTGCTGCTCGACACCCAGGGCAAGCCGCTCAAGGACAGTTTCGGCAAGGAGGTTGCGCCGCTGAAAATAGCCGCAGACCAGTTGCAACCGGCGGGTTTTGCCGAAGACGAGGCGCTGGTCCCCTACCCGGTCAACACCTTCCGCGGTTACCGCTACCTGCAGGAGTATTTCGCTTTCCAGGAGAAATTCCTGTTTGTCGACCTGCATGGCCTCGGCGTGCTGCACAGCGTGCACGAGGACCTGCTCAAGCGTGCCGGCGGCTTCGAGCTGCGCTTCGACCTGCGCCAGACCAGCGCGCAGCGCATCCAGCCCAGCGTCGACAACATTCGCCTGCACTGCACGCCGATCGTTAACCTGTTCTCCCACGATGCCACCCCTATCCGGCTCGATGGACGGCAGGACAAGTACATGCTGCGCCCGGCCGAATACGACACTGCCCAGTGCGGCGTGTTTTCGGTAGACCGGGTGACCGGCTGGAAGCCCGGCGGCATGGGCTACGAGGAATACGTACCGTTTGAATCCTTCGAGCATGACGCCAGCTTCGACTTTCCTGAAGCACGGCCCTATTACAGCCTGCGGCAGAACCCCTCGTTGCTGAATGACGGTATGGATACCTACCTGAGCTTCGGCCAGCGCAGCCTGGAGATACACGAAACCTTGTCCGTCGAGCTGACCTGTACCAATCAGAATCTGCCCCTGGAGCTCGCCCTCGGGGACATTTGCCGAGCCAGCGAAGGTACACCCGAGTTCCTGCGCTTTCGCAACATCAGTGCCGTGACCCCCCATTACGCGCCGCCACTACACCAGGATTTTCTCTGGAAGCTGATCAGCAACATGTCGCTCAACTACCTGTCGCTGGCCAATGTCGACGCGCTCAAGGTCATTCTGGAAACCTACGACCTGCCCAGGCACTACGACCAGCACGCCGCCAAGGTCAGCCAACAGCTGCTCAACGGCCTCAAGGCGATCCAGCACAAACCGGTGGACCGCCTCTATCGCGGCCTGCCGATTCGCGGCGTGCGCACCGAACTGCACATGGACAGCGACGGCTATCTGGGCGAAGGCGATCTGTTTCTGTTCGCCTCGATCCTCAATGACTTTTTCGCACTCTACGCCAGCCTCAATTCCTTTCACGAGCTGGTCGTCAAAAGCACCAAGGGAGAGCTTTACCAATGGACACCACGCATGGGGCAACAGCCCCTGCTCTGACCGAGCTGAGCCGCGGCATTCGCGAGTACAGCCTGTTCCAGGGTGTACTGCTGGTGCTCGATCGGCTCCGGGATGCTCATCCGGACCTGGATGACACCCGGCTCTATCAGTTGATCGAATTCCAGGCCAACCCGAGCATGGGGTTTCCCGGCAGCGATATCGAGCGGGTGGAATACTTCCGCGAGGGCGGCAAGCTGCGTGCGCGGCTACGGGTCAACCTGATCAGCCTGTTTGGTGCGGGGTCGCCCTTGCCCGCGTTCTATGGCGAGCAGGCACTGGGTGATACTGCCGATGGCAATCCCACGCGGGACTTCCTGGATCTGTTCAACGACCGGTTGCAACGTCTGCTGCTGCCCATTTGGCAGAAGTATCGCTATTACTCGCGCTTTGCCAGTGGCGCCCGGGACCCCTTTTCCTCGCAGCTGTTCTCATTGATTGGCCTGGGCGGCGACGCCATCCGCGACCAGCCCGAACTGAACTGGAAACGGCTGCTGCCCTACCTGGGCCTGCTTAGCCTGCGGGTGCAATCGGCCGCGCTGATCGAATCGGTATTGCGCTATTACTTCTCCCACGCCTCGATGCATATCGAACAATGCATCGAGCGTCAGGTGAGCATCCATGAGGGTCAGCGCAACCGCCTCGGACTGGCCAATAGTGCCCTGGGCGAAAGTCTGGTGCTGGGTAATGAAGTGCGTGATCGCGGTGGCAAATTTCGCGTGCATATCCAGCAACTGAGCTGGGAACGCTTCCACGAGTTTCTGCCCTCCGGTACCGGCTACAGCTCCCTGTGCGCCCTGGTGCGTTTCACTCTGCGCGATCCGCTCGACTACGACATACGGCTGCAATTGCGCCCCGACGCCATCCGCGAACCCCGTCTGGATGCGACAACCCCCTGCCTGCTCGGCTGGACCAGTTGGCTTGGCTGTGGCAATGCCGACGCCGCGGTCACCCTAAGCAGCACACCCCATCAAGGACCGATAAACCCATGATCAATGTTGATCTACAGCAACTGGTGCAGGCACTTGACCCGGCCACCCGCCAGGATCTGGAAACCGCGGCCCAGCGCTGCGTCACGCGCAATGGCACCCAGGTACTGGTAGAAGACCTGCTGCTGTGCCTTCTGGAGCGCACCGACAGTCTGCTCAACCGGGCCCTGCTGGATGCCGAGCTGGCCCCCGGCGACTTCGCCGAAGCATTGCAGCCGCGCAGTGAAGACAGCGCCTCGCGCAACCCGGCCTTTTCCCTGGAGCTGGTGCAGTGGCTGCAGAATGCGTTGCTGGTAGCCAATCTGGAACTTGGTCGCACGCAGGTCGATCAGGCAGCGCTGATCCTCGCCCTGTTACGCGAGCCGGCCCGCTATGCCGGCAGCCATCTCTATCCGTTCCTCACTGCGCTCAATGCCGAGCGCCTGTTGGGGTTTGCCCGTGCTTCCCACGCTGAAACCCTGGGGGTGCCGTCACCCGCCGGCACCGGCTCGGCGCTCGAGCGCTTTACCCACAACCTGACTCGACAGGCCCGCGAGGGCAAGCTGGATCCGGTGTTGTGCCGCGATGCCGCTATCCGTCAGATGGTTGATATTCTCGCCCGTAGGCGTAAGAACAATCCGATCGTGGTGGGTGAAGCCGGGGTGGGCAAGACTGCAATCGTCGAAGGCCTGGCCCTGCGCATCGTCGCCGGCGAAGTGCCGCACACTCTTCAGGGAGTGGATCTGCGTTGCCTGGACCTGGGCCTGTTGCAAGCCGGCGCCAGCATCAAGGGCGAATTCGAGAAGCGTTTGCAGGGCGTGATCGACGAGGTAAAAGCCTCGGTCACACCGATCATTCTGTTCATCGACGAAGCCCACACGCTGATCGGTGCCGGCGGCCATGCCGGCAGCGGCGATGCGGCAAACCTGCTCAAGCCCGCGTTGGCCCGTGGCGAACTGCGCACGATCGCCGCCACCACCTGGGGCGAGTACAAACGCTACTTCGAGAAAGACCCGGCCCTGGCGCGGCGCTTTCAGCCGGTGCAACTGCATGAACCCACGGTGGATGAGGCCACCACCATCCTCCGCGGTCTGGCCGGCGTGTATGAACAAAGCCACGGCGTCTATCTGCGCGATGACGCGGTGACTGCCGCTGCACAGCTTTCGGCGCGCTATCTCACCGGCCGTCAGCTCCCGGACAAGGCTGTGGATGTACTGGACACCGCCTGCGCGCGGGTGCGCATCAGCCTGGCCGCCGCTCCGGTAAAACTGGACAGGCTGCGCAACCATATCGCCGAGCAGCAGCGCCAGCACCAGGCTCTGTTTCGGGACTACCAATCGGGCCTGGCAGTCGAGAAATCAGCGCTCAATGATCTGGAGGCTTCGCTGGCACAGGCACGTACCGACGAGCAGGCGTTGCAGGAGCGATGGAAGCTGCAGCGCCGGCTGGTCGAGACACTGCTGGAACTGCGCAAGCAGTGCGCAGACGCCCGGCGCGACGAAGCCGAGTCCGCTCCTGCATTGGACGAACTGGAAAACCAGCTCAAGGCTACCCAGCAGGAATTGCATCAGGCGCAGACTGAAGAAAGACTGGTCAGCCATGAGGTGTGTCCGCGTCTGATCGCCGAAGTCATCAGTCACTGGACCGGCGTGCCCTTGAGTCAACTGGCCCGTGAACACAATGCCGGGGTAGCGCACTTCGCCCAAGACTTGGGAGCGCGACTGCGTGGCCAGAATCAAGCCATTGTGGCCCTGGATCGCGCCATGCGCGCCAGCGCTGCCGGGCTTAATCGCAGCGACGCGCCCGTTGGTGTGTTCCTGCTGGTCGGGCCCAGCGGCGTCGGCAAGACCGAAACCGCCCTGGCACTGGCTGACCTGCTTTACGGCGGCGAGCGCTTTCTCACCACTATCAACATGTCCGAGTTCCAGGAAAAGCACAGCGTCTCGCGTCTGATCGGTGCGCCCCCCGGCTACGTCGGTTTCGGCGAGGGCGGCATGCTGACCGAGGCAGTGCGGCAGAAGCCCTATTCCGTGGTGCTGCTTGATGAGGTGGAAAAAGCTGATCCCGACGTGATGAATGTCTTCTATCAGATCTTCGACAAGGGCGTCGCCAATGACGGGGAAGGTCGGGAAATCAACTTTCGCAATACGTTGATCCTGATGACCTCCAACCTGGCCAGCGAGCAGATTCTGCACCTGTGCCAGAACGGCCAGCGACCCGACGCCGAACAACTCGAGCAGGCCATCCAGCCGACCCTCAGCCGGCATTTCAAGCCGGCGCTGCTCGCCCGCATGCAGATAGTGCCCTATTACCCGGTAGCCGACAGGGTGATGCGCGAACTCATCACCCTGAAGCTCGCACGCTTCGCTCAACGCCTGCAAGGCCGCGATGTTGAGTTCACCCATTGCCCCGCTCTGGTCGAGCATTTTGTCGACCGCTGCACCCAGGGGGAAACCGGCGCTCGTCTGATTGACCGGCTGATTGACCAGCAACTGCAGCCACTGGCGGTGGACCGGCTTCTCGCCGCAATGGCCAGCGGCAAAAGTGTGCAACGGGCCCACGCGACCTTGAATGCTGAAGGAGCCGTGACCTGTGAATTCGCCTGATCTGTCGTCTGCTGTTTCGCCGGACTCATCCCGGATGTTTGCACGGATGGCAGACCCGCTGCGTTATGCCCAGGCGCTGCTTGAACGCTACGCCCTATTCGCCGGCATGACCAGCCGGGACCGGCTGCTCGGCGGCCTGGTCGAAGCCGTTGCAGTACTCAGCGAATCCCAGCTCAGCCAGCTGTATCTGCTGGATGAGACCCACACGCGCCTGACCCTGTGCGCGGAGTACTGTGACGGAACGCTGCAACCGGTGAGTTCTGCCAGTGTGCCCAGCGACTACACCGACGCGCATCTGCTGCAATACTGCCTGTGTCAGGACCAGACGCTGAGCCTGGCGTCCCTGGAGAGCAGCCTGTTCGCTACCGATTTTCTGCCGGCAACCAGCAACCCGTGGCGCAGCTTGCTGTGCCTGCCCCTTAAAAATGACCAAGGTCATGTGATCGGGCTGCTGCTCTGGGCAAATCAACGGGCGCTGGACATGCAGCATTACAGCGACTCACTGGGCCACCTGGGCAATTTTGTAGTGGCCCAATTGCAGTTGTTACAGAACCTGCGGGCACGGCCGATCGACGAACCCCAGACCAGTCTTGCCACCAAGGCCATGCCCCGCGGTTATGGTCTGATCGGTGACAGCCCGCCCATGCGCGCGGTCTATCAGTTGATCGGCAAGGTGCTGCATACCCCAGTCAGCGTGCTGCTCACCGGCGAAACCGGTACCGGCAAGGAATTAGTCGCACGGGCCATCCATGATTGCGGGTCGCGGCGCAGTCAGAACTTTGTAGTACAGAACTGTGCGTCTATCCCCGACAACCTGCTTGAATCCGAACTCTTCGGTTACCGCAAGGGCGCCTTCAGCGGGGCCGATAGCGACCGGCCCGGTCTGTTCGATGCGGCCGACGGGGGTACCTTGTTCCTCGACGAGATCGGCGACATGCCGCTGTCGTTGCAGGCCAAGTTGTTGCGGGTCCTGCAGGAAGGCGAAGTACGACCCCTGGGCAGCATGCAGACGCACAAAGTGAATGTGCGGATTATCGCCGCCACCCATTGTGACCTCAGGGCCCAGGCTGAGCGGGGTCTGTTCCGCGAAGATCTGTTCTACCGCCTGGCCAGTTTCCCGATCGAACTGCCGCCCCTGCGCGACCGCGGCGACGACATCCTGCACCTGGCCCGCCATTTCGCCGCCAACGCCTGCGCATTCCTCGACCGGCCTGCCTGCCGCTGGACCGACCCAGCGCTGGAGCAACTGGCCGGATACGGCTTCCCGGGCAACGTGCGCGAGCTCAAGGGCCTGGTCGAGCGCGCCGTGCTGCTCTGCGAAGGCAACGAGCTGCTCGCCGAACATTTCAATCTCGAAGCCAGCCCCACCAGCAATGTCCGGTTGAGCCTGCGCGAGCGCATGGAGCGGGTCGAGCGCAACCTGCTGGTCGACTGCCTGCGCAAGAACCTCGGCAACCAGACCAGCGCAGCCAATGAGCTCGGTCTGCCTCGCCGCACCCTGTTGTACCGCATGCAGCGGCTGAACATCAGTCCTGCCGAGCTGAAACTCGCAAGGGAGAAGCTGCATGCCCAGTCTGCCACCTGATCGCCGAAACCTGGCGGAAGCCGCCACCCAGTACCCGAGGAAACCGATATGAAGTACGCAACTCTGTGGTCCGCCGCCCTACTGATGCTCGCGATAAGCCTTGCCGGCTGTTCGGCGAATCACAAATTCAATGACGACGAGTACCGCCCCCTGGGCGACCCCAAAGCGACGCGTGACGAATGAACGCAAGGAGCACTGCAGCATGGAACTGATAATGGACCTGGTCGGTAACCAGCAATTCGTCACCGACACGCCCGTAAGCAAGACCTTCAGACAGGCCGGAGGCATGATCGGCCGGGCCGAGGAATGCGACTGGGTCATCCCCGACCGCAAGCGCGTGGTGTCCAGCCGGCACGCCGAGGTGAGTTTTCACGAGGGCTCCTTCTACCTGACCGACACCAGCAGCAACGGCATACTGCTCAAGGCGACCAACACCCTGCTCCCCAAAGGCCAACCCCAGCGTATTGAACATGGCGCGCTGTATGCCTTCGGTGACTTCGACATCCGCGCGAGGATCATTCAGGATCCCGCGGTGTTCAGTCAGGACTTCGGCAAGCCGCAGCCCGCCGGGAGCATCATCCCGGACGACGCCTTCCTGGACCTTGACCCCCTGGCCGCGCTGGACCAGCAGGAGCAGCTCTACGCCGAGTCCGAAGAGCTGGACCTGCTCAACCAACATGCCGGGAGTGACACACAACAGGCTCAGGACCACGCGCGCATCGACATGGTCAACCTGACCGTGCCCGAGCTGGTCGAGCCGCCAGCACCTCCGGTGCAGCAGCGCCCTGCCCCGGCACCCGCGGCCACGCCACTCGCCGACGGGTTCTGGACTCAGTTCAGCGAGGCTCTGGGGATGCCCCTGGACGATATGGACGAGACACAACGTCAGGCCGTCGCTCTGCGCAGCGCCAGGCTGCTGCGCCAGAGCGTCGGCAACCTGCAGCAGAGCCTGCGCAACCGCAACGAACTCAAGGCAGAACTCAAACTGGCTACCACCAGCATCGAGGGCGGCAGCAGCAACCCGCTGAAATTCTGCGCCAGCGCCAATCAGGCGCTGAACGCCATGCTGCGTCCGGGCGTTACCGGGCAGATGCCTGCGGAACAGGCAGTAAACCGCGCGTACCGCGATCTCCAGGCCCACCAGGTAGCCCTGATTGCTGCCAGCCGTGCCGCGGTCAAAGGCATTCTCGAACATCTTTCGCCAGAACAACTGACCCTGCGATTCGAGCGCGAAAATAAATCCAGGCTGAGCACCGCGGGAAGCCGCTGGCGGGCGTATACCCACCTCTATCAGGCTCTGCAGCGCGAAGAGGACTGGAGCCAGAAGCTATTTGCCCGCGACTTCGTGATGGCCTACGAAGAGCAGATTCGACTGATTGCCACCCTGAACACCGACCTCCAAGGATGATATCCATGAAACGCTTGAACACCCTCGCGTTCTGCCTTTGCCTGCTTGCCCTGGCCGGCTGCTCGACCCTGTCGCCGTACTCTGATCTGACCAAGCTGGACCTGACGCTTGAAGGCAGCGCCGAACTCAACCCGGACTTGAATGGACGCCCGTCGCCCATCGTATTGCGTCTTATGGCGCTCAAGCATCCGGTCGCCTTCGAGAACGCAGACTTTTTCTCCCTTTATCAACGTCCACGCGAGGCCCTGTCCCCCGACCTGATTACTGTGGAAGAACTGGAACTGCGTCCTGGCGAGACACGCAAACTGAAACTCTCCGTGGAAGAAGGCACGCGCTATGTCGGCCTCGTTGCCGCCTACCGCAATCTGCCGGAAACCAGTTGGCGCTACGTCATACCCGTGGACGAACAAGAGACAACACAGATCGACCTGGCGCTGGACGCTGAAGGCATCCGGGAACTGCGCACCGACGAGCAAGACAAGCGCAAGGACAGGGACTGAACCATGAGTAACCAGAAAGTTGTCTGGCAGGAAGGGATGCTCCTGCGCCCGCAGCATTTCCAGCAGAACGATCGCTATCATGATCATCAGTTGAAAGCCCGCACCTGCCGCCTTAACCGTTTTGGCTGGGGCTTCTTCCATCTGGAAATCGATACCCAGTTTCTCGGCATGGGCAAACTGGTTATCAGTGAAGCCAGTGGTGTCCTGCCCGACGGCAGTCTGTTCGAGATCGGCAATGGCCGCGAGCCCCTGGCCATGGATGTGCCCGCCAATACCAGCAACACACCGGTTTACCTGGCGCTCCCACTGGTGACCGGCAACCACGTCGAGACCCGGCGTATAGAACAGCGCGACGTGCTTGCCCGCTTCACCAGCCAGGAGGTTCAGGTCGCCGACTCCAATGCAGGAGATAGCAGCAGCAGCCAGGTCAGCTGCGGGCTGCCGGATTTCCGGCTTCTATTAGGCGAGCAGCACAATGAGAATGCCTATGTGAAGCTCAAGGTCTGTGATGTGCTGGACACTACGCCCGACGGCGTTACCAGCCTGGATCCGGACTATGTGCCAGCCTGGCTGTATTTCCATTCCAGCGCCTTTCTCGAATCCTGCCTGACCGAAGTGATCAGCATGCTGGCTCACCGCGGCGATATTCTGGCCGAACGCATCCGCGCCACCGGCAAGGTCAGCGGCGCCGAAGTGGGCGACTTCATGATGTTGCAACTGATCAACCGCTTCGAGCCGGTGCTTCGGCATCTTCAGGGGGTCGAGCAGTTGCATCCTGAACAGGTCTATCGCGAGTTTCTTGGCCTGCTCGGAGAGCTGTCGACCTTTGCCAGCGAGAGCAAGCGCCCGCGTCTGGATAGCCGCTACCAGCACAACGACCTAGGACAGAGCTTCCGCAAGCTGATGGATGCGATCCGCCAGGTGTTGTCGATGGTGCTGGAACAGCACGCCGTCGAGTTGGCGTTGCAGCAGCGCCAATATGGCATTCAGGTGTCGCCGTTGCAGGACCACAAGCTGCTCGGCAGTGCGTCCTTTGTGCTGGCGGCGAGCGCCGATTGCGACTCAGAAGAGCTGCGCCGGCGTCTGCCATCGCACCTGAAGATCGGGCCGGTGGAACGCATCCGGCAACTGGTCAATCTGCATCTGCCGGGGATCAAGGTCAAGCCGCTGCCCGTAGCGCCGCGGCAGATCCCTTTCCACTCAGGCAAAACGTATTTTGCGCTGGAACTCAGTGCCGAAGAGCTATCCCAGCTGGAGCGCTCGGGTGGTTTCGCCTTCCACGTGTCCGGAGATTTCTCCGGACTTGAGCTGACTTTCTGGGCCATCAGGAGCTGAACGCATGATCAGGGAAATGGACTACAGCCAGGATGACCACACCGTCATCCTCAATCGCCAGGGAAGCGCAGCGGCCCAGAGCACGTTGACCGACTTCGCGCCTCCACCGCAGAAATTCGACAAGCTTGAGGAGCGGATGGTCTATGCCGCCCGCCTGCGCCCCACCGAGGACGTGAACCTGGGGATCAACCCTCTGGTGGCGGTGGCATCGGCGCTCCTGTCAGAAATCGTGCGGCTGCAACAGAGTTACGAGCGCGAGGATCTGTACATCCTCAAGGATCGCCTGACCTCCGAAATCAAACGCTTCGAACACCGCGCCCTGCAGGAAGGTGCCGAAAGCAGCCAGGTCATGGCAGCCCGTTACGTGCTCTGTACCGCACTGGATGAAGCTGTGGTCACCACCCCTTGGGGGAACGAGAGCGAGTGGTCGCAGATGAGTCTGCTGAGTAGTTTCCATAACGAGACATTCGGCGGTGAGAAGTTCTTTCAGCTGTTGGAGCGACTCTCGCGAGACCCGGTGAAGCACCTGCCCATGCTCGAGCTGATGTACATCTGCATGTCCCTGGGTTTCGAGGGCAAATACCGGGTGCTGCCACGGGGCATGCTGGAGCTGGACAACATCCGCGACAGTTTGTATCGCCAGATCCGCCAGCTGCGGGGTGACGTGCCACGGGACATCTCGCCCCACTGGGAAGGGCTGCGTGAAACCCGGCGGCGGCTGGTGCGCATCGTCCCCTGGTGGCTGATCACCCTGTTCACCCTGATCTGCCTCGGGGTGATCTACGGGGTATTCACCTGGATGCTCAATGAAGAGCGCGCCGGTGCCATCGCGCCATTCGAAGACAGTCTGCAAATCGAACAGAGCATCGACAGCACTGCACCAGCGGCTGATGCCAACGCCTTGTCAGGGATGAATTGAAATGAAGAACTTTCTTATCAATGTCGGTCGTTTCTTCCGACGCAACTGGGTATGGAGCTTGTGCCTGGTGCTCCTGTTGACCTTGCTGGTGTGGTTTGTCGGCCCGCTATTGGCGGTCAATGATCATCGCTTCTGGGCTTCATCGAGCAGCCGTTTGCTGACTATCAGCTTGCTGTTTCTGGCCTGGGGCCTGGCGATGGTATTCGTCAGTTGGCGCGGTAATGTACGCAAGAAAGCCAACGAAGAGGACGCCGATTACCAGGCGCGGCAGCAGCGGGAGCAACTGGTCATAGAAGAACACATGGCGCTGCACAGCCGTTTCCGCGAGGCCCTGCGTACTCTGCGTCGCTCCAGCCTGTACAGCGGCCACAGCGATCGCCGCCGACGCGAACTGCCCTGGTACCTGGTAATGGGCCCGGAAGGCGCCGGCAAGACCAGTCTGCTGGATTTCTCCGGCCTGGAGTTCCCGCTCAACAAGGGCGACAAACAGCGCCTCACCCGGGATGTCAGCAGTACGCGCTATGCGGACTGGTATTTCGCCGAGCACGCCATCCTGATCGATACCGCGGGCCGCTATCTGACCCACGACGACCCCGAGGTGGATGCCGCCGGCTGGCAAAGCCTGCTGGGCCTGCTACGCAAACGCCGCCCACGTTCGCTCAACGGGGTGTTGATCAGCGTACCGGTCGGCCTGTTGATGAGTGGCTCGGAACTGGAGCTGGAGACCCTGGCACGCCAGACCCGCCAGCGCCTGCACGATATCAATCAGCGTCTGGGCGCCGATGTGCCGGTCTACCTGGTCGTCAGCAAGGCAGACGAACTGGTGGGTTTTGATGAATTTTTCGATCAGCTGTCCCGCGAGGAAAGCGACCAGGTGCTGGGAGTCAGTTTCCGCAAGGGCCAGAACAGCACCGACATTCAGGTGGTGCGTCAGGAGTTCGAAGAGCTGATGCGCCGTCTGAACAGCCAGGTGGTCATGCGCATGCACCAGGAGCGCGACAGCCAGCGCCGTGGTCGCATTCTCGATTTCCCCCTCCGCCTGGGGCAGATCGAAGAGCGCCTGGGGCTGTTTATCGAGCTGGCCTTTTCCGGTAACCGCTACCAGCGCGCCAGCCAGTTACGTGGTTTCTATCTGACCAGCGCTCCGCAGGTGATTGCCGCAGCCCGCGCTCAGCACGGCTCCCTGGGTCAGACGCCGAGTAAAGCACGTGGCAGCCTACCCACCTTCCATGCCAGCCACGGTCGCTTCATCAACAATCTGCTTAGCCGGGTCATTTTCCCCGAGTCAGATCTGACCGGACTCGACCAGCGCGAGGTACGCCGCATCAACTGGGGTCAGCGGGCTCTGTATACGGCCGCCCTCGGCTGTCTGATCGTATTCGGCGTGGTCTGGGGCAACAGCTTTTCGAGTAACCATCAGGGCCTTGAACGCTTGCAGAGCGTAGGCCAGGCGCTGAACCGCCACAAGGCGCTGCTCAGCGATGAGGACGACGCCCTGGGGATATTGCAAGCGCTGGATATCAGTTACGCCGCAACCAGAGTCTTCCCCTCAGAGGATCAGGTCGTGTGGACACAACGCGGCGGACTCTACCAGGGCGAAAAGGTTGCCCCCGCCTTGCACGCGGCCTATCGAGCCGACCTGGAACGCCTGCTACTGACCCGGGTCGGCCAGCAACTCGAGCAGCAGATCAACGACAACCTGACCAATCGCGAGAGTTTGCTCGGCAGCCTGCGGGCCTATTTGATGCTGAATCTGGAAGATCGCCGCGATCCGGTTTTCCTGCAGGACTGGATGGCCAGGGCCTGGTCCTTGGGCTACCCCGGAAACACCGAGGCGCAAAAAGGCCTCAACCGACATTTTGCTCGACTGCTCGGCGACGATTTCACGCCCTATGCGCTGAATGATCGCCTGGTAGCCGACGCCCGGGCGGAACTGCGCAGTGAGTCACTCGCCACGGTGGTCTACCGGATGCTGCGCGAACAGGCCGCCAGCCTCCCTGATTACCGGCTTGCCCAGCATCTGGGTCCACAGGCAGCCTTGCTCACCAGCAATGACAATATCATCCCGGGCTTTTTCACCCGTGATGGTTACAGCCAGACGTTCATGGCCGAAGGTGGTGATCTCGTACGCGAGATCCTGCGCGACAACTGGGTCCTTGGAGAGAGTGATGAGCTCAGTGTGGCTGACCTCAACCGGCTCATGGTCGAGATGGAGCAACTGTACTTCGAAGACTATGCCGGACAATGGGCTGACGCCCTTTCCCGCTTGCATATCGAACCACTAGGCAGTGCGACCGCGGGGGCCAATCAACTGGCGGGCCTCACCGCAGCCAACTCGCCTCTGCTGATGCTCCTGACCGAAGTGCGAGAAAACACCCTGCTGGCGGGCATGCTAGATGCCGATGTGTCGGCCAAGGACCTCACCGGCGCAGCGCAGTCTGCCGGCGTATCCCTGGGACGAAAAGGCCGCCTGGCGGCCATCGCCGCCGAGGAAGCTCAGTCGGTAGCAGCCCAGAGCTTGCCGGCGACCGCACGCAAGAACCTGCAGCGTCAGTTCGAGCCACTGCACCGCCTGCTCGATGAACAGGGGGCTCCCGGTTCCGAGCTCACCAGCACAATGCAGGCGCTCGACGGCTTGAAATTACAGCTGACGACACTCGCCCAGGCCAGCGTGCCGGAGCAGGCTGCATTCAACATGGCCAAGGCGCGAATGCAGGGTCGCCGTGACGCTATCAACCAGCTACGAAACAGTTCCAGCAATCTGCCGCAGCCTCTGGGCGCCTGGATGGAGAACCTCGCTGAGGACAGCTGGATGCTGGTGTTGGGCGATGCCTACACCTATCTCAACCAGCGCTATCGCAGTGAGCTGTTCAACTCCTACACCAGCTCCCTGGGGAAGCGTTATCCGTTTGTCATCGAAAGCGAAAGCGATGTCGTACTGGCGGACTTCCGCGAATTTTTCAAGGAACAAGGCACCGCCGATGTGTTTTTCGACAACTACCTTAAAGCCTTTGTCACCGATAGCAGCGGCGCTTTCAATCTCCGCTGGGTGGATGGCCGCGCCCTGCCGCTATCACGGGAGTTTCTCGCGCAGATGAGCAAGTTGCAGACCATCCGTCGCAGCTTCTTTGCAGAGAACCCCAACGAGCCGCAGATCCTGTTCAAGCTGGAACCGCACTCACTGGACTCCAGCTTGGGACGAGCCAACTTCCGGTTTGGCGCCCAGAACATGGAATACCGGCACGGCCCGATCATCCAGACCGCTTTCCGCTGGCCCGCCAATGATGGTGAAAGTCGCACCAGTTTGACCGTGGAGGACCTGGGTGGCCGGCGTGTGGGAATCGAACAGAATACGGGTCCCTGGTCATTGTTCCGCCTGCTCGACATGATGGAAGTCGCCCACCATACCGACCGCGATGTGCTGATGCTCAAGGCCAACCTGGGGGGCCTGCGGGCCAATTACCTGCTACACAGCCAGCGCTCGCCGAACCCCTTCGATCTGAGTCTGCTGCGCGACTTTTCGCTGCCGGCTCGCCTGTGATGGCCGAGGTGGGAACACGCTGGAAAAGTGCAGCACGCACCGATCGCGGTAAAGTGCGTGCCCGCAACGAGGACGCCGTGCTGGCTCTTCCCGAGCGAGGCCTCTGGCTGGTCGCCGACGGCATGGGCGGCCACCAGAATGGCGCGCTGGCCAGCAGGCTGATCGTAGAGGAAATCGTCGAGTTGCCCGAGGGTGGCAGCCTCGATGACCGGCTGCTGGATGTGCGTGATTGCCTGTATCGCGTCAACCGGTTGCTCGGTCATGAGATCACCATGACCGCAGACAAACCTGACAGCATCATGGGTAGTACCGTGGTCATGCTATTGGCCCAGGGTGAGCGCGCCATATGCGTCTGGGCGGGAGACAGCCGCGGCTACCTCTGGCGCAGCGGCAAGCTCTACCAGTTGTCGCGGGACCACTGCCTGATGCAGGAGTTGATCCAGGAGCAGCAGCTCAGTCCCGCCGAAGCGGCCAGCCATCCCTCAGCCAGGGCGCTGACCAGGGCCGTAGGCGCCAGTGATGATCTGCTGCTGGATATCGTCGACTTTACCATCTACCCCGGTGACACCTTGATGCTCTGCAGTGACGGGCTCTATCAGGACCTGTCGCGTGATGACATCAGCGACGCTCTCAGCCTGGAGTCCACCGAACGGGCCCTGCATAGATTGTTTCGCCAGGCCCTGAGCGGCCCCGCGCGGGACAACATCAGCGCCGTGGTAATCCGCCCATGAGTATTTCGGAGTCCCCCATGATCGAATCTGCCCAGCAACCGTCTTCTGTCCTGACTCGATTGGCCGACAGTCCGCAGCATCGGGTGGCGAACGAGAAAACCCACCGGGTCTGCGAACTGCCGGAGCTGCTCTGCAAGCGTTACAAGATTGAGCGTCTGCTCGGCGTGGGCGGCATGGGCGCGGTCTACCGCGCGCGGGATCTGCTACGCGAACAGTATGGCGATCCCGACCCCTATATCGCCATCAAGACACTGAATGAAGAGTTTGCCGAGTATCCCGACGCCAGCGCCCTGCTCTATACCGAGTTTGCACTGACCAGCCGGCTGCGCCATGGCAATGTGATTCGCCTGCATGCCTTTGATATCGATCCCGCCAGCCAGCGCGCCTTCTTCACCATGGAAGAATTGAAGGGGCCTACGCTGGACCAGTTGCTGGAGCAGCACCCTGACGGGTTGCCCTGGCTCGAATTTCGCAGTGTTGCCCTGCCGTTACTTGAAGCACTGACCTGTGCACACGAGATGGGCGTCCTGCACGGTGACCTCAAGCCCAGCAACGTCATGCTCGCGCGCGATGGGTTGAGGCTATTTGATTTCGGTTTGGGCCAGCCACTCAAGGGGCTGCTCAATAGCCTGCCCCGCCTGAGCCGCAAGCGTATTGCTGCCTGGACGCCACGCTATGCAGCCCTGGAATTGCTTAATGGTGAGCCACTGACCACGGTTTCGGATATCTACGGCATGGCGTGCATTCTTTATGAGCTGTCCAGTGGCATACACCCCTACAGCCGCCTGACCGCCAAGCAGGCGAAAGCCATGGAGCAGGACAAAACCCTGCAAAAACCGGCAAAGCTGCCCGCCCACTGCTGGCCAGCCCTGCGCACCGCCCTGGCCTTCGACAAGGAAAACCGGGAGATAGATGCGCAGAGGTTGCTTGATGCTTTTACTGCGCCCCGACCGAGTTTGCTCCGGCGAATCTGCAGCCGCAGGCCAGGATGAATGATTGGACTTGTGCGCCACAGTGGCGATGGCTGGTGTTGATTCAATAGCCGATTCAGGCACAATACCCGGCCACGTCACAACCCGATTGCCGTCATGACCACTGTCCCCTCCACACCTGTTCTCCGTCGCCCCGGCCCGTCCAGGCGCTTCTGCGTGGCGCCGATGATGGATTGGACGGACAGGCACTACCGGTTCTTTGCCCGGTTGATAAGCCAGCACGCGTTGCTCTACACCGAGATGGTCACCACCGGTGCCGTCATCCACGGCGATCGTTCACGCTTTCTCGGCTTCAACACCGCGGAGCAGCCGCTAGCCTTGCAGTTGGGCGGAAGCAACCCGGCTGAGCTGGCGACCTGCGCAGCCCTGGCCGAAGAGGCCGGTTTTGCCGAGGTAAACCTGAATGTGGGCTGCCCCAGCGATCGGGTGCAAAACAATATGATCGGCGCCTGTCTGATGGCCCATCCCGGTCTGGTGGCCGAAGGTGTGAAGGCCATGTACGACGCCTGCAGCATTCCGGTCACGGTCAAACACCGGATCGGTATCAATGGCCACGACAGTTACGAACAGCTGCGCGATTTTGTCGGCCAGGTCCATGAGGCTGGTTGCGATACTTTTATCGTGCATGCCCGTATTGCGATTCTCGAAGGGCTTTCCCCCAAGGAAAACAGAGACATACCGCCGCTGCGTTATGAAGTAGTGCACCAGCTCAAGGCTGAGTTCCCGCATCTGGAGATTATCCTCAACGGTGGACTGACCGATCTGGACGTGATGCAGCAGCATATGACCGCGCTTGATGGCGTGATGGTGGGCCGTGAGGCCTATCACAATCCCTATCTTATGGCTGACGTAGATCGACGTTTTTACCGCGACGCCAACGCTCGCCCAAGCCGTATCGAGGTACTGCAGTTACTGCGTCCCTATATAGTCGCTCACTTGGAACAGGGCGGGGTAATGAACCACGTAACCCGTCACATTCTGGGCCTTTTCCAGGGCCTTCCAGGGGCACGACATTTCCGTCGTCAATTGAGCAGCGCCCTGCACCAGACAGATGATCCATTGGCGCTTTACGATGAGTTGCTGGCCGACATGACGCAACGGCTGGAGCCTCGGGATTGCCCGCGCCAGCAGGCTTGAGTTAAGGTCAGAGGATATATCCAGAGGGTCTGTCCACAATGCCAAGCAAACTCGAAAGCCTGCGAAAACATACGCAGATCGTTGCCGACACCGGCGACATAGAAGCCATCCGCAAGTTACAACCGGTGGACGCCACCACCAACCCCTCACTTATGCTCAAAGCGGCCCAGCAGGAGACCTACAGTGCCATGCTTGATCAGGCACTCAAGGCTTCGGCCGGCAGTTTTGACCCGGTCGCCGATGCCTGCGACGCCTTTGCTGTTGCCCTGGGCGCGGAAATCACCAAGCTGGTTCCAGGTAGAGTGTCGACCGAAGTCGATGCCCGTCTGTCCTTTGACCGCGCCGCCACTCTGGACAAGGCGCGCCGTCTGATAGAGCGCTACGAAGAAGCAGGCATCACCCGTGACCGCGTACTGATCAAGATCGCTTCTACCTGGGAGGGCATTCAGGCTGCTGCCGAACTGGAAAAGGAAGGCATCCAGTGCAATCTCACGTTGCTCTTCTCATTTGCTCAAGCACAGGCTTGCGCAGATGCCGGCGTCTATCTGATTTCGCCCTTTGTCGGGCGCATCTACGACTGGTATAAAAAGAGTGAAGGTCGCGATTTCCAGGGGATGGAAGATCCTGGCGTGCAATCAGTAGCGCGTATTTACCGCTATTACAAGCAGCACCAGTTCGTCACCGTTGTCATGGGCGCCAGCTTCCGCAACAGCGGGCAGATTGAAGCCTTGGCCGGCTGCGACCGCTTGACTATCAGCCCCGCCCTGCTGCAGCAATTGGCGGAGGATGAGGGTGAATTGCAACCCTCGCCAATCCTCACACAGCCGTCTCAGGACCCACTCAACGCGTTGACTGAAAGCACCTTCCGCTGGGCACACAACGAAGATGCCATGGCCACGGAAAAACTGGCCGAAGGCATCAGGGCTTTTGCGGCAGATCAGGTCAAGCTCGAGCAATTGTTGCGTCTGCGTATGGTGCAGGCCTAGGCAGAAAAATCCAGCACCATATCAGTTGGATTCCAGCGCGCTGACCAGGTCGCGGAAAGCTTCGCGGTTATGGTCGTTGAGGTCCATCAGAATGCGATGGGCCTCAAGCACTTTATCCTTTACCAGGTCCTCCGAAAGCTCCTGACCCGGCAGATCGGCCAGCTCGGTCTCGGTGGGAGTTATTTCGGACACGATATTGAATACCTGATCGAATCCCATGCTTTGCAAAAGCCGGTTCATGTCATCCTGGGTAGACACCAGGGTAGGCAGAAACCCGACCTTCTCTCGAGACAGGATCGATAGCTTGGCCAGTAGGCCCAGGGAGGTACTGTCTATGCCGTCGGTTTCGGTCAGATCAATGATGATGGCGTTAAACGTCAGAACACTGAATATCTTTTCGATATAAGCATCCAATGCGGCGCACAGGGTCAACCGCACATCACCGATGAACTTGAGAACGAACGTGCCTTCGGACTCTGCAAACTGGATCTTGCCAGTAGTCATCATTAGCGGTTCCTGCTCAGTACCATGAGTGAAATGTCATCCGGCATTACCTTGCCCGGCTGCAAGCCGAAACTACCCAGCAGCGCCTGCATGTTGCCTTCGCACTTTTCTACCATCGCTGGCAGATGTGCTTCCTTGTTTCTCAGGGTAGTCCCTTCCACGCAATCGAGCACGCCGTCAGAGCATAAAACCAGACTGAAGGCAGTTGGTAGATCAATCTTGTGGTTTTCATACTGCGCGTCGACGAACAAGCCCACCGGCTTACCTTTACCCTGCAGGTAGGTGGCCTGACCGTTGGCATAGAGCAGCGGTAATGGCAGATGCCCGCCGATGCTATAGGTCAGGGTGTTATCGGTTTCGTCAATTACTCCGCCAAGCATGGTCACGTGTTTGCCAAGTTTGCAGCTGATCAGGCCACGATTGATGTGCCCAAGCACATCAGACGGCAAGAACGCGATGGGGCTGCTGTCACCCTGGCGTCGCTGTTCATAAAGCAGCCGGGTTGTCATGAACTTGAGCAGGACGGTAGCGAACGCGGAGGACGCCCCGTGGCCCGAAACATCAGCCAGATAAAATGCGAGCTGCGTGTCGGATATCCGGAAATAGTCGACAAAATCTCCAGAAAGATACAAGGACGGTATGATTCGCCGCTCGAAGGTGTACTCCCCGCTGACCCAGGGTGATTGGGGCAACATGTTCAGCTGCACCTGATGCCCGGCGGCCTGATCATCCTTGAGCTCCTGCAGACGATTCTCAAGCTCGCTGTTGGCCGCCTCGAGCCGCTCGCGAATACGGCGATTTTCAATACGCAGGCGACTCTGATCCAATGTCCGCTTGACCACGAGTTCGACCATTGCGATATCGAGCATCGGCTTGATCAGGTAGTCCTGGGCGCCGGCACGCAACGCCTCGACTGCCTGGGGCATCTGAGTAGAGGGAGCAATCACGACCAGCGATGCATCCGCGGCTGCCGAAACGGCCTGCAGCACGGATGCAAAACCCTCGGGTTCGGCCAGATGCAGATTGCACAGAACCAGCTCGGGCCGTTGGGCGGAGAACTGCTGCAAGCCGTCGGCCGCGCTCGCGGCCTGCAATACTTCAAAGCCGCAGTTCTGCAATCGAGTGGCGATATTCTGCCGGAAAGCGCTGTCATCATCGATAACCAGCAAGGTCGTGCCAGTAAGCTGCATAGAGTCCCTACGTCAATGCGCGACAGCTCAGCGGGCTGCGGGCCACAGGGTGTGTGTCGAAGCCAGATAACCTGACGTTTTCAAGGGCCAAACAGTACTCCCATCCGCCTGCCCAGGCAACCGTCATGGCATGGTGCCAGAACGCTTGTGCGCAACAGAGCGTAGAACTAGGATAGGGTGGACAGGCGAAACCGGTAAGCACGCTCTCAGGATTCGCTACAGCATAGCCAGCAAGGGAGTTATCGCATGTCGTTCCATGACCAGCAATACAGAGAAAAACGCGATTTCATCCGCATGAAAGTTGAAGCACGGGCAACCCTGACGCTGCAGGAGGGTGGCGAGGTAATTCAGGCAGATTGTCAGGATCTTTCAAGTCAGGGTGTGCAGATCGTACTTGATCGCCCCTTGCCGGAGAACACTCATCTGAGCCTGTCCATCCCCTCCCCGACCCCCGGCCTCCAGGGGCTGGAAGCAGAAGGTCAGGTGATGCGGTGCGAACCGATAGATAGTGGACAGTTCATTGTAGGTGTCTATTTCAACAGCCTTAAATGAGCAATCAGGGGCTTAGAACGGATCTTCGACTTCGCCGTCCTTGACCTGGAATTCGCGATTCTGCAGAAAGGCATTGCGAACGAAACGGTAACGATCGCCCCTGATCAACTTCTCACGTGACAGCAGGCTGGCCCGTGTATCGACCAGAGCGGTACCTATAGCGGTATTCCGGGTTGGTACGTGATCGACCTGTTCGACATAGGTATATCTGGCAAAGCTTTCCGGAATCCTCGAGCCACCATCGCGCACAGTGCTTGGTCCGAGCAGTGGCAATACGATGTATGGACCGCTAGGCACACCCCAGGCTCCCAGAGTCTGACCAAAATCTTCGTCATTGCGTTGCAGGCCCATCTTCGTGGCCACATCGAAAACACCCAGAACACCTACAGTCGAGTTGAGCAGGAAGCGTGCTGTGTCGATACCTGCAGCATGAAACTTGCCCTGCAGGGTGTCGTTTACCAAATTACGGGGCTCACCCAGGTTACTGAACACGTTACTGATGCTGTTGCTTACAGGCTCGGGCACAACACGGTCATAGACTTTCGCTACGGGCTTGAGAGTAAAACGATCAACGGTATCATTGAAGCTGAAGATAGCTCGATTGACTGGCTCCCATGGATCCGGCTCAACAGACTCCGCTGCGTAGTCGTCATAGTCTTCCTGAGCCATGACCCCACCTGCGCCGGCAACGGATACCAATCCGGCAAACACAATAGATACTGTAAATGGCAACACCTTCATTGGGACTCTCCCTGATTCTGGATTCGGCGCGCACGCTTCCCACCTATACCTCTAGCGCTCGCAGAGGGTCAGTGTAATGCAAAAGTCATCGTCCTATCACCGGTTTAACCTGTAACTTCATTTCCCCGCGAGAGCACCAAGCAACAAGACGCCAACGACACAGGCAGCTATAGTGACTTCAGACCATCAATCAAAACAGGAGCAGACAATGCCCGCGCAACAACTGAAGAATCAGCTGGAAGATCTGCAGCGCCTGCTGGCGGAGACCGATCAACCGCTCTCCCCGCAAGAGCGTCAATCGTTACAGCAATTGCATGACCGAATCGAAGCGCGGCTTCTGGCTACCCAGGGCGAGTCCAACCCCGAGGATGCCAATCTGGTTGACAGCGTAAATCTGTCAATCGAGCATTTCTACGCCCGCCATCCGACCGTGGCAGGAACGCTTCAGCGAGTTGTGCAGGCACTGTCGGACATGGGTATCTGAAGCACAACAAGACTCTTTACTGGCGGGCCAACCTCAGATTTTCGGGGAAGCTCGCCGCCGTTGACCTGTATGGGTTGATATCCAACCCTCCGCGACGCACATAGCGCGCATAGACCGACAGCTCGGCCCCCTCACCCAGCAACGGCAACAGATCGGTAAAAATACGCTCCACGCACTGTTCATGAAAATCCGCGTGCTGGCGGAAAGACACCAGATAACGCAGCAGCGAAGCGTGATCCAACCGTTTACCCGCATAGGTAATGGCGACACTGGCCCAGTCCGGCTGGCCGGTTACCGGGCAGTTGGACTTGAGCAGATGGCTGTGCAGCATTTCACGGGCGTAACCGCCAGCATCAGCCAATGCCAGCAATGACGCATCGTACTCGTAGCAGTCGATCCGCACGTCGGCATCATCAATGCACTCCCCGGGCAAATGTGCCATGCCCGTCGCGTGTAACTGCCCCATGGTAAACATGCGCACCATTACAGGCCCCTGCGCCGCCACGCTCAGATCGGACTCCAAGGTGCGTAATACCTCCGCACGGTCCCGAAAGACGGTCTGGTTGAAGGAGTTGAGATACAGCTTGAACGACTTCGACTCGACAATACGTCGGGCCTTGAGAGGAAAAATGAATTCAGCGGCGGCAACTGCCGGCTTGCCCGAGGGGGTTAACCAAGATAACTCATAGCAGTTCCAGATATCCGCGCCATGGAACGGCAGATTATCAGCCTCCAGCCCCAACTCCTGCCATTTCGGTTCGCGCGCAATGGGAAACAGCAAAGATGGCGTGTAAACGCTTACATAGGCACTACTCTTGCCCAGAGGCGACTGCTCAGCGGGGTGCTGGTTCATGATGAATCTCCTTGCAGACAGGCGCAAATCATACTCCGCGCCTTCCCTGCAGGCCACTACTGTCAGTGCCTGTGGCTATTGACGCATACCAATACCACGTGACAGCAGCCAGTAGCTGATCGAATAGAGCAGGACGATGAACACACCCATCAGGGTCAGAGCCACACCTATGGGGATATCCGAAACACCCAGAATACCGTAGCGGAAGGCATTGACCATGTGCAGAATCGGATTGACCATCGACACCTTCTGCCAGAACTCCGGCAGCATGCTGATGCTGTAGAAAACACCGCCCAGATAGGTCAGCGGCGTCAGTACAAAGGTCGGAATGATCGAAATGTCATCGAAGGTCTTGGCGAATACGGCGTTAATGAAACCGCCAAGTGCAAAAACCAGAGAGGTAAGAAAGACCACAGCTACTGTCAGCCCCAGATGCTGAACCTGCAGGCGGGTGAAAAACAGGGACATGATAGTCACGATCAGACCCACCGCCAGCCCGCGTGCAACACCGCCGAACACATACCCCAGCAGGATGGTATGTGGCGAGACCGGAGCAACCATCAACTCCTCGATCGAGCGCTGGAACTTGGTGCTGAAGAAGCTCGACACCACGTTGGAGTAGCTATTGGTAATCACTGACATCATGATCAGACCGGGCACGATGTAATCGATATAGGCGTACCCGTCCATGGTGCCGATACGGCTGCCGATCAGATTGCCGAAAATGACAAAGTACAGGGCCATGGTAATGCCCGGGGGCAGCAGGGTCTGTGGCCAGATCCGGGTAAATCGGCGTATTTCCTTGAACAGGATGGTCTTGAAAGCCACCCAGGTTGTGCGCCAGTGATTCATCGGGCGGCCCCTTTTGCTTTTTCGGTATTTTCATCAACCAGAGCCAGAAACAGTTCTTCCAGCCGATTACTGCGGTTGCGCATGCTGAGTACGTGCAAACCCATCTCGTTCAGCTGGGCAAAAAGAGCGTTGAGCCCCTGACTCTTTTCAACCTGAACCGCCAGCGTATGCTCATCCAGCAGACTGCAGGGATAACCTTTCAGCTCAGGAGGCTCGTCCATGATTGTCTGACAGTCGAGCAGAAAGGTTTCGGTATGCAGCTCGAGCAAGAGTTCGCGCATGCTGGTGTTATGAATGATCTGACCCTGATCAATGATCGCGATGTTCTTGCACAGCTGCTCAGCTTCCTCCAGATAATGGGTGGTAAGCACGATGGTGATGCCACGACCGTTTATTTCCTGAAGAAATTGCCACATCGACCGACGGATCTCGATATCCACACCCGCTGTGGGCTCATCAAGAATCAGGAGTTTTGGCTCATGGATCAACGCGCGCGCGATCATCAATCGGCGCTTCATGCCGCCAGACAGCATCCGCGAAGGCTCGTCGCGCTTGTCCCATAGACCCAGGCGTTTGAGATACCGTTCGGCTCGCTCCCTGGCTTCGCGCAAGGGTATACCGTAATAACCCGCCTGATTGACCAGAATATCCATGGTCTTTTCAAACTGACTGAAATTGAATTCCTGCGGCACAACGCCAATGCAACGCTTGGCATTCATCAGATCGGTATCCAGGTCATGCCCGAATACGCTCACTTGGCCCGAAGACTTGTTGACCAGTGAAGAAAGAATACCGATGGTGGTCGACTTGCCGGCCCCATTGGGCCCCAGCAAAGCAAAAAAATCACCCTGCTGTACCTCCAGATCAACTCCCTTGAGCGCCTGAAAGTCGTTACCGTAGGTTTTGTGCAGGCCTCGAATACTGATTGCTGACGTCATGCATACTTCCCGTCTAGGCATTGGAATGAGCCTATATGGGGTCGCAGCCCCGCAAAATCAAGAGCCCTGTACACAGGTACGCCCCGACAGGCGGGAAACCCCCGAAACCGCGGGTCCCTTCCGCCCTCTTCAAGCACCGCTCTTACCTCCTGCGCTCATTCAGTTACATCAGCCGATTACCCTTGATGGGCTCTAGCGTCTATGCTGGAATCTGAATTTACGTAATCAAGGAGTGTTGAATGATGATCCTGCTATGGCTCGTCGGCCTGGTGCTGGGCATAGCCGTGCTGGCTTACATGCGCGCCGGCCTGCTCAACAGCTGTATCGCTGTTGGCGTCTACTTGCTGGCGATGACGGTATTTTCCTCCGCGCACTGGCTGGTCTACCTGGTGCTATGGGCACTGTTCCTGGGCATCGCAATCCCCCTCAACATGCCAGACTGGCGGCGCTCGGCAATAAGCAAGCCGCTGTTCAAATGGTTCAAGAAGGTGCTGCCACCGATTTCAGATACCGAGCAGGAAGCCCTCGAGGCCGGCACGGTATGGTGGGATGGTGAGCTTTTCACCGGCCGCCCTGATTGGAACAAGCTGCACAGCTTCCCCAAGCCGGTGCTGACCGAGGAAGAAAAGGCGTTTCTTGATGGCCCGGTAGAAGAAGTTTGCCGCATGACAGATGAGTGGGAAGTCACCACTGAATTGCAGGACCTCCCCGAGCCAGTCTGGCAGTACATTCGCAGCAACGGTTTTTTCGGCCTGATCATTCCCAAGGAGTATGGCGGCAAGGGCTTCTCCGCCTATGCACACTCGCAGATTGCCATGAAACTGGCCAGCCGCAGTGGCGACCTGGGCTCCACCGTGATGGTGCCCAATTCACTGGGGCCAGCGGAACTGCTGATGCAGTTCGGCACCGAGGAGCAGAAGAATCACTATCTGCCCCGACTGTCTGACGGGACAGACATTCCCTGCTTTGCATTGACCTCTGCCGACGCCGGCTCGGATGCAGGCGCCATGCCTGACCGCGCAGTAGTATGCAAAGGCCAGTGGGAAGGCAAAGAGGTTATCGGTCTCAGTGTTACCTGGGACAAGCGTTACATCACCCTGGGTCCGGTGGCGACGATTCTGGGCCTGGCGTTCAAGGTTTACGATCCCGAAAAGCTGCTGGGTGACGAGGAAGAACGTGGGGTCAGCCTCGCATTGATCCCCACCGAAACACCCGGCGTGGAAATTGGCAACCGCCATTTCCCGCTGAACGCCGCCTTCATGAACGGACCCAACTCGGGCAAGGACGTCTTCATCCCGCTCAGCTATCTGATCGGCGGCGAGGAGATGATCGGCAAGGGCTGGATCATGTTGATGAACTGCCTGTCCGTAGGACGCTCCATCTCCCTGCCGGCCGGCAGCACCGGCGGAGCCAAGATGGCGAGCATGACGACCGGAGCCTACGCGCGCATCCGTCGCCAGTTCGGCATGCCGATCGGTGAATTCGAGGGCATTCAGGAAGCACTCGGACGCATCGGCGGCAATACCTACGTGATGAATGCCGCACGTACCATGACCGCCGGCGCAGTAGACCTGGGCGAGAAGCCATCGGTGCTGTCAGCTGTGGTCAAGTATCATCTGACCGAGCGGATGCGTCAGTGCATCAACGATGCCATGGACATCCACGGCGGCAAGGGTATCTGCATGGGGCCCAAGAACTACCTGGGGCGTGCGTATCAGGCCGTGCCGATCTCGATAACCGTGGAAGGCGCGAACATCCTCACGCGCAACATGATGATCTTCGGCCAGGGCGCCATACGCTGCCATCCGTTTGTGCTCAAGGAAATGCAGGCCACCCAGGATGAGGATGAGAGCCGCGCACTCAAGCGCTTTGACAACCTGTTGTTCGAGCACATCGGGTTCGCCGTGGGCAATGCCTCTGGGAGCTTCCTGCTGGCCCTTACCGGCGCCCGCTTCGTCAAAACGCCAGGTAACAAGCATACCCGCCGTTATTACCAGCAGCTGTCGCGCCTGGCGGCCTCGTTCGCGACCCTCACTGATGTCACCATGATGATTCTGGGCGGCGAGCTCAAACGCCGTGAGCGCATCTCGGCTCGCCTGGGCGATGTCCTGAGCAATCTGTATATGGCCAGCGCCACGCTCAAGCAGTACCAGGATCAGGGTTGCCCTGAGGAAGACCTGCCGTTTGTACAATGGGGCGTGGAAGATCTGCTGGCCAAGACAGAACAGGCCATGCACGAGATTATTCATAACTTCCCGGATACCCGCATGGGCGTCCTGCTGAGGGTACTGGTGTTCCCGCTTGGACGGCACATGTCGCCACCTGCAGACAGCGTTACCGCCGAAGTGGCCAAAAGGCTGATGACGCCCGGCGCGGCCAGGGATCGTCTCCTCGATGGCTGCTATCAGAGCCAGGACCCTGACGATGTCACGGGCCTGGTCAACGACACCCTGTACAAGGTCATCGCTGCCGATCCGCTGGAAGCGCGTATTGGCAAGGCGATCCACAAGAAGGAACTGGAGATTGCTCCAGGAGCCGATGAAGTGGATGCCGCGGTGGAAGCAGGTGTAATCACTGCCGACGACGCCAAGGTGATCCGCGATGCCAGGGTGGCCCGCGATGCGGTTATTGCCGTGGATGACTTCACCAAGGAAGAGATGACTCCCAAACCCAGGAAACGCAAAGCTACTAGCGCCAAACCGGCGTAAGCAATACTCACCGGCCATCAGCGCCGGTGGGTCCTTTTGCCAGCGCCAGTGCAAGCCAGCACTGGCGCTTTTTGTTAGACTCCGCGGCATAGCCTCAGGAGTCCCACTATGAATCCCGATCTACCCTATCACCGCTATCACATGGCCTTGCTCAAGAGCCTGTTCGACACCCTGCGCGCCCAATCCGTGCTCATGGAGCAGGTGCCCGAAGAGAGTAATATTCTATTTCTGGAGCGCTTTGACGAGATGATCGGCCAACTCGAGGCCGGGGATCACGACGCGATGTATAGCGGACAGGAAATCCTCTGCCAGATCATCAGCCGCTACCCTCAGATCGCACACCTTATACCCCGTGACCTGCTTTGGTATTTCGGGGGCGACTGTCTGCATTTCATGCCCGACGAAGAAATAGCCCAATACCAGTTGATTGACGAACACCGTGCCGCAGCGGAAGAGCGCGGTGAAGAATTCAACTGGGAGCAGGCAAGGCAACTGATTCAGAGCCCCTAAATTCGGATTGCCGGTTTCCCGGGAATGTCGAACTCCATCTCGACGGGTTTGATTTGCTGAACCCTTTGATCGAGGTGGAGCCACGCCCTCACGGGCCGAATAACAGGCACAAAAAAACCGCCTTTCGGGCGGTTTATTTGTTACATATGGAGCGGGAAACGAGACTCGAACTCGCGACCCCGACCTTGGCAAGGTCGTGCTCTACCAACTGAGCTATTCCCGCAAATCTGACGCCGAATGGCGTCCCCTAGGGGACTCGAACCCCTGTTACCGCCGTGAAAGGGCGGTGTCCTAGGCCACTAGACGAAGGGGACATTACCCGGTCTTTCATCATCAGGGCGTTAACCCCGACTTTCTTGCTGAACATTGTTCGCTGCAAGTGGCGCGCATTTTAGGCATGCACTGAATTGTCGTCAACCCCTAAGTCCATCTTTTTCCGGTTTATTTCCCAACCCCTGTGCAAACCTGCTCTGCAACTGCCAACCATCACGGATAGACATTTCTTGTTGCAACTTGACGCCAGTTGGATGACGCCGTGCCACTATTGGGTTAATGTTGACTGATACTAATGTATATCGACTGATTTGCACGCAGCACAGGGACCTGCTGCACAACCAACCGGCAACCCCAGGCATGGGTTTACACCGGGGCACCGCCGGCATCATGCCCGGTGCCAGTTTCCAAGAAGAGAGATTGATCATGTCTCCGTTAGTTATAGGTTTGCTCGTTGCAGGCGGCGTGCTGATTCTGTTGAGCATTGGTTTTATCAGCCACGGCCTTGAGCGCGCACGTATCGAGCGTGCCCGTAGCATTGCCGAACTGGCCTCCCGCCTCAAAGTCTGTCGCAACATAAACGCACATCTTCCCGGCCAATACATGAGCCCGGAACTCAAGGTCCTGCTCACCGGCATCGAAATCAGCCTGCTGGAAAAGCTAACCCGCCTTGACCGCAAGGATGAGCGGGCCAGACAGATGCTCGAGAGTGCGCGCCAGGAACTGAAAAAGCCAGAGGTGAGCGTGGACAACCCGCCACTTAAAATGGAGAGTGAGATTCAGGCCAAGGAAGCGCGGTTAATGCTTGAAAACCTGCTCAGTCTGCTCAAGCAGGCCCAGAAGGACAGCATGATTGATCAACTCACGCTGCAGCAATGGTCTGCCCAGGTTCGTAAGCACCTGCTGAGCACCTCCCTCGAAGTATTCGAAGTGCTGGCCAGACAGGGCATGCGCCAGGGCAAGCCTCGCGTAGCCAAATTGCAATACGAGCGCGCTATAGCCTACCTGCATCAGCAAAATGATCCAGCCCTGGCCGCTCAGGTATTGCGTTTCAAGGAGCTACTCAAACAGGCCTCCGATACCACTGCCCGTAGTGAACAGGCAACGGGAACCGAATCCAGCGAACTGAGTGCCGGTCTACAGGAACTTGAGAAGAACGACGAAGAATGGAAAAAGAAAGCCGTCTACGACGACTGAGCCTACCGATTCCAAAATAGCCTGGGGCTGCTAATACAGTCCAGCTGTGCTCTGCCTATAACCTCAACGGAAGCCTCCCCGCATGGCCCTGACCCTGTACGGCGCAATACTCTCGCCATTTGTTCGCAAGATCCGCATTCAACTCGCTGAACAGGCGATTGCCCATGATCATGTAATCGTTGCACCCATGAGACAGCCCGACTGGTACTTTGACATCAGCCCTCTCGGGCGCATTCCGGCTATCCAGGACGGCGATCTGAAACTGGCGGACTCTGCAGTGATCGCGCAATACCTGGAGGAGGCCTATGGCGGACCCTCCTTATATGGAGAGACAGCTGCCGAAGCCGCGCGGGTCCGCTGGCTGGAAAAATACGCCGATTACGAACTGGCCGCCCACGCCACCTTCACGGTATTTGCAGAGCGGTTCCTCGAACCACTCAAGGGCAACCGGACAAATGAGCAGGCCGTAGCCACAGCTCTGAGTGATCACCTGCCACCGCTGCTTGACTACCTCACCAGGGAATTGAACGGCAAGGCGTTCTTTCTTGGCGATCGCATGAGCATCGCTGATATCGCAGTCACCTCTCAATTGATCAACATGGCCCACGTTGGAGAGTTGATTGATGAGGATCGCTGGCCTTGTCTCTCTTCCCTGCTGGCAAGAATGACCGCACGCTCGAGCCTGAGCAGCCTGCTGCCGGCCGAGCATCAGTTGATTGCCAAACTGGGCAACCGCTAGAGCTGTTGCTCCAGCAACTGACTACCTACCCAGGAACGGGCAAATTGGTAGGCGCAGCGGCCATTGCGATTCCCACGCGATAACGCCCACCGCAAGGCCTGCTTCTGCAAAGACTCGGACCATTCCCATTCAAGATGATGCTCCTTGGCGAGCTGGTCTAACCAATGCTGCACTACCAGCAGGTAATGTTCCTGGGTAAACGGGTAGAAAGACACCCAGAGACCGAACCGGTCAGACAACGCAATCTTCTCCTCGATCGCCTCACCCGGATGCAGCTCTCCGTCCACCATGCTCGCACCGAGATTGTCGCTGCGCTGCTCGGGTAGCAGATGGCGCCGGTTCGATGTGGCGTACAGCAGCAGATTGTCAGGTGCAGCCTCAACCGTTCCATCAAGCACCGTTTTCAGGGACTTGTAGGCACTGTCATCCGCCTCGAATGCCAGGTCGTCGCAGAACAGCAGAAACCGCCAGGGCCTGCCCTCGATCTCGCGCACCAGGGCGGGCAGGTGAAGTAGATCAGTCTTGTCAATTTCGATGAGACGCAAGCCCTTGTCCGCGTACTCGGCCAGGAGCGCACGGATCAGTGACGACTTTCCAGTTCCGCGGGCGCCCCAGAGCAGCGCGTTATTGGCAGGAACACCACGCACGAACTGTCTGGTATTGGCCTCCAGCAAAGCCTTCTGGCGTTCCACCCCCAGCAGGTCGTCAAGGCGCATGTCCTGACTGACAGCCAGCGGCCGCAGCCAGCCTGCGTCACCTTGCGACACCCAGCGCGCAGCGGTCACCGTGTCCCAGTCGACAGACTGATGAACATCATTGACACTCGCTTCCAGCCGATCGACCAGACCCAGAATGCGCTGCATGAATTGCTGCGGAGTAATTTCTGACATACTGGTCTCCAAATAACCGAAGAATGCCACGCATGGAGCGGACTCTCCAGCCAGAGTTGGGCTACCATGAACGGCAGACGACAGTGGCAGGACGCTAATGAACATCCGCTTCACCGACCGCCTCTCCTTCAAGCAGACACGCCTAGGGGTTTTGGCTGCCTTCATCCTCGGCACCCTGCTGGGGCTTGTGCAGGTAATAGTGGACTATCGGGCGCAGAACACAGCTATCGACGAGGAAGTTCGCGCACAGATCAACGTCAGCCTCGGTCCAGCTTCACGAATCGCCTACAACATCGACACCGAGCTGGCCCTGGAATTGGTCAACGGCCTGCTAAAGGCTCCCCCCGTGGTGCGCGCGGAAATCATCGACAACAACGCCATTGCTCTTGCCAGCGTCAGCCGTCCGATGGCGAGCAGCCCCTATCGGGCGGTAAGTGATGCCCTTTTCGACCGCCGCCGTACCTACTCCCGCCCCTTGTATGTCGATCATGCACCGAACGAGCTGCTTGGTTATCTGGTTATTGAAGTCGACACCTTTCATCAGGGTGCCAACTTCCTGCGCCGCGCCGGCCTCACCATGCTGTCAGGATTCATCCTCAGCCTGATCCTCTCCCTGGTGCTGATGGTGCTGTTCTACGGCATGCTGACCAAACCGCTGGTGCATCTGATCGACGATCTGCTGAACATGAAAACCGGCGATGATGACCGCAGCCGGTTACCCTGCCCCGCCCACCACGAGCGTGACGAAATCGGCGCCCTGGTTGAAGTGATCAACCGCCAGCTACAGAGTATCGACGTCAATATGCGCCAGAAGCTGCGTGCCGAGGAGCGTCTGCGTCAGTACCTGGAAGAACTGGAGATCATTGTCGAGGCGCGCACCACCGAGCTGCAGGAAACCAACGCCCAATTGCGCCGCTCCAATCGCGACCTCGAAAGCTCAAGGGAAGAAGCCCTGAGCATGGCCCGCGCACGCTCCTCCTTCCTGGCCAGCATGAGCCACGAGATCCGCACCCCGATCAACGGCCTGCTGGGCATGATTGGACTGACGCTCGACAGCCCATTGAGTAACGAGCAGCGCCAACAACTGACTATCGCCTACGATTCCGGCAAGGTTCTGGTGGAGCTGCTCAACGATATTCTCGATCTGTCCAAATTCGAGGCGGGCAAACTGCAGCTTGAGCAGATTCCTTTTGATCTTGGTGCGTTGCTGGAAGACACTGCCAGCCTGCTATCCCAGAACGCCGGCAAGCGGGAGGTCGAACTCACCTGTAGAATCGACCCCCTTATGCCCGGCCTGGTACTGGGCGATCCGACCCGCATCCGCCAGATCGTCAGCAACCTGCTATCCAACGCGCTGAAGTTCACCGAGCAGGGTCACGTCAACCTGCGGCTCGACCTGGAGCCCACGCTCGCGAGCGGCCATCAGGTACGCATTACCGTGCGCGATACCGGTATAGGTATTGCGCAAAACGCACTGACCAGTATTTTTTCGCCCTTTACCCAGGCTGACGCTCAGATATCGCGTCGTTTCGGTGGCACCGGGTTGGGGCTGGCCCTGTGCAAGAGCATGACTGATGCCATGCATGGCAAACTGGAAGTCGAGTCACGCTACGGCGAGGGCAGCACTTTTACCGTCACCCTGCCGATAACCCTGCACCAGCACGAAGCCAGTTACGATTACCCCAGGCATTGTCGGATAATTATCTGGAGTCACGAAGGCCGCCTGCAGGGCCAGATAATGCTGGAGTTACTGCGCCACTGGAAGATTGACTGCACCTTGCAGGAGTATTCCGATGCGCTGGCGCCCTGTGGGAGCAAAGGCGATGCCGATCTGTGGATTCTGGACCACCCCGACCTGGCCCGATCGCTGGCAAACCAGCAAGCCGGGCTGCCTCGTATCCTGGTCTGCCCCTACCCGGAGCAACTCAGTGGAGCAGATAGCCAGGAGATGGGGATTTGCGCGCAGGTTGCCAGCCCGCCATCGCGAGTGCGCCTGGCGCGAGCGATAGATCGCTGCATGGGCGTTGCAGACCAGGTTCAGGAAACACATTCAAGCCAATCAAAGCCAACCGGTCAGCGGATTCTTCTGGTTGAGGATAATAGTGTGAACCAGCTGGTTGCCCGCGGCATGCTGACGCGCCTGGGCTATGAAGTGGACATTGCCGAGCATGGCGAAGCTGCCCTGGCGCGCCTGGAGCGGGAAGACTTCGACCTGGTACTGATGGATTGCAATATGCCGGTGATGGACGGTTATGAAACCAGTCGACGTATGCGCGAAGACCCCCGCTGGCAGAACATACCCATCATCGCACTGACCGCCAATGCCCTTCATGAAGATCGCCAGCGTTGCGAAGAAGCCGGCATGAACGATTATCTGGCCAAACCTTTCAAGCGCGAGGACCTGCAGGCGTTAATGATCAAATGGCTGGAGGCTCCCGCGGCCGACTGATCCCAGCGACCACGGAACCTGAACCTATCTCAATCGAGCAGGGGCTCAATGTCCCTGGCAATGTCAGCGGGCGCTGTTGAGGGTGCATATCGGGCAATTATCTTGCCCTGGCCGTCTACCAGAAACTTGGTGAAGTTCCATTTGATGCCCTTGCTGCCTAGTAAACCAGGCGCATCGGACTTGAGCTTGCGAAACAACGGATGAGCCTCGCTGCCATTGACTTCCACCTTGGCAAACATGGGAAAGCTGACTCCGTAGTTTTTCTCGCAGAATGCTGCAATCTGCTCTTCATTGCCCGGCTCCTGCCCGCCAAACTGATTACAAGGAAAACCGGCAATCTGCAGGCCCCTTTCACGATAGCTCTGCCATAACTCCTCAAGCCCCTTGTATTGAGGCGTGAAGCCACACTTGCTGGCAGTATTGACTACCAGATAGGCCTTACCACCCAGCTCTCCCAGGGTAATCTCCCGGTTATCGATTGTGGTAATGGGAATCTGCAGCACTTCGTTCTGCTGGGCGTCGCCCGGTGTGTCAGTCATGGTTCGCACTCCTGTCAAAGTTCTGTGACGCTATCAAGCCCGTGGATCCAGCCTGAGAGCAACGGAATTGATGCAGTACCGCAAGCCGGTAGGTGGAGGTCCATCAGGGAATACATGCCCCAGGTGTGAGTCGCAGCGGCTACAGAGCACCTCGGTACGGTGCATGCCGTGGCTGAAATCCTCCACCTCGGTCACTACCTCCTCGCTTACGGGTGCGTAATAGCTCGGCCAGCCACAGCCGGCATCAAATTGAGTCTCGGTATCAAACAGTTCGGCGTCACAGGCAACGCAGTGATAGCGCCCCGGCGTGGTATTGGCATAGTAGGCACCGGTAAACGGCCTTTCGGTGCCCTTGAGCCGGCACACCTGGTATTGCTCGGGGTCAAGCTGCTCGCGCCAGTCCTGCTCGCTCTTCGTGATCTTGTTCATATCTACTCCTCAAGGGGTCGATTCAGACTTTCCCAGTCAGGGCCGCACAACGTATGATGAGGGTTTTACGCCCATTCGCACAGCCCCAGGAAAGCACCATGCAGGTTAGCAAATCGCACAAGTTGGCCAATGTCTGTTACGACATCCGCGGGCCCGTTCTGCGCCATGCCAAGCGCCTTGAAGAAGAAGGCCACCGGATTCTCAAGCTGAACATCGGCAACCCTGCTCCGTTCGGCTTCGAGGCGCCTGAGGAAATCCTGCAGGACGTTATTCTCAACCTGTCCACAGCCCAGGGTTACAGCGATTCCAAAGGGCTGTTTTCCGCACGCAAGGCAGTGATGCACTACACCCAGACCAAAAACATCCCCAATGTAAGCATTGAGGATATTTACCTGGGCAACGGTGTGTCAGAGCTTATCGTGATGGCGATGCAGGCGCTGCTCAATAATGGTGACGAAGTATTGATTCCGGCACCCGATTACCCGCTATGGACCGCCGCCGTGAGCCTGTCAGGCGGTAAAGCTGTTCATTATCTGTGTGATGAGCAGGCCGACTGGTATCCAGACATCGACGATATTCGCAGCAAGATCACCCCAAACACCCGCGCGATCGTGGTGATCAATCCAAACAACCCCACCGGGGCAGTGTATTCCCGTGACATGCTGGAACAACTCGCTCAGGTTGCGCGCGAAAATGACCTGATCATGTTTGCCGATGAAATCTACGACAAGATTCTCTACGACGGCGTCGAGCACGACTCGGTGGCTGCAGTGGCCCCGGACCTGTTCTGCCTGACCTTCAACGGCCTGTCCAAATCCTACCGTATCGCTGGCTTCCGCTCCGGCTGGATGATTATCAGTGGTCCCAAACACAAGGCACAAAGTTATATAGAAGGCCTGGATATTCTCTCTTCAATGCGTTTGTGCGCCAACGTGCCCGCGCAGCATGCAATACAGACAGCACTGGGTGGCTACCAGAGCATCAACGACCTGATTCTGCCCGGTGGCCGCCTGCTGGAGCAGCGCGACACTGCCTGGGAACTGCTGAACGAAATCCCCGGCGTCAGTTGCACCAAGCCCCAGGGCGCGCTTTATCTTTTCCCGAAACTGGATCCCAAGGTCTACCCGATCCATAACGATGAAAAGATGGTGCTGGATCTGCTGTTACAGGAAAAGATCCTCGTCGTGCAGGGTACCGCCTTCAACTGGCCCTGGCCGGACCATTTCCGCATCGTCTCTCTCCCCCGCAAGGACGACCTGGAAATGGCGATCGGCAGGATCGGCAAGTTCCTCAAGCACTACCGCCAGTAGCAACACTACCCAACGCGGAGACAGATGTGGCTGACCTGCATATCGATGACTTCTATCATGATGTTGCCGGCATCCTGCTGGGGCTCTACAACAGCTTCCCGCGGCCAACCACGCTGTTTGTGGCAGACCTGATTGGCGAGCACGAACCAGACGCCTTTGGCGTTCCGGCGCCACGGCACCAGGCCTGCTTCAGCGCCATGCTCTGGCTGGCAGAAGAGGGCTTCCTGCGTTACACCGACGTCATTCGTCAGGAAGCGATAGACCAGTGCTGCCTGACGGAGCGGGCCTTCGTGCTGCTCAGTACCCCGGCCAAGCACATGCTCGATACCAACCTGCCCGCCAGCATAGCCCGCCAACGGGCAACACTGGCGCAACAGTTACGCGACGCCAAGGCAAGCGGCTCGTCTGTTCGCATGGCGGAAACGGCTCATCTTTGCTTCCTTCGATCGCCCGCGCAGGGCCTGCCCAGGGACTCGGTCTAGCACGCAAGTCAGCGCTTTACATGGCCACACGATTTGCAACAGACGGCCTATTGAAAGCCGCCAGAAAACACCCATTATTACCGCTTGAATACTTGGGTAATTGCCGTCGTGGGAAGACGTCGGCAAATACCTCTTTGATCCTTTGAGGAGACTGTAGTCCATGATGCGCATTGTTCTTTTTCTGGCCACCAACATGGCCATTTTGCTGGTAGCCAGCGTAACCCTCAGCTTGCTGGGTATAGGTACACGCGACGCCGCAGGCGGCATCGATCTGACCGGCATGCTTATCTTTTGCGCCCTGTTCGGCTTTGGCGGTGCTTTCGTATCTCTTTTTCTATCCAAATGGATGGCCAAACGCGGCACCGGTGCCCGTGTCATTGAAACGCCGCAGAATCGTCAGGAGCAGTGGCTGGTTGATACCGTCGCCATGCTGGCCAAGCAGGCCAACATCGGCATGCCGGAAGTGGCTATCTTTCCTTCCCGCGCGCCGAACGCCTTCGCTACTGGCTGGAACCGCAACTCCTCCCTTGTAGCGGTTTCGGAAGGCATGTTGCAACGCTTCAGCCCCAATGAAGTCAAGGCCGTGATGGCCCACGAAATTGGACACGTGGCGAATGGAGATATGGTCACGCTTACGCTGATTCAGGGTGTGGTAAACACCTTCGTCATGTTTTTTGCACGCATCATCGGCAGCTTTGTGGACCGGGTGATCTTCAAGAACGAAGACGGTCCCGGATTCGGCTTTATCATTGCTACTATTTTTGCCGAGATCATCCTGGGTATTCTGGCCAGCATCATCGTCATGTGGTTCTCCCGCCAACGGGAATTTCGCGCTGACGCCGCGGCCGCTCAGCTGGCAGGCGCAGGCAACATGATTGCTGCACTTGAGCACCTGCGCTCCGAGCAAGGCGTGCCGGTCGAGTTACCCGGCGAAATGACTGCATTCGGCATCAACGGTGGTCTGCGCAAGGGCCTGGCAGCCCTGTTCATGACCCACCCTCCTCTGGAAGAGCGTATTGCCGCACTGAAAACGGCGGGGTTCAGGTAACACCCCAGCTGCAAGCCTCAAGCTGCAAGTTAAAACCAAAAACCCCCGAAGTCTGAAGCTACGGGGGTTTTTCTTTTGGGTTCGCTTGTAGCTTGCGGCTTGCAGCTTGCGGCTTGCGGCTTGCGGCTTGCAGCTTGCAGCTTGCCGCTGCCTTCAGGCCCGCCAACTCGCCGGATACAACATCTCTTCCCGATACCCGCTCAACACCCTTCGCAGTCCCGTAAGCTCCTGATCGAGTTCAGCGTCGCCACTGTCCAGCAGAAAAGGCCGGCCAGCCAGGGTTTTGAGTTTGGTCTTGGTCGCTACTACCAGCAGGTTATCTGTGCCGACAGCACGCACAACGCGCGGAGATATCTGCTGATTGCCGCGACCCAGGATGTGGCCCTGTCCGCCGATGGCGGTAACCAGAATCCGCCATTCGCCGCCGTTCTGAAGCAGCTCCCACAGCGTCTGCTCAGTCGCATCCACCGCGAGCAATTGGCCGTCCCGCAAAACATCCACACCCAGCAGAGTACCTTCCAGACCCATGGCTTCCAGCAGACCAAGATTGGTCGAGCCGGGACCCATGATCCAGCCGATGTCCGCATCCTCTTCCTGCAACCAGCCGGCGATATCGTCAAGCACCAGGGTCTCGGTCTCACGGCCGCCCTGCTTGACCTGCTGTACGAACCGTCCCTCCTCCGGGATCGCCAGTTCGCCGAAATGACGAGTACGTACCCTTCCCTGACGAAAGGCCTCTTCGTCAATATCTCGCACCTCCGCCTCGCCGAGACGCACAAGCTCGCCACAGACCAGCAGCGACACCAGTTCACCGGCAGCGCGGGGATTGACGGCATAGACTCCGGAGTGAATCTTTACCCCCGCCGGAATACCCAGCGCCAGCTGCCCCGCCGGCACGCTGCTGCAGATGTCCCGTGCGGTGCCGTCACCGCCCGCGAACAGCAGCAAATCAACCCCTTGTGTGACCAGTTCTTCCGCAAGGCGCATGGTGTCCTGAGCGCTTGTGACCCCGTCGCTCAGACTGCCGACCACCTGATGCTCAAAGCCCATTCCGGCGACCAACTCCGCACCCATGGCACCGGGTGCCACCATAAATTCAATACGCTCGGCGTGGGGCAGCACGACTTCCAAAGCCTTGCGAACCCGCTCTATGGCAAGAGGTTTGACGCCCATCGCCAGAGCCTGAGCTGCAACATTATCTGACCCCTTGAGAGCCGCCTGCCCGCCCAGACCGGCGAGCGGATTGATGATCAATCCAATGCGAAAACGTTGTTTGGGTTGTTCTGTCATGACAGTGTAAACCCCGCTGCCAGCAACACATTCTGCACATTCACAGGTAAAACATCCGAGCCAGCAAAAGCCAGCAAACCGGTTTCCCTGCGCAGCGGATACATCTTGCGTAACTGATCAAACCCGGCGCGGCGCTGTGACTCGTCTGCAGCAGTGCGCAGCATATGGCGCATACGGGCGTCATCATCTCGTACGTCATATACCCAGCGTAACGCTCGCGCCAGCAACCAGTCGGCGCAGACCTCAGGATTTACCTGCCACGTCGCCTCACCGGCATTGGGAGCAAGAGCCTCCAGCCGCACCGCAACAGGCTCGCCCGCGAAATCACAGAGTGCAGCATAGATCTGGGCAGTGCCTCGCAGCTTGCCATCCAGGCTGTAACCCGCAATGTGCGGCGTGGCCAGCGCGCAGAGGGCTGCAAGGGCTGGGCTCACCTCTGGCTCGTACTCCCATACATCCAGTGCCACCTGCAAATCAGGACGCTGGGACAGAACCCTGGCCAGCGCCAGGTTATCGATAACCGGCCCGCGGCTACTGTTGATGAACCAGGCGCCCTTTTTCAGCGCCTGCAAACGTTGCTCATCGAACAGATGGCTGGTCGGATACGCACCTTCGCTCGTCAAAGGCACATGGCAACTGATGACGTCCGCTTCAGCAAGCAGCTGATCGATATCGATCAATCCTCTCTCACCGGCATCAGCCCGCGGCGGATCGCAACGCAGACAGCGCACGCCGAGCGCCTCAAGGGTAGTAATCAGGCGGTTTCCCACCTCTCCAACACCTACCACACCTACGGTCTTGCCCCACCACGACTCACCCGTGCGTTCAGCGAGGGTCAGCAAACAACTCAAGACATACTCGACTACACCGCGCGCGTTGCAGCCCGGCGCGCTGGCGACCCGAACCCCCGCAGCAGCCAGACCGGCAAGATCCAGGTGATCTGTACCTATCGTGCAGGTGCCAACGAAGCGCACCGGCGTGCCGGCCAGAAGCTCGGCTGACACCCGCGTCACCGAGCGCACCAGCAATACATCAGCATCAGACACGGCTGCCCTGTCTATGGCCCGACCTGGCATCCGGATGATGTCGCCGAAGGAGGCAAAGAAACCATCAAGCAGAGGAATGTTTTCGTCAGCCACTATGCGCATGAAACGTACCCTGTATCGAAAGCGACAGCAGATGAGCAGTCCGGGAAATAATAGTCCCGTAGCGCAGCAATAAAGCGTGCCGGCCGCTCCGGCAAACCCTCAACCAGATATTGCGTTCGCTGCCGCTGCACTGCGTCAATGAAGGGCTGCGGATCAGTCCGTTCGCCGCCCAGGTTATCCATACTCACACTGAACCGGTGCCCCGCCGCCTCACAAAAAAGCAGCTCAAGGGCCTGGGGTTTGACCTCTACCTGCTCAAATGCCTTTTGCTGATCAGCGTTGCGGCCATCGGGCGCATACCAGTAACCGAAATCCACCAACAAGCGACGCTGCGCGCCAGCGACGCACCAGTGGGCCACCTCATGTAGCGCACTGCGAAAGTAGTCCCGGGTAAAGAGAATACGGTGCTGCAGGTGATGCTCGTCCGCCGGAAGGTATTCGGGCTCCGCACTTCCACCCACCAGCACAGTGTTGTAATCGCCGGAAAAACAGGCGTTGAAGAGGCGGATCAGATCCTGGCAATCGTGAGTCATGGACGGCTGGACAATGTTCGGCAAGTTGTTAGGATGGGTCGCTTTTCCTCGGACTAACCGGCTATGACCACCCGCGAATCCGGCACCTACAGGCGCCGCAGTGTAACAGAATTGCGCTCTCTGATCTGGCTGGCTTTGCCGATCATCGCCGCCCAGATGTCGCATACCCTGCTCGGTTTTGTCGACGCTGCCATGGCCGGCAGGGTCAGCGCCGTGGACCTGGCAGCCGTGGCATTGGGAAACGCATTCTGGATACCCACCTTTTTGTTTCTGACCGGCGTATTGATGATCGTCACCTCCAAGGTGGCAGCCGCCAACGGCAGTGGCCACCTGGCCGATGCCGGCAGTCTGGTACGCCAGGGTGCCTGGCTGGGCCTGATTATCGGTTGTCTCAGCGCAGTCTTTCTCAGCTCGGTTGAACCCATCATGCACTGGATGGATGTCGAGCCACAGCTGATCCCGATTACAGTAGAGTATCTGATAGCAGTAGCGATCGGCTTTCCCGCAGTGGCCCTGTTCCAGGCCCTGCGTGGCCTGACCGATGGGATGTCACAAACCAAACCCACCATGTTGATCGGCTTTCTCGGCCTGGCTCTTAACGTGCCCGCCAACTACGTACTGGTATACGGCAAGCTGGGGCTGCCAGCGATGGGCGCCGTAGGCTGCGGCGTCGCAACGGCGCTGGTGATGTGGTTCATGTTGGGCTGCATGTTGATCTATCTGAAACGCTCGAAACTCTACGCGGTGACCGGACTGTTCGAGCACTTTGACTGGCCGCGCTGGAGTGAGCAGCGCCACCTGTTGGGGCTCGGGCTACCAATCGGTATGGCGCTCTTTGCCGAAACCAGCATGTTCTGCGTGATCGCGCTACTGATCGGCGGTTTGGGGGCGATCGTCGTCGCCGGCCACCAGATCGCCATGAACTTCTCCTCGCTGACCTTCATGGTGCCTTTCAGTCTGGGCCTGGCGATTACCGTACGCGTTGGCCATAACCTGGGCCTCAACGGAGCCCGGGCCGGGCTTTTTGCCGCGAAGATGGGCCTGGGCGTGGCGCTGGTATTTGCCTTCATCGCTGCGGCCATCATGCTCGGCCTGGCCGACTGGATACCCCTGCTCTACACCACCAACCCCGAGGTTATCCAACTCGCCTCGCTGCTGTTTTTCTATGCGGCCCTCTATCAGTTTTCAGATGCGATACAGGTGGCCTGTGCCGGCGCGCTGCGCGGTTACCAGGACACTCGCCTGCCGATGGTGCTGACCATGACCGCCTACTGGGCGATCGGTCTGCCAAGCGGTTACATTCTGGGCCTGACCGACATGGTCGGGCCGGCGCGTGGTCCGGTCGGATTCTGGCAGGGGCTGATTATCGGCCTGACAGCTGCCGCTGTTTTTTTGTCGCTGCGCCTCTACTGGGTCAGCGCAGCGCGCAAACGGCGCCAGCCCTGGGGCAGTGCCGGAAAACTTCGGTAACGGGTGGCTGCTATATGGTTCGGCGCTGCGTGCCATACTCGCGCCATACCAGTTCGAGGAACCTCGATGCGTACGTCGTTGACACTCATAGCCTTGTGCCTGTTATTTGCCGGTTGCGAGCGTTCGCCCCCTGCTGTGCAGCAAATGGACAATTATCTTGAGCGTTTGGGCCGTGTGCTCGAGCAGGAGCACGCTCAGTACGATACCGCGAAGCTGAGCGAGTACCGATTGCCCGAGCGCCGCGAGCGGGTGATCGCCATCGAGCCCCTGCGCATCAGTCTGATTGAACTTCTTGTCGACACACGCAGCTGCAAGGCGCTCCAGCAAAGGGTCAGTGAACGCAACAGCATTCTCGGCAAGGTTATGCCCTGGTCTCACAGGCTGGCCTTTGAAGGTGAATTGATCCGTGCCATAGAGGACTGTGTCGTCGTTCTCTCGGATGACCCCGACCGTGAAGAGCTGATCGCCGAACTGCAGCAACTGGCTGCACAAAAGCGCGCGCAGTTGTCTGCTGTTTTCTGGAATGCCCTGAATGCCAGCGAAGAGTTCGAGTACTACCTACGGTTCGCAGGCGAGCCATTACCCGTTCAGGAACACGCACTGGAAGACCGACAGGGCATTGTGGCTCTGGGGGAACTGGCCCAAATCGGCATGGATTTGCCAGACCAGCTCCCTCCTTCCCAGCCTGAGCTGGAAGCCCATTTTCAGGCCCTGCACCTGAGCGAGCGTAGTAGCCAGTTGATCCACAGCCTGAGCCGAATGACCCATACCCTGGAGCAGGCGACCACCATGCTCGACAGCCCCGCGGCCCTGCGACTATGCCCCATGGGCCAACCAACCTCGCGCTCGCGTATTCTGCTGAACGTCTTCGTGCTGTTTTACGCCGGTGAGATTCAGCCATACATGGCGCAGATCCAACGCCTCGGCCAACCCTGGCAGGAAAACATCACGCATTTGCAAAAAGTACCCGCCATTCCCGTTGCTACCGCGCAGTACCTTGGCACGCTGGTGGGTGAGAATACGGCCTTGTGGGAGCGCTACCAACGCCAACTGACAGCTCACAGTGAAGCCTGGCAGGAGGTGCTGGGGGCATGTCAGTCGCGGCCCGGTCAATCAGGCTGGCAATCAACCGCTGAGGGCTGAAGTCTGTTTACGAATCAGATAGCGGAAAATACCCTCTTCTTCGCTTGTTTCCACCAGTTCGTGGCCAAGAAAGCTGCAAAATCGGGGAATATCCCGTTGGGTGGAGGGGTCTGTGGCCAACACCTCAAGGAGCTCACCATTGTCGATGTCGCGCACTGCGTTGTGCAGCAACATGACCGGTTCAGGGCACATAAGCCCGCGTGTATCGAGTTGTCTGGGGGAAATTGCGTCGTTCATGATCAGCCTGCTGGATAAAAAAGCATTATCCGCAAAAGTGCGCCCCCTTGCCAGCGGCGCCGGGAGCGCCGAAACTATGACTTCTAACATATGACAGAAGCGCCAACCAAGACGCCATTGACACTCGTATCAAGGAATATTTGATGATCAAAGTACTGATCGAACGCGTAATTGCCGAAGGTCTCGAACAGCCCTACGAACAAGCCGCCCGCAAGGTTATCCAACAGGCGATCCAGTCTCCGGGGTTCATTTCCGGCGAGTCATTTCGTGATCTGGAGCGTCCCAACCATCGCATTGTCATGGTTACCTGGCAAAATCGTCATTCATGGGAACGCTGGGAAAACTCCCAGGCCCGCTTCGACAGCATCAGCGCCTTCGCGCCCATGCTGGAGAAGGAAGAACGGGTAACCTTGCTGGAACCCCTGTAAGACTCAGCCAAGCGCCTGAATCTTGAAACTGCCCGCGTGCAACACACGCACGTGGCAGGTCACTTCTTCACGATCGCTATACAGCTGCTTACAGGCAACCGACGCTTTGATCCCCGCCGCGTCCAGGTCCGCTTGCACGTGCTCCATGCACTGCATGACTTCCTGGTAGCGCTGTTTCATCGGCAGCTTGAAGTTGATGATCGCTTCCCGGCACCAGCCCCGGCCTATCCAGCGACCCAGCAGGGCGCTGGATCGAGCGGGCTTGTCGACGATGTCACAGACCATCCAGTGCACCGTTCTCTTGGGTTTGAACATATAGCCATCAGCCTGAATATGTTCAACCTGACCACTGTCCATAAGACTCGGCGCCATGGGGCCGTTGTCGACCGCAATCACGTTCATGTGTCGATTGACCAGCTGCCAGGTCCAGCCACCGGGTGCAGCACCCAGATCGACTGCGGTCATACCCGGCGCCATGCGGCTATCCCACTCATCGCGGGGAACAAAGTGATGCCAGGCTTCCTCAAGCTTGAGGGTGGACCGGCTCGGTGCGTCGCGGGGTACCTTCAAACGCGGGATGCCCATGGGCCAGGGCGCGGCATTGCTGGCCCAGGACCAGCCAACAAACACCCGCTGACCGCTTTCAAAACACAGGTGCAGACGCGGCGCATCGGTTTTCGCCGGCCGCACGAAGCGGGTCTTGGTCAGCGCTGTTTCCAGCGGCCGTGACAGCTTCTTGGTCAGTGCCGCCATCGCCTTGCCATCGTTGGTGTCGGCGGTTTCCAGCCAGACACAAGATGCAATCGGCCCCTTCGAGCAGGCGGTAATGATCGGTGAAATACGGTCTTCCACCGGCACATCCAACCACTCACCCAGAGCCCACTGGCGGGCGAAGATCAGGTCGCGAAAACGCAGTTTGGTCATCAGCCGCTCGGCATCGCCCTCCTGCGGACATACGAAGCGCACCAGCGCGGAGTTGTCCTTGGTAACCGCGTAGCCGGCTATCCCCTTGGCACCCGATAGCTCCTGCATCTCAGCAGCCGTTTCGCCCTCGAATCCGGGGCGGCAGTGCAACAACAACTCGCGCATGTAAGGCTCCAGCAAAATGACCGGTCGCCACTTTACAGGCTACCCGGCAGACTGCGCCAGTTGCTTGGCCACTGTTTGCGACCGGACGTCGGCTAGATTCTTCGAATCGCCCTCACGCAACTGTCGAGCAGCTTCGACCATCGCTGCCAAAGCGGCCTGCGTTTCGGGCCAGGCACGGGTCTTGAGTCCGCAATCGGGATTTACCCACAAGCGCTCTACCGGAATCACCCGCGCGGCCTTGCGGAGCAGTCTGACCACTTCAGCCACCTCGGGAATGCGCGGGGAATGGATGTCGTAGACGCCAGGCCCGATCGCATTGGGATAGGCGTATCCGGAAAAGGCTTCAAGCAGCTCCATGTCCGAACGCGACGTCTCGATGGTGATCACGTCGGCGTCCATGTCGGCAATGGAGTCAAGAATGCCATTGAACTCGCTATAGCACATGTGGGTATGAATCTGCGTGGTATCCGCCACCCCGCTGGCACTAAGCCGAAAAACCTTCGCTGCCCATTGCAGATATCTGGCCTGATCGGCCCCACGCAGCGGCAAACCCTCACGAAACGCCGGCTCATCGATCTGGATGATCGAGATGCCCGCCCGTTCCAGATCCGCTACTTCATCACGAATCGCCAGCGCCAGTTGCCGAGCACTCAGCTCACGGCTGACGTCTTCGCGTGGAAACGACCACATCAACATGGTTACCGGCCCGGTCAACATACCCTTGACCGGCTTATCGGTCAGGCTCTGGGCGTAACGCGCCCACTCCACAGTCATAGGGGCCGGTCGGCTGATATCACCATAGATTATCGGTGGCTTTACGCAGCGCGAGCCGTAACTCTGAACCCAACCAAATCGGGAAAAGGCGTATCCGGCCAGTTGCTCACCAAAATACTCGACCATGTCGTTGCGCTCCGCCTCGCCATGCACCAGCACATCCAGACCCAAGGCTTCCTGCGCATGAATGACGTGGGCGATCTCTGCGCGCATATCGGCGGTGTAATCCTTCCTGTCGATGCGGCCCTGCTTGTACGCCTGGCGGCTGGCGCGAATCTCGCTTGTCTGCGGAAAGGATCCGATAGTTGTGGTTGGCCAGGCGGGCAAGGCCAACAGCTGCTGTTGCAGCGTAGCCCGGGTCACGTAGGGAGTGGCTCTCTGACTATGCTGGGTCCTCACTCGGGTCAATCGCTCGCCAACCGCGGGATCATGAATACGTCTTGATGACTGCCGGGCTCGCTGAACTACAGTGGATTCTGCCAGCGCAAGGCGAATATCGTCATCCTCCGGGCTGACCAGTGCTCGCGCCAGGAGCGCGACCTCGCCCACTTTTTGCGTGGCAAACGCCAACCAACTACGTAACTCATCGTCCAGACGGTCCTCGCGTTGCAGGTCCACCGGGCTGTGCAGCAGAGAGCAACTCGGCGCCACCCAGAGCCGATCGCCCCAGCGTTCCTGAACCTGACGGAGGATATCCAGCGTTGCGTTCAGATCACAGCGCCAGATGTTGCGTCCATTCACCACGCCCACTGAGAGCACTTTGTAGGTAGGCAAACGATCGAGCACGTAGGGAAGTTGCTCCGGCGCGCGCACCAGATCCACGTGCAGACCGTCCACCGGCAAGCTACAAGCCAATCCCAGATTGTCTTCCAGGCCACCGAAATAGCTGGTCAACAGTTTTTTCAGTGGTGCGTACTGCAGTCGGTTATAGACGCTCTCATAGGCAGCCTTCCAGTCGGCCGGCAGATCCAGTACCAGCGCCGGCTCGTCTATCTGTACCCACTCGACCCCCTGCTCCGCCAGGCGGTTGAAGATCTCGACATACACCGGCAGCAATGTGTCGAGCAGTTCCAGCTTGTCGAACACTTCACCCTTGGTCTTACCCAACCATAGATAACTCAGCGGACCCAGCACCACGGGCTTGACCAGATGACCGAGCGCGATCGCTTCGTCGACTTCCTCGAACAATTGGGTCCACTGCAGGCTGAACTTCTGGCCACGAGTGAATTCGGGGACCAGATAGTGGTAATTGGTATCAAACCACTTGGTCATCTCGCAGGCGAAGGTCTGTTTGCCAGTGCGGCTGACGCCGCGGGCCATATGAAACAGGGTATCCAGATCCGGCTCGACATCAGTGGCAAAGCGCTCGGGTACAGCACCCACCATCAGACTGTGAGTAAGCACCTGATCGTACCAGGCGAAATCGCCCACCGGCACCAGGCTCAGACCGGCTTCACCCTGCAGTTGCCAGTGCCGCGCGCGCAATTGGCGGCCGGCTTGCAACAGCTCTTCCTGCTCTAAGTCGCCAGCCCAGAATGCTTCCAGTGCCTTTTTCAGTTCCCGGTCTCGTCCGATACGGGGGAACCCGAGATTGTGTGCCAATGCCATAACGCTCTCCATCCTGTTCATGTGTGGCGACTATGGTCTGCGTTGACGGGAGCTGAATCAAACTCATCCTGTTAATGCTAAACTTCGATTTCACTCATGTTTGAGAGTCCTTCCATGCTCGAAATCCGCCATCTGCGCACGCTGGCAACGCTGCGTGAAGCCGAAAGTCTTGTAGAAGCCGCCGAGCGCCTGCACCTGACCCAGTCCGCGCTTTCGCACCAGATCAAGGATCTCGAAGACCGCCTGGGCTTGCCGCTGTTTGCGCGCAAGAGCAAACCTGTGCGTTTCACCAGTGCGGGTTTGCGCCTGCTGCGGCTGGCAGATAATCTTCTGCCGCAACTTCGTCAGGCCGAGCGCGACCTGCAACGGCTCGCCGGAGGTCAGGCCGGCCGGCTGCACATGGCGATTGAGTGCCATAGCTGCTTTCAGTGGCTGATGCCCACGATTGATCAGTTTCGTAATGCATGGCCGGAAGTAGAAGTGGATTTCGCTTCTGGATTCTTCTTTGCTCCCCTGCCAGCCCTGGCTCGGGGAGAACTGGATCTGGTAGTCACTTCCGATCCAAAGGACATCCCCGGCATCAGCTACGTGCCCCTGTTCGCCTACGAAGCCATGCTGGCAATCAGCAACCAGCACCCATTGATCAGCCGCAGCCATGTCGAAGCGACAGATTTGCGTGAGGAGACGCTGATCTGCTACCCCGTGGATCGCGACAGGCTGGATATCTTCACTCAGTTTCTCGACCCCGCAGGCGTCGAGCCTGTCGCAATTCGCAACGCGGAACTCACAGTGATGATGATGCAGCTGGTCGCATCGGGGCGCGGCGTCTGTTGCCTGCCAAACTGGGCAATGGCCGAATACCTACAGCGTGGTTATGTCAGCGCCAGACCCCTGGGGCAGGAAGGGCTGTTTGGTACCCTCTACGCTGCAGTGAGAGAAGATATGCTGGAAATGTCCTATCTGCAGGACTTTCTCCTGACCGCCAAGGACATCTCCTTCGCCACGCTGGAGGGCGTGAGTGCGAAAATAAGTAAAAGGCCATGAACGATATATTCACTGCTTATGTCTCGTCCTGAGAAGCTTTTTGCCGCTATCCTGACTCAGTCCGGCGGATGACCGGACTATTGGGCCGCAAGAAGCCCTACTAACAACAATAATGAATCAGGAGAGATTCCATGCGTTCCCGCACCCGAACGACCAATATTCCCACCGCTGTTTTGTCCCGCCCCTCTATGTCTACCCTCGCTCTTGCCGTTGTCGGATCCCTGACGTTATCCGGCTGTCTGGGCGGCGGCGGTGGCGCCAGCAGCAATATCATGCCGGCCGGCCAGTTGAGCCTGGCCAACGGCGTGGTGCAGGGCATCGTCGAAGACGATGTACTGGTGTGGCACGGCCTACCCTACGCCCAGCCCCCAGTCGGCGACCTGCGCTGGCGTGCACCTCAGCCAATGGAGAACTGGACAGGGGTTAGGGACGCAACCGAACGGCACGCCGAATGCGTGCAGGCAGAGACCACCACCCAATGGCAGCGCACATCCAATATGGTCGGCAGTGAAGACTGTCTGATTGTCGATGTCTATCGCCCTAACCGCGCTGACTACCAGAACGAGAAATTGCCGGTTTACGTCTGGATCCATGGTGGTTCGAACAACTTTGGTACTGCCAAACAATACGACGGTCGCAACCTCGTCGAAAACTCTGACGTGGTAATGGTCGTGTTGCAGTACCGTCTAGGGCCGCTGGGCTGGTTTTTCCATCCGGACGTCCAGACCGGTGGCGCCGACCCCATCTCCGATTCAGGTAATTTCGGGACCATGGACACGGTTCAGGCTTTGAAGTGGATTCAGGAAAACATCGCCGAGTTTGGCGGTGATCCCGGCAACGTCACTATCACTGGCGAATCTGCAGGCGCGCACAACGTACTTAATCTGATGGTATCGCCCCAGGCCGATAGCGGATTGTTCCATCAGGCCGTTTCACAAAGCGGCGCGATGACCACCCGCAGCACCAACAGTGCGCGCACATCTGCCAACAGCCATATCGAATGGTTGATTCGCCTGCAGGAAGACCGCAAGACACCCAATTCGCCCATCAGCCCCGCCCAGGCCACACAAATGCGCCTGGATATGGAGGCTGCTGGCACACTGAATAACTACCTGCGGGCAGCTGAAGGCCGAGACCTCTATCAGGCGGTATTCAATTACAGTCAGTTGGGCTCTTATGGCGCTATCGAGGATGGTGCTGTGATTCCCGCGGGAGGCTGGATACCGGCCTTCACCAGTGGCAATTTCAACAAGGTTCCCGTTGTGCTCGGTGCCAACGAATACGAGCAGAAGTCCTTCATGCCGCTCTACGGCGGCGCACTTAAAGCATCCCAGTTCGGCGGCAATATTCCCTCCGCGGCCGGCAAGACCTGGCTGGACCTGCTGGATGTGGCCTTCACCGGCAACCAGACCCTCGATGAGGTACTGCCCACCCAGAAGGACAAGGACACCTATGAAATTACCGGTTATCACGGTGGCCGTGCATGGCGCGCCAAATATGTGGATGAACTGGCGCGATTGATAACCAAGCACCAGCCCAAGACCTATGCCTATGATTTCCGCTGGGGCACCCAATCAGGGCCATCACCGTTCAATTTCATCTACGGTGCCGGCCATGCTGCGGAAATATCCTTCTTCCATGGCGCCGGCGAGGGTCTGTTCAATCTGCCCTTCACCGAACAGAACGCGCCTGGTCGCATGGCCCTGCAAAACGCCATGATGGATTACCTGGCGGACTTCGCCCGGGGCGGCAATCCCAATGGTGAGTTCAGTAAGGACGAGCTGGCCTGGCAGCCCTGGTCAAGCACACCAGGGGCAGACAAGGTCATCGTCTTCGACGCAACCAACACCGAAACCGATATCAGCATGTCCAACGAAGGGCTGACCCTTGAAGGCGTCAATACTGCCTGGACAGCAGCCATGACGGCCGCCGGTATCAATGGATTCGAGCAAGCCACCCTGCAAGGCTTCTTTGGCCAGTCTGCAGCGTACTCCACCCCCTGAAGTACGCCGCCAAGCGGCTAGTGACCCACTAAACGGGACCTTCGGGTCCCGTTTTTCATGACGCAATTGTAAAAAATGACTCTTTCACCCGATTGGGCGAGTTTCAATCTCACTGGCGAGGCATACATTCGATTGCGTCAGAGCGCTGTTTTGGGCATTCAGTCATTGGGCTCTGTCAATAAAACCAACAACAATCGAACTCCACAGGTAACTCCATGAACGCATCCTTTGCTTTCAAACTGACCGGTCTCGCCCTTGGCATGCTGCTCTCTGTCAACGCCCTGGCCAGCAACCCTACGCCCACCCCTACGCCAACACCCACCCCCGATCCGGGTACTGGCACTGCCTTTCCTTCAGTATCCGACTTCAGCCGTTCGGGCTCCTTCTCAACCACCAGCGGCAACGCTGGTCCAAGCTGCACCATTTTCCGGCCACGCACCCTGGGCGAGTCAGGTCGTCGCCACCCGATCATCCTTTGGGGCAACGGCACAGGCAGCTCGCCGAGCACCTACAGCGCCCTGCTCACCCACTGGGCAAGCCATGGTTTTGTCGTCGCTGCAGCGCGCACCTCCAATGCAGGGTCCGGTGATGAGATGATCGACTGCCTGGATTACCTGGTGCAGGAAAACGGCCGCAGCAGCGGCACTTACGCGGGTAAGCTGAACGTCAACCGCGTTGCTACCGCAGGTCACTCCCAGGGTGGTGGTGGCTCAATCATGGCTGGTCGTGATGGTCGCGTTACAGTCACTGCACCCTTCCAACCCTACACCATCGGCCTGGGTCATCGCTCCAGCTCGCAGAGCCAGCAAAATGGGCCCATGTTCCTGATGACCGGCAGCAGCGATACCATCGCATCACCTCGCCTCAACGCCTTGCCAGTGTTCAACAATGCCAACGTCCCGGTGTTCTGGGGTGAACTGCGCGGTGCCAGCCACTTCGAGCCAGTTGGCAATGCGGGCGGGTTCCGTGGCCCATCGACTGCCTGGTTCCGTTTCCACCTGATGGGTGACAACAGCGCCCAAAGCACGTTCTACGGCAGCAACTGCCGTCTGTGTGGCGACCGCAACTGGGAAGTTCGCCGCAAGGGTATCAACTGATAGCCCAGCGTTAGGCAGGAACCGGAGGCCAGCCCCATGGGCTGGCCTTTTTTTGCCCAACTGTCATTGATCTGTAAAACGCATTAATTAGACACATTATTTTTATCTGTCTCAATTTTCACCCGAATAGGCGAGTGTTATCCGGGGGTACCGGGCCTATATTCAACCTCGCTAAGAGCCTGACAGTCGGTTGGATGCCAGAGGCTCAGTGTCTTGAACAACAACAAACCGAAGAGAGATCACTATGAAAATGGCAAACTTGAAATTGACCGGCCTTGCCGCTGCCCTCTTGATGTCGACCAGCGTCATGGCTTACACCCCCACGCCTGACCCAACACCCACTCCGCCCCCTTCCGGCGGTGGATCTGACTTTCCTTCCGTTTCTGATTTCAGCCGCTCCGGCCCCTTTGCCACTACCAGCGGTAACGAAGGTCCTCGTTGCACCGTCTATCGTCCCCGCACCCTGGGCGCCGAAGGCCGCCGCCACCCGATCATCATCTGGGGCAACGGTACGGGCAGCTCACCGGGTACCTACGGCAGCCTGCTCAACCATTGGGCAAGTCACGGGTTCGTGGTTGCCGCGGCCCGCACTTCCAATGCCGGCTCTGGCGAGGACATGATTGATTGTCTGGACTACCTCGTACAGGAAAACGGCCGTAGCTTTGGTACCTATGCAGGCAACCTGAACGTGAACAAAGTGGCTACCACAGGCCATTCGCAGGGTGGTGGTGGCTCGATCATGGCTGGCCGTGATGGTCGTGTAACCGTCACAGCGCCATTCCAGCCCTACACCATTGGACTGGGACACCGTTCAAGTTCGCAGAGCCGCCAGAACGGGCCGATGTTTCTGATGACCGGTGGCCGCGACTCCATCGCATCCCCTGGCCTGAACGCATCACCGGTATTCCGCAACGCTAACGTACCGGTCTTCTGGGGCGAGCGCACCAGCGCCAGCCACTTCGAGCCTGTAGGTAATGGTGGTGATTACCGCGGCCCCTCCACTGCCTGGTTCCGGTATCACCTGATGAACGATGGTAGCGCCGAGAGCACTTTCTACGGCAGCCGTTGCGGTCTGTGTACTGACCGTGGATGGGATGTAGAGCGCAAGGGCATCAACTGATCAACTGCATCTGATCAGCAAATAAAAGCCGGTTACCTTGGGGTAACCGGCTTTTTTGCATCTGCGCTATGCTGCAGCATCGCTAACCGCCAGGAAAAATCATGTCAGATATTACCCCCGTTGCACTGGTGACCGGTGCAGGCAGCGGCATAGGCCGCGCTGCCGCTCTCGCTCTTCTCAAGGCTGGATATCATGTGGTACTCGCCGGCCGCCGTGAAGAGCAGCTAAAAATCACGCTTCAAGCAGCTGATGGCCTGGAAAGCCATGCCCTTGCCGTAGTGACGGATGTGCGCAAGCCGGAATCGGTGGAAGCCTTGTTTGCAGCAACTCACGAACATTTCGGTCGGCTGGACCTCTTGTTCAACAATGCTGGCACCGGCGCCCCGCCGGTCCCGCTTGAAGACGTCAGCTTCGATCACTGGCAGGCCACAGTCGAAACCAATCTGACCGGCGCTTTTCTCTGCACGCAGCAGGCGTTCAAGATAATGAAAAGCCAGCAACCCATGGGTGGCCGCATCATCAATAACGGCTCGATATCGGCACATGCACCCCGACCCAACTCTGCGCCCTACACCTCGACCAAACACGCGATGACCGGCCTGACAAAATCCACATCACTGGATGGCCGGCGCTACAACATTGCCTGTGGGCAGATTGACATCGGTAACGCTGCGACCGATATGGCTGTGCCGATGCAGCGCGGCGTCCCCCAGGCCAATGGCGAAATAGCCGTTGAACCGGTAATGGACGTAGATCACGTAGCCCAGGCCGTGGTCCAGATGGCCAGCCTGCCCCTGGAAAGCAATATCCAGTTCATGACCATCATGGCCACAAAAATGCCTTTCATTGGACGCGGTTGATGCTTCTGCCATAACCAGAAAGGCCACCTCCCGTGCAACCGGGAGATGGCCTGATTTGTTACTGATGCAAGTCTTTACTGCGCGTTACGCTCCATGAATGCGAGCAGCGGGTCGATCACATTGTTGGTGTCATCGTCATCAGCCGCCAGCACATCGTTGTGCGAATAACCTTCGCTCATATGCACTTCAAAACCGCCCTCCGCTCCACCAAAGGTGGGGAAGGCGCTTAGGTCATTGGCACCGGACAGCATTCTCGCCGTACCGTCGCAACTCAGAGAGGCACAGGGTGCGATTGCATTGGCAAAGCTACGCCAGATACCGGGTACCGGGGTCAGACCATTGGTACCGCCAAACCCGATGACCGGCACATCGATCTGCTGCGCTTGGGTCTGGTTGACGATATCCGAGCGCCCGCGGCCACCCTCCGCTACCGGTAGAGACAAGGCACTGGTGTCCAGGCCCAGGTTTGCGCCCCCGACTGTCGCATTGTTGCCAATCAGAAGGCCCGTGGTCGGGTAGTACCAGTCGCTGTAATTAGTCTCGCCTACGAACAAGGATGGTACCAAACGCGCCATATTGACGGGCTCAGCCTCCACTCCCCAAAACAATTGCGGCGTCAGCAGCGTAATCGGCGCCGGGCCATTGTCGGTATAAGCCGAAGCCGGCAACGTCTGGTCGTTATCCAGCCACTCGACCAGACCGTCAGCATTCATAGAGCCCAGGGCACCCATTGAAAGATGGAAAAACTGTGGTGTAGGCTGATTGTCATCGTCCTGAAAAGTCGCAAGGGCTGCGCCGGCAGTTACCGGAAAGGGGCGGTCGTTATAGCCTGCCACCTGCTGATAAACACTGTTGGTCGCACCATTACGATCTGCTCCGAAAGCCTGTTGAAGAACTGCCTGCTCCCCATTAATGGTGCCTTCGAATGCCATCTGCATGCCCAGCACCTCGCTGGAGACCAACTGCTGGGGCCCCAACCCGGGTGCATTGATATAGGAGCTGACTGCGCCGGTCCGGGCGGCGGTATACAGGCCCCCGTCTGCGGCGGCTTCGACGGCATCCAATTCCGCAGCGGTCGGCGCCGCTGCACGCAACGAGCCGCCCTGCCCCTCAAACAGCACCAAGCCACGAACTTTGGCATAGCCTGGCTGCGGCGCTCCCGTACCGCTCAGGTTGAAATCGGTTGCAGCATAACGCGCGACGAAACCGGTTCCAGCTGAATGCCCGCCCAGAAAGACGTTACCGTTGCGTGCGGCATCTCGCGCCAGCTCCACAACCACGTCAATGTCACGGGAAAACACCTGGGGTGTCCAGTTGGCCATGAAGGGAACATCAATCTGATCGTAAAACACCGCACGGCGGTCGAGCTCAGGACTCAGCGGCAGATCCAATTCGTCGCCAAAAAGGAAATTCACCGCAATACCCGCGTCCTTCTCATCCTCCGCAATATTCAGACCCACGGTGTCCTGCAGCAAAACAGAACGACGTTCGAAGGCCCAGACCTCCACCACCGACCCAGCCGCCTGCGCCTTGGCCATCAAATTTTCCGCCAGGCGAAAATAATTGTGCGCGCCACCCAGGGTGCCAGGCACAGCGACCAGGATGGCATCGGGCTGCAGATCAGCCTGGGTGGCCAGCGCGTAGCGGGTATAGCGCGCCTGGTTCAGATCGGCATCGGCGCCCAGATGGGTAACCAGTTTGGTGTTGGTTACGGTCACGCCGGCGGTGCCGGGTGTCTGCGCCGCCTTGGCCGGACTGGCGACGACGGTGGTTTGCACGCACATATCATTTACCTGCACAGCACCGGCAATCGAGGAGCAGGGTTCCGTGGACGGAATCGAACTGGAGGCTCCGCCGCCTCCACCGGGCAAGCATCCTGCCAGCACGGCGCCGGCGGAGAGCAGCACCGCTACTCGGATAGATGCCGAAAGTCTGTTTATTCGCATTGTGATCTCCTGACCCGGCCTGACCGGGCATATTATTTTTGTATTTGTTCCAACCTAGGACGATCAAGCTAACAGTCTCTTTAACACCTGGCTTGAATCTATTTGCAGATTCAGTCGTACATACATCTGAAGTCGATAAAGAATCGCTTGCACAGACGAAAAATGCGCTGATTCATGGCCGGGACACTTCTAATCTTGGTATCGATGTTGCTACTATATGACACGCCATACATTTTCTGGATTCGAAACCATGAGCAGCCAACCTACCCCCCTGTCGCTGGCATTGTCACAGCGCAAATCCGACGAACGCGCCACCCCGATGAGCGCCTTCCGCATGGCCCGACGCTGGTGGCTGGAGGGTCGTCGGCTGAATCTGTCGTTGCTGGCAGAGGAGCTGGGGGTTGGTCGTGCGACGCTGATGCGCTGGGTCGGCAACAAGGACCTGCTGATGGGCGAGATTCTCTGGTCCCAGTACAAGAACCTTTACGACGAAGCCATCGAGCGAGCTGAGGCCAACCCGAAGCTCAAGGGCATCGATTTTCTTGCGCAGATTTATACCGATATAAACATCGCGCTGATCAACGGCAAGGCGATGCATGACTTTTTGCGGGCCGAGCCACAGTGGGGCCTGCAGTTATTGACCTCAAATATCTCCGGCCTGCAAAGCCGGCTGATCGAGACCTGGCGCAAGCTGTTTGAAGAGCAGATCCAGGCGGGCAACATCAATCCGGAAATGGATGCCGAGAGCCTGGCCTACTTCATTATTCGCATCGGTGAAGGGGCAATCTATTGTGATTTGATCTGTGGCCGAACACCCGATCCAGAGCCCGCCAGCACCGCCTTCCGCCTACTGGTGAACGGGCACAGCCGGTAGACCGGCCACCTGATGCAGCGCTAGCCGCGCCGCAGGGGCCACTCAATAATGAAATCCGCGCCACCGAGGGCGGTGGAGCTGCCGGCACGGGCCGTACCGCCATGCCAGAACATTACCCGGCGTACAATAGAAAGGCCCAGACCATAGCCGCCCGAAGCGCGGGTACGGCTATCGTCCAGGCGCAGAAAGGGTGTGAATACCTTTTCCCGTAGCGGTTCATCAATGCCTGGGCCATCATCCTCGATGCTTACCACACAGCGCCCATAGACCACCTGGCAGGATACCCGCACGCGGCTGCTGGCATGACGCATGGCGTTGGTAATCAGGTTACTGATAGCCCGGGTCAGATAGCGCTGCTCAGCCTCGACCGCAATGGCTCTCCCGTAACTGTTGTCCTCAACCTCCATGGTGATTGCCTGATTCAAAGGTGCCAATTCCTGCACTACACGGTCAATCAAAGCAGGCACATCGAGGAGCACCATACCTAGTGCAGGAGCACCCTGCTCCAGGCGTGCGTAGGTGAGAATCTCGTCAACCAGCATGTCCAGCTCACTGAGGTCTGCATCCATGCCGTGCACGTAATGGGCAATATCCTTTTCCGCCTTCGAGGTTTCCACCATTTCCAGACCAAAGCGCAGCCGTGCGATAGGCGTGCGTAACTCGTGGGACACCGCGCCGATCATCTCCTGCTGAATCTTCATCAAGCGTTGCAGGTGGCTCGCCATATCGTTGAAGGCCCGGGCAACACGGCCCACCGAGTCCTGCCCCACGGCGTCAACCCGAGCGTCCAGGTTGCCATGACTGAGCAGCATTGCCGCAGCTTCCAGGGTGATCAGACGGCGCTCGAGTTGCCGTACCAGCAAGTAGATCAACAAACCGCTGAGCGTCAGTACCAGCAAGCCGGTGATCAACAACAGCTCCCTGGGATAGTCTTCCATCTGGAATAGCGGGCCGAGACGCAGCACCCAGTCGGTATCGGTCACCTTCATATACAGCAAAACCGAATCGCCATCGGGACCCAGCGTCATGACGGTATCAAACTCTTCCAGACGGCGACGCTGGTCTGCATCCAGGTCCGCTTCGCGCATTCGCGTAAGCATCAGCGTGTAGCCAAAATCCTTGTCCCTACGCAGACGCTGTAATCGTTCAGGCATGTCCGATTCCGGGTGCCGCACCAGCTCGTCAACCAGCAGAAACAAGGTTGCCCTGCCTAGTTGCTCGGTGATGCGCTGAATTTCGGTAGTCAACACCGTATGCTCATCGACCCGGCTGAACACCCTCACCTGACTTTGCGCCGAAGGCTTGACCAACACCCGGCCACGGGCCAGATGTGCGATCTGACGCGAGTCCAGCTTCAGTTGATCGATGGTACTTAACTGCAGCGGCACACCTATCAGGCGCGTCCAGGCGGCCAGCGCCCTCAGCCGCTCGGCACCTTCCATGGGCGCAAGATTGTCAGCCATCAGGCGAAAGGTGCCGGTGGCTATGTCCTCCCGGTAAGTTTCGGCGCGGAACTCGTTCACCTGGCGGATTCCCAGCAGTGCCAGGAGTGACACCACAACAAGAATCAGTAGCATGCCGCCGTATATGCGCAGAAAGATGGAGTTCACGGGGCGTCCGTATCAGGGTTGCACGGCAACAAACAGGTAGCCCTTGCTACGCACCGTCTTGATGATGCGCGGTAGCTCGGGGTCATCGCCGATCTTGGGGCGTATACGCGATATGCGCACATCAATGGAGCGATCCTGACCGTCATATTCGATTCCGCGCAGGGCGTTGAATATTTCCTCACGGCTTAGCGTGCGACCAGCATTACTGGCCAGCAACCATAAAAGATCCAGTTCCGCACCGGTCAGATCGATCAGTTCGTTACGCAGCCAGGCCTCGCGCCGGGCGTTGTCGATGACCAGAGGGCCGAAGGTCAGCCGAGTGACCGGCGCATCGCTGGCCGGCTCTGAATCATGGCTGCGGCGTAACAACGCTCGGATACGGGCAAGCAAGACCTGTGGTCTAACCGGCTTATTGACGTAATCATCAGCTCCAAGCTCCAGCCCGCGAATATGATCCTCGTCATCACTGCGCGCGGTCAGCATCAACACCGGCCGCGCATAACCGGCCCCCCGCAGGCGCTTGCAGATCGACAGACCATCCTCGCCCGGCAACATCAGATCCAGTACCACCAGGTCGGGATTGCTGGCCAGAATGTGCTCCACCGCGCTGGCACCATCGGTTAGCAGATCAATCTCCAGACCCTGCGAGCGCAGGAATGCCTGAATCAGCTCGGCCAATTTGAGATCGTCTTCGACTATGAGGATGCGTTCGTTATCGACTGCCATTCGCCTGCCAACCTGCCTGTCTCATTGCGGAGCAGCGATTGTAACAACCCCCCGGCAAAAGACCTATCAGGTAAGGGAGCACATATTCGGGCTAATACAGAAAACACTACATGTAGTGTCGATACATATTTTTTTCAGCTGAAAATCAGCCAAAATTCACAGTGAAAAGCCCGTTTTTCCTGAGCCAAGGCGAAATTATTGGCGAATAGCCATCACAGCCGTCTTCAATTTCAAGCTTGCACGACGGCATATTCCACTCTATCTTGTGCCAAGATTAACAAAGCGCACTACATATGGGATGAGTATTGAGCAAGCCGATCGAATACGGCACTGCTCTACTGACCCAGAACGTCAAAACACTACATATTGTATTAACGGCTTCGCCAAGGAGATCACCATGCAGCCCAACATGCCGCCAGTTACCCCAATCACCGAATCGCAACAGGGCCGCAATCCTCAGGGCGACCATAATTCTGATCTGCAGATGACTGCTCCCGGCCAGATGCGCGTCATCAAGCGCAACGGCAAGCTGGTCAGCTATACCGATGACAAGATCAAAGTCGCCATCACCAAGGCGTTTCTCGCTGTCGAAGGCGGACAGGCCGCCGCCTCCAGCCGTATTCACCAGACTGTGAATCAACTGGCTGAAACCATCACCACCACCTTCAAACGTCGTATGCCTTCCGGCGGTACGCTGCATATAGAAGAGATCCAGGATCAGGTCGAACTGGCCCTGATGCGCTCGGGCGAGCAGAAGGTCGCCCGCGCCTATGTACTCTACCGTGAAGAGCACTCGCGCCAGCGCCAGGCCCGTCAGCCGGTCGAAGCGCACCCCACGCTGAACATCACCCTGCCCGACGGCAGCCGCCAGCCACTGGATCTGGGCCGCCTGCACACCATCATCGACGAGGCCTGCGAAGGCCTGGCCGAAGTGGATGCCAAGTTGATCGAACGCGAAACCCTTAAGAACCTGTACGACGGTGTCACCCAACAGGATGTGAACACCGCCCTGGTAATGACCGCCCGCACCCTGGTCGAGCGCGAGCCGAATTACAGCCACGTCACCGCTCGGCTGCTGCTGGACAACCTGCGCGCCGAAGCTTTGAGCTTTCTCAAGGTCGCTGAAAGCGCGACCCACGGCGATATGGCCGAACTGTATGCCCGCACCCTGCCCGCCTACATCGATTTTGGCGTCGAGCACGAGCTGCTGGATCCGCGCCTGAAGGAATTTGATCTGGACGCACTGGGTAAGGCGCTGGATCACAGCCGCGACAAGCAGTTCTCCTATCTCGGCCTGCAGACTCTGTACGACCGTTACTTCATCCATAGTGACGGCGTGCGCTTCGAGCTGCCACAGATTTTCTTCATGCGCGTCGCCATGGGCCTGGCCATAGAAGAAGCCGATCGCAATGCCCGCGCGGTGGAGTTCTACAAGCTGCTGTCGTCCTTCGACTATATGGCCTCCACGCCCACGCTGTTCAACGCCGGCACCCTGCGTCCGCAGCTGTCGAGCTGCTATCTGACCACCGTGCCAGATGAGTTGTCCGGCATCTATCACGCGATCCACGACAACGCAATGCTGAGCAAATTCGCCGGCGGTCTGGGCAACGACTGGACGCCCGTGCGTGCGTTGGGGGCCTACATCAAGGGCACCAACGGCAAGAGCCAGGGCGTTGTGCCCTTCCTCAAGGTGGTGAACGATACAGCCGTGGCCGTGAACCAGGGCGGCAAGCGCAAGGGCGCCGTCTGCGCTTACCTGGAAACCTGGCACCTGGACATCGAGGAATTCCTCGAGCTGCGCAAGAACACCGGTGACGACCGCCGCCGCACCCACGACATGAACACCGCCAACTGGATTCCGGATTTGTTCATGAAGCGCGTGTTCGACGACGGCATGTGGACACTGTTCTCCCCCTCCGATACGCCCGACCTGCACGATCTGACCGGCAAGGCCTTCGAGGAGCGTTACGAGTACTACGAAGCGCTGATCGAGTACGGCAAGCTCAAGCTGCACAAAACCATCAAGGCCCGCGACCTGTGGCGCAAGATGCTCAGCATGCTGTTCGAAACCGGCCACCCGTGGCTCACCTTCAAGGACGCCTGCAACCTACGCAGCCCGCAGCAGCACGCTGGCGTTGTCCACAGCTCCAACCTGTGCACCGAGATTACCCTCAACACCTCGGCCGACGAGATCGCCGTATGCAACCTCGGCTCGATCAACCTGCCGCAGCATATCGTCGACGGCAAACTGGACACTGCCAAGCTCGCTGCTACGGTCAAGACCGCCGTGCGCATGCTGGATAACGTGATCGACATCAACTACTACTCGGTGCCCCAGGCGCGCAATTCGAACCTCAAGCACCGCCCGGTCGGCCTGGGCATCATGGGCTTTCAGGATGCGCTCTACCTGCAGCACATCGCCTACGGCTCCGACGCTGCGGTCGAGTTCGCCGACAACTCCATGGAAGCGGTCAGCTACTACGCCATCCAGGCCTCCTGCGATCTGGCCGAAGAGCGCGGCAGCTACTCCAGCTTCGACGGCTCGCTGTGGAACCAGGGCATTCTGCCGCTGGACTCGCTGGACATCCTTACCGAGCAGCGTGGCGCCAAGTACATCGAAGTCGACCGCAGCCAGACCCTGGACTGGGAACCCCTGCGCCAGCGCGCGAAAAAAGGCATCCGCAACTCCAACATCATGGCCATCGCACCGACCGCGACCATCGCCAACATCACCGGCGTATCCCAGTCGATCGAACCGACCTACCAGAACTTGTATGTGAAATCGAACCTCTCCGGCGAGTTCACCGTGATCAATCCCTACCTAGTACGCGACCTCAAGGCCCGCAACCTGTGGGATCCGGTCATGGTCAACGATCTGAAGTTCTACGACGGCTCGGTCCAGCAGATCGAACGCATCCCGGCGGACCTCAAAGCCCTGTACGCCACCGCGTTCGAAGTGGAAACCAAGTGGATAGTCGAAGCCGCCAGCCGTCGCCAGAAGTGGATCGACCAGGCCCAATCCCTCAACCTGTACATCGCCGGCGCCTCGGGCAAGGCACTGGACGTGACCTACCGCATGGCCTGGTACCGCGGCCTGAAAACCACCTACTACCTCCGCGCCCTGGCTGCGACCAGCACCGAGAAATCGACAGTGGAAACCGGCAAGCTCAACGCCGTATCGTCGGGCGGCAACGGCGTATCAGCCGCCCCTGCAGGCCCCGCACCCGTGCCGAAAGCCTGCGCGATTGACGAGCCTGATTGCGAGGCATGCCAATAAAAAGCGACAAGCTGCAAGCTGCAAGCGACAAGCAGCTCGGAGTTTGCGCCCCCGGGTAGCAGGAACACTCACTACCCCTGGCGTCATTCCCGCGAACGCGGGAACCCATTTTGACCTTCGGGGTTCGGCATGAGGCACAGCGCTTACAGCCACCCCCGAATGGATCCCCGCGTTCGCGAGGATGACGGGGAGAGACCGAGGATGACCGCGCGAGAGCTCGCGCCACCCAAATTAACCAACTTGCAGCTTGCCGCTTGAAGCTTGCAGCTGCGACTGAAAGGAGCCAACCATGCTCAGCTGGGACGAACTAGACACACCCGAAACCTCCGCAGCCCCGCATCTGGGAATGTCGAGTTCCACCTCGACAAAAGCGGACCACGCCGAACCCGCAGTCGAAACCGCGGAGAGCACCCCAGCCAACGTCGCCGACGCCCGCCAGGTCAGCGATGACGACTCAGCCGCCATCGCCCGCGCCAAGGCGGCACTGGATGCCCTCGATGTGCAGGAAGGCCTCGACGAACTGGAAGGCTCGGCCGCCCGGGTCAGCGTCGACACCAAGCGCATGATCAACTGCCGCGCCGACCTCAACCAGCTCGTGCCCTTCAAGTACGACTGGGCCTGGCAGAAGTACCTCGATGGCTGCTCAAACCACTGGATGCCGCAGGAGGTCAACATGACCGCCGACATCGCCCTGTGGAAAAATCCTGAAGGCCTCACCGACGACGAGCGCCGTATCGTCAAGCGCAACCTGGGCTTCTTCTCCACCGCCGATTCGCTGGTCGCCAACAACCTGGTGCTAGCCGTCTACCGCCTGATCACCAATCCCGAGTGCCGCCAGTACATCCTGCGCCAGGCCTTCGAAGAGGCAATCCACACCCACGCCTACCAGTACTGCATCGAGTCCCTGGGCATGGATGAAGGCGAGATCTTCAACATGTACCACGAGATTCCAAGCGTGGCGAAAAAGGCCGCCTGGGGCCTCAAGTACACCCGTTCGATCTCCGACCCGACCTTCAACACCGGCACCGTCGAGACCGACAAGGAACTGCTGCGTAACCTGATCGCCTACTACTGCGTGCTTGAAGGTGTGTTCTTCTACTGCGGCTTTACCCAGATCCTGTCCATGGGTCGCCGTAACAAGATGACCGGCGTTGCCGAGCAGTTCCAGTACATCCTGCGCGACGAGTCCATGCACCTGAACTTCGGCATCGACGTGATCAATCAGATCAAGATCGAGAACCCGCACCTGTGGGATGCCAGCATGAAGGACGAAGCCACGCAGATGATTCTGCAGGGCACCCAGCTGGAAATAGAATACGCCCGGGACACCATGCCCCGCGGCGTGCTCGGCATGAACGCAGCGATGATGGAGGACTACCTCAAGTTCATCGCCAACCGCCGCCTGACCCAGATCGGTCTCAAGGAAGAGTACCCGGGCACCGTTAACCCCTTCCCGTGGATGAGCGAGATCATGGACCTGAAGAAAGAGAAGAATTTCTTCGAAACGCGGGTCATCGAGTACCAGACCGGTGGCGCGTTGAGCTGGGATTGATCGTCTGCGTTTTCGACTGAGGTGATGATGCACCGCGCGATGGAGCCGGTGCCATCACTTGCGCCCGAAAAATCTGTATCGCGCTCTACAGCCTAATTTAGAGCCCTATTCAGCACTTTTCCGAATCAAGAAAATGGGCAGTCTGCCGATAGATAAAGGCACGAAAATTCAACTGCGTTGAGGTATCCATGTTCGGATCACGTGTTCGCGATGCACTTCAAGTAAGCAAACAGCAACTGGCCATTCAAAATCAGATCCTGGACGCCATTGCTCATACCATGGCAATGATCGAGTTCTCTCCAAGGGGGGAAATCCTCAACGCAAACCCCCTATTTCTTAAAGTTGTCGGGTATGACCTCGAAGAAGTCCTGGGCAAACAACACAGTGTGTTCTGTACCCCCGAACTAGCGCGCAGCAACGAATATCAGCGTTTCTGGCAGCGACTGGCCAAGGGTGACAGTTTCAGTGACAGATTCATGCGGTTGGCCAAGGGCGAACGTCCAATCTGGCTTGAGGCAAGCTATATCCCGGTCATGGACCAGCAAGGCAATGTGACCAAGGTCATCAAACTCGCAACGGACATCACCCGGGCGATGAAGGCTGAGCAAGAACATAAGAGCCTGCTCAACGCCATCAACCGTTCAATGGCGGTAATCGAATTCACTCTGGACGGCCATATCGTCAGCGCCAACGACAACTTTCTGCAAAGCATGGGCTACCGGCTGGAAGATGTAAAAGGCAAACACCACCGGATCTTCTGCGATGCAGAAACGGCTGCCAGCAACCAATACCAGCAAGCCTGGCAGCGCTTGAACAAAGGTGAGTACCTTTCAGATCGATTCAAACGCATAAACCGCAGCGGCCAGACAATCTGGCTGCGCGCGACCTACAACCCCCTGTATGACTCCAATGGCAAACTCTACGGTGTAGTGAAGTTTGCCAGTGACATCACCAACCAGGTCGAAAGACGACATGCAGAGTCTTCTGCAGCCAAGCTGGCGTTCGACATTGCTGCGGAAACAGACGAGAGTGCCCGCGAGGGTACTGAAACTGTTCAGGCAACAGTTGAGGTCGTGCGATCAATTGCGTCGGAGTTGGAACAGGTTTCAGAGCACATCAATGCCCTCGGTAACCAGTCGGAACGGATCAACAGCATAGTTCAGGTGATTCGTGGCATAGCCGAGCAGACCAACCTCTTGGCCCTTAACGCCGCCATCGAAGCCGCACGAGCCGGCGAACAAGGCCGCGGATTTGCCGTAGTAGCAGACGAAGTACGCAACCTGGCAGCCCGAACCAGCCAGGCCACCCTCGAAATCAACGACGTGGTCCTGAAAAACATGGAGCTGGCGCAGCAGGCAGTGAGCGGTATGGGTGAAAGCAAAACCAAGTCAGAACAGGGTGTCCAACTGGCCAACCAGGCAGGTGCAGTCATGCTGAAGATTCGTGACGAGGCGCAGCGTGTAGTTGATGCTATTGGCCAATTTTCCAATGCTATTGAGGAATGACCGGCAAAGACACAGAAAATCTTGAGTGGGCGCAGTAATATCGCGCCCCAGGGCCTATCTTTTCACACAAACAAACAGCGCATTCCCCGACATTCCATCCCAGGGCTTGATTGTCCCGTAGTCATGCTCGAGCACGTGCACCTCGAAGTAAGGCTGCAACAGCGCAGTCAGCTCATCGAAAGTCACAGCCACCATGGGATGCTGATCCCGCCAGATCTGGGTCACATTGGCTGCCGTTCTTTCAATACGCAGTTTCAGCGACTGCTGCTCACCCTCCCCCGAATAGTGCCACCCGGAACTGAAGTTGAAATGGCCCTCTCCATTCAGAACCGAATGCGACATATAGGAGTCATTGTCGATCCTGTATTTGTCGACCGCGTTGAAGCAGAACAGCCCACCGCTGACCAACGCGCCATGCACACTGGCAATGCACGCCTTGAGCCGCTCGATTTCGGCGCTGTAGTGTATGGAATACAGAAAACAGGTAATCAGATCAACCGGCTGCTCGACCGCAAACTGACACATATCCTGCAGAGAGAACTGCGCCTCGGGACAGCGAATCAGCGCCCGGTCCAGCATGGGCTGGTTGATGTCGAGCCCACTGCTCTGATACCCCGCATCCAGTAGATGCCGCACATGCGGCCCCGTCCCGCAGGCCAGATCCAGATGCCGCTTTCCGCCATTGCCCAGCAGCTGCTGCAATCGATGAATACATTGGCTTTGCGCGAGGTAGTCGATATCCGCACACATCAGATCGTAGTAACCCGAGAGGTCGGTATAAATGGCGTTGCTGGGCATGATGGTCTGATGCTGACGTGGTCGCCGAAATTGGCGCGCGCATCATATAACGGCTCAGGAGCAGGCGCCCACCCTTAATCGCCTCACCTGCACAGCCTCGGCCTTTGGCGCCTAACGGTTCGTTTCAAGACTGATTCTGAGTCCGCTTACAGGCACTTCCGGCTGCCCGGGGCTGGGCAGTCCGTCCATGAAATTGACCTGCATGCTCACTCCAAGCGGGCCCGCATCAAAACGGGAGACATACTTGAAGTGAGATGTACCGACCGATAGGTCGTCGGGCAGATTGATCCTCTGCTGTCCGATGAATCGGCCCTCGAGAGTTAACCGGTCTACCTCTATGTGGCGGCCAGACATGGCATAAATGAGGTAGGTGCTGTCACCTGTACAAAACACCTGATCGATAGGCAGACGGGCCGAAAAACGCCAGTCGGGGCTGGCAGACTGCAGATGGCCAAATTTTTCGCCTTCTCCCATAGTTATTCCCGCCTCACATCCTGCAACCCGTTTTGCCATATCCGCGTGGCTGACGGGGCGAATAATTGACGTCGGCTCCACGCGCAACCTCGCCTCCGGATACAGCTCATCCGGAACAGCCATACGCCCGAGCGGCGTGAGCACCCTGCGGAAAAAGTCCGCCGCGTTCTGGCCCTGCCAGCCGCTGGGTGTATCTGCAGACCAGTAAGATGTGCTCCGCTGCCAGAGCTCACGCCGCGCCATGAGTCGACCGCTTTTGTCATGCAGGGCCCACACCACTCTGACCGGCCAGCGCGAGCTCGCGGGATTGGGCTGCACCAGCTCCCGGATCACGTACTGCGACCTGTGCGTCTCCCGGGGAAATGAAATCACTCTGCCAGCGCCCAAGGGTGTGTAGGTCCTGTCCTGATAGTGAATTCGCGCATAGGGCACCTTGCTCAGCGAGGCCAGCCCCATCACCGGATGCCCCTCCTGCGTACTGTTCTCCACGATCAGCGTCACCTCGCGTGCCTCGGCGGTGTCATATACCACTGCCTCAGGCGGCGTGGGACGCTGCAGGTACCACAACAAAGGAGCCATCACCAACAGCAGCGATACCATGGATAAAAACCAGCGCTCGCGCACATTCGAAAGCCTGAACACCTGCCAGCAGTAATGCAGTGCCACCAATGCCGGCCCGATGAAGATGGCCTTCAGCGCCAGATTGCGAAAATCAATTGCCATCAGCGCCAACGGCGATATGGCTACCAAGCCGAACGTCAGCAGAATGACAACAATCATCCTCAAACGCGATTCGGCTCCATTCGGCGGAAACATCGTCGCCATTATCAAACCGACCGTTCCAAGCCAGGCCAGCAGCACAAGCAAAACACTCCACCACAAGCTGCTCACCAGAAAAACCAGACTGAGTCCGGCCAACAGCGTGGCAGGCAGGACGCCAGCACAGATATAGACGAGCGCTCTTGTCACCTTGAGCAATGCACCGCTCAGCTCCATGCCCACACCCCGTGCAGCAAGTATCTGTGCAAAGGCATAGCCGTCATCAACACAGCCCCAACCAACGGCCCAGTTTGGAATTCGGATGACGGCTAACCATCCAGGGCAGCCAGACCATGGCCGCGAGAACTGCTGCGCCCGCCAATACAGTCAGGGCCGGATGCATGCTGAAGCTGTGACCCAATCCGGCAAAAACCACGGTCATGGGCAGCATGCCGATCAAGGTTGCGACGGCAAAACGCCAAGCGTGAATCGATGTTACTCCTGCGGCGTAACTGATCAGCGCAAATGAGAACACCGGTATCAGCCGGGTAACCACAATGGTGAGGGTTAGAAAGCGCTGTGAGCCGTCGCGGTTCAATACGGGGTTATTCGGGAAGCGGCGGCAGATCGCCTCCCGCCCGAGCAGACGTGCAATCCAGAACGCCGCCATCGCGCCAATCAGCGCACCTGTGGCGGCGATAGCCGTGCCTTCAACTACGCCAAAGGCCAGACCCGCGGTGGCGCTGACCGGTAGCGTCGGAATAGGCCCGACGATCACGGCAATAATCATCAACAGCATGAGTAAGAGTGGGCCGACTCCGGCCTGACTGGTCAGCCAGTCAGACAGTGCCTGCGGAGACAGGCTGGCCGGCATGCCGAGTATCTGCAGCAGCCACCAGGCACCCAGCAGGCCCGCCAGCACTGCTCCCACCACCGCTATTCTGAGCGCCATCACCCCCCCTCTTGCCGAAGACTTTCCTTGAAACACCTGGGATCCATTATGGGCCAAAGGCTGCGTTATTCTGAATTGATACGGGGCTGTCGCCCCTACCCAACCAGACCGAGGCACAGTATGACTGCACAGCATGTTACCGCCAGAGCCACCGCAGCGCTGCAGAACCTGTTTATCGGCGACGCTCTGGCCATGCCGGTACACTGGTTCTACCGAGTCAGTGATATTGACAAGGCCTTTCCCGAGGGCATCAGACACTTCCATCCGGCGCCGGAGGTCCACCCCTCCTCCATCATGTCATTACACTCGACCAGTGGCGGTGGCCGCAAGAACGCCAGCAGTAGCAACAAGGCCAACGTAGTGGGCGACGTAATACTCAAGGGCAAAGCCCAATACTGGGACCGCCCCAATATTCACTACCACCAGGGCATGCGCGCCGGGGACAACACGCTCAACGCCCATTGCGCACTTGCGCTGATGAACGTCATGCACGCGGCAAACGGGCACTATGATCGAGATGCTTTTCTTCAGGCCTACATACAGCTGCTGACAGCGGACGAGCCAGCGCATCCGGACACCTATGCCGAGTCCTATCACCGCGGATTCTTTGCCAAACTCGCCAGCGGGTTGCCACCGGAAAAGTGCGCCGCTATCACCCATGACACGCCCTCGGTTGGCGGGCTGGTCACCATCGCGCCGCTGGTCATTGGAGAGCGCTTGCGTGGTACATCACTGGCAGATACTCGCAAACTGTGCCGCGAGCACCTGGCGCTTACACACCCGGACGCCTCCCTGGCAGAGGTGTGCGACGCTTTTGTTAACCTGATTGATGGATTGCTGTTTCGCGATACTGATACTTCGGTGGAAGACTTACTGCTCAACGCAACCCGAAGCCTGCCGCGCCGCGATCTGGTCAAGCTGGTAGAAGGCAACAAACCGGATAGGGAAGTGGTTGGTCGGGTGCTGTCGCCCGCCTGCTATATAAGCGATGCATGGCCGGCGGTGTTGTACTTCGCTCTCAAACACCAGCTAGATCCTTTAAAGGCCCTGCAAGCCAACACAGAGGTCGGTGGTGATAACGTGCACCGCGGTGCTGTGTTGGGCGTATTGCTGGGCCTGATTCACGGCGAGGCCACAGGGGGTCTGTTTGACCAGCTCACCAGGCAAAACGATATCAATCAAGCGATTGATCGACTCGTTGGCGCTGATACAACCAGCGCTCGATGACCGGAGCCTCTAGTCTTTATCGAGCCGAATGGTAGAGCTCATCGAGAAGTTGGTTTCATTAATCTTGTCGACCTTCTTGCACAGCCGACGACGATGTAGAAAGGAAATACCCTGATGGGTTTGCCAGGAGGTGGGCGTCAGGGTCCCTCCCGACTCGTTGCTTTCGATTTTGAAGCTTCGCTTGGCGCTGACGGGTTTGGGCTCCGGGCCATACAGAGCTATAAGCTCGATGGTAAGCCGCTCCAGCAGAATATTTCCTACCGGGCGATACCCCTGCATGGGAATATCAGCCCGCCGCGCCAAACGCCGAACCACATCGTTGAAGGTCCCGATATGCATGAACTCGCCTGATAGCAGCGGGCCCTGGCGGGTATTCTCGCGGATGTCCTCGGGTGTTACTGATACCCTCTGCTTGTCGCCCTCTTCGTTCTCGCGCTCCTCTGTAGGATCGCGTTCAAAGTCCGTGACATCCATCATCACCGTGCCATGGGATGTCTCCAGAGTGGCAATAATGTATTCCACATAAATTGCCTCCTGGCTCATATTGCTGATGATGCACAGGGCGTCCAGATCCCGCTTCCTGCCCCGATTGATGATCACCCTGGGCGTGCGCTGGCGGCGAAATCCGAAATACAGCAACTGGGCGTAAACCACCCAGACAAGCAAAGTGGCTATGCTCATGCCAGCGTTAAATAGCGCCTGGTTTTCCTGAATCCACTCAATCATGGCCTTAACGATATCTCCTTTGAAACAAGTGCTGGGCGGTGCGTTGTCATCGACTTGTGACAATAAAAAAGCGATTTTGATTCACAGGATATTTCAGCGCCTCTCAAGAACACCCGTCGGAAAACCGGATACACTCACATCACTGTCATAAACAAGAACAAGAGAACCCCATGACCAAGTCCCTTGCCGATCCTCTAAGCCTCCCATGCGGCGCCATCATCCCCAATCGCCTATCTAAAGCCGCCATGACCGAAGGCCTGGCCACGCCCGACGGCCTGCCGACCCCGGAACTCGAACGCCTCTACGGCCTGTGGAGCGATGGCGGCGCGGGCATGTTGCTATCCGGCAATATCCAGATTGACCGCGACCACCTGGAACGCCCCGGCAACGTAGTCATAGACTGTGAACCCGATGCAGCCATGCACGCCGCGCTGAGTAGCTGGGCCAAGGCCGCTACACGCAACGGCAACCATTTCTGGGCGCAGATCAGCCATGCAGGCCGCCAGACCATGAAGATGGTCAACCCACACCCAAAGGCGCCATCGCCAGTCAAACTGGGCCTACCAGGAGGCCAGTTCGGTGAGCCGGTAGCCCTGGAAAAAGACGAAATAAACGAGATTGTCCGCCGCTTTGCCCAGTGCGCCGCAGCGGTGCAGGCAGCCGGCTTTACCGGAGTGCAGATCCACGCCGCTCACGGCTACCTGCTGTCGCAGTTCCTCAGCCCCCGCAGCAACCAGCGCAAAGACGAATACGGTGGCTCTCTGGAGAACCGCGCCCGCGTGCTGATGGACAGTGTCGCGGCCGTGCGTGCAGCAGTTGGTCCCGAGTTCCCGATCTCGGTGAAACTCAACAGCGCCGACTTCCAGAAAGGCGGATTCGACTTCGAAGACAGTCTGCAGGTAGTCGAATGGCTGGAGCAGGCCAGCGTCGATCTCATCGAAATATCCGGCGGTACCTATGAACAACCCAAGCTGCTCGGCGTCGAAGGTATTGAAGCGGAAGAGCCACAAACCGTGGCCCAATCCACTCAAGAGCGCGAAGCCTATTTTGTGGACTTCGCCCTGGCCATGCGCGCCAAGGTGTCGGTGCCCTTGATGGTCACAGGCGGTTTCCGTCAGAAAAAGGCCATGCAGCAGGCCCTGGATAGCGGCGCTGCTGACCTCATCGGCCTGGGCCGCCCCATGTGTGTGATGACTGACGCGCCTGCGCAACTGCTAGCCGGGCTCGAAGAATTGCCCCGCTATGAAAAACAGCTAGCCCTGTTCCCCAGCTGGCTGGCGTTTCTGGGCAAACTCAACGCCCTGAAAGCCATGGCTACATTTGCGGTGCAATACTGGTACTACGCCCAGATCGACCGCCTGGGGCGCAATGGCAAGGCCGATCCGGCGCTATCCGTATTGCAGGCAAGCAAGGACGTCACAGCCCTGCAAAAACAACTTATCAAAGGTCGCAGCCGGTAATCCACCCGGCATACATCAATCAGAGGGAGTTCCCGGTATGCAGACAATCAAACTGGGCGGAGCAAAGGTTCCGCGTATTGGCCAGGGCACCTGGCATATGGGCGAGGATGCCGGCCAACGGCAGGCTGAAGTCAGGGCCCTGCGCGCGGGGCTGGATCTGGGCATGACGCTGATCGACACTGCAGAAATGTATGCCGAGGGCGGTGCTGAAGAAATTGTCGGCGAAGCCATGCGTGGCCGGCGAGACGAGGTCTATCTGGTCAGCAAGGTCTACCCACATAACGCCAGTACCAGAGGCGTGCAGGCGGCATGCGAGCGCAGCCTTCAACGTCTGGATACCGACACCATTGATCTGTACCTGCTGCACTGGCGCGGTGATTATCCACTGAGCGAAACAGTGGACGCCTTTGAACGCCTGCGCGCACAGGGCAAGATCCTCCGCTGGGGTGTTTCCAACTTTGATGTTGCTGACCTGCAAGAACTTGCCAACTCTGCTTGCGCAACCAATCAGGTGCTCTACAACCCAGAAGCCCGCGGCATTGAGTACGACCTGCTGGACTGGCAGGCAAAGCAGCAAATGCCGCTTATGGCTTACTGCCCCATCGGGCAAGGCGGAGTGCTTTTGCATGACGCTGTGCTACAGCGCATAGCCGACAAGCATGGCGCCACAACTGCCCAGGTAGCACTCGCCTGGGTCATGCGCCACCCCGGCGTGATCGCCATTCCCAAAGCGGTCAACCTGGATCACCTCAGACAGAACGCCGGGGCTGACAGCCTGCACCTCGACGAAGACGATCTGTCCCAGATCGATGCCGCTTACCCGCCGCCGGCAAGCAAGCAGCCGCTGGAAATGGTGTGACGTCGGGGACATGCTTTTTGGATAACTGCTAACCTATGCGGCTGCCAAGTGTCCGATAACAAGCGAGTCACGATGTCCCAGAATAGCAACCGCCCGAACATGGTCATTACCGTGCTTTGCGGCACCCTTACGTCCCTGGTCGTTATCGGGTTTGCCCGCCTGGCCTACGGCATCATTCTGCCAGCCATGCGTGCAGACCTCGGATTGTCTTACCAGCAGGCGGGTATTCTCAGCACAGTGACTGCCCTGTGCTACGTTTGCTCCGTGCTGGCCGGGGGCCTTGCGGCTGCCCGCTGGGGCGCCAAAGCTTCCATCATGTTTGGCATGCTCACGGTGACCGCAGGTTTCGTGGGCCTCGCCATTGCTGCCAACTTCTGGCTGGTGATGCTTCTGATGGGCCTACTGGGCTTTGGTACTGCCTTCGCATTTGCACCTATGGTCGCCCTTCTGGCCACCTGGTTCCCGGAGAAACGCGGTCTGGTGATTGGCTGCATGACCAGCGGTGTAGGTATCAGCATCCTGGTGTCCGGCATGCTGGTGCCCTTTTTGTTCAAGGTATTCGGTGAGTATGGCTGGCGGGTCAGCTGGGGTGTTTTTGCCGCAACCGCACTCTTTGTAACCGTCATGATCGGCCTGTTCGTGCGCAACCCACCCAAAGCGAGATCCACGGCCGCCGGGCATCTGCCGACAGACGAAAAATGGCGGATCTACCGCAACCCCCGGATACTCATAGTAGCCGCCACCTACGGCATCATTGGCCTTGGCTACATCGTTCAGGCGGTATTTATAGTCAGTTTCATGGTCGAATCAGGCCATAGCGAAGCAATCGCTGGTCGCTATATGGCTATGACAGGGCTGATGTCCATCGCCGCCGGCCCCCTGTGGGGCTGGGTGTCTGACTTCTGGGGCCGGGGCAACGCACTGGCGACGTGCATCTTTCTGGTAATCGTGGCCATGGGGCTACCGCTCATCGAGCAGACCCAGCACTACTTCTTTTTTCATTTTCTGGTAATGGGTGCATCGGTCAACGGCTTGTTTACGCTGATTCAAACCAGCGCGACCGATCAGGTGGCACCGCGCTATATCCCCATCGCCTTCAGTTTTTCGACCTTATTCTTTGCCTTCGGCCAATTCCTCGGGCCCGCCATCGCCGGTTGGTTGATCGAAAACACCGGAGGCTTCACCGCCGCCTTCGGTTTTACCCTCGCTGTGTTGTCAGTGGGCTTTGGACTGACACTACTGATCCGCCGCTTTCCCAAGGAGTGGGCGGTCGGGGAGCCGGCAGCTGTTTCGTCCTCGGATAAACCTTACACAGCAGGCTGAATCTCGGCAGAGTGTTGCCAATGGTGTCCGCGGATCGTCGGTTTTGCAGTGGGCATGGCATAGTGTCTCCTGATCCGGACCGACCCAAGGAGCCCCTGTGTCCACCAGCGTGCAAATGAGCGGTATTCACCTGACCTACCCCACAGAATCGGGTTCCGTCGCGGTACTCAACGATGCCTCGCTCACAGTGCCGCCCGGTGAATCCCTGGCGATTACCGGCCCCTCGGGCAGCGGCAAGACCTCCCTTCTATTGCTGCTCTCCGGCCTCGAACGCCCGGACCAGGGCGAGATACTGGTCGGCAGCCAGAAACTGAGCGATATGGACTCCAACGCCCTGGCTGACTGGCGCAGTGCGCACCTGGGAATCATTTTTCAGTCTTTCCATTTGCTGCCCGGCCTCAGCGCCCTGGGCAACGTCAGCCTGCCACTGGAAATCGCCGGCCAGGCTAATGCCCGCGAACGCGCCCTGGCGATGCTGGAGGCAGTCGGGCTAAGCCACCGCTTGCAACACTACCCCAGCCAGATGTCCGGGGGTGAGCAGCAGCGCGTGGCGATTGCCCGGGCACTGGTTCATCAACCCAGCCTGCTGCTGGGCGATGAGCCCACCGGAAACCTGGATCAGCAAACCGGCGAAAAGGTACTGTCACTGCTGTTCGATTTGCACAAGCAAAGCAAATCAACGCTGGTGCTGGTCACCCACGACGAGCGCGTAGCCGAACGTTGCCAGCACCGGGTCAGAATGGATGCAGGGCGTTTGCATGCGCTCTGATATGTTCACTAGATTGTCCTGGATGTGTCGGTTTGCTGTGACAGATCTGCGCTCGCGCCTCTCTGTGCTCAAGGTTTTTCTGGCATGTCTGATTCTCGGCGTCACTCTGGTAGCTGCCACGGCGAGCCTTTATCGGGTGGTCGAACAGAGCCTGCTGGCGGATACCCGAGCGCTGCTGGGCGGCGACGTCGAGCTGGATGCAAGTCAGCCGCTGCCCGATGAGGTGCTGGAATGGATTCGCACCACCGGCACTGTTTCCCTGGTGCGCGAACTCGACACCATGGTCAGCGATCAGGCTGGCGACAACTTTCTCAGGGCCGCGATCCTTACGCCGGATGCTGCCTATCCGCTGTACGGCGAGCTGCGCCTCTCTCCAGACCAACCGCTGGCCGAACTCACCGCTCAAAAGAATGATCTTTGGGGTGCTGTTATCGATCCCGTGCTGGCCGAGCGCCTGGGTCAGAACGTGGGTGATGAAATCCAGATCGGCGCCGCCACCTTCCGCATCGGTGGGCTGATTCAGGCGCAGCCCGATCGCAGTCTGAATGCCAACTGGCGCGGTCTGCCAATCATGATTTCCGACGAGGCGTTGCAGGCAGCGCAACTCATAGGTCCCGGCGCACGCGTCGACTACGAATACCGGGTGAAGACCGACCGCGACCTGGATCTGTGGCTGGATGAATTCGAACAGGCTTTCCCCGAAACCCAGTGGGACACCACCACCTTCGCCGAGCGCAGTGAACGCCTGGCCGAGCGCCTGGACCAGATCGCCACCGCGCTGATTCTGATCGCCTTCACCACGCTGTTTATTGGTGGCCTGGGCGTTGCCAACAGCATCCATGCCTACCTGGATGAGAAGCTCGGCACCATCGCCACACTGCAAACCCTGGGTTTACGGCGCAGGCCGCTAGTAGGCATCTATCTGCTACAAATCGGCATACTTGGCAGCATTGCCGGTCTTGTCGGCGGCGCCTTGGGCGTTGGGTTATCTACGGTAGCTCTGAGTCTGGCCGACAATACCTTTGCCGCGACCGAATCTAGCGGAGCTGGCCAGTGGATCTCGGTCTGGATCCTGCCCCTGTTACTCAGCTGGCTTTTCGCCGTGCTGACCGCCTATGTATTCGCGCTGCCGGCATTGGCCAAGGCGCTTGCTGCCTCACCGGCTGGACTGTTTCGCGGCAAGGTACAGGCCGCCAGCCATGAACCGCGCAGTTGGCGCCTCGCCAGTTATGGCCTGCTGGCTGTATACATCGCCACCCTGCTGATCTGGCTGCCCTCCTCGCTGCTTGGCTTCCTGTTTCTGCTTGCGTTAGTCGTGCTCTGGGGGCTGCTGGAAACGCTGATCAAAGGCTTGCAGTATTCCGCCCGCGCGCTGGAAAACAGCGGTTTTGCCGATCGCAACTTCGCCCGTCGTTTGGCCCTGGCCAACTTGCATCGGCCCGACTCGCCACTGCGTGCGACCCTGCTCTCACTGGGTACCGCACTCACACTGGTCGTCGCCTGCACGCTGCTGGTCAGCACCTTGCTCCGCGCACTGGAGTCCACAATACCCGCCGAAGCGCCCGCATTGATTCTGTATGAAGTGCTGCCAGACCAGATCGAACCCCTGCAAACCGGTCTGCAAAGTCTGGACCCAGACGCCGAAACCGAACTCCTGCCACTGGTGCGTGGCCGACTGAACGCCATCAACCAGGAGCCCATTGCCGAAGTGCTGGCAGACAACTCCCAAGCCAGACGCGAAGCCATGGGCGATGAATACAAACTCAGCTACCTGTCAGGCAACCCGGAAGACCTGGAGCTGATTGCCGGCGAATGGTGGACCGCGCCTGCGCCAGAAGGCCGGCCCGCCTTCATGGCCATGGAAGATCGCGAAGCCAACCAACTCGGCCTGACCGTGGGCGACCAGGTGGAGTTTCAGGTCGAAGGTCAGACCGTCCCCGCCGAAATCAAGGCCCTCTACCGCCAGAAAGGTCTGCAAACGCGCTTCTGGTTTGAAGGCGTACTACAGGACGGCGCCCTGGATGAACTGATCGGCCGCTACGTAGGCGTGGTTTACCAAAGTGATCCCGGCGCCAAGGCGTCACAACAATGGCTGGCCAGAAACATACCCAACGTCATCACTCTGCGCACCGCCGACTGGCTGGAAACTGCCGGCGACCTGCTCGGCAAAGCCACCGCGGGCCTTGCCGCAGTGGCTCTGGTCAGTCTTACCGCAAGCCTGCTGGTGCTTTCCAGCGTCGTCAGCGTCAGCCGCAGGCGGCAGCTCTATGAAGCCAACCTGCTGCATATTCTCGGCGCCAGGCACCGGGCGATTCGTTTGGCGATGCTGTTGGAAACGGGGTTGCTGACGTTTATCGCCACGCTGTTTGCTACTGCCCTGGGCGCGCTGATCGCCCTGCCCCTGGCCGCCACATTGCTGAAGTTACCCGCCGGCGATCTCTGGTGGCTTGGTGCGTTGGTCGCAGCTGCAGTCAGCTCCCTAGCCATGCTCGGCGGCCTCATTCCCACTTTGCAGGCATTACGGCTCAACCAGGCCATGCTGCTGCGCGAAGGATAAACACAAGTGCGCAGTACCACTCCTGATGCCCCTGGATCGAAACCCTCAAATTATTTTGTAGTGGATTACTCGCATATTTGCATGCTCGCCTATTGGTAGAGAGATGGCCAAGGGCTATGATTATAAAGTCAAAGCCTGGTTACTCTTAGCCGGGACAAGCACGGAGGCTTTTACGTTAATCAGCCAGTATCGTGATATTGGTCAGCTGGTATCCTCCATGTTGAAGAAAATCCCCCTCAGCCAAGTATGCATGGGTATGTATGTGCATAAATTCTGCGGCTCCTGGCTAGAACACCCCTTCTGGACCAGCAAATTGTTGATTGAAGACTCAGCTACCCTGGCCAAAATCCGTCAATCTTCAGTTAACGAACTTATCATCGATCTGGCGCGTGGCTGTGATGTTGCGCCTCATCACCCAGCAGCGCCGATTGAATCAGTCGCACTCGGCAAAGATGCTGAGGTTGGTGCAGACAACAGCCAGGCAAAAACGCCAGTAATAACGAGCTCATTCAAAGATGAAGTGCGTCAAGCACGTGAAATCTTTCGTAGTGGCAAAGAAGCCGTGGTAAGCATGTTTGCCGATGCGCGAATGGGCCGGACGCTGGAAACAGCGGGGCTGAACGAGTTGCTCGATGAAATGAGCGCCTCGGTCTCGCGTAATTCCCATGCGTTGATTAGCGTTGCACGGATCAAAAGCAAGGATGAATACACCTATTTGCACTCTGTCGCTGTTGCTGCGTTGATGATTGGCATGGCGCGGCAACTTCAGTTGGATGAAGAAGCAACGCGTCAAGCGGGCTTGGCAGGGCTGCTGCATGATCTGGGTAAAGCGCTTACCCCAGAAGATATTCTCAACAAGCCAGGCAAGCTAACGGAGGATGAGTTTGCTGTGATGCGTGAGCATCCGGTCATGGGGTATCAGCTATTGCAATCCTGGACGGACGTGCCCGAAGCGGTGCTTGATGTGTGCCTGCATCACCATGAAAAGTTCGATGGTACCGGCTATCCTCAGCAACAAGCCGGAGCACAGATCAGCCTGCTCGCACGCATTGGGGCAATCTGTGATGTGTACGATGCCATCACCTCAAATCGACCATACAAAGCGGGCTGGGACCCAGCGATTTCGGTCAGCCGGATGGTTGCATGGAAGGGGCATTTTGATCCGGAGCTGCTGCGGATCTTCGTGCGTATGCTCGGCATTTATCCGGTAGGGTCATTGGTAAAGCTCACTTCAAAGCAACTGGCAGTGGTGATCGAGCAGAATCCGGAATCGCTGCTGAAACCGAAGGTAGAGGTATTCTACTCAATAACCTTGCGGCAAAAGATTGCTACCAGAACCCTGGATTTGTCAGATACACGCGTAAAAGAGCAAATTGTAAGCAGAGAAGATCCGGAACAATGGAACTTTCAGCAACTGGAAAAAATCTGGCTGCCTGAGTAACGCAACCCGAAGGTAAGTCTCCCAACTCTCACGCTTCGCCATTCATCACACAAATCGGGCATCTTCTCCAACCGGCATCTTTGCCCAGTTGTGTTGACAGCAAAGCCGCCTCGACCTTAGCTTGGCCTTGCGGGTGTCAGCGCCCAGCACAGCGACGTTATCACGATAAAAATAACAAGCCTGGAGCCAGCTCTCATGAGAATCACATCGCTGAAGCCCATGGTGGGTGCTTGCCTGTCTCTGGCGGGCGGGCTTGCGTTTGGCCTTGCCAGCCTGGCCCACGCGGAAGAATTCACTATGCCGCACCTGCTGGTCATCGGCACCCCCGGCACCTCCAGCGGCAGCTTTGCTTCCACCAATGGCTGGGGCCCTATCCTGCAGAAGGATCTGGGAACCAACGTCCGCGTTGTGCCGGAGGACAGCGAAGTCCAGCGGCACCGCCGGCTGACTGAACGTCGCGACCTGGCGCTGAGTTCGGTCTCCACCGCCGAGCTGCGTTTCCAGATCCAGGGCATTGGCCACTACGCCACCATGACCCCGGTACCCCAGCGCGTCATCTGGCACCACAACGACACCCCCTGGTCGTTCGTGGTCTCCGGCGACTCGGACCTACACACGATGGACGACCTGAAAAAAGGCGGCGTTCGGGTTGCACGGGGGCAGTTCTCCCCTCCCATGATTGCCGCCGTGACCGATGCCCTGCCTGCCTATTTAGGCATGACAAGCGCCGAAGGCGCTGAAAACCTCCGATTTGTGCCGGCCAGCAGCTATGTCGAGAACTGCCGCGCCGTTGTGGAAGGCAAGGCCGATGTGGCCTACTGCGCCACCATCAGTTCGGTGATGGCCGAGATGGAAGGCGCGCCCGGCGGCATCCGCTGGCTGTCCATGGATCTAGATAGTAGTCAGGCATGGGAAGGATTCCTCGAGCATCGCCCCATGGTCGTGCCCGGCACCATCAGCATGGGTGTGTCGTCAGCCAAAGGCGTTGACGGTCTTGTCTCGAACTTTCTCTACGCCGCCCCGGCGGATGCCGACGAAGCCTTCGCCTACACCATGGCCAAGTGGTTCCACCAATCCTACGACACCTACAAAGGCTCTCATCCCCTGTCCACCCGCATGAGCCTGGAGGTGTTCCGCGAGTATCTGAATCGCTCGCCGCTGCCTGTCCACGAAGGCACCGTGCGTTACCTGAAAGAGGTCAACGTCTGGACCGAGGAAGACGACAAACTGAACCAGGAGGCTATCAAAAAAATGGATAGCTGGATGGTCGCCCGGCGGGCAGCCCTGGCCGAAGCCAAGGAAAGCGGTATCGAGCCAAACATGAACAACGACAGGTTCATGGCCATTGTGGATAAGCATACGCAAGGCCTGGAAGGCTTCCGCACACGTCTTTAACAACAAGGGGCTCCATGAAAACTGAAACCGTCGTTGCTGAAGTCGTTGAACCAGGCGCCGAGGTCACTCGGCTGGGTGAGCCGTTCTCCTGGCAGAGCATCGCCTTTGTCGTGCTGAGCGTCTGCGGGCTGATAGCGGGGATAGCCTATATCTTCGGCTTCACCTGGAACGGCCGGCGCCTGCTGGAAGGCGAGTACTACTGGATCTTTATCGGCTTCTTCGCCGCCGCTGCCTTTCTGGCGCTCCCGGCCAAAGCCGGCCAGTCGAAGGTGCCCTGGTACGACATAGTGGCCGCCGTCCTCGTGCTGGGCGTGAGCTTTTACTTCGCCAACAACGCCTGGGACATGATCCAGGCCGGCTGGAGCAATCTGTACCTGGGCATCGTCATCTGGCTGTTGATGATGGAGCTGGCCCGACGCAGCGGGGGTACGCCTTTTCTGCTGGTCGTGGTGCTGATCGGGCTGTATCCGCTAGTCGCGGACCTGTTCCCCGGGCTTATCATGGGGGTGCCCTATCAGTTTGATCACATGATCGAGTCCTACGTCTTCCGCGCCGAAGGCATGATGGGCATCACCACCAAAATCGTCGCCGAAATCATCCTGGGCTTCCTGGTGTTCGCCGGCATATTGCTGGCTACCGGCGCGGGTGCCTTCTTCATAGACCTGGCCAACGCCGGTTTTGGACGTTATCGCGGCGGCCCGGCCAAGGTCGCGGTGGTCGCCAGTGCCTTTATGGGCAGCCTGTCCGGCTCGATCTTCTCCAACATCGCCGGCACCGGCTCCATCACCATCCCGACCATGAAAAAAGCCGGCTATCCGGCCCACTACGCCGGCGCCATCGAAGCCTGCGCCTCGACCGGGGGCGTGGTAATGCCGCCGGTGATGGGCGCAATCGCGTTTGTCATGGCAATTACCATCGGCGTGGACTACGCCACCATCATGATCGCCGCCATCCTGCCCTCGCTCCTGTTCTACTTCGGCTTGCTGCTGCAGGTAGACGGTTATGCCGCGCGCACCGGTATCAAGGGCATGCTGGAAGAGGATCTGCCCTCCACACGCAAGGTACTGATGCGCGGTTGGCCATTCCTGTTCGTCATGGCATTCCTCATGTGGGGCCTGCTGTACATGCGCTGGGAGTACTACACGCCCTGGTACGCCTGCATCCTGATGATCGGGCTGTCGTTCCTGCGCAAGGAGACTCGCCTGACGCCCGCCCGGCTGTATGACGCCATCCGCCAGATCGGCGTACTCATCACCCAAACCGCCGCCATCATCCTGCCGATCGCCTTTGTGGTCGGCGCCCTGACCATTACCGGCGTTACCGGCTCGGTCACCTCCGGCCTGGTGGGCTTGGGCGGTGACAACCTGTTCCTGGTGATCCTGTTTGGCATTGCTGCCTGCTTCATCATGGGCATGGCGGGTCTGGCCATCGTCGCCTACATCTTCCTGGCGGTCACACTGGCCCCGGCGATCATTGAGGTGGGCGGGCTGAACACCATCGCCGTGCATTTCTTTATCGTCTATTACGCCATGCTCTCGGTGATTACGCCGCCAGTGGGTGCTGCTGCATTCCTGGCAGGCACCATAGCCGGGGCCAAGCCGATGAAGACCTCCTTCACCGCCATGCGCCTGGGCATCGTGATCTACTTCGTGCCGCTGTTTTTCCTGTTCCAGCCTGCCCTGCTGCTGCAGGGCGACCTGACCCCGCTGTTCTACGTCCTGCCCTCGATCATTGCCGGCATCATGCTGATCTCTGGCGGGCTGGAGGGTTACCTGCTCGGGGCGGGCCTGGTCAAACACTGGCAACGCCTGCCACTGATTGCCGCAGGCTTTGCCTTCAGCTTTCCGGGGCCGATGACGACCCTGGTCGGCGGTCTGGCATCGGCCGTGCTGGTCGCGATGGTGTGGCAACAGAACCGGGGAGTGAAACAAACATGAGCACACTGAAAAGCGGTAAATAAATCTGTCCCCTTTTTCTGTCGGATAAACGCTAGAATCAACGAAAGCGGACCTGTAATGGCTCGTTACTTCAGGTTTATTAGGCCTGGTCTCTCTCTAGGAGTTTTCATGAAGATTCGCTCTGTAATCCTTGCTGCTGGTCTGGTTGGTTTTTCTGCAATGGCTTCCGCTTCCAGCTTTATTGGTACCACCAATGCGGTGGGCAACGTTCTAGTCAACATGGCTGAAGCCTTGGGTGACAGCACTGCCTCTACCTTTGGCTCGAACAAGGTCGTGTTGGATGCCCGGGATGACGCTGCCAGCTTCGTCGGCAGTGACGGTCAAGTGCGCGGCGTTAACCTGGAGGCGGCGCTGGGTCATATTCGCCACCAGATGCCAGAGCTACAAGCCACTGATATGCAACTGGCAGAAGCTATTCTGGCTCTGTGATAGCAGTCCTGAACGCCCAGTCTTTTCAGGGCGTCATTCCCATTGCGCCTTGACATACGCCCCGCTCTCGAGCGGGGCGTAGCCGTGATCGCCATTGTTCTGGGTCTAACATCGCTACTGTGGGTTCTTCCTGCTCATTCAGCCTTGACTGTGAAACTGGAACAGGCCGAGCTGAGCAATGAGCAGCGACAGGCCAGCCAGAAGCTGCTTGAAGCGGCGCTCAAGGCCCTGCCTCCCCGGTTGGTTTCACAACTCGACCATGAAATCCTTTTACGTTGGTCTCCCAAACTGGCGCATAGCGTCATGGGGCGGGCCCGCTATGATGGTCAAATACTCCTCAATCAGCGTTGGCTCGATGCGCTGGTGCAGGGGGACGATCAAACCCTGCCCGCCGGACGCCAGCACGCCACACTGCAACGGGAGCTGCAAGCAACACTGATCCACGAGCTTGCGCATTTTTACGACCGAGGCCAGTTCTGGCCTGCTGACGAGCGTGGGTTGTTACGCTCATGTGCCCGGCAGCACAAGAGTCTTGGCCCGGTTGGCTTGCCTGTTGAATGCCGGGGCCAGTCGCAGCGACGCTTTACCCTGAGTGACAATCCCCGATTGCTTGAGCTCGCCGGTTGGCCCGCGCGTATCGGTGGCCGTGGCGAGGTAGAACGGCACAATGACCAATACCTGCGCACGCCGGATGCCTATGAACTGAGCAATCCACGCGAGTTTGTTGCAGTCAATCTTGAGTACTTCCTGCTTGACCCCGAATACCGGTGCCGCCGGCCGGGATTACATGACTATTTTTCGGAGCACTTTGGCTGGGCGCCCAGCGTTGCGGCCGACTGTGCTCCGGGTTTGCCCTATGTCAATGGTGGGCTGGATGTCGACAAACAGGTCCTGGGGCAACTCGACGAGGGGCGTATCTATCAGGTGCATTACTTGCTCGCCGAGCCTGAGGGAGCACTGGTTAGCCGCTGGGGTCACAGCATGCTTCGGGTTGTCATGTGTGCGCCTGGCCGGCCGTTGGGGCCTGAGTGTCTGATGGATCTTGAACATCATCTGGTATTGTCGTTCCGCGCCTTCGTCGATGACCTTCAGATATCCAGTTGGGATGGGCTGACCGGCGTCTATCCATCTCGTTTGTTCATGCTGCCACTGAGTCAGGTGGTCGACGAATACACCAAGGTTGAGTTCAGATCCCTGCAGTCGCTGCCACTGAAACTGACCACTGAGCAACAGATCAGCCTGGTGCGGCGCGCAGCCGAGATGCACTGGAACTACGACGGCACCTACTACTTCGTCAGCAACAACTGCGCGGTTGAAACCCTGAAGCTGTTACGTAGCGGTACCGATCGCCTGGATATTCGCGGTATGGAGACGGTCACGCCAACCGGACTGAGGGCGCTGCTCAGGCATGCTGACCTGCTCGACGAGTCGGTCTTGCAGGATCATTCCGAAGCCTTGCGCCAGGGCTACTATTTCGACTCCTACCGTGAACGCTATCAGTTGATGTTCGATATAGCGCGCGAGCGCTTGAATTTACCCCAGCAGAACGTAGAGGCGTGGCTCGCATTGGCGCCAGAAGAACGAAGTGACTGGTTCGAACGAGCCGACTATCGCGTTGCGGCGGCCCTACTGCTCCTTGAGCAAGCTGCATTCAGACGCCAGATTATATTGATTCAGCATGAGCTCAAGGACCGCTATGTATCCGGGCGGCGCATGGATGATGTCGCCCTGAACGAAACTGGTGAACTCATGAGCCAGCTATTGCGCGAAAGCGGCTTTCTCAGCCGTCCCGCAGAATTGTTGAAGACCGGGTATGGGTTGCCGCAGAAGCAGGAAAGACAGCAGCTGAAGCAGCTCACTGATGAGCGTCAGCAAAAATTGCACGGACTGGCCGTGTTGGTGGATGAACGGGCGCTTGAGATGATCAGCACTGAGCACCGCAGGGCGGTGGAGGCAAACCAGCGCAATATTACCGAACTGGGTGCGCGGTTGCGTCATTTGCACCGCGAGTCCGGGAGGCTCGTGCTGCCGTGAGCCGAGCCTGAAGCCTTGCCCCCAAAGCGGCAGACACAGAATACCAACATTAATGCCCCTGCTTCCCCAAACCCAATAGATCGCCATCATCCTTCCTGAAATCCGCTTACCCACTTTGCGTTATACTATAACATTATGTATTCTCCCCGCCGGGCCTCACCGAGGCCCGCCCAACCCTTCTATCGCCTAGGAAGGCAGTTGTCCCACTTCTGGAGAATGACAGTGAATCGCAAACTCAACCCCCTCGCCGCAGCCATTGGCTTCGTGTTGCTACCCGCACTCGCCACGGCGGAAACAATCGAACTCGAACCTGGTGTTGTCAGCGCCAGCGCTCTGGCACGGCAGAGTCATGAAATGGTGGTACCAGCAGAGGTCCTGGACGGTACACAGTTGGTCCTGAGCCGCGAAGCCACCCTGGGGGAAACACTCGAACATTTACCCGGTCTGCGCTCGAACAGCTTTGGAGCCGGTGCCGGACGCCCGGTAATTCGAGGTCTGGACGGTGCCCGGGTGAAAGTTCTCAGCGACGGCGTAGGTGTGCTCGACGCGTCCACTATCAGCCCCGACCACGCCGTCACCAGCGAGCCGATGCTGGCCGAGCGGATCGAGGTCCTCAAGGGTCCGGCTGCCCTGCTCTATGGCGGCGGTGCGATCGGCGGGGTAATCAACGTAATCGACCGAAAGGTACCAACCTACGTTCCAGAGAATGGCTATGAAGCGGACCTGGAACTGAGAGGTAACAGCGTAGCCAATGAGCGTTCCGGCGCATTCGGCATTACCGTTGGCGCAGACCAGTTCGCATTCAGGGCAGAAGGCAACAAACGCAGGACCGATGATTATGAAATTCCCGATTCGCCGGGAGAGCAGCACGGCTCCTACAACGACACCGATTCGTTCACCCTGGGGGCCAGCTTCATCGGTGAGCGCGGCTTTATCGGGCTGGCCTACGGTGAGCAGACCCGTGAGTACGGACTGCCCTTCCACGAACATGCCGATTGCCATACCCATGGCCCACGCGACTGGCATTGCGCCGGTCATGATGCGCATGACGACCACGAAGAAGACGAAGATCATGACGATCATGCCCATGAGCATGAACACGAAGCGGCCCCCTATGTTGATATGACGCAGAAACGCTGGGATCTGCGGGCACAGGCAAGCGATCCACTGCCTGGCTTTGAAACCCTGCGCGTCAGAATCGGGCACAGCCAGTACGAACACGACGAGATAGAAGATGGCGAGGTGGGCACTCGGTTCGAGAACAACGCCACCGATGCACGCTTCGAGCTGACCCACCAACCCGTATCAGGCTGGCGCGGCGTGGTCGGCGCCCAAACTCTGCATCGCGACTTTGAGACCACTGGCGAAGAAGCCTACGTACCACCCACGGTGACCCGCAACCACGGCATCTTTCTACTTGAGGAATACGCCACGGCTAACTGGCGATACGAATTGGGGTTGCGCCAGGAGTGGCAGACCATCGACGCCAAGGGTGCAGCCGATAGTCGCCACAGCGGCACATCAGCCTCGGCCGGCGCCATCTGGTCCTTCGTGCCTGACTACTCTCTGGGGCTCACCCTGTCCCGATCCCAGCGCCTGCCCACCGCTGAAGAGCTGTACGCCAACGGGCCACATGCGGCAACCAGTACAGTGGAGCTGGGCAATCCTGATCTAGATGAAGAAACCTCCTACAACGCAGAGCTGACGCTGCGCAAACTGGCAGGCCCTACCACCTTCACCTTTAGTCTGTTCCGCAATGCGATAGACGACTTTATCTACGCAGCTGACACAGGCCGGGACGTGGGCGGAGAACTGCGCGAAATCGAGTACCGCCAGCGCGATGCAGTATTCACCGGCATCGAGGGCCAGGTGCGATTCCAGGCGACTGGCCGCACAGCGCTAACCCTGTTCGGAGATCACGTACGGGGCGAGCTCAAGAGCGGCGGTGAAGACCTGCCGCGCATCCCTGCGGACCGCTTGGGGGTTCGCCTCAACCAGAGCTTCAGTCCCGCGATAGACGGCCAGCTGCAGCTCTACCGTGTGCGTCAGCAGGATCGCGTCGCGTCATTTGAAAGCGAGACCGAAGCCTACAACATGCTGAGTGCGGGGTTGAGCTATACCGGGTTTTTCAACCAGACCCAGTATCTGTTGTATGTAAAAGCCAACAACCTGCTGGACGAGAAAGCACGGGAACATACTTCCTTCATCAAGGATGAAGTCTTGCTTCCCGGCCGCAACCTGACCGTCGGAGCGCGCCTGGCATTCTGATAAACCCATGCAAGGGCGCCCCTTGGGCGCCCTTCACCGGAGCGCTCACACCCGCCAGGTGCCCTCCCCTCACGCCTGCCGCATCGCACCCGGAACCAAATCCGAGAAGCTTCGGTCACAGTTACCGTATTGTTTTCAAAGAGGTTATACATGCGATTCAAAATGCTGGTGTTATGTTCTGCGTTGATGACGGTTTGGGGTAGTGCTACAGCCAACCAGCCGAATGTGTACGGAGTCAGTGAAAAGGCAAGCTTGCCTGACCTGAATCTGGAAGTACCCGCCAAGCTGGACACCGGCGCCGTAACCGCCTCGCTCAGCGCGCAGAATATCAAGCTGTTCAAGCGCGACGGAGAAGACTGGGTTCGCTTCCAATTGGCTGTTGAAGGCGAGCAGCAAGGCAAGGAACTGGAACTACCCGTTGTACGTATCAGCAAGATCAAACGGCGCGCAGCAGATGTACCCGAAGGTGAAAGCAAAGACTACACCTCCCGCCCGGTAATCGAGATGGCCGTGTGTCTCGGCGGGAAGGAACAGGATGTTGAAATCAATCTGACGGACCGCACCTCTTTCTCATATCCGTTTCTGATCGGCTCTACCGCGCTACAGCAGTTTGACGCGATGGTCGATCCAAGCCTGGAATACTCCGCCGGCAGCCCCTCCTGCACCACATGAGGCCTAGTGCTTCATGATTCAAAACCTGGTTGGGGATAATTCGGGTGGGAGGTAACTATTGCCTTTGCGCGATCAGGAAGGCCGCACTGCAAGCCAGTCGCGCAACATGCCAGGCAGCATCGGCCGGGCGATATGGTACCCCTGACCTTCATGGCAACCCCAGCTCTGCAATAACTCAAGTGTCGCGGCGTCTTCGATACCTTCGGCTACCACCCGGTAGCCGAGGCGTGACGCCAGCTCGATGACTGCCTGCACCAGCGGTATGTTCTTTTCATTGGTGTGCAGATTGTGCATGAAAGTCTGATCAATTTTGACCGTGGTCGCGGGGAGGTCCCGCAGGTAGGTCCAGTTGCTATAGCCGCTGCCAAAATCGTCGATCGCGATCTTGATGCCCAACTCGCTGATCCTGTCGAGCTGCTCACGCACAGCCTGGGGTTTGTTTATCAGTGCCGTTTCAGTAAATTCCAGTTCCAGGCTGGATGGGTTGAGGCCCTTCTGATCAATCAGCGCAGCAAGCTCGTCGGTGAAAGCACTGCTCTCCAGGTCAGTAGCCGAAATGTTGATTCCAACCTTGAGGCTGATCCCTTGCGATTGCCAGACGGCAGCTTGAGCTACGGCCGCGTGCATGACTTTCAAGCTGATGGGGCCGATCAGAGCTGTTTTTTCTGCCAGCGGAATGAATTCCGCCGGACCAATAGGGCCGAAGACGGGGTGCGTCCAACGCAACAGCGCTTCGACTGACTCACAGCGCCCTGAATTCAGGTCAATGCGCGGCTGGTACACCAGATAAAGCTGATCATCAGACTGCAGCGCCGCGGTCATGGCCGAGAGCAACATGAATGCCCTTTGCTGTGCATCATCCAGGCGCTTGTCATACCACTGCCAGCCTATCTGACGATCCCTTGCATCGTCAGCAGAACTTATGACCAGCCTCAGCCAGTCCTGATCTGCGGCCTGGTCGCGGTCGATAGGCAGGACACCAATCCCTGCCTGCATCTGTATCGGAATGCCCTTGCTGATTACCGGCTTGGCCAGGTCATCCAGAATGGACTGATACAGGGAGGGCCCAGCCTGGGCCTGCACTTCATCCAGAAGAAAGGCGAAACGCGTGGGGCTTATCTTGTACAGGGTGCATCCTTGAGGTAGCTGGGCCTGCAGTCGTTCTTTGATGGTCAGTATCAGCTCATCGGAGAAACGGTAACCGAGCGCCTTGACAATGTCGTTGAGAAACAGCGGCGGTATGACGTCAACCGCCGCCACAGTGCAGCCTTCGCCACCGAATACTGTCGAGCGGATCCTCTGCTCCAGCATTACCCGATTGAACAACCCGGTCTGCTGATCCACGATAGCGGCATCGCGCAGGGTCAATATGCGCTGCATGACCAGTCCGGCCAGGTGCTTGAGCATTGCCAGCTCGCGATCGTCGAGCGCCGGGCGCGGCTTGGTGTCGATGATGCACACGCTACCCAGACCTAACCCATCAGTGGTGGTCAGCGGCACACCAGCATAGAAACGTACGTTTGGCTCACCAGTCACGATGGGGTTGTTGGCAAACCGCGAATCAGACAGAGCATCAGAAATCTGGAAAGGCTCGTCGGCAAGAATCGTGTACGCGCAGAACGAATCCAGGCGCGGCATCTCGCGTACGTCGAGCCCGACACTCGCACGAAAGAACTGGCGCTTCTCTTCAACCGTGGAAATCAGTGCGATCGGCACCTGAAAGGCAGCTGCGGCCAACTCGACAACCCGCTCGAACACCGGATCCAGGGAGCTCTCCAGAAGGGATAGCTCACTGATCCTTAAAAGCCGTTGCGGCTCGTTGCCTGGAACGGGAGGTCTTTGAGTCATAAGACACTCTAATTAAAAGCCGAAGAAGCATCGACGATTTGACAGGCGTTCGAGCACGGCCCGACAGTTTTTATAATAATTAACTACTGAATAAAACAGTGGCAAATGGCCCTGAAGCAACACCCACTGTGTTTCTTGATGTGTTGTAACCTCGACCCACTAGCGGTGTCTGATTGTTATTTCTGGGCTATCAGTTTTCCGGCGCGGCCAGAGCCTAATCACGCGTCAGCGCCGCCAGCCGGGCCAGCAGGCGTGCCTCATCCACGGCATCGCATTGCTCCGCCTGTAGAAACTGCTCTGCGTACTGGCGGTAGATACCCGCGTCAATGAACAAGTGCAACAGGTCGGCATCCACATGTTGCTGTTCGGCCATGCTGACCAGAATATCCAGTGACACCGACAGAGGCTTGGGTTCCTTGTAGGGGCGATCGGCGGCGGTGAGCGCTTCGAAAATATCGGCAATGGCCATGATCCGCTCGGGCACTCCCAGATCTTCAGCCGTGAGCCGACAGGGATAGCCCCTACCGTCCAGCGTTTCGTGGTGCGTCGCAGCCATGTTCGGCACCCGCTCCAGGTGGCGCGGGAACGGCAAGGCTTCCAGCATGATCAAGGTCTGCACGATGTGGTCATTGATCTTGAAGCGCTCCTCCGGCGTCAGCGTGCCGCGGCTGATGCGCAGGTTATACAACTCGCCCAGATGCATGGCGTGTTCGGGCAACGTCATATCGAAGTTCCAGCGGTTGGCCGGATTGTCGCGCTCGACCGGTGGTTTCCTGTCGCCCCAGGGATAAATATGCTCTGGGCGGTCAGCCAACAGGTATTCGTTGGCAGGCAATTCCTGCGTGGGGAAGTTCTCCATACGCGCCTGCTCCGCTCGCGACAACCCCAGGCGATTATCAAAGTGGCGCGCCCAGCGCCGCTGCGCAATCTGCTCGAGTTCGGCCACCCGTTCATCCGACATCGATTCACCGCCCATATTGGCCTGGGCGACGAGGGCAAACTCTGCCTGCAGGCGTTGCTGTTCGGCGCGACAGGCCTGACGCAACTGCTCGGCGTCTCGCCCCTTCAACTCGGCCCGCAGGCACTCCAACTCGGCATCACGCCAGAGCACTTCGAAGCGGGTACGAATTTCATGGATGCGGTTATAGATGGTTTCCAGCTTGGTCGCCTTGTCGACAACGTATTCCGGGCTGGTGATCTTGCCGCAATCATGCAGCCAGGACGCCAGATGAAACGCGTAGCGCTGATCCACGTCCATGGCGAAATCCGCCAGTACGCCCGACTGGGCCGCTTCCGCCTGCTGCAGCAGCATAGCCGCCAATTGTGGTACGCGCTCGCAGTGCCCGCCCGTGTAGGGTGACTTGGCATCAATCGCATCGGCCAGCAAACGAATGATCGCATCCAGCAGCCGCTGCTGGCCGGCAAACAGCAGGCGCGTTTCAATCGCCACCGACAGCGTGCCGGACAGGTCCCGCACAAAGCGTTGCAGACGCTGATGGAAGTCGCTTTCCAGCTGAATCGACAGCTCCACCACGAGAAAGCCGAGCAGCGCCCGGTAGCGGTCATGCAAGGTCACCACCAGATAGTTGTGGTTGGCATCCAGGCGCTGCAGCATCTGCTCCTCGGGCTCATTGCGGAATGCATCATCCAGGTCAAAGGTGTCGGGGTAATGGGGACCCTGAAAGCGACTAATGCAATCAAGCTGTGTGCCCGCTTCATTGCACAGATACACGGCACCGCTACGCCCTTCCGCCGTCGCCACCAGATGCTCCATAACATCGTCGAGCATTCGCTCCAGGTGCGGCTCATGACTCAACGCCAGGGTAATCTGCTGAAAATGGTCAATCGCCGAACCCATGCGCCCCATCAGAATACTCAGGTGGTTGACCTCCCTGATCCGTGAGCGCACACGCGGGGGCTGGGTAAAGTCGAAATCACTGAAGGCCTGCACCTGGTCTGCCAGTTCGCTCAAGGGTTCACCCAAACGTTGCCCGAACGCCCAGCCAATGGGCAGGATGACCAGCATGAGGGCCAGCGCCCAGATCGCCTGATCCACCAGGATGGCTCGCGCACCGGCCAGCAACTCCCAGCCAGGAATGGCTATCAGGATATGTACGCCCGTGTCGGCGAAGGAGGCCAACGGAAAACCGATGCCATACCAGATATCGCTATTCAGGTTGAAGGTAACGGGCTCATTCTGCTCTTCACCCAAGGTGACCCGACCCGCCAGCTGAAACAACGCTCCGTTGCTCAGTTCCGACAAGCTGGCAAGCCGAAAATTGCCGTTCTGCTGCTTGAGAATCTGCTCCAGATCCGGATAGGCCAGCACGCGCCCATCGGCGTCTACCACGGCGACCTCGCTACGCGCCGTCATGCGCATATCAGCCAGCTCACTGGCCAGATCACCGAGGGCGGCGTCCAGGCCGATCACCGCGTTACCCGTCTTGCTCGGCAAGGCCATGGTCAGGCCAACTTCACCGGTGGTAAAAAACACGTAGGGTTCGGTCAACACCAGCTCAGCGCTAGCAGTGGCGCGCTGATACCAGACCCTGGTACGGGGATCAAACTGGTAGTCCGGCACCGCCTGCCGCGAGAGCAGTTTCAGGTCGGCATCATGGAATTGCCAGTAACCGCTAATCTGTTGATCCGGCCCATAGTGCATGCTCTGCACCAGGTAGGCGGCCTGCTCGGGGGCAGGGTATTCCAACGTGGCCTGGCGGCCTTTCAGCGGACGCACCAGCAGAAATTCACCGTTGGCATAGCCGACAAAGACGGCGCTCAGGGTGGCATTGGCACTCAGTACCTCGACCAGCAGCGGCAACCGTGCCAGGCGCTGCTCAATGTCAGGTGCGCCCCCCAGTGGATCATGTGCCAGGGCGCGCAGGGTGCTTTCCGCCGGGCTGATCAGACGGCCCGCCCGTTCATCCATGATGACCGCCAGCTGCCGCGCCGAATCCTCGGCCGCTGCCAACATGGCTGCACTGGTTCCACGATAACCCTGAACCACAGTCACCAGCATGACGGCCAGCAAGCTGAGAACGATCCCGCTCGCCAGTATCCATTGCAGCGGCAAGCCGCTATTGCGCCCCTTTTTCATTCCTTGAACCACCCGATCGCGATATGGCTCTTACACAATAGGCCAGTTTGGGGCGACCGGTGGTAGCAGATACAATTCTGGAGCGAGATCGCTGGCCCGCTCAGGCAGGCTGGTGAGCGCCCAGCCTACTGATCCACAACGCAAAAACGATCAGGCTGCCGCCGATAAAGAGCGGCAACAAAGCGGTGTCCGTGCGCCAAACCAGCAGATTGAGCAGCAGGCCGACGGGTACGGCAAGATTGTTCATCACCGCAAGCGTGCCCGCAGGGACCAGCGTCGCGCCCTTGTTCCAGCAAAATTGACCCACCGCGGTGGCGAGCAACCCCATCCACAACAACACGCCCCACTGCGTGGAAGTGCTGGGTAACTGCTCGGTATTGCCAAACAGCAGCCACGCCGGCAATACCACCAGCAACGCGCCCACGAAGAAGTAGCCGAAGCGTCGGTACAACGGCACCTCGGATGGAAAGTGCTGCGCCAGATGCTTGTAGCCGATCTGCCCGCTGGCAAAGGTGAAGTTAGCCAGTTGCATCAACAGAAAGCCGCCAAGAAAGTCCGCGGAGATGCCGTCATATCGAATGATGCCCGCTCCGATCACCGCGACGGCCGCAGCCAGCAAGGCCCAGGGGTTGAATCGTCGCTGCATTGCATCGTCGATGAGCGTGACATGCAGCGGGGTAAGCACGGTGAACAGCAGAATCTCTGCCACGCTGAGCAGGTTGAAACTCAGATACAGGCAGATATAAGTCACGCCAAACTGCAACGCGCCCACCAAGGTCACCCCACCGATGAAGCGGGGATCGACGCCGCGCCAGCGGGTCAACGGCAGAAACACCAGGCCAGCCAGCACAACGCGGGTCAGCACCGAAAAGTAAGGATCGACCTGGCCCGCCAGATGGGCACCGATCAGGTTGAAGGACACGGCCCAGAGCACCGTGACGAAGAGCAGATAGGTCATGTCGCCTCCATTTCAGGAGCGCAACCTTACCGGCTTGCCAGCAAATCGGCTACACCAATCCGCCAGGGTGAATCAGGCTTACCGCAGCGCGTACCCACCCAGCAAAACGGCAGCCACAAGCCTGGTTACCGGTCCAAACTCAAAGCCTGGCGCTGAAGGAATCGCACTGGCTGATATCGCCACTGTCGAACCCGCGCTTGAACCAGGTCATACGTTGCTGCGAGCTGCCATGGGTAAAGCTGTCCGGCACCACCTCACCACCAGATCGGCGCTGCAGGCGGTCGTCGCCAATCGCAGAGGCAGCGGCGAGCGCCTCGGCCAGATCACCCTCATCCAGCAATTGCTGGTTATTCGCATTGTGGCCCCACACACCAGCGAAGCAATCGGCCTGCAACTCCTGGCGCACCGACAGGGCATTGACCTCCGCCTTGCTCTTGCCCGCCCCCGCAGTTCGCACTTTCTGGCTGATACCCATCAGATTCTGCACGTGATGCCCCACCTCATGGGCAACCACATAGGCCTGGGCAAAATCCCCAGGCGCGCCCAGTTGCAAATTGAGATCACGAAAAAAGGCCAAGTCGAGATACACCTGATTATCCGCCGGGCAATAGAACGGGCCGACAGCCGAACTTGCCGTACCGCACGCTGAATTGACCCGGTCGGAAAACAGCACCAATCGCGGTTCCTGATAGCGTTGGCCAGAAGCGGCAAAGATCGCGTTCCAGGTATCTTCCGTATCCGCCAGCACCACAGAGACAAACTCGGCCAACTCCTGCTCTTGTGTACTGAACTGCCGGGTGGACTGATGAGTAGACTGCGACGCGACCTGCGGACCGCCATCGACCACCTGCAGCAAATCAATACCCAGCATCCGGGCACCAAAGAACAGCACCACACCCAGCACCAGCACGACGCGACCGATCTTGCTGCGCAGCATCATCGGCAGAAACCGCAGCAACAACAGCCCGGCCCCGCCCCCGGCACCCCGCACCGACTGCCCCCGACGATCATCCACATTGCGGCTCTGCCGTCTGCCACGCCAATCCATTGAACCATCCTCATTCAAGCCATCGACCCGCCAGACAACAGCGAGCACTTTTACCAGAGAACGATCATCGCATGAGACTGTTCAAAGGTATCCGCATTTCGCCTGAGTAATACCCCCTTATAAGCAGGCTGCAAACGTAGCTTCCAGCGTATTCAAGGCCCGTCCGTCTGGCATAGGATGGAGCTCAAATTCTGGCTGATCGACCCAAGCCGACTCCAGCCTAAATAAGGGAGCGCCGAACATGATCACGTTGCACCACCTCAACCAGTCCCGGTCCAAACGTATTATCTGGATGCTGGAGGAACTCGGTGTGGAATATCAGTTGGTGAGTTACCAACGGGACAAGGTCACTCGCCGCGCACCCGAAGCGCTAAAAGCCATCAATCCCCTGGGCAGATCGCCCGTGATCGAGGATGGCGACCTGGTGATATGTGAATCTGGCGCCATCATCGACTACCTGGTCAGCCGCTACGGCGCAGACATTTTCGCCCCGCCAGCGAACACACCCGCACACGCCCGCTACGTGCAATGGCTGCACTTCGCCGAAGGCACCGCCGCCTTCCCCTTGATCGCCCTGTATCTGTTAAGCGCAGACAACAGCCAGAAGTGCTTTCTGGGCGGATTTTGCAAGGAACAAATGACCGACGTACTGACGCTGGCCAACACCGAACTGACCGACAAAACCTATCTGATGGGCGATCAGTTTACCGGTGCGGATGTGCTGAATTCGTTTGTATTCGAAAAGATCGGCGAGACGCGGGGGCTTGGTGAATATCCGAATCTTGAGGTGTATATGCAGCGGATTATGGCGCGGCCGGCGGCGCAGAAGGCCGAGGCGTTGGAGCGGGAGTATGATGCGGAGGTGAGCTGACCGGGGCAAAAGGCAGGGCCCTCGACTTGGCTTGGGCTTGCCTTGTGAACAGCAGGCCGTTTGGCTCGGTAGCCGCCTAAAAAGTTCTAATATCACCGATAGTAATATCAAATAGCCATACATCAAGCAGCTCTCTATAATAGCGCTTATCCCTTCCCCTCTTTTTCCATTCCTGGATCATTCTATGATGGCAGTTACTAAGGCAGCCCTCAGCAAGCTTCTCGCCATCATAGTACTGACTTTTGTCACTATTTGGCTGTCGCGCTTCACCTCAATTTCCGGCGAACTCTCACTCATCTGGCCAGTTACCGGGATGTCGGTTGCGGTCGCTCTGGTGTGGGGTCGACTGGCGACTGTAGCTGTTGGTATGGGCATGCTTCTCTGGGCCGCTTATCAGTGGCTCTCGCCATCTATTTGGCCACTTTTATTCGCGGAAGCCACCGTACCCGGATTACTGGCCTATTATTGGCCGAGCCGCTGGACCCTGAGCAGCAACCGCGCCTTGAGTAGCCTGGCTAATTTTTTTCTCCGGGGCCTACTACCTGGCGCCGCCAGTGCGGCCTTGTTCGGTACCTTGGCGATTGCTGCCAGCGATAGATATCCTGATTTTCACGTACTCGATATCGCCGCTTTTTATTGGGTTACAAGTGCAATTGGGGTCCTACTAATTGCCCCTTTGTTGATGAGTGTTTGCCTACAGGGTCTGCACCTAGAACAGAATGATCGGCGTTTTCTTTTGCAATGGTTCGGCTGCCTTTTACCCGTGCTTTTGCTTTCTGTCTTTGCAAGCCCGGAATACCGCTGGATTGCCCACTACCTATTTGTGCCCATGATGGTCTGGGCCAGCCTGATCGCCTCACCGTTACTGCTAAATCTGTTGTTGCTTGGCGTGAGTGTGCTGGTGATCTCGGTTGTGCGAACGGATTTCAATTCTGAAGTTGCCGACAATGCAGCCATGGCTGAGGTCATTGTGCAGTTGGTGATTATGGTGCTGACCATGCAGGTGCTTTCGGCAGTCTCACGCGAACGTCAGAATATGCTGCGGGTGTTAAAGCGCCAGGCCCATTATGATCAGCTCAGTGGTCTGTATAACGAAATGGGGTTGGCAAGCTGGCTGGACCAGCAAAGCAGCGGCAATGGCACGCTGGTTATTTTGCGTCTCGAGCAGATCAACAATCTGGCTGATCTGCTGGGTCTTGAAGCCTGCGAACGCATCGAGAAAACAGTAGCTGAAGAGTTTTCGAACTGGGTACCTGGTCACTACGCGCGACTTTGGCGTGGTCTTTACGCTGCAGCCCTGGACATGCCCATCCAGCAGGCTGAAAGCACTCTGCTCCGTTTTTACCAGCAGCTTGATGGCCGTGCGGTCTGCAATGACCACTCAAACCTGCTGATGCGCCCGAGCATGGTTCTGACGTCACGTAGCAGTGCAGGCAGCGTCGAGCTACGGCTCGCGGTGGATGGTCTGGCCACGGCAGCGAATATGACCGGTAATCGCTTCAGTCGATTAAGTCATCCTGAATATGCCGCAGGCAACCGACTTGAAAATAAGGCATTGCAGGAAGCCATCAAGGTCGGGCTGCGTGACCGCGAATTCGTCCTCTATGCGCAACCTATAGTGCCGTTGCAAGGCCACTCCCGGGAGCCGCATTGCGAAATACTCTTACGCTGGCAAAACAGTGCCGGTGAGCTGGTATCTCCTGGTGATTTTCTTCCAGCTGCCGAGCAGGCAGGCTTGATGGGCTCGATTGACTGCTACGTAATCGATAATCTGCTACTTATGTTGCAGCGAGAACCGATGCTAGCGCTCCAATTCAGCAAATTTGGCATCAACCTTTCCGGTTCATCACTGACCGACCCGCAGCTCCCCGAATGGATCTGTCAGCGCGTAAAGGCCGCGCAGATTGACCCCACGCTACTGTGTTTTGAAATTACTGAATCCCAAGTCATTAGCAACCGCCCCCAGGCGGTGCGCTTACTCGATACCTTGCGTGAACTGGGTGCCAGCGTAGCTCTGGACGATTTTGGTACCGGGTTGGCTACCTTTGAATACCTGAAGCAGTTCCGTTTCGACTATCTAAAAATTGATGGCAGCTTCATCAAAGAACTGTCCTCATCAGCAGTCGACCAGTCCATTGTCCGTTCCATGGTCAGTGTCGCCGCGACCCTTGAATTGAAAACCATTGCCGAATTCGTTGAGGACCAGGCCACCCAGGATTTGCTGGAAAACTTCAAAGTCGACTTTGCTCAGGGCTATCATCTGGGCCGCCCGGCGCCCCTTAGTTCCTGGCTCAAGCTGACGCAAGTCAATCATAAACAATCAGCTGGTGGTTAATCCGAGCCTTGGCGATCGCTGGGAAAACCGGGTTTCTCAAAACTCCAGCTAGGCTAGATGAACATTTCATACTGAGCAGATCACCCGTGATCGAGGATGGCGACCTGGTGATATGTGAATCCGGCGCCATCATCGACTACCTGGTCAGCCGCTACGGCGCAGTAACATTTGCCCCACCTGCCAACACCCCCGCACACGCCCGCTACGTGCAACGGCTGCACTTCGCCGAAGGCTACGTACCCTCCCGGACTAGAGCTTTCGGTGCATCAACCAGTGCTCCTTACCCCAAGCGTGGAAAAGCTCCACATATTCCCATCCGCGCTTGGCGTAGTAGTCACCACGATCATGGGTATGCAAGTACAGTCGTTCATAGCCCTTGGCACTAGCTTGGGAGTAGACGCCCTCAATCAGCTGTTCCGCCAATCCGCGCTGCCGTGCCTGCGGGGTAACAAAAACGCACGCAAGCCAGGGCCCCAAGTCCGGACGCTCGGGCAAATCGTTTTTAGCTAGTGCAGCCCCGCCTAAAAGCTCGCCGTCCTCCAGGGCAACAAGGGTGTGCCACTCCCCGTTGCTCTGGCCGTCCCTGAACTCCCGCTGCCAATCAACCAGTGGCTGCTCACTGTATTCGTATGCAAACTGTTGATGTACCCACAGCGCAAAGGTATCGCTGTAATCCAAGTGATCACGTAATGAAACTAACCGGGGCATGTGAATGGCCTTACCGCTTTATTAGGGGCGAGATCTTAGCAAATGACGGAGTTGTTCGCTGCGGTTCGCGGGTAGGCAGGTCCACGCCAGATTGACGTATTCACTGAGGAAGCTTAGGCAAAAAACAAGACCTGACTCTCGGCTGCTGCCTGCCTATTTCTAGTGCTGACTGCCAGCCAATACGTGAGATATGATCATATGGCCCCCATTTTCGTGATGAGCTCGTGAGTGTATTGGGATAACATATCGGTTCGAATAAAGCTATTGAACAGAATCGCCAGATAGTCGAAACATGAACTTTTTTAAGCTTCGCGCCCTAACAACAGGAGTTCAGCTTGATGACTGACACAAATTTAATACTTTCTTATCCTGAAAATGGAAAAAACATAAGGACCATTTATCGTAACGAAGAAGTATTCTTTTGCTTAGCTGACGTTGTACAGATACTAGCCGAGCAGAATACAAAACTAGCCGCCGACGAAAAGAAACAAGGCTTAGGCGGTTTAACCAAAGCACTCCTCGACTCGCTTGATCCGGACGAAAAGTATTTTGTACCAGAAATAAATTTAACTCACTTACAGGATTCTCAATTCGTCTCTCAACCGGGCCTATTCCGCATAATCTTGCGAGACAACAGCCCTGCTTGCAAAAAATTTCAAAGATGGGTTTTTCATGACGTTTTGCCTTCATTACAAAAATTCGGAACTTACCCGCCACCAAGCGTGCCACAGGGCTCCGACGTAAAAAAAGCAGTAATGCTACTTCTTGATGAAATTGAGGAGAGAGAACGATTAGAACGGGAGACAAGGGAGCGCTTTCTCGTGACTGAGAGAAAGCTTAATGAACTCAGTGAACGCTTATCTGAAACTGAATCACAGCCTGCTTACGGCATTGTCTACATGTCAGTTGAGCGGCACAGTGAAGGAGAGTTACGAGATGCCAGGGAACTACAGCACATACAGGGATGGTGTATTAAAATTTGCGCTGAAGAGGGCTACTCAAGCAGAAAGGTTATTGTTGATGGAAAAGAATGCATCACCTTTCCAGAAATAGTTCTCACAAAAGCAAAAAAACAAATTGCGGAAATATAAAATCGGGGCTCGAAAAACAACGGCAGGCCTACCTACCCAACCGTTAACTTAAAAATCGAGCCCATAATTTCTACCTTTTAAAAAAATCTCGGTCCCAAAAAAATCTGGCTTCACGAGCAGCAACTCTTTCCTTAATAGAGTGATTTCCGATCTCGAAAAATATATTTTCCCCTTGCCCTCAACCTGTGCATCATAAATCTCCTCTGGTGTCCTTTTTTCCAACTGATCTTGCAAAAATGCCAAAGCCTTTGGCATTAGGTAACGCGCCCTGCCGTCGTGAATTGATCGGAGCAACCGCATCAGCACACCGAGCTCACTTGGATTCTCAGCTAAAACTAATTCTAATTTTCCGTGCTTTAGCTCCTCAAAATAGCCACTATTTACAAAAATCTTCCTACTCTTGAAAGAATATAAGATAGCATCCCAATTAGAAACTGTAGTTTTCAACAGACTTCTTCGATCAATAAAATTTACTAATCCTTTCTTGAAGGCCCAAGTTTCACGAACAGACCATACGTCGACATCCCAGCCACCTATCTGAAAACGGTAGCCACCAAATTTATTTCTATACGCATTAGGAATCGACTGAAAAAACACATCCAAACTTTCTTGCTCGCACTCGACCACAAGATCTACGTCAGAGTAAAATTCTTTAATACCAAACATCGCCACATCACGCAACAAACCGCCAAATACAAGCACCTCCCCCACATGGGACAACTCGCCAATAAAGCAGCTAACCTCGGTGAATCTTGATGATTCAAATATCCGCTGGACGCGCTTCCGCAGTATCTCCGAACTCGTAGCAATGTCGATCATATAAAGGTTTAAGCTCCGAATGTAATGCAATTAGGTAGCTATCAGTCATACCCGAAATAGCATCAGCTAAGAGCTGCGCCTCCTTGTAATTAACAGAAAATGAATTATTACAATCCAAAAAAACACGTCGATAGCTTTCAGAAATTCTAGAAAAAGCGTAACGCCCAAATGGCGTAATGGAATAACCCGTAGAATTTAGATTACCTCTTATACCAACCCAAAGCATATCCATAGCTTCATGTATATAATTATGCCCTTTTAGCTCAAGCTCTAAAACGCTTTTATGTCTAAAACCATACTCTAGATCAAATTTTTTAAGCGTTTGACATAATATTTTAGAATCAGATACACCAATAAGCCCTTTGTAAAGGGGCTCACCAACCATTAAATCGCCAATATTTTCCGAAAAGCCTTTAACGACGGAACCAACCATACTCGTTATTGCATTTACCCTAAACATCTGCATTGAGCAATCATTGAGCTCCTGCGGACTTAATGAACTATCTTCGAACTCTTTATTCTTCCGCCTCGAGTGTTCGATAACGCTTGCGACTGTTTCATCAGCAGCGCAATTTTTTTCCAAATACCGAATCAGGTCGTAGTATGATGCTAGCCCTTTTTTAACCGTATCTTCAGCATCAAGCACAGAGTATGCGATATCGTCACAAGCCTCCATTATATATGTCAGAGGATGCCTGACCCCCTCCGACAGGCCCGTAGCCTCCCATACTTCCTGCACCATATCTTTTTCTGAATCGAAATAGCCTTGTTTTTTCCACCTTTCGGAGTCGGTCGAGGTGGCTGGCACTGGATATTTTATTAAAGCACCCAACGTAGCATAAGTTAGATTCAAACCGTATTCATCATTTAAAATTTGTAACTTAGTAACCAAACGCACGGTTTGAGCATTGCCATCAAACTTTAGAAAGTCCAAAGCCTCCGATTCGGTATCGAAAATTTTTCCCTTATTTTTTGAAAACCAGCTCTGAATTGAATATTCGCCTTGGTGCCCAAAAGGCGGATTGCCCAGATCGTGTACTAACCCTATTGCAGCCAAAATAGCGGGCACGCTTCTTTGAACAAACTCTGGGCAACCAGCGTCTCTGAAGTGGTCGTATTGCTCGTACGCCAACCGTAGCCCAATGCTCCGAGCCAAAGTCGAAACTTCGTGAGAATGAGTAAGCCGTGTCCTCACGCTGTCATTTTTATCTAAGGGGAAAACCTGAGTTTTGTCAGCCAAACGCCTAATAGGGGCAGAGAACAGGATCCGATCATAATCCCTTTCTATTTCATACCTACCATTGGGAGAAGCCAGCCCCCTGCTAGGCACTTCTTTGAGTCGATCTTTTCGACGGCCTTGATTTAACAATTCTTTCCAATTAAGCATAAACACATCCTTTTTAATATTAGCGCTTGTATGGGGTGCTTTGACTGCCTCAACACAAACAAGCTTTGTCCATTTCCTTATAATCCAATAAATAGCTTTATTAAAACTCTCTCATCCCACTCTTATCTAGAAAGTGCGTGGGATAAATTTCTGAATCAACTCAGGTATGCCAACTTGCCTTGCATAATTCTCGGAACAAAAACATGACCCACATTCTCTCGCTATAACTGGACACCTTCCAAGACCCCAAGTTTGCACCGCTTCATTCATAGCCTTTAATGACTCCTGCCCCAAGTTGAGATTGGTGTCAATCGATAAACGGGGATCATCTACAGTTATATCTCTTAGGTAATCAAATGACAGGGGGCGCCCAAGCCGCCTAATTGTTACCATTTTTCGATGTCTTTCATACTTGTCCCACTCTAGCGCCAACTCTTCTACATCTCCAAAATATTTTTGAGCATTATCTGTAAGACCACTCCAATAAACTGGGTTATTTTTAGTAACCCATACTTGCAGCTCTTCATCTAACAACAGATCCAGATCAAGTCTAAATAAAGAAGGACCGTAGTGATTCTGCCGCCCGAAGTGCCGATGCAGGTCTACTGTATCTAAAAAAATATCATCGAATACATCATGCTTTTTGTCTATATTGTCGGATTCTTGTGGTGTCTGATATAGGCCTTTTTCTTCAACGTATTTCCTCGAAAGCAAGCCATTTTTTGCAATATAGGTCAGGGAGGTTGCTATCGTGTTCGCGTGGAATAGGCTTGAAATACCCTTTTCCAGAAATAGTTCATACAACCCAAGGTTATTTAGCCGCATAAAATTCTACTCATCAATTGCAATGTCATCTAATTTCTGTACAGCATAGCCATGGCTTTTATATTCTACATAATTTGCGCGTAATTGGGGTCAGATGAGAATTAGATATTCCGCTCATTTGCTGACCTAGCTGATTTTCCGTCTCGAACTGAAGTCCGGCCCGTTAAAGCCGACATCGAAGCTGGATCTCACTCCGCCGGGTTATAAGCAGCAGCCCTCCGGCACGCCGGTGAGTTCCAGTTACTACTGCTATGGCAGAGTCGGTTATGAGCCTTTTTCATCAGTGCCTTGAACCGCCTGCATTCGATACTACCTGCCGGGGCGTAACACGTAGGCGTTTCATGCTTGATCCCACCAAAATGGATTTTTCCCTCCTCCTTAGGAGCCTCGTAGGCGATGGGTTTGCGCATAGCGATGGTATTCACCTGCGTGGCAGGAACGTAGTTCGAATCGTTGAAAACCGTCTGCTTTGAATTCAGCGGGGCCTCAGCATTTTCATCGAGGCTGTCGCGGTACATCTGCTCTACCTGCCGATCGTAGTCGTCGTCGGTCCACTCAATAGATGCTTGTGGCGCGCTGGTTTGCTGAGTGGTGACCGGAGGTGGATTCACCAACCGGGTTTGACGGGTGTCGATCGATGCAGCGGAGGGCGCGGTTGCAGTCTGCACGGTTGTTTGCGGCGGAGTGGGCTTGAACGCTGCATACGCAACACCAGCGGCCAGCACGGCCATAACCATGAACCACAAAGCGATACGTGGGGGCTTATCTCCCCTGCGCCGTCTAATGCGATCCGGTGCGTCATCCCAATCAGAGTACATAGCTGCCCTCCTTCACTCGCACGTCAGACATCAACCGCTTACCGTACCTGTACACCGTGGATACTTTGAACAGCCCCAAAAGGCGTTACCCGCATTTGCTCCCCGCTTGGCCAGTCGCCTAACCATGGCCGCGCTGCACACTGGGCACAATGGCTCTGTGTTGGTGACGGGTGTCATGGCAGGCGCTACTGGCGGGGGCTTTATTTCTACGGTTGGTGTTCTGATCGTGTGCTGCTGCGCTATCCAGCTCTTGAGCGCTACGCCGTCAATCAACTCGATATTCCGGCCGCTAGCGAAGGCTTTGGCTTCTTTGGTGAACTGGCCTGAGGTCACCACATAGCCACCGGCTGCGCCTTCGGCTGCCATGGCGCCGAAGAATTCGCGCACCACGGGCAAGCCCACCTTAAGCGCGCGCCAGTGCTTGCACTGCACCAGGTACTTTTCGCCATCCTTGCGCAAGATCAGATCAATACCACCGTCCGCACCTTTGCCGCCGGTTTCGGTAATGCTGTAACCCTTGCGCCGAAAGGCCTCGCCTATCAGCAGCTCGAACTGCGGCCAGCTGAGGCCATCAATGGTCTTGCCGGGCTGGGTAGCGGATTTGACGTCGTTAAGGAGTTTCTTGCGCCGCTGGCGGCCGAATACGGAGCCGATGGCGCCGAACACGCATACCAGGGGAATCAGGTATTGGCCGAACATGGCGAAGGTGTGCCATAGCTGGCTGATCATCACGCCGGACATGTCGCTGATCTGCACGCCGGCAGGGACAACTACGGGGCTGCTGGCCACGGGATTCAGGATCAGCCAGCTAACGAACCCGATGAGCAGGCTGGCCCACCAGGGCAGACGGGAAAGAGCGACAACAACATCTTCAAACGATGAACTACGTTTACGCGCCATCCATGGGCTCCTGAGAGTGGCTTAATGCCTTATCTCAAAGGTAAACCTTCCGGTGTACAAAAACCACCTTGTCTTGGCCTGAAATGAAGCGATACCGGCCGGAGAATCGCCTGCGACCCTGGCCTAAATCAGTTGATCATCACCGTAGATTGTATCCTGGTATTAAGCCGCGATTGTGTCCCTACCATATCGGCTATAGTTTTTGAGGATAGCTCTGTCAATACCAGGCAAGGTGATTCTGGTGTAGAGACTGAGGCCCACCCAGATGAGCCACGCCGAGCTAGTTACGGGTTTGCTGACTGCCGATATCCTGGCTAGGTATGCCGCGCTGTAATTGAACTGTAACGAGCACTCGTATGATTCAGGTGAAAGGAATCAAAAGGTTCAAGTAATGAAAACCAAACTCGTACAGCTCATTGCCGCTTCTGTATTTTCGGCTCTTTCATCAAGTGCAGTCGCTGATACCCTCAAACTGACTTCTCTGCATTGGCCTCCTTATGCCGGTCCCGAGTTACAAGGCCAAGGCGCCTCGGTTGCAGTCGCAAAAGCGGCGCTTGAAGCTATGGGGCACACCCTGGAAGTTGATTTCTTTCCGTGGTCCAGGGCCGTTGCCTTGACTAAAAAAGATGACAGCTACATAGGTTACTTTCCCGAATACCTTTATGAGTCAATTGAGTTTGTTTTCTCCGACCCGCTGGGTACAGGTCCCTTGGGCCTGGTTGAGCGTTCGTCAAATCCGGTCGAGTGGGAAAATCCCGGAGATCTTAAAGGCTACAGACTCGGCGTGGTTCAGGACTACGTAAATACCGAGCAGATCGACGCCATGATCGCGTCCGGAGATATCGAAGCATCAACGGTTACTGCCGATACGCAAAATATTCTGAAAGTAGCAGCCGGGCGGATTGACGTCGCGGTCATCGACAGCAACGTGTTTGACTACCTTCTGGCAAACAATCCGCAGGTGTCGAGGGTCAGGAATACTGTCCAGATGAACGACAGACTGCTTGTGGAAAAAAACCTGCACATTGCCTTCAAAAATAATGCCGAGGGCCGGAAGTGGAAGGCGATCTTTGACGAAGGACTGCAGAAGATCGATGTTCAAGGCATTTTGGAAGCCAGTATGTAGCGGGTTGAGACTCGAGCTTCCAGGGTGGCGCCTGTGTATGAACGGGGGCTGATGCTTAAGGTTAGACCCGGGAATGGCGGAGTCCTTCCCGGGGTAGTTACTGCAGTTGCCCTTTCTTAAATGGCCTTGAGCGGTATGGTGTTTTGCCGCTGATCTGGCGTGATCGTTCCGACAATATTGGCGGCGCTGCCGGGCAGGGGTTGGCGCAGGATATTGCCTTTGATCTTGCCGATCACGTGCATTTCGCAGGGTTTGCAGTCAAACTTCAGGGTCAGGGTTTCGTTGTCGTGCACTAGCTGCATGGGCTTGGCGTTGCTGCGCACGCCGGTCACGCCCTTGGCCTGTTTCGGGCACATGTTGAAGGAGAAGCGCAGACAGTGCTTGGTGATCATCACCGGTACTTCGCCCAGTTCCTCGTGGGCCTCAAAAGCTGCGTCAATCAGCTCAACGCCGAAACGCTGATAAAAGGCCCTCGCCTTGTGGTTGTAGACGTTGGCCAGAAAGCTGAGGTGCGAGTCCGGATAAACCGGCGGCGGGTTGCTGACTGCCTTGCGGCTGCCATGCGGGTGGGCGGCGAGACGCGCGCTGTCCAGCTCCTCGACGACCGCACGGCGTAGGGCCTTGAGACGTGAGATCGGCACGAAGGGGATGTTCTCCAGCGCTACGTCTGTGCCTTCGCAGTGGTACTGGGTATTACCCAGTTGGGTCAGCAGGTCGGCGATCTGGCTGCGGGCGCGTTCGATGTTCTGGGCGGCTTCGAATGGGCCATCCAGGATCTGGCTGACTGTTACGCCCTCTTCACTGCGTGCGCTGAGCGTCAGCGCCTGGGCATCGCCGCCAAGCGTCCAGTGCAGGCCGACACGGCGCTCGGCGGAGGTTTTCTGCAGCGCCTGCTGCCAGTTGTGGTCAAGGTTGCGGCTGAGTGTCTGCCCGGCGCGAGCGCGGCGCAGGGCTTCAGGCAGTTCGTTGGGTTCGATGCGGTAATGCCAGCGTGGTTGCCCTTCTTCGTCCTCGTGCTGGCTTAACAGCTCGGCCACGTTGGCCCGAAAGCCGACGACCTCACGCTTGACCAACACATTCAGCCCGTCGCCATTGCTCAGTGGCTCATGACTGCTGACCAGCAGATCATTCTTGCGTACCTGTTGCAGCTCCCCTACCGGTAGCCCGGTGAAGGTCGGCGTGTCGAAGGCGCCGATGTCCAGCTTGCGGTCATTGACGAAGTAATCCGTGCTGCCGCGGTGAAAGGTCTTGTCCGGGTCGGGTACGAAAAAATGGGCGCTGCGCCCGCTGGAGGCGCGTGCCAGGTGCGGACGTTCGGCGAGCACCGCGTCCAGTTGCTGGCGATACCAGGCGGTGATGTTTTTCACATAACCCACATCCTTGTAGCGGCCCTCGATCTTGAACGAACGAATGCCGGCATCAACCAGCGCGCCCAGGTTGGCGGTCTGGTTGTTGTCCTTCATCGACAGCAGATGCTTTTCATAGGCGATCACCCCGCCGTGCTCGTCGGTCAGGGTGTAGGGCAAACGGCAGGCTTGCGAGCAGTCGCCGCGGTTGGCGCTGCGTCCGTTCTGGGCGTGGGAAATATTGCATTGGCCGGAGAAGGCCACGCACAGCGCACCGTGCACAAAGAACTCCAGCGGTGTGTCCACCTCCTGGTGAATGGCCTGGATCTGCTGCAGGCTCAGTTCGCGCGCCAGCACCAGTTGGGAGAATCCGGCCTGCCCGAGAAAACGCGCTTTCTCCAGGGTGCGGATATCGCACTGGGTGCTGGCGTGTATCTCGATCGGGGGAATATCCATTTCCATGATGCCCATGTCCTGCACGATCAGCGCATCGACTCCGGCATCGTAAAGCTCATGAATCAGCTGGCGCGCCGGCTCGAGTTCGTTGTCATGCAGGATGGTGTTCAGCGTGACGAAGACCCGCGCGTGGTAGCGATGGGCAAAGGGCACCAGCGCTGCGATGTCTGCCACGCTGTTGGCTGCGTTGTGCCGCGCGCCAAAACCGGGGCCGCCGATATACACCGCGTCGGCGCCATGCAGGATGGCCTCACGGGCGATGTCGGCATCACGCGCCGGGCTGAGCAGTTCGATGTGGTGGGCAGGCAGGGACATGGCGGCAACCGTTTGGGGCAAAGAGCGAATTGTAACGGCATGAGGCCAAGGGTGCACCTTGTGGCGACAATGACCGGGAAGCTAGAGCCCCCTTTCAACCTTATGCCTGGCCGTTGGCGCCTTGGCCGAGGTGGAGGCGAGGGATTACGCCATCTGTATCAGGCGTATGGCTTCAAAGGCGCATTCTGGAGCCTTTAGTTTGCTTTTAAAGTGGAACGATTGTCAGAAGGCAGTGTCTACACCTTTGCCAGAAATCCCTGTATGTCCGGCCCGGAAGCAGATGATCGGCTATGAATCAAAAGAATCAAAAAAATGCTTGCGGCCGCTGTTCTGATCCGTCAGGCGAGATTTCCATTGGAGACTGATCATGAACATGAACACCATCAAAAACCCCCTATCGCATTTCCGACTGCCCATGCTGGCAGCTGTGGCTTTGGGTGGTCTGCTGCTAGTGGGTTGCGCGGGCAATCCCCCCACTGCCCAGTTCGCCCTGACCGAATCAGCGGTGAATAGCGCAGTCAGTGCCGAGGCTACTGAATATTCAGCGGTAGAGATGCGTTCCGCACGGGAAAAGTGGAAGCAGGCCGAAATGGCAATGCAGGAAAAGGACTATGACAAGGCTCGCGTACTCGCCGAACAGGCCGAGTGGGATGCACGGGTTGCCGAGCGCAAGGCACGGGCCGCCAAGACCCAAAAGGCCCTGAAGGACGCCAACCAGGGGATAGAGGATCTGCGCGAAGAGGGTATGCGCAGCGCCGAGTGATCAAGACGTCCATTTCCCAATCGCCTTCAGCCAAGGATTACCCACTATGAACAAATTAATGACTATTTCCACCGTGCTCGCTGCGGCCATCGGCCTGTCTGCCTGTGCTTCACAGCCCAACAGCAATCTGGAGCAGGCTCAGGCGCAATATGCCCAACTGCAAAGCGACCCCCGCGCCAGCCAGATGGCCGCACTGGAAACCGAAGACGCTGGCCAGGCTGTCGATCAGGCCAGCCAGGCCTTTGAGAAAGGTGACAAGGAGCGCGTCGACCAACTCTCTTATGTAGCCAAGCGCCGCATTGAGCTGGCCGAGCAGACCATCGCTTTGCGGTCTGCCGAGGTAGAGCTGGAGCAATCCGCTGCCAAGCGCGCCGAAGCTCAATTGTCTTCACGTGAGCAGCAACTGCAATCAAGCAAGCAACAGCTGAAGTCAAGTGAGCAGCAACTGGCATCACGTGAGGAGCAGATCCGCAGGTTACAGGACGAGCTAGAGGCTAAGCAGACCGCACGCGGTACGCTGGTTACCCTGGGTGACGTGCTGTTTGACGTCGACAAGTCTGATCTCAAGCCGTCGGGCCAGCGCGACGTGCAGAAGCTTGCCAGTTTTCTGAATGACAATCCCGAGCGCCAGCTGGTGGTTGAGGGCTATACCGACAGTACCGGTGCCGATTCCTACAACCAGCAGCTGTCGCAGCGCCGTGCCGAGTCGGTGCACCGTGCGCTGACCCGTGCAGGTGTTGATTCCCAGCGGGTGCAGGTTGTCGGCTACGGCGAGCAATACCCCGTCGCCAGCAACGGTTCGGCATCCGGTCGGGCCCAGAACCGCCGCGTGGAAGTAACCATCTCCAATAATGACCAGCGTGTAGCACCGCGTTCGTCGATGGAGTAAAGCGCACCAGGGCATCGCTGGTCGATGCCCATGCGTTGGTAATAAAGCCCGCCTCCCGGCGGGCTTTTTTGTTTTCCTGGGAAGGCTTCCCGGCTTAGCCCTGGTCTGGTGAGCGTATCTGGTCCCAGTTGAAATGGGTAAGCGATAGCGCATCACCGACATGCAGGTGCACTTCCCTCGCCCCTGCGCCCATCGCAAGTTCACGAAATACGCGGCACTCGATGTCGGTCAGCCCACCGTCGAGCTTTTCCAGCGGATGCATTATGACGACGGGGCTGGGGGTGATGAATTGTGCCTGGTGTACCTCGCGTATCGCGTGGGTAAGTACCCGCTCGGCGTTACCGAAGTTACTCACCAGCAATCGGGGATGGGAGAAGGGATTAGTGACGGTGAATCGACTATCTGCCTGCAGGGCATGGGCCTCGTCTCCGATCGCCTTGATGGTCACCTTGCGTGGATTGGTGGTATCCAATGCGATGAACGGCGGCTGATCAAACACGGCGCCGTCTTCCAGATGGTGTACACGCAAGCGGTCCGCGCAGATGCGCACATATACAGTGCCTGAGAACAACTTCTTTATCGTTTTGAGGATCATTCCTGTCTTCCTTTGACGTTTTGCGCGGCGTCAGCCTTGCGCCTGATCAGAACCATCAACACCAGCATACCCAATACGCTGTACTGCAGGTATTGCAGCACCAGTGGGTTACGACTGTAAAAACTGCCGCCATGTTTCTCTGAGAATGGCATGGAGGCCACGATTTCCGATTTTGCAAAAGCCTGCGTACGTGCGGTGATACGCCCATTGGGTGCGGCAACCACGGAGGGTCCGTTATTGATCAGGTGGACGATCGGTACGCGGTTTTCGACGCCCCGCACCACGGACATGGCGGCATGCTGAAACGGCTGGGCTGTCTCACCAAACCAGTTGTCCTGGGAGACGAACAGCAATACCTTGCCCGCTGCGTCCGTGCCTACCGCCTCGGCGATAAAGCGAGGGAATGCCGCTTCGTAGCAGATCTTCGGCTGAATACGCATGCCGTTGATTTCAAATTCTTCGTGTACCGTGCCTGGCTGCAATGGGCGCACGAACTCTCCAAAAAAGCGCCGCGTCACCCAACCAATGCCCGGCAGCCTGAAGAAGTCCGGCAAATACTCACCCAGGGGCATCCTCAGCATCTTGCGATACACGCCTGCCTGCGCGCCTTGGGCATCCAGGTGCACCAGAGAGTTGTAATCGGCGTAGTCATCATCGGCCCAGGCGCGCTCGGCATCATGCAGTACCAGAGGTATGCCCAGCCTGGTGAGTACTTCGGCGTAGCCCAGACGCACGGAGGGCTTATCAAAATACCCCTTGTATCGTGCCTCCGGCCAGACCACCCACTCTGCCCCGGCGGCTGCCAGGCGTTGGGTGGCGGCGAGCTCTGGCGGGTATTCGCGGGTAAATCCCCTGGGCGGCTCTGGCACATCGAGAGTAACTGCGTCGTTGGGCTGCACGAGTCCGATCTTGCGGGTTTCCCAAGCGAGGATGCGTTGGTCCCACACATACAGGGTAATAAAGCCGTAGGCGAACCAGGCTACCAATACGCTGGTCGCCAACAGGACTCCCGTGCGCTGTGTGCGGCCATGGCCGGTCAATAGCGTGAACACCAGGACTCCCACGAGCATCATGAGCATATCCATACTCTGAATGCCCAACAGCGAAACGCCCTGCAGGCCCGGTAAAAACTGGGCCTGGGCCTCGGCGTAATAGGTGCCGAACAGCAGCGGGTAGATTTCCATGAGTACGACCATGCAAACCGGAAAGCTCAGCAGCTCCCAACGGGGTAAATGGCGAGCCACCCAGCGAAACAGCAAACAGGACAGACCGATCGACAGACCGGCGTAACACCAGAAGACCATGCCCAGCAAAACGGCAACAGCCCAGCTGAAGCCGCGCAAATTGATAACGAAATCGACAATCCAGTACGTGGCTATGGCGTAATAAACTGTGCCTGCGAGCCATCCGAGCCACAATGCCGAGCGCAGGCGAACGTCCCGCAGTGCAAACAGGAGCGGTACGGCGCCGAGCCAGGCGGTCCAGTAAAGCCCCTGGTCAAACCAGGGGGCACCCAACAAAACCCCGGCTACCATCGCCATTAGGGCGCGAGCGCTCATACCCAGGGACAGAGATGCGCGATCTGCTGCCGCCGCGAAGGCTACAGTGGCGGGTTCATGCCGTGACATGCAGAATCTCCAGGGGGGACTGGGCAAGAAGGTCGGAATTAGGTTGTGACAGCGCAAAGTAGTGATTCAGCAGAGTGAGGACGCACTCCTTTTGGCGCTGAGCAAGGCTCCCATACCGACCTGCGCTTTCCAACGACAATATGTTCAGGCTGTGATGTAATCCGCCAAAACTGCACCGCAGAGAGGTTCCGGTTTTGACACCCTAAGCAACGAGTTCACTCTTGGTGTACACCTCAACCTCGTTTATGGTGTTGGTTGATCAGAATTTTCAAGCTTCCCGGTATCAGATACCAAGGAGACAATCATGAGCACTGCAGCAAGTCGTAGCGCTGAAATTCGCGGCGCATTGCAGGTAAATCCTGACCTCAAGGGGTCCGTCGCTCTCCAGCAGGAGATTGAGCGACGTGTTGATTTCATCAAGAACACCTTGCGCGGCGCTGGTGTGCGATCACTGGTGCTCGGGATCAGCGGCGGTGTCGACTCAACCACCTGCGGCAGGCTTTGCCAGTTGGCTGTCGAGTCGCTGCGTGCCGATGGCTATGACGCCACTTTCTATGCCATGCGCTTGCCATACGGCGTACAGGCTGATGAACACGACGCCCAGTCTGCGCTGGACTTTATCAAGCCCGATCAGCTGCGTAAGGTCGATATCAAAGGCGCTGTGGATGCAATGATGGCGTGCTTTACCGACGAGCCGACCGAGTCTGCCAAGCATGATTTTGTGAAAGGTAACGTCAAGGCCCGCTCGCGCATGATCGCGCAGTACACTTTGGCCAACTTCACCAATGGTCTGGTGGTGGGTACCGACCATGCAGCCGAGGCGGTAATGGGCTTTTTCACCAAGTTTGGCGACGGCGCCTGTGACCTGGCACCGCTGACCGGGCTGACCAAGGGTCAGGTGCGCAACATGGCGGCAGAACTGGGTGCGCCGGCACAACTGGTCGGAAAAGTGCCCACCGCCGACCTGGAGGAGCTGCAGCCTGGGAGGCCGGATGAGGAGGCCCACGGGGTGCCCTACGAACAGATAGATGCGTTTTTGCTTGGCGAGCCGGTTGATGAAGCGGCGGCGAAGATAATCGTCAGGTATTACGATGCCACCGAGCACAAGCGTCAGGTACCCCCAGGCCCGTGAAAACACAATCAGATCTGCACGGATGACGATCTTGACGACGACCGCAGCGATTCGCTCAGCACGCCCCCGCCACCACGTGGTAATCGCCCTGCTGCTGGCCTGCTGGACCGGGCTGGCCTCCGCCCAGTGTGAAAAGACCCTGCGCTGGGATGATGATCCGCCGTTCAGCATGCAGATGCCCGACGGAGAAATTACCGGCATCTATGTCGAGATCAACCGCATCGCCCTGGAACGCCTGGGCTGCAGCGTCACGATGCGCAAGTTGCCGTGGGCCAGAGCGCTCAGGGAGTTGGAGCTGGGCCGGCTGGATGTTCTGCCGGGGACTTTTCCTCGTCCGGAGCGTGAAGAATATGCGTATTTTTCCGGTCCCGTGATACCTGTGTCGCACAACATTCTTTTTATGCACGAGCGAGCGCTGGCGAAGTGGCCAGTAACACGGCTCACAGATCTTATGAATACCGATTTTCGACTTGGGGCTCAGATCCGGGTGTATTACGGGTCGGACTTCCAGCAAGTCATGGACGACCCCCACTTCGCTGCACGAGTAACCGTTCTGGCCAAACGTGAGAATCTGTGGCGCATGCTGGAAAGAGGTCGAATCGACGGGGTGATTGCCGACGAGCGCACCGGGGCCTACGAAGTTCAGAATCTGGGGCTGAGTGGGCGCATCAAGGCTACTAACGTGATCGTCTCCGATGATGCCGCAGAGGTGGCTTTCAGCAAAAGATCAAACGACTTGGCCTTTGTTCAGGCCTACGCGGATGTATTACAACAACTGGTTACCGATGGCAGCTATGGCCGCGTCGTACAGCGCTATATATCGGCAGAACAATCAGGCGAGCTGAAGTGTCAGCTCACCCGGCAGACCTACCCGACTGATGATCGGACAACTGACAACGGCACCGGTCTTGCCTCGCGCTGCGTCAGATAGCGGGTGCAACTGACACGCAGGAACGAGGCGAAGTTCACCACTTCGCCGCGCAGCTCCATTATCTCGTCGTACAGCTTGGTAATCAGCTGGTTGGTGGTCATGCCATCAACCTCGGCAATCTCCTGCAAAATCTGCCAGAACTGGTTTTCCAGTCGCAGGGTGGTGACTACGCCGCGGATGCGCAGTGAGCGGGAGCGTGATTCATACAGAATCGGATCAGCTTTGACGTAGAGCTCACACATGGGGCCACCACCTGTTGATTAATTATCCCGATTACAGCGTTATCTGAGCGCCCAGCAGTTTGACAAACGCTGCCAGCCAGGCTGGGTGCGAGGGCCATGCCGGGGCTGTGACCAGATTGCCCTGAGTGTGAGCTTGATCCACCGGAATATCCATATAGGTACCGCCGGCCATTTTCACATCAGGACCACAGGCTGGGTAGGCGCTGCATTCACGGCCTTTGAGAATACCCGCTGCGGCGAGGATTTGCGCGCCATGGCAAACGGCGGCGATTGGCTTCTGCGCCTTGTCGAACTGCTGAACAATCTCGATAACCCGGTCATTCAGGCGCAGGTATTCCGGGGCACGTCCGCCGGGTACTACGAGGCCGACATAGTCCTCGACCTTCACCTGGTCGAAATCGTAGTTCAACGCGAAGTTGTGGCCCGGCTTCTCGGTGTAGGTCTGATCGCCCTCGAAATCATGAATCGCGGTACGCACCGTATCCCCTGACTTTTTATCCGGGCAGACGGTATGCACTTCATATCCAAGCATGGTAAGGGCCTGAAACGGCACCATGGTTTCGTAATCTTCGGTGTAATCACCGGCCAGCAGCAATAATTTCTTGGCGGACATGTTTCGCTCTCCTCTATTGGTGAGACCAGCATGCACTTCTATGCCGGCCTGCGGGTAACAGGTGGCTACTACATTGGGAAACGCTGTTCACAGTAAAGCTCAGTTGGCATCCGTGCTCCAGTGGATGCCTTTGCAGAGAAAGCAGAAACGATTCAAGAAACACCGAGTCACAGAGGGATAGATCCCCAAAAGAAGGCTATTCCGTGATTATTGAAACCATCAAAACCGAAGGCCTGTCGCAGCTGTCGTATCTGGTCGGCAGCAACGGCGCGGCGGTGGTAATCGACCCCCAGCGTGACTGCGACACCTATATCCAGCGTGCCCGAGCCCGCGGCATGCAGATTACCCATATTTTCGAGACCCACCGTAACGAAGACTTCATATCGGGTGCACCAGTACTGGCCGAGCTGACCGGCGCAAAGGTATGGCACGGCCCGAATCCTGCCGCACCGGTGCGCTATGCCGAGACGACCCGTGAGGGTGATAGCTTCGACATAGGCGCGGCACGGATCTGTGTACTGGAAACACCCGGCCATACCGACGACCACCTGGCCTTTGCACTCTTCGACTCCGAGTTTGATCAGGGAGCGGTAGGCGTATTCACTGGCGATGCTCTGTTTGTGGGTGATGTAGGCCGGACTGATTTCTACCCCGACCGTGCGCGTGAGGTATCCGGGCTGCTGTTCGACAGCCTGCGCAAATTGGAGAAACTGGGTGACCAGACCATCATATATCCAGCGCATGGGGCCGGATCGGTCTGCGGCGCGGGCATGGCCGATCGCGAGTTTTCTACCATAGGCCATGAGCGCACGAATAATCCATCGATGAAAATCACCGATCGTGACGAGTTCATCGCCACTAAAGTGGCCGAAAACCACTACCTACCGCCCTACTTCAGCACCATGGAGCGCTTGAATGTGGAGGGTGGGAGCGCCATGCCACACATTGCAATGCCGGTACCCTTGGACCTTGCCGGGCTGAAAAAGGCAGGTGCGGATTACGTTATCGATACGCGCAGTGTTGCCGCGTTTGCCGGGGCACACTGGCCGGGCGCCCTGTGCATTCCTGCTGGCATGATCACTGCCTTTGCCGGCTGGTTTCTGCAGGAAACCGACCGCATCGCACTGGTATCGGAATCGATGGATGAAGCTTGCGTGGCGGCTACCCATCTGCGCCGCACCGGCTTTGACCATATTGTCGGGGCCTTTACCAATATGGTTGGATCAGTTGCCAACGGACAGGATTTTGCATCGATGTCTTTGGTAGATGTCGCCTGCGTCAAGGCACGCATGACCGAGCAATCAGGCGACTGGACACTGCTGGATGTGCGGGCTGCCGACGAGGTAGACGCCTACCCAATCGAAGCTGCGCGACACATCTACGTTGGGCACCTGAATAAACATTGGCGCGATCTCGATCCCACCCGCGCCTACACGGTGATGTGCGCCAGCGGCGCCCGTGCCAGTGTGGCGGCGGGCTGGCTGAAGACGCAGGGTTTTGACAGGGTAGATGTGTTCCTTGGGTCAGTAGGCGCCTGGAAAGCGGACGCCGATTGATCCGGCAACATCACTACCTACTCAACGACGGATGCCCGCGCTTGGTGTAATTTCTTGTAGCTCTCCACCAGGCGCTGGTGTCGCTCGAGTCCTTCCAGCTTCATGCTGGTGGGCTCAAGGCCATAGAAGCGTACGCTACCGTACATAGAGCCAAGCACCGCCTCCATTCGCTCATTGCCGAACATGCGGCGGAAGTTTATTTCGTAATCGCCCAGGTCCAGTTCGTCGTCCAGCTCCACTTCCAGCACCACGTTCAGTGCTTGGTAGAACAGGCCCCGCTCGACGGTGTTGTCGTTGAACTGCAGGAAGGCTTCGACCAGCTCTTTGGCCTCTTCAAATTGCTCAAGGGCCAGGTGAATCAGCAGTTTCAGCTCGAGAATGGTCAACTGGCCCCAGGCGGTGTTGTCGTCAAACTCGATGCCGATCAGAGTTTTGATGTCGGTGTAGTCATCCAGCTCGCTTTCATCCAGACGCTCGATCAGCGCCTGCAGGCTGTCGTCGTCCAGGCTGTGCAGGTTGAGAATGTCGGAGCGGAACAGCAGCGCCTTGTTGGTGTTGTCCCAGATCAGGTCATCGACCGGATACACCTCGGAATAGCCGGGCACCAGGATGCGGCAGGCGTTGGCGCCGAGAGTGTCGTACACGGCCATGTAGACCTCCTTGCCCAGCTCTTCGAGGATGCCGAACAGGGTGGCGGCCTCTTCTGCGTTGGCTTGCTCGCCCTCGGCAGTAAAATCCCATTCGACAAACTCGAAGTCTGCCTTGGCGCTGAAGAAGCGCCAGGAGACCACGCCGCTGGAATCGATAAAGTGTTCAACGAAGTTGTTCGGCTCGGTAACCGCCTGGCTTTCAAAGGTCGGCTGGGGCAGGTCGTTCAGGCCCTCAAAGCTGCGACCCTGGAGCAATTCGGTAAGGCTGCGCTCCAGCGCGACTTCAAAGCTGGGATGGGCACCAAAGGAGGCGAACACACCACCGGTGCGCGGGTTCATCAGGGTCACGCACATGACCGGGAACTGGCCGCCCAGGGACGCATCCTTGACCAGCACCGGAAAGCCCTGCTCTTCCAGGCCTTGAATGCCGGCTAGGATGCCGGGGTATTTCGCCAGCACCTCCTGCGGCACATCCGGCAGAGCCATCTCGCCTTCGAGGATTTCGCGTTTGACCGCGCGCTCGAAGATTTCCGACAGGCATTGCACCTGGGCCTCTGCCAGGGTGTTGCCGGCGCTCATGCCGTTGCTGAGAAACAGGTTCTCGATCAGGTTGGAGGGGAAATACACCACCTCCCCGTCTGATTGGCGCACATAGGGCAGCGAGCAGATGCCTCGCTCGGTGTTGCCGGAATTGGTGTCGATCAGATGTGAGCCACGCAGCTCGCCGTCAGGGTTGTAGATCTCCAGACAGTGGTCGTCGAGTATCTCGGCGGGCAGTGCATCCTTGCGACCGGGCTTGAACCAGCGCTCGTTGGGGTAATGCACGAAGGGCGCATTGGCAATCTCTTCACCCCAGAACTGGTCGTTGTAGAAGAAGTTGCAGTTCAGCCGTTCGATAAACTCGCCCAGCGCCGAGGCCAACGCGGCCTCCTTGGTCGCGCCCTTGCCGTTGGTAAAGCACATGGGCGACTGGGCGTCACGGATATGCAGCGACCAGACGTTGGGGACGATATTGCGCCACGAGGCAATTTCGATCTTCATGCCCAGATCGGCCAGAATTCCGGACATGTTGGCGATGGTCTGCTCCAGCGGCAGGTCCTTGCCTAACACTCGGGTGCCCTCGCCTTCGGCGGTCAGGGGCATCAGCAGCGCCTGGGCGTCGGCGTCCAGGTTCTCGACTTCCTCTATCACGAACTCGGGGCCGGTCTGCACGACCTTCTTCACTGTGCAGCGGTCGATGGAGCGCAGGATGCCCTGGCGGTCCTTGGGCGAAATATCGGCGGGCAGCTCGACCTGGATCTTGAAGATCTGGTTGTAGCGATTTTCCGGATCGACGATGTTGTTCTGCGACAGGCGGATGTTGTCGGTGGGAATGTTGCGGGTGTCGCAGTACAGCTTTACAAAATAGGCGGCACACAGGGCCGATGAGGCCAGAAAGTAATCAAAAGGCCCTGGCGCTGAGCCGTCACCTTTATAACGGATGGGTTGATCGGCCACCACCGTGAAGTCATCGAACTTGGCTTCAAGTCGAAGGTTGTCGAGAAAGTTGACCTTGATTTCCATGGGGGGCACCAGAATGACGAGCGAAACGAATTGGCCGCCATTATCCTGCTTTTGCCTGGGAAGTCATGTGTTGCCGGTCGGGAGCTCAGGTTACATCTGTAATAGTCGAGCTCCATATTGACCAGCTGCGTTAGCTGCAGCCCCCCTGGTCAAGGCAAAGCCCGGCCCTCCCGCGGGCTGCGAACGCTCAAAAAAGCGCCTTTGCGCTAGCGAACCGTCCAAGAGTCCCAGTATAGTAATGGCCATGACGACAACCCCTCCCCTACCTCACGACAAGCTGCTCGACCTTCTACTCGATGTTGTCTGCGTGGTAGATATCGAGGGTCGGTTTCTTTCAGTCAGCGCAGCCAGCGAACAGGTGTTCGGCTACCGGCCCGAGGAGATGATCGGCCGCACGGCTTTCGAGCTGATGCACCCCGAGGACCGCGATCATTCGCTGAAGATGGTCGAGCAGATCAATTCGGGTAGCCCCTCCCAGGACCATGAAAATCGTTACGTCCACAAAGATGGGCGCATCGTGCACGTGATGTGGTCCGCGCGCTGGCTTGATGCCGAGCAGGTAAGGGTTGGCGTTGCACGGGACATAACCGGCCGCAAACGCGCCGAAGCAGTCCAGGCAGCGCTGTATGCGATATCAGAAGTTGCTCACGCGGCGGGGGATCTGCGCATGCTCTATGCGCGAGTGCATCAGGTCATCGGGAAATTGCTACCCGCCGACAATTTCTTTGTGGCGCTGTACGATGCCCCCAGCAATCAACTCAGTTTCCCATACTACGTTGACCAGTTCGATCCACCGCCGCCATCCCAGCCACTGGATTCGGGAACTCTGAGCGCTGAGGTTATCCGCTCAGGCAAGGCCCTGTTGCTCACACCCGAAACGGCCGAGCAACTGCTGGCAAAGATAGGCACGGTGGCGGGCAAGCATTCCCTGGACTGGCTGGGCGTGCCTCTGATAGCCGGAACCGAGATCATCGGAGCCCTGGTACTGCAGAGTTATTCGGGTGACGTGCGTTACAACGATCAGGACCTGGAACTGCTTCAGTTCGTTTCCAGCCAGGTGGCGACCGCAATTGAGCGCAAGCGCACACACTCCCGCCTGGAGTTTCTTGCCCAATACGACCAACTGACCGAACTGCCCAACCGGGCGCTATTCCTGGATCGCTTGCAGGCGTCCCTGACAAGGGCGCAGCGCGGCACTTTGCGTCTTGCCGTGCTTTATCTGGATATGGATAACTTCAAGCTGATCAACGACACCTATGGCCATTCCACAGGCGATCTCTTGCTGAAGGAGGTTGCTGGGCGCCTCAGAAAATGTGTCCGTGATTCAGACACGATCGGCCGTCTTGGCGGTGACGAATTTGCCATCTTGCTGGACAACATCGCCAAGCCAGGAGATGCAGCTATGGTCGCCGACAAGATAATCGCGGCCCTGAGCAACCCCTATCAACTGGAGGGCCAGACCTTGATCAGCAGCCCGAGCCTGGGTATTGCCATTTATCCAGAGCACGGCCAGAGCGAACAGCAACTGGTGCGGCTCGCCGACGAGGCCATGTATGTAGCCAAGCGCAGCGGCGGCAATTGCTACAGGACAGCCGCAAATTCAACCGCGACCCGGTAAATCCGCGATTTATAGTGATTATCAGGTTGAGCTTGGGCAAGCGATTCGAAAGCTGTCATTCAGAGCGACCGGCAAAACCAGCGTGCTGAACCTGAACTCCTCAGCGGCGGCGCACAGGGCTCCGATCGATGGATCATCCCGGGACAAATCGTTATCTTCTGCCGGGTATTCCGCATTCAACACAGGCTTGCCAGCTTGGATAAATGCCAGCAGTTTGTGGCACTCGTTGTACTGGAAGCACTGCTCGTTGATTGAAAAATCAAAGTAATCAACCAGGGCTTCAATCTGTTCAAGGCCGTTCTTCAAGCCAACCCCAAGCCCACGGCGACGCGCCTCGTTGGCTATAAAGCGGTTATAGGCCAGTTGATCCTCGGCGGTTAAAGCAAAGCCGGTGCCCTCCAGATAACCCTGCACGTTATCGGGCTCTACGGCATCACAGCCCTTGTGCGCTGCCAGGTCCAGTCGTTCAGTCATGATCCGGCGCACGTTGTTTGAGCGGATATCCAGCCAACGCTCGGCAGGCCAGCCCCGCACGCCATCACCCAGGTCGCTATTGTTGAACTGATAGCGGTCTGCACGGTAATTCTCGTAAGTACCTGCGGAAAAATAGCAGATGACCTTGCGGCCTTCCGCCTGCAGGGAGTCGATAGTTGATTCGGGCGTGTTGAACAGGTCGATATTGTAGATATCGGCATCGTAGTCAGTATTCAACGGATGCTCATCGCTGACATACAGCTGCCACTGCCAGGTCACGCCCAAGGGCGGTCTGTACCAGTCAGCTTCCTTGACCGCGGCCATCTCGGTAGCCTCTGGTATCACCGCTTCCGGTGCGGGGCCGTTGGTCCCATAACAGCCGAAACTTGCCAGGGCCAAACCCGCTACAAACCACTTGAGCTTTTGCATTCGCCATCCTCTGCAGGTGGACAAATACAGTAGCACGCGTAGTACTTACCGCCGCAAGTCCGCCGCAGTTCCTGACGAGGGAATGGGTCAGCCGCCTGGGTGCTAGAGCATCAGCTATGGAGTCAGTTGCGACCCCGCAGCTTGTTGACCAGATCCTGAACCCGGCCTTTGACTTCGTCGACTGTCTGGCTTTCCTTGAGCGTAGTTCGAAGGCTCTGAAGCTGACTTTCGAACAACCCGGGCTTGTGCAGATCGCTGGCATCCTCGTTCCGGCCCAGTGGGAGAACGTGTTCGAAATAAGTGCCACTGAGAATACGCCGCAGAATACCCTCCCCCACAAATGCCTCGTCACTGTTCAGCGTGCGAGTAGCGCGTAACAGGCGACGCAAATCGTATTGCCCGGGGTAGATGTCGGGGACCTGCTTCTTGATACCAAGAAGACTGTAAACACCGATACGGGCCGTCCTTACCGAGCTTTCCAGGGTGAAAACCACGTCGTTATGGGTTTCCACAAACTGCCCCATGCATGCCAAATTGGTGCAGCCTGCGGGTATCACCTGTGGGCGGTCGCCCCTGGCCCTTGGCATGAATTGAGACGTAATGAAGGGCATCAGTGCGATACGTGATCTGGTTGCGGCAACTATAGCCTCAAGCTGGTCAATCAGGCCAAGGTGATAACACATCTCGGCCAGCACTTCCTTGCCGGTGCACTCGGGCATTGGCTTTTTCACATAATCGCCGGGCTTGTCCATCAACAGGGCATAGGTCCAGAGCACTATTACGTCGTCAGGCTGATCGGGAAAGTGCGGTTGGCGATTACAGGTAAAACTCATCAGCCAGGCGGAGTCGGTAAAGGTAATAATCCCGCCCGAAGCCGTGAAACCCGAATAGGGGTCGTTGACCGACAGCTCCTTGAGCTTGTCCATCAATGGCGAGGGCCTGCAAGTGAGCGTTACCGACTCCCATGTTGAGCGTGGAATGTCGCCACAAAACTTTTCCGGCCTGCCGAATATGTCCGATTGTGCTGCAAGATTCTTCCAGAGTTGCCAGCCGGATCCGGTACCGGCACGGCTTCTGTCATTCAGCTGTGGGGCAGTGTCGTCATCCGCGTAGACGGTGTCTTCGGTCATCGAGCCGGTGGTGACCAAAACCAGATCACTGGGCGCGACATTAACTATCTTGTTGCCATCACTGCTACGGCACTGAATGCTGTTGACGGTTCTGATGCCATTCTGGGTAACCATTCCCAGGTTTTCGACAATGGTATCGTACTCGATATTCACGCCCTGGTCCTTGAGCCAACTCATAAGCGGCCGGACAAAGCTGTCGTACTGGTTGTACTTCGGGAAGACCAGTGACGTCATGTCGTTAAGGCCATCCATCAGGTGCAGGAAACGGTGCATGTACAGCTTCATTTCCAGTGCCGAATGCCAGTTCTGGAAGGCGAACATGGTGCGCCACAGGGTGTAGAAGTTGGTTTCCAGAAAGCCTGCGCTAAACCATTGCTCGACGGTGACATCATCGAGATCCTCCTTGCGTGCCAGCAACAGCTTGATGATCTCCAGCTGCTGGCGTTTGCTGAGGTTCATGGTCGAGAAATCCTTGATTTTTCCCTGTTTCTCCATCAGGCGCGCTTTTGACCAGTTCTTGTCGGCATCATTGACGATGCGGTACTCGTCCAGCACGGTAAATGGCGCTGGCAGCTCCAGGGCTGGTATCTCGGAGAAAACGTCCCAGAAGTTCTGGTAGGTCATCTCCATTTCACGGCCGCCGCGCACGATGTAGCCGTCCGTTGGATTGCCGGCGCCATCCAGCGAGCCACCTTCTATGCCCTGCTCCTCGAGAAAGGTGATATTGGCGGCGGGCATGTGACCGTCACGAATCAGGAAGAAGGCAGCAGACAGGCCTGCGATACCGCCACCGACGATCCAGGCGCGACGCTCCGCAACACCCGGTGTCGGAAGGGGCCGGTGATTGGTGTAGCTTCCGTGCAGGTCAGCCGGTGGCAACGGCGTGTCGGTACCATTGTGCAATCGTTTTGCCGAGGCATCTGGCGCGGTATCAATGCTCTGTTTTTCGAGGGCATCAATGTGGGCTTTCAGCTTTGAATCAGACGCTTTTTCGGGGGCGGGGCTGTTCATTCAAACATTTCCTTGTCTGGTTGGTGAATTGATCTAGCAGATAGACCCAGATTGTTCAGCAGCGGTTCAATGAATTCGGGAGGCAAACTGAGCCGCGGCCAAATACACCAACATCAGCAGTCTGGATGTTGCTGCACCTGTGTGCTGCGAAGAGAATCAAGCGGGTAAGATGAGGCATTACACGTACACCGGAGAGAACATGACCAGCACAACACTGCATATTGCCCGGCGTTTCTGCGGGCCGCCGAACAGCGGCAACGGGGGCTACGTTTCCGGCCTTGTCGCCAGGCACATGGAGCAGCCTTGCCAGGTGACCCTGCACGCGCCGCCGCCCCTGGATACCGATCTGCAACTGCACCAGCATGAGGACGGACTACAGTTGAAGCACGGCGAGCAACTGCTGGCCAGTGCTCGTCCATACACCTTTGATATGGAAATCCCGGCTGCGCCATCCTTGCAGGAGGCCGAAGAAGCTCAGCAACGCTTTGTCGGCGTGCGCCATGACTTGCCAGGCTGCTTTGTATGCGGTACCAACCGTGACGCCGGGGACGGCCTGCGCATCTTCGCCGGCGAAGTATGCGAGCATCAGGAGCGGGTCGCTGCACTCTGGCAGCCCGCGGCGGATCTGGCTGACGCCGATGGCAATGTTGCCAGCGAGTATCTCTGGGCCGCCCTGGATTGCCCGGGCTTCTTCGCGGTCAAACCGGTCTCCGACATGGCCTTGCTGGGGCGCTACAGCGCCCGGCTAGAGCAGTCCGTACAAGCCGGGGAAACCCTGATCGTATCGGCCTGGGCAATCAGCCACGATGGCCGCAAACATAATGCCGGCAGCGCCCTGTTTCGCAGTGACGGCCAGCGTGTAGCCTGCGCTGAAGCAACGTGGATCAGCCTCAAACGTTGAGCAACTCATCGCCGGCTGCCCGCCAGCCGGTTTCTATTTCTGCCAGCCGGCAACCGCTCGGAACCAACCGGAACTTTCAACCGCTCCATCCTCTCCTATCCCGTGTACTGCACTGTTTTGCGCCAAGCACTCCCCCGCCTGCTGCCATCAAAGGACACGATATGGATCTGAAAAGTGGTTATCCCTTCTGGGCTGTCAAAAATGGCCTTATGTGTGAATTTCCCCAGCTCAAGGCTGATACCAGCTGCGATGTAGTAGTAGTGGGCGCGGGAATTACAGGATCACTGATCGCGGATGAGCTGGGTAAGAATGGCCTGGATGTAGTGGTGGTCGAGCAACGGGATGTTGCCTGGGGCAGCTCTGCGGCCAGCACCGCACTGCTGCAGTACGAGATCGATACCCACATGGTCGAGCTGGCTAAGATGTACGGTGAATTCCATGCACTGCAAGCCTATCAGGCGTGCGCAGACGCCATCATTGATCTGCGCGCTCTTGCCGAAGAGTTGGGCGATGTGGATTTTGCCATGCAGGAGAGTCTGTACTACGCCAGCAAACGCGGTCACAAATCGGTTCTACGTGAAGAATATGAGCTGCGCGTCAAACACGGTTTCGATGCGCAGTGGCTGGATGCCAAGGAGCTGAAGGAGCGCTTTGGTATCAAGGCACCCTGCGCCATCCTGACCAAACTGGCTGCGCGTGTAGACCCCTACCGCATGGCATCCAAGCTCTTGCTGCGGCTGGCGGAACGCGGTGGCAGAGTCTTTGATCGCACGGTAATCGACACCATCGACCCTTCCGAGAATGGCGTGACCCTGCGCACGCCCGCCGGCCTGCAGATTCAGGCTCAGCATGTGGTGATTGCAGCGGGTTATGCGTCCCAGAACTGGTTGAAAAAGTCGGTGGCCAAAAACCGCAGTAGCTACGCCTTTATTACCGACCCCATCGATGAATCGGACCTGGGTCTGTTGGCCTCGACCATGGCATGGGAGTCTGCCAGGCCCTATCTGTATATGCGTACCACAGGCGATGGCAGGCTTCTGGTTGGTGGCGACGATGACGATATGGACATTCCGGCGCGGCGCGACGCTCGGGTGCAGAGCAAGGCCAAGGGCCTGTGCAAGAAAGTGCAAAAGCTGTTGCCTGACCTTGAGATACAACCGGCCTTCAGTTGGGGCGGTACCTTCGCCGAAACCGAAGACGGACTGCCCTTTTTCGGCGCACACCCTCAGTACGGCCCGCGGGTACAATTTGCGATGGCTTACGGCGGCAATGGAATCAGTTACAGCATGATTGGGGCGGGCTTGTTGAGAGCCCATATTGAAGGTCGCTCACATCCCCTCACAGAGCTATTCGGCTTTGCGCGTACGGGTTAACTGTTGGGCGGGAGTAGCGCTAATCAGGCGACCGGATCGAACTGCTCAACCAGCTCGCGGGCAATCTTCTCCAGCATGAAGGTTTCCCGCTGGATCGACTGACCCATGGATTTCTCCTGGCGGGTCATTACCTGGCGGTTGTGGCTCACAGCCTCATTGACAGAAATCCACATGGGCCGCATGCCGTTGGCAATCTCATAGCTCTCCATCCGCGAGTCCACCAGATCCGCCGCGACGTCACACACAAAGAAATGTGAGGTCATGTGCATCAGATCGTAATCAGGCTTCCAGTGCGGGCGGTATTCCTCGATAAATCCGAAATGCTCCTTGACCTGCACGTCACGGGCGCCGGTTTCTTCTTCCAGTTCGCGAACCAGCGCTACGGCTATATCCTCGCCCTCGTCTATACCGCCGCCAGGCAAGCTGAAATCGTTATAGCGCTCGGTAAACAGCAGCAGAATCCGGTCTTCACGCAACACGATGCCACGCGCAGCATGCCGCCTGAGAATACGGCCCTCACGGCTGGTGAGCTCGGGGTGGATCAGTTCGTGGAGAAGCTTCATACGTACATCCGGTAGTCGGGGTTCGGAAAACCCGCGATTCTACCGGTGCAGGAGATAAATTTCACTGTTCAGCGCAAGTGATCAGGCATCCCGGGGGTAAGGCCGCAGCCCCAGCAACATCTCGGACTTGTCGGTAAGCGGCTCGTCCATCAGTTGCTGCTCGGTGTAAGCGGCGAGTTCGCCACGCAAAAGGGCATAGACCGCCTCGCGATCCTGGCTGGTGTCGAGTTCCACGCATTTGCCCTTCGACCTGAACAGCTCGACGGTTGGCAGGGTTTCTTCCTTGAAGGTATCGAACCGCAGCTTCATTGCCTCGACGTTGTCATCGGCGCGGCCCGAGTATTTGGCACGGCCCAGAATGCGCTGTTCAAGTACCGGGAACGGGCATTCGAAATACAGCATGACGGGCAGCTCGGCTTCGCGACCAAAGACCTCGTACCAGGCTTCCAGATTGGAGAGCGAGCGGGGAAAGCCATCGATCAGGAAATTGACCTTGCCGGTGGTGCGGGTGGTGCGCTCCATGGCGTCCTTGAGCAGACGCACAACAATCTCGTTGGGCACCAGTTTACCGGCGGCGATGTATTCCTTGATGATCTCGGTTGTTGGCCCCCCGGCTTGCTGCTCTGCACGCAGCAAATCGCCGGTGGACAGGTGGGTCCAGCCAAGCTGAATTTCCGCCAACTCGCACATGGTGCCCTTGCCTGCACCGGGGCCGCCAAGCACAAAGACCACATTGGGCTTCGGGCAAGGCTCACGCGGATCACAGTGATGAATCACGACCTTGGGCGCGGGCGCTACGCCCATCTTGTAGACATTCCACTCCCGGTCGGTTGGGGGTAACTCGTCTTCACAGGTGATCTCGTAAGCCAAATGGCCATCCAGACGGCTGATGCGCCAGGACTTGTAGCTGTTGGAGTAGGAAATCGCCGGACTTCTCGCTGCCTTGCCGTCGGCCCGGTCCCAGGCCATCTTGCCATTCCAGTAGCCCTGGCTGGAAACAACACCGGACTCGGATGTGGTGGGTGGCGCCTCGGACGGTACGTAGAGACCATCGACCTCCGGCAGGCCAGATCCGGATACTTCAATAAACAGGGTGTTGGGGACATCTTTGGATGTTTCGGTCATGTGTACTCTCATGTTCGGTTGACGACATATGAGGGAGCGTTTGCCTGCAAAAGCGACCTCGACGGGTTGGCGCCGATCACGGCGCGGCAAAGCGCGCCGGTTGCAACAGTCGGCAGCGGGGCCGAGATGGGGCGTTGGAGCCAGAAAGGAAGCAAGATTGTACCCTGAATTCCCCGGCTTTGCCCTCCCTTGGCATGGTTACTAGGCTAAGACCTAAAAGAGAAAGAGGAACTGATCGTGGAAGACAATTCCGCAGCTGAAATCGTTGTCATAGGCGCACTGGTAACTGCCACGAGCGTCGATCATCGGTATCGCCAACCTGACGTTGGCGGCCGTACTCGGCTATGTGACCGCCCGCTATGCGCTTGGGCTCGAGCTGATCGCCTCTCTGGCTGTCGGCGTGGCAATGACCGCAACCAGTGTAGGGGTATCCCTTGCTTCCTGGGAGGAGCAAGGTCTGGTGGATACCCACAACGGCCGGCTGCTTCTTGATGTGGCTGAATTGGATGATATTGCCGGCGTGGTGCTGATGGGGTTATTGCTGGCGATCATCCCGACGCTGCAACAGGCCAACGGCCAGGTGTGGAGTATCCTGGGGAGCACAGCATGGAATTACGCCATCAAGTTCACGCTGTTCGCCGCAGGCTGCCTGCTGTTCAGCCAATATATGGAGAAGCCAATTACCCACTGGAGTCGACGCCTGGAAACCGACTCCGGCGTTATGCAAACCATGCTTGGCCTTGCCGTGCTGATCGCAGCCATTTCCGGCTGGCTGGGTTTCTCGATGGCGGTGGGCGCGCTGTTTGCTGGCCTGGTATTCAGCCGCGATCCCGAAGCGGTCAATCGCGAAGCCAATTATGAAGACATCTACGCACTTCTGGCGCCCTTCTTCTTTATCGGTATTGGCCGCGAGATAGAACTGCAGGCATTGGCAGACAGCTGGACCTGGGGGCTGATCCTGGCTGCAGTGGCCATTGGCACCAAACTGGTCGGCGTAGGCCTCTCGGCCTGGCCTTTGATCGGGCGCAGTAGCGCCATGCTGCTGGCCGTAAGCATGGTGCCCCGCGCTGAAATCACCATGGTGGTGGCCCAGCAGGGCAAGCAGTTGGAGGTGCTGAGCGAGCAGCTCTACGCAGCATTAGTGGTGGTGACCGCGATCACCAGCCTGTTAGCACCTCTGGTGTTACGGCCGATGCTGCGTCGCGAGGCAGATCGCCCAAAAGCCTTTGACTGATGAGCATTCAGATCTGCGCCGCTTCAGCGGCATCGAGCAGCGCACTCTCGGTGCCAGCCCAGCCAATACAGGCGTCAGTGACTGATACTCCGTATTTCAGATCAGCTCCCATCGGCTGATTACCATCAAACAGATGACTTTCGAGCATGACGCCCCGCAGGCTTCTGTCCCCGGCCTTGCGCTGATCAATAACCGACTGCAACACCGCCGGCTGAAGCATCGGGTTCTTGTTGCTGTTCGCATGGCTGCAATCGACGATTATTCGCGGTGCCAGCCCCTGTTTTTCCAACGTTTGCCTGGCTGCTGCAACTGCCGAGGGCTGGTAGTTTGGCCCACCATGTCCGCCACGCAACACCAGGTGGGTATCAGCATTGCCCTGTGTGTGGATCAGGGCAGGCTGGCCGTGATTGTCCATACCGAAGTGCTGGTGCGGATGCGCTGCAGAGCGCATGGCGTCACAGGCAATACCCAGGCTGCCATCAGTGCCGTTCTTGAAGCCAACCGGCAGCGCCAGCCCACTGACCATTTCCCGATGAACCTGCGACTCACTGGTGCGCGCACCAATGGCTGCCCAACCCAGCAGATCATCCAGGTAGCCTGCCGCCATCGGCTGCAGCAGTTCGGTCGCTACCGGCAGTCCCAACTCTGCAATGGAGAGCATAAGACGGCGTGAGAGGGCCAGACCCTCGGCCATATCGCTGCTGTTATCCAGGTGCGGATCGTACATCAGCCCCTTCCAGCCAATGGTCGTGCGCGGCTTCTCCACGTAGGTGCGCATCACCAGCAGCAGGTGATCGCCGACTCTATGGGCTAGTTCAGCGAGCCGCTGCGCGTATTCGACGGCTGAATCCGGATCATGCAGGGAACAGGGGCCGACAATGACCAATAGGCGATCATCAATACCGTTGAGCACGGCGCGGATAGCCTCACGTTGCTGGTTGATCTGGTGGGCCAAGGCCGGGTGGCAAGGCAAACGTTCCCGCAACTGTGCTGGCGTAGGCAGAGGGACAGTGCGGCGCAGAGCTGGAGTGCGGGCGGGGTCGACCAGAGTATTGTCAATCAGCGTCAGGTCGCTGGGGGTGCTGGTGTGAAGCGTAGCGAGATTGGCGTTCATGCTAGGTTCCTTGCGTGGCGTTGTTTCGCCACGATTTTTCAATGTCTGTTTGGCGTTCGGTCTGGATGTCGGATTGCAGCGCGCAAGGCGCCGCTAAATCGCCAGTTACGATAGGAATAAGCGTTACAGCTGCAATAAATCGACATGATGTGAGCCTCGTTGGCAGTAGATGAATATCAATAATCAACCAATAAAAAACCCCGGGCGGGAAGCCGACCGGGGTTATGAAACTGCTGGTGGCGACCCTTGAACCGGGCGCCTGTGGGGTATCAGGCGCGCATGCGGCTAAACCAATACCCAAAATAGAAATATCCAACTACAGCTACAGATGTCACGCGCGAAAACTCGCTACCGATGCTCGGGGCACGGCAGGCAGTAACACGATGTACAGGCAGCATTGACATGGAAATCTCCGTTGAATTGGCTCGACTCTAGCCGATTGAGAAAAAGGCATCAAGCACGAAAAACCCACATACAGCCCTGCTGCCTGCCAAAGCAGGTTCATCGAGCGCGCGATACAGTAGAATGCTGTGCACAAGGAACCCAGGGGAGATGTATGGCAAGCGCCGATAGGCAGCTGCATCAGCTAGACAGGCAATTGATATGGGATGGCTTTAAACAGCTGGCTCCAATCTCCATATTTGTGGTCGCCTTCGGTGCCGCTTTTGGCCTGGCGGCGACCCAGGCCGGCCTCAGTGATCCGATGATCATGGCGATGAGCACGCTGGTCTTCGCCGGTGCCTCGCAGTTCGCAGCCCTTGATCTGTGGGGCCCCCAGGTACCCTTGTTCACGCTACTGATCACGGTGTTTGCAATTAATGCGCGGCACCTGCTAATGGGGGCAACGCTCTACCCCTGGCTTAGCCAACTGCCGCCAGCAAAGCGCTATGGCGTGATGTTGATCGCTTCCGATGCCAACTGGGCGATGTCGATGCAGGCCTTCACCCGCGGGCAACCGGGACTGGGCCTGTTATTCGGCGGAGGTTTGGCACTCTGGAGCTTCTGGATATTCGGCACCTGGCTCGGAGCGTCTTTTGGCAATCTTGTCAGCGACCCCAAGAGCTTTGGTCTGGACATGGTCATGGGCTGCTTTTTGCTTGCTATGGTAGTTGGCGGCGAGAAGAACCTGCGGATGCTGGTTATCTGGTCCGTCGCCGCCGGCTGCTCGCTGCTGGCCTACTGGTACCTGCCCGAGAACAGTCATGTTGTGGTCGGCGCGTTGGCCGGTGGCCTGGTGGGCACCTTCTGGGTGAGGCAAGCATGAGTGTCGAAACGGGCGGAATGGGCGCCTTGCTGGTCATTCTGGCAATGGCATTGGTGACCCTGGCCACGCGCTGGGGCGGCGTGTACGTCATGTCATTCGTGCCTATCGGCTACCGGGTAAAGCAATTTATTCACGCGGTGTCCGGCTCCGTACTGGTCGCACTCCTGGCTCCGTTGGCGGTGGAAGGCGATAACGCTGCCCGGCTGGCGCTGCTGACCACCGCAATCATGATGCTGCTGGTAAAAAAGCCGCTCCCCGCCATTGCAGCGGGCATTCTGGCCGCAGCCTTATTCCGGCAATTTGCCGCCTAGGGCAAAGCTGACAGCCTGCCGGGCATGAATCGCGGTGGTATCGAACAGTGGAACGGCTGTGTCCGCAGCCTGAATAAGCAGGCCTATCTCTGTGCAGCCCAGAATGACGCCCTGGGCGCCGCGGTCCGCCAAGGAGCCCACTACTTCAAGATAGGTCTTTTTCGAATCATCCCTGATCTGGCCCAGGCACAACTCGTTATAAATCACCGAATGCACCCGTTCCCGCTGGGGCTCGTCCGGTACCAGTACCTGAATACCCTGATTTTCAAGGCGCTCGCGATAGAAAGCCTGCTCCATGGTGAATCGCGTACCGAGCAAGCCGACCGACGTGATCCCTTCATGCCTGAGCACGGCGGCAGTGGCATCCGCTATATGCACAAGGGGGATATTTACGGCCTGTTCGATTTGCGCAGCGACCTTGTGCATAGTGTTGGTACACAGCACCAGAAAGTCTGCACCTGCCCCCTCCAGCGCCCTGGCCGCCTCGCCCAGCATCTTTGCTGTGGCGTCCCAGTCACCCTGGTGTTGCAGTGTTTCAATCTCGGCAAAGTCAACGCTGTAAAGCACCAATCGGGCCGAATGCAGCCCACCCAACTGGTCCCTGACACCCTGGTTAATCAGCCGATAATACGTCTGGCTGGACTCCCAGCTCATGCCCCCGATCAGACCTATGGTTTTCATTGGCAACCTCCCTGTTGTTTGAGATGCCCCCCAGTTTAGCGAGCGGGCCTGAGCTCGCAAGGAACCTCTTAGCGCTTGGCTTGCCAGATGAAGTAGGCCCAGATCGAAAAGGAGAGGCACATGTCATCGGAACCCGTAATACCAGAACCCACCACTGAAGAATCGGCAAGACCTGATTCGTCCCCTGATGCGACGGCAAAGGCAACCGACTCGACAGACAAAGCCAAGGCCACTGTGTATCGAATGGTCATGAAAAAGCATCTGTGTCCCTTCGGTCTGAAGTCGGTCGATATGCTCGAACGTGCTGGTTATAACGTTGAAGACAAATGGCTGACCACCCGCGAAGAGACTGATGCATTCAAGGAGCGGCATGATGTGGACACCACGCCGCAGACCTTCATCGGCAAAAACCGTGTCGGTGGGTACGACGAGCTTCGCCGCCATTTTGGCAAAAAAGTGAAAGCGCCAGACGAGACCAGCTACCAGCCAGTCCTGGCCGTATTCGGCGTGTCTGCCTTGTTGGCTCTGGCAGTAGGATGGATGCTGGGCGGGATGTTCAGCATTCGCTCAGCGGAGCTGTTCATTGCATTCAGCATGTCTATTCTGGCGCTGTTGAAACTGCAGGACATCGAAAGCTTTTCAACCATGTTCCTCAATTATGATCTTCTCGCCCAGCGCAAGGTGCCCTACTCCTACGTGTATCCATTTGCCGAGCTGTTCGCGGGGGTCTTGATGGTAGCCGGTGCCATGCTATGGCTAGCGATACCAGTCGCTCTGTTTATCGGGACCATCGGCGCGGCGTCCGTGCTCAAAGCGGTGTATATAGATCGTCGTGAACTCAAGTGCGCCTGCGTAGGCGGCGGCAGCAATGTGCCGCTCGGCTTCGTATCACTCACCGAGAACCTGATGATGATGGGTATGGGTGTGTGGATGCTCAGATACTATTTTGGCTGATTCGCCGCACAGCCACATCTTTCGGCCCGGCCGCCGGGCCGGGCCCTGAAACATTTTCACACGAACAATTACCTATTTATTAACGCCTGCACATCCGCGTGCTCTCTTCGCGGGTATAGCCTGCATGATCAAGACAGCGACGGAGTACGAAACGGAGCATGGAAGACAGCAACTTCGATTACGAAGGCACACTGGAAGCCTGCGCGCGCGGGGACCAGGCCGCCTTCAAGCGGTTGTATCAACAGGAAGCAGGGCAACTGCTCGGACTGGCGATTACACTTCTGGGGCGTCGCGACCAGGCGGAGGATTGTGTGCATGATGCACTGGTCAAGGTCTGGAGCAATGCCCATCGTTTCGATCGTACACTGGGCCAAGGGCGTGCCTGGATCTACAGCATCTTGCGCTATCGCGCACTCAATCAACTGCGGGGACGCGGCCGACTGGTCCAGACTGATGATAGCTTTATCGAACAGATGGCCGATGACAGCCCTCAGGCGGAACAGCACGCAAGCGATCAATCCGATGGTCGTCAGTTGCGTCATTGTCTTGGCCAATTGGAGCGTCCCAGGCGTCACCCGATTCTTCTGGCCTTCTACCGCGGCCTTACCCACGAACAGATAGCCAGCCGGCTGACTACGCCGCTGGGCACCATCAAGGGACGTATTCGCGCGGGGCTTCGCGCATTGCAGGAGTGTTTGCAAGCATGATTCCACACGACCTTGAGCCGCGTCGGGCTCTGATCGGCGAGTACGTGCTGGGCCTGCTTGATGAGCCGCAAGCCAGTGAAGTGCGCGATCTTATCGAGAGCGACCGTGAGGCAGCTCGCATGACGCTGGAGTGGGAGCGACATCTTCTGGACCTGACGGATCAGCTATCCCCGCAAGCGCCTTCGCCAGTTCTGTGGGAACGTATTCAGCAGACTCTGGGCTGGTCGGCAAATGCAGTCGCCGTTACCCCAAAGGGTTTCGTTCGCTGGTGGCAAAGCCTGGGACTCTGGCGCCTGACCAGCGGCGCGCTGGCCCTGCTGGTGCTACTGAGCTGGCTGCCCGGCGTGATGAAGCCAGAGGCCCCAGGACCCAGTTACACCGCGGTATTGCAGCAGCCGGGCGAAAGCGCTCAACCCGGCTGGGTGGTTACCATCGATGGGGATGGCGCGTTGCGCCTCAAATCACTTGTCGATGATCAGATACCCGAGGACCGCAGCGTGCAGTTCTGGACGCTGATTGATCCACAGGACGGCCCTCGCTCCTTGGGCCTGATCGAGCCGGGACAGGAAACCATGTTGAGCGCGGAACAGATCGGCGCGGTACAAGCAGGACAGTTGTTCGAGCTCACCCTCGAACCCACTGGTGGCTCGCCGCTGGATCGACCCACCGGCCCGGTGTTGTATATCGGTCGAGCGGTACTGATCGCCAGCAATTGAGCTACCGGAAAATTTATTTTCGATTGACGACATCCAGAACGGTTCCTCGCGGGTATTACCTGGCAGGTGGCTTGTAAAGCACCTTGCCGGGTGGGCTGAGCCCATCGTTCACGAATGCGAGGAACCACAGATGAATACTTTCAACAAACTGATCCTGACAACGTCACTGACATTGGCCGCAGGCACCGCCAGCGCAGCGCAGCTGCTCGCCCTGGATGCGGACGGCATGTTGCACAAGGTAGATACCGATGCGCTCGAGGTTACCGCCAGCATGGCCGTAGACGGCGCGAGCGATCTGCGCGGCATTGATGTGCGTCCAGCCAACGGCACTCTCTATGCCCTGGGCGGGGCTGACCAGCTCTACACGCTGGACATGGCGACGGGTAAAGCCACCTCTGGGGCAAAGTTGCAGAAAGCGCTTCCCGGCAGCGATCACGCCGTGGTGGATTTCAATCCGGTTGCCGACCGCTTGCGCTTGCTCGCCGCTGACGGCACCAATTTCCGCGTCAACGTCGAAACCGGTGAAGTGGCTACTGACGGTACCGTGGCCTATGCCAGTGATTTTGCGCATGGAGATATGACGGAACAGGTCGTGGCCGGCGCCTATACCAATTCATACGCAGGCACCGAGAAAACGGAGCTGTATACCGTCGATCTCACCAGCGGCATGCTGATGTTGCAGAATCCGCCAAACGACGGCGTGCAGCAGCCCGTTGGTGAACTGGCCAAAGGCCTGGATGGCGCCGCAATGGATATCCTCAGTGACGGCAAAGGCGGCAACACCGCCTATGTGCTCACCGGCAAGACATTGCATACGGTCGACCTGAAAACTGGAGCGCCAACGCCACTGGGTGATGTGAACGGGCTGCCCGAAGGTATTGTTGATATTGCTGTGTTGCCGACTATGTAGGTTGTAGCTTTTACAGGCATCAGCCCTGAGCGCTTGCTCAGGGTTTCCTCAAACCGTAACCAAAAAATCACTGTCAGGTCACACTACCCGCCCAAGCTGAACGCCTCGTAGTATCACGTAGTAAGAGGATAGTTCATGCGACCTTTGATTTTCCGGAGTGCCTTGCTGGTCTCCGCCCTGACCCTCGCAGCCTGCAATGGCTCTGATTCCGACGACAACACTCCGGACAATTCCACCAGCCCCTTCACCCTCCAGCTGCTGCATTTTGCTGACGTGGACGGCGGTGGCACGGCAGCCATGTTCAATGTCGATAACTTTTCAGCGCTGGTTGACCATTTTAGGGGAGAAATGCCGGACAACACCCTGCTGGTAAGCTCTGGCGATAATTACATCCCCGGCCCGATCTTCCAGGCCAGCGGTGATCCGCGCATGGACGCTGTCGTAGGCGTAGCAGATGAGGGGCGCGGCGAAACACAGATCCAGAACCAGCTTGGTGTACAAGTATCCGCTGTCGGAAACCACGACCTGGATACCGGACCTGCAGGTTTTGCCGGCATCATCGCACCGGACGGCGCTTACAGCGGTGCCGAATTTCCGTACATATCGTCCAATATTGATTTTGCTGCCGATCCCGCCACCGCAGGCCTCTTGGTCGCGGGAGGCCAGGAAGCAAGCAGCATTGGCGGCAAGGTTGCACCCTCGGCGGTAATTACCGTGAACGGGGAGCGTATCGGCCTGGTGGGAGCCGTTACCCCTACCCTTCCATCCATTACCTCAACGGGTAACCTGACCATTGCGCCTGCAGGCTTTCAGAGCAATAACGAAGGCAGTCTCGATGATCTGGCCGCGGTGATTCAGGCTGAGGTAGATGCGCTGCGAAATGATGAAATCAACAAGATCATTCTGCTTTCGCACATGCAGGTCCTTGATGTAGAACGTGCACTGGCAACTCGCCTGGAAGGCGTTGATATCATTGTAGGTGGCGGCTCCAACACCATTCTGGCCAACAACAATGATGTCCTGCGTGACGGCGATAGTGCCGGCGATGATTATCCACTGATGTTTACCAGCCCGGCCAACGAGCCGGTGCTGCTGGTCAATACCGATGCGGATTACAAGTATCTGGGCCGTTTGCTGGTCGACTTCGACGATCAGGGCGTGATCATTACCGACAGCATCGACAACAGTGAAAGCGGTGCCTGGGCGAGCATCGACAGCATCGTGACCCAGCAAAACGCCACGCCCATCGCAGATGTGACTGACGTTGCGGATGTCATTCGGGTCATTCTCGGCGAACTGGATGGGACCGCCTTTGGTGTAACCGAGGTCTTCCTGGATGGTCGCCGCGAGTTTGTACGTAGCCGCGAGACTAACCTGGGTAATCTGTCAGCCGATGCCAACCTCTGGTACGCGTCGGAAATGACCCTCACCGCACCACCCCTGGTATCAGTGAAGAACGGCGGCGGTATTCGCGCACCAATTGGACGTATTGTCAGCCCTGCCGGCTCTACCTCCGCTGATGATCTGCAGCTACTGCCACCGGCAGGCAATGACTTCGGCAAGCCCGAGGGCGGCATTTCACAGCTGGATATCCAGACCGCCTTTGCCTTCAACAATGGCCTGGCCCTGGTAACCATGACTGCTGCCGAGCTGCACGATCTGACCGAGGAGATGATCAAGGGCAACTTTACCCATACGTCTGGTCTGCGTCTGAGCTTTGATCCAACGGCACCCGCGCGCTCCAACGGCGACACCAACCTGGGACTGGCTACTGATGGGCAGCGGGTAATCGACCTCGACGTGCTGGTTGACCCGACCGCCACCACCGAAGCTGCTCGCTGGGACCGCATCGTTGAAGATGGCGTCGTAGTCGGCAATCCTAATCGCAGCTTCCGTGTAGTGGCTCTGGACTTTCTGGCCAACTGCGCAGCGCCGGCCGGCTCACCCTTTGCTACCGCCAACTGCGGCAGCTCCTGGCCATTCAAGGGTTTGCTCAACGCCGAGCATAAATCCCTGCTGGAGGCCGACGTAGCGAATAACGATCCAGGCCAGGTGAGCTTTTCCAGCACCGGCGGTGAACAGGATGCACTTGCCGAGTATCTGCTGGAGTTTCACGGCGATAGTACCAAGGCTTACGATGTACCCTTCAATGTCAACGAACGCCTGATACCTGTAGCACCCTGACAAATAACAAGCGTAACGCGCTAGACATTACCCCGGCTTGCCGGGGTTTTTTATTCGTGTGGGGAAAGATACCCTGGCTCAGGCCGTTTTACAGCAAGCCAGTTTGCCAACGAAATCTTTTGCCGGCAGCGGATGACCCAGTAGGTAACCCTGGAGCACATCACAATTCATAGCGGCCAGATAGGATCGCTGTTCTGCCGTTTCGATGCCTTCTGCAACGATACGCAGGCCGAGGGCCTGACCAAATTGCACCACCGCCGAGATAACCGCCCGGTCACGCGGGCCATGCTGCACACCGTTGACAAAACCGCGCGCTGTTTTCAACTCTTTGACTGGCAGGTCCTTGAGGTGCAGCAAGCTCGAATGACCAGAACCGAAGGCATCCAGTGAGACATCAACCCCCAGGTCGGCCAGAGCATGCAGAACTTGCATGCTGGCGCCAAGCTCACCCATGACAACGGTTTCAGTGATTTCGATGATCAGGGTACCGGCCGGAAGAGCGTTAGTTTCCAGGGCAGATTTCACGCTATCGACAAACCCGACGTGTGAAAGCTGCATAGCGGACACGTTGACGGCGACACACCATTGCGTATGACCTTCTGAGCGCCAAATACCCATTTGCCGGCATGCTTGCTGCAATACCCATTTGTCGATCTCGACAATCAGGCCCGACTGCTCGGCCAGGCCGATAAATGCACTTGGAGCAAGTAGACCCTGAGTTGGATGGTGCCAACGCACCAAGGCCTCTGCGCCCACAACGTGCCCGCCACTAGCGGAAAACTTAGGTTGGTAGTAAAGCTCGAACTCCTCTTTCTGCAGCGCACGCCGCAAATCCTGCAGCAGATCAAGTTGATCGACTGCTTCGGCATTCATGGAAGAATCAAAAAAGCTGAATGCATTCTTGCCATGAAATTTGGCGTGATACATCGCCGCGTCAGCATTGGTCAGCAGCGTTTGTTGATCCGAACCGTCGCAGGGGTAAATCGCGACGCCGAGGCTGGTTGAGAGACGCAATTCGTGATCGCCGACATGGAAGGGATCCCTGATCAACCTGATGATCAATTCCGCTATGCTTGCTGCATCTTCCAGACCATCGACTTGTGCGAGCACCACGAACTCATCGCCTCCCACCCTTGCGACGGTATCAGAGGCGCGGAGCCTTTCGGTCAAGCGCCGGCCAACCTGATTGAGAAGCTCGTCGCCAACCGGATGGCCAAAGCTATCATTAATTGACTTGAAGCCGTCCAGATCAAGGAACATCAGGGTAAACATGCCACTCTGACGTTTGTTTTTACCGATACTTTGCTCAATCCGGTCTTCCAGCAACAGGCGATTCGGCAATTTGGTGAGCGTGTCATGCAACGCCAGTTGCGTCAGCTCCTTGTTGGATCTCACACCACCGCCGAGAAGCACCGTGTCTCTACCGACACGTCTATCTAGTAACGTGGTAACTACCGCGATGCCAAGCGTAAGCAAGGCCAGAACCAGCAATGCTGTGGTCAGGTCATAGCTACCAATCAAAAGGATTCCTCGTTTGATGTAAAGCCTGGATGAACATGCAGGTCACTTTAATGCGCCCGATCAGCAAGTCGCCGAGCCCCCAATCGCGTCTAGGCAATAAACTCCACGATGGCATTCTGGAAACTCGCCCTGATCAAGACAGTGGTGTGATCACCAGAGACAACTTTTAGTTCCGCTCCGTTTATCGCCTTTTGCAGCTTTCCCGGTTGTCTGGAAAATGGATCCCTGTTGCCGGCGATAATGAGCGTGGGTGCGGATATCATCTCCAGGGGTATACGCTTGGAATGGAAGGCAAGAGCCTGTGCTGCCATAGCCTTGCGATCTGCCCACACCACGTCGGCAAGCAATCGGAAGCCAGCCAGAGTGGGGTTGCGAATCGCCCAACGGCTGCCCAACATGGCTTCTGCCAAGGCTTTTTTTCCTTGGGTGCGATATCGACTGTTCAGGTGGAGAACATCACCTCCAACGCCACCGACTACCAGTCGACGGATGCGCGACTCTCCGGTCGCGGCCAGCAGGGCTACAGTTGCTCCCATAGAGTAACCAACCAGATCGACCTCATGCAGATCGAGCTCGTCAAGGAGACACGACAGATCCCTGACCATTCGTGACTCACCATAACCCGTCTGGTCCTGTGGCTTGCCAGAGCGTCCATGACCTCGGGCGTCAAAGGTGATCACGTAGCGGCCCGCCGCGGTCAGCCGGCGCACAATACCGGGAATGACCCAGTTGAACCGCGCGTTGGCTACGTAGCCATGATGCAGCACGACAGGTGGTTGATCAGATTGGCGACCCCATGTCTGGTAAAAAATCTCCACTCCATCAAATGACTTGAACCGACTCATAAAAACCCCCAGGGTTGACCGCGATAACGATTCGAGCTCCCCATTATGATCATGTTAAGCCTTTTTAGTTTTATGTATTTTTTATGATACACATAATCCTTTAGCTCCAAGAACCCCACAACCGGATACGCACGTGCCGCTATTACCCTTGGTGCACACCAGCCCCTGAGAACGCCCCCCTTCACGAACGATCTTCTGAACTATTGATGGCTAGCCCGTTCTATTTTTCTGATGAAGTTAATCAGCCTCAAGGTCTCCGGCTCCCCAGGGATAAACCGAGCAGACCCCAACCAGCGGACGCATTCATCGCATTCAAGGCTTTACCACAAGCCGTTTTTACCGTGACTCAAGCTAAAATGAGGACTACCCCATGAACGCTATCGAATTGCTCAAGGAAGACCATCAGAAAGTACTGAAAATGCTGGACGAAATTGCCGGCACTACCGAGCGCGCAGTCAAGACACGTACCGACTTGCTAGGCAAGATCGAGGCCGAGTTGAAAGTGCATACAGCCCTGGAAGAGGAAGACTTCTATCCGGCCTACAAGGCTGCCGGGGGCAAGGATGAGGCAAGGATGTATCACGAAGCGGTAGAAGAGCATCGTGCAGTGGAAAAGCTGGTTCTGCCTGACCTGCTCAAGACCAAGCCTGACTCACTCCAGTTTTCCGGCCGGGTCAAGGTCCTCAAGGAGCTGCTCGAGCATCACATCGAGGAGGAAGAAACCGAGATGTTTGTGGATGCAGAAAAATTGCTCTCCAAGGAACAACTGAACACGCTGGGCGAGAAGATGGCTGCCAAACAGAAGAAGCTCAAGGCACAAGGCTGAGTCCAAGTTACCAGCAGCCGGCAGAATCGCATTCTGCCGGCTCTATCTGAACGCATTTCCAACGTTGCTATTCCTTCGCCCCGTCCGCTTCACCGCCCAGTTTGTAAGCCAGGACGTAGTCACCAATAGTAGTTCCGACCGATCCGTGTCCACCTGCAACCAGAACCACCATTTGCTCACCCCGGCTGTTGAGATAGGTCATCGGAGTGGCCTGGCCGCCAGCAGGAATGCGCTGCTCCCATAGTTGTTCACCATCGGTAACCCGGTAGGCGCGGAAGTAGTCGTCCACGGTTGCGGCCAGGAAGGCTACGCCACCACCAGTGATGATCGGGCCACCAATCCCCGGTACGCCGAGTTTCAGCTTCAGTGGTAACGGAGTCATATCCTGCACCGTGCCATTCTTGTGCTGCCAATGGACTTTCCCGGTACGCAGATCGGCACCGGCCACGTATCCCCATGGCGGCTGCTGACAGGGAATGCCGAGCGGTGACAGGAAGGGCTGCATCTCGACAGCATAATCGGCGCCGGCATTGGAGTTGATACCCTGCTCTCCGCTGTTGCTCGCCTTGGCAGCGTCACTGTCGTCCCTGGGAATCAACCTGGCGGTGAATGCCAGGTACAGGGGCATCCCGAACATCACCTGACGCTCGGGATCGACGGCGATGCCGCCCCAGTTGAAGACGCCGAAGTTGCCCGGATACACCAGTGTGCCCTGCACTGAAGGGGGCGTGTACCGCCCCTCGTAGCGCAACGACTGAAAACGGATACGGCAGACCATCTGGTCAAGCAGGCTGGCGCCCCACATGTCCGCAGACCGCATGGGAGAAGGGGCAAAGCTCAAAGCGGAAACCGGCTGGGTTGGCGCCGCGTAGTCCCCTTCGATAGTTCCCTGTGGGGCGGGCTCCTCGCCGATCGGCAGTATAGGTTCGCCGGTAGCGCGATTGAGCACGTAAACATCACCCTGCTTGGTCGGAACCACGAGCCCTGGTTGCAGGCCCTGTTCGGTCTCGATATCCACCAGGCTCGGCTGTGCTGGTGTATCCATATCCCAGAGATCATGGTGAACAAACTGTTGCACCCATTCAGCCTGACCGGTTTCCAGGTTCAGCGCGACCACAGAGCTGGCGTACTTTTCTTCCGCAGGCGAGCGATATACGCCGATCTGATCTGGCGTGCGATTGCCCATCGGGAAGTACACCAGACCCAGGTCCTCGTCGGCGCTGGCAATCGCCCAGCTGTTGGGCGAGCTGGTAGCGTAGGTGTCGCCTTCGGCAATCGGAGCGGTATCCTCGGGATTACCCGAATCCCAGTTCCAGCGCAATTCGCCGGACCGGGCGTCGTAAGCGCGAATCACACCAGACGGCGCATTGATGGCGTAATTGTCATTGACCGAGCCGGCGACAATGACCAGACCGGCGATCACAATCGGTGGTGAAGTGGAGTAATAAAAACCAGACTGGGTGTAAGGCATGTTATGCATCAGATCCAGCTCGCCATCATCTGCGAAATTACTGCAGCGCGCCCCGGTAGCTGGATCTAGCGCCAGCAAGCGCGCATCTGAGGTGGGCAGGAACAGCTGAGCGTCGCATGTCTTGCTGGCCAGCTCGTGCGCAGGTCCGGCTGGCTCGCGCGATACCGTCCGCAGCGAGGAGGATCCAACAGGCGCATCCGAGGTACCGGCACCAGGTGCGAGGTAGGAGACCCCGCGGCAGGTCTGATGCTGCCGCTGACTATCGAGCGGCACCTGCGCGTTGTAAACCCATAACTCTTCGCCAGTGTCGGCATGCAGCGCCACCAGCCAGTTATGGGGCGTGCACAGATACAGGCTGTCAGCGATTTTCAGGGGCGTAGCTTCGTAGGTGGTTTCACCGATGTCCTGGGGCCCTTTCAGATCGCCGGTCTGGTACTGCCAGGCCAGCTCCAGCTCGCCAACGTTATCCGGTGTTATCTGGTCTATAGGCGAATAACGCTGACCATGATTGCTACGACCATAGCTGGTCCAGTTATTGGCTGGGGTGTCTCCCAGGTCGGGGTCGCTGACGATCGATTCGGTGTTGAGCTGACCTTCAATCCGGTGAGCGTCATAGGCCAGACTTGATAGGAGTATGACGCCGGTAACCGCCCAAACCGCAAATAGCGCCAGCGCTGGCTTGCGCCTCAAGGTATTACCGGGCAGCAACAGGGGGATTGCCAACAGCAACAGCAGACCCAGGCGGGTTGCCAGCGGCCACCAATCGTAGCCGGACTCCCATAGCGCCCAAAGTGCGGTAGACAGCAGCAACAAGGCGTAGAGCAGTTGTGCGGCCGCGCGACGGGTTCTGATCAAAACGCCGGTCGCGATCAGTGCCGCACCTGCCAGAAGGTAGTACAGGCTGCCGCCCAATACAGCGAGCCAGATACCGCCACCGAGCAGAAACAGCCCAATTAAGAGAAAAATGACTGATAAAGCCAGCATGGTAAGCACCTTGTAGCGGGTGAAGTATCGGGGTTGTCTCAGTCAGGTTAGTCGATGCAGCAGCTTTTGTTTCCCATTATCAAGCGCGGGCCGGGAGTTTGTTGCTTGGTCTACGACTGCTTCTTGGTTAACATGTTTGTGCTTCCAACGTATAAGTGGCTCGTAGATGGATCTACATTACAAGCAACTCTTTTTCCTACTGCTGTTCTTGTTCCACGCGCCCAGCGTGCTTGCAGAGCCGCGTGCCCTCATCCACCAGCCCGAAGTCAGCCTTACCGAGTTCCGGATGGGCTACCACGTGGATGACTCCCAGTCTCTGACATATGCCGATGTGCGCGATCTGCCGTTCATCGAAACAGGCAACAAGACCACACTAGGGACCAGTGCCCGCGTCACATGGTTCAAGGTCATTCTGGAGAACACCTCGAGCGTCCGACAGGAGCTGTATGTTCATCTGCCCCATGCCTATCACCTCAAATCCGTCGGCTTCTTTGAAGAACGCGATAACGAGCTGGCAAGCAGTCAGAATCTCGACATGGATCAGGCTGCAGATGACAGCCTGATGTACCGTGGCACTGCGGTGTACCCCTTAACCCTTTCAGCAGGTGAAGAAGCTACGCTTTATCTGCGAAGTCACTCCTTCTCCCACCAATGGTTTGCGGTGGACGTGTTTGACCATGAGGCATCCAGGCGAGCCCTGATCGGCATCAACACCGACATCGCACTGTTGGTCGGCATGATGCTTGCCTTGGTGTTCTACAACGGCCTCCTGTATTTCGCTTCAAGCAAGAAAGAGAACATTTTTTATTCCTTTTACCTGATTTCAGGGCTGGTCTGGATTGCGCTGTCCTATGGCCTGATTGCGAGCGCCTTCAACCTGTACGGCACTGCCGTTTTCAAGCTGAACATCTCGCTGATTACCATGCCAATTTTTCTCATGCTGTTCATGATGGCGATATTTGAAACCCGCAAGTTCTACCCCACTGAACATCGAGTTCTACAGGGTCTGCTGGCTGTGTTGATCGGTGTGCTGGCCTGGGGCTTGTTTGATATCTCCGCGGCATTGAAGCCAGCCAGTACTCTGGCTGCGATAATGATGGTGGTCACCTTTTCGGTCAGCATTTCGCTGTACCGCAAGGGTAATCCGCTGGTGAAGTACTTCCTCGTCGGGCACACCTTCTTCGTGGTGTTCAACGGTTTTGCAGTGCTTTTTTACAAGGGGCTTGTCGAACCGAGTTATCTGAACAGCCATGGCGTTGGCATCGGCATCATGCTTGAAGCCCTCACCCTGGCGTTCATCATCTCCTACCGGATCAAGATTCTTGAAGACATTAGAGCATCCCAGGATGAGCTAAAGAAACAAGCCGCAACCGATCCATTGACTCGCTTGTACAACCGCCGGTTTTTCTTCTCCGAGGCAGACTACCTGTTGGAGCTGGCCAGGAACAGCCATACGCCCCTCACGGTCGTGGTCATTGATATAGACCATTTCAAGCAAGTGAATGACACCCATGGTCACGGCGTTGGGGATCAGGTCATTGTCAGCATCGCCCAGGCGCTGAAAAAATTCAGTCGCTCCAAGGATCTGATTGCCCGTTTTGGCGGCGAGGAATTCGTCATGCTTTTACCGGAAACAGCTCTGGAGGAAGCAACTGGGTGTGCAGAACGCATCCGCGCGGCAATCGAGAACCTTCGCACGACGGTTGAAGATAGCGACATCAAGTGCACTATCAGTCTGGGTATTGCGGCGGTTGACGTTAGCAACGAGAGCATCGAATCTGCCCTCAACCGAGCGGACAAGGCGCTTTACGAAGCGAAAAATACCGGACGAAATCGCATTTGTACCCACCAGTCTTACGCTGGCAACCGCACCGCACCGATCGTGTCAACGTAACATCAGGCACAAGTGACAGCATCAGAAAGTATCTCGCAATCGCCCAAAAAGGTGGAATGACTCTTTTTGTGGGCGAGTTCTTATTTTGAGTACAGAAGGGTTCCAAGCGTGACCGGCGCGTATTAAAACATTGCCGGTCGGCAGTGCTGCCCTGCAAGCAAGCCGCTGCTCCCTAGCTCTTAATAAGAACTCACCCTCTGGAGTCACAATGAAGACAAAAACCTTCTCCCAGTCCGCCCTGTCGCTACTGGCGGCCGGCGCCTTGATGTTTTCCGCCAGCGCGTTTGCGATGAATCCGACCCCACCTCCACCAACCGACCCAGGCCCAACGCCTGGCGAGCCAAGCCCTTTCCAGCGCGGCCCGAACCCCAGCGTCTCCTTCCTTGAGGCCTCTACGGGTCCCTACTCGGTTCGCACCAGTAACGTATCAAGCTGGTCCACCGGGTTTGGTGGTGGAACCATCCACTACCCCACAGGCACCACGGGCACCATGGCGGCGATCGTTGTGATCCCAGGTTTTGTTTCAGCTGAATCGTCCATCGAGTGGTGGGGCCCGAAACTCGCCTCCCACGGTTTTGTTGTCATGACCATCGATACCAACAGCGGTTTTGATCAGCCGCCAAGTCGTGCACGTCAGATCAACAGTGCACTGGACTATCTGATCGACCGTAATACTTCGCGCTTCAGCCCGGTAAACGGCATGATCGATGAAACCCGCCTGGGCGTTGTCGGTTGGTCCATGGGGGGTGGCGGCAGCCTGCGTGTGGCTGAAGAAGGGCGTCTGGGTGCGGTTATTCCGCTGGCGCCATGGGATACCACTAACTTCCGTGATGTGCACACCCCTGCGCTGATCTTCGCTTGCCAATCGGACATCATTGCGCCTGTCTGGCAGCACGCCTCGCCGTTCTACAACGAGATTCCCGACAGCACGCCGAAGGCCTTTGTCGAGATCGATGGCGGTAGCCATTACTGTGCCAACGGCGGTGGCGTGAATAACGATGTGCTGAGCCGCTTTGGTGTTTCCTGGATGAAGCTGCACCTGGATCAGGACGAGCGCTACAGACAGTTCCTGTGTGGCCCGGATCACGAGTCGGATCGCGACATCTCCGAGTATCGTGGCAACTGCTCCTATTAAGTAGCAGGCAACAGCCTCTAAATGCCGGGCCCGATAACGGGCCCGGCATTTTGTTGTCTGACGTCCGGGCGGCAGACATAACCACCGCCAAGGTTCTCTGATCAGCATCTGTGACTGTAGCGGACAACAAGACACCAACACGCTAGCCTGCTGACTTCACTAACGAATAGCAGGTTGCGACATGACTAAGGCAGCGGGCAGACAATCAATCTTTATCACAGGTGCAGCATCGGGCATGGGCCGCGAGACTGCACGGCTTTTCAACCAGCAGGGCTGGTTTGTTGGCGCTTTCGATGTCGACAAGAATGGTCTTGATGCCTTGCAAGCCGAGCTAGGCGCTGCCAACTGCCTGGTACATGCGCTTGATGTGAGTGACAAGGGCCAGTTTGAATCAGCGGTAACCGCGTTTTCGGATGCAACAGACGGACGCATGGATATCCTGTTCAATAACGCCGGTATCGCAATGCGTGGCTTCTTCGACGAGATGCCCCTGGAAGACCAGCTGCGCATGATTCAGGTCAATCTGGTCGGAGTACTCAATGGCATCTACACCGCATTGCCGTTGCTGAAAGCGACACCCAACGCACTCTGCTTCACCACCTCCTCCTCTTCCGCCACCATGGGCATGCCGCTGATCGCGGTGTACGCAGCGACAAAGCACGCCGTCAAGGGGCTTACCGAGGCCCTATCCAACGAATTCCGGCGCTTCGACGTACGCTGTGCCGACGTGCTGCCGGGGTTGATTCGCACCGGCATGCCATCGGATGAACTGCTGCGGGACGCGCCAACCACCGGGCCCTTTCGCGTGGTCGAAGCCGTCGAAGTCGCTCGCGCGGTAATGGACGCCTACAGTTCGGAGACCCTGCACTGGTTTGTGCCGAGCGAACTGGCAGATCTGGACAAGGCTGCCGGCAACACCCCCGAGATTTTGCGCGACAAGCTAGGCAAGCACATGAAGGCCTGACCTGACGATCAGGGTGCGTCGGGAAGCTCCTCCGGCATGCTTTGGTAGCGCATATCCCCATCAAGGGACAACAGGAATGCCTTTAGATCAGCCAGCTCGCCCTGGTCAAGCTCCAGTGGCTTGATCAGTGGTGAGAGTTGCGCCAAGGGCACATCATCGCTTTTGTCCACCGTTGGTGCGTTCTGCCACCAACCCATGTTGTAAAGCGGCAGCAGCATATCCAGATTTGCGACGAAGCCGTTGTGCATATAAGGCACCGTAGCGCTGTGCCCACGCAAGGGTGGCGTGCGAAAAGCCCCAACATGCTCCGGCTTGCCTGTCTCGCGGTAACGACCCTCGAAATTGCCCATCTCGTGGAATGAGGTGCCCAAATGATGGAACTGGCCGTCGCTGAGCAGCGGCCCATTGTGGCAGTTCATGCACCGGGCCTTGGTTCTGAACAGGTGTAGTCCACGAATTTCCTGATCATTCAGCGCTTGCTTGTCACCGCGCATAAACCGGTCGAAGGGGGTGTCGGGCATGGTCATGGACCGCACGAAGGTGGCGATAGCCTGGGTTATGCGCTCGGGGTTTACCTCCGGCGTACCAAAGGCTGCCTCGAAAAGGGGCTGATAACCTGGCACCTCCCCCAGTTTGCGCGACGCCTTTTGCGGATCCCCTGCCATTTCTATCGGGTTGGTCCAACTGGCTAGCGCCTGTTGTTCCAGGGTCTGCGCCCGGCCGTCCCAGAACAGGTGCTCAAGGAATCCAGCATTGAGAATACCGGGAGAGTTCATCTCACCCTGTATGCGGTTGTGACCGATAGCCACTCGCCGTCCATCGGCCCAGCCGAGGTCTGGATCATGACAGTTCGCACAGGCAATCTGCCCCGACGCTGACAGGCGTCGCTCGAAAAACAGCTGCTTGCCCAGAGACTGCCGGGCCGCCGAAAACGGATTGCCCTGCGGATGGACCACCTTTTGTGGCTGCGCAGCCAGGGGCTGCGCCTGAACACCCGGATCGATCAGTGCGGGAGGCCAGTGCGCCTGTTCCTGACGATAGGCATCGACCAGCTTTGGGTCGCCATAGGCCAGCGTTGTCAGCGCCGACAGCAGACAGACTAGAGAAAGAAACCTGATCAGAATCGATACCCCACTTCCAGCCAGTACTGACGGCCAACGCCAAACAGTTGCACGCCGGACTCGGCCCGCACCACGTTGTCGTTGTCGGTCACATTCACCAGGTCAACGCGAACGTAGGGCGACGCCTCACGCATCAACTGATACTCCACACTCATATCCCAGCGCAGCGCACTGCCCTGCTCTTCAACTTCGTATCGATAGAGCCCGGTAGCAGGTTCACGGCTAAGGCGGCGCAGGGACTGATAGCCATCGGTAAACGCCAAGCTATTGCGTACAAACAGGCGGTCATCGAGGGCATGGCTGATCAGATCGAGATTGATACTGATCGGGGTGGCAAAATCATCTGCCGGGAGGTCTCGGCGCTTGATACGCGATCCCTCGAAAATAACCTCTTCATTTCCATCATCGGTGGACAGGTACCCGCCTGAACCATCGCCATAGGTGGAGTCGGTTTCCTTGTCCATCCAGGACGCGGTGCTGTGAACTGCCCAGTTGATGCCCATCCAGTGCATCGGCCTGGAGCGCCAGAACAGATCCACCTGATGGGTCAGACTGGAGCCGGAATTCTCGAACCACTCGATATCGCGATCGTTGTCACGCTCTGTTCTGATCTGGTCTTCACCACGGCGTTGTACCAGTTGGATCCCCGCCTGACCTGTCAGCAAGGGACCGGAAAGACCCAGGCTGTACTCGTCGTCATAGGGGGTATTCAGGTCCAGGTATTGCCATCTACGTGCTGAATCAACCAGTTCAAAGGGATCATCCGGCGAGGTGCGTTCGCGGACGATCAGCAGGCTGCGCTCTTTCTCCCGTAACCGATAGGATAGAAAGGATTTGCCGTAATAGCGGTTGGCACCAGCAGCCAGGCGGTACTGATGGTCTGCACCCAGATTAATCCCTGCGAGCAGCCGCGGCGCAAAGTTGGTGTTGCCCAGCCAGCCGTCCCGTTCAAGACGTGTGCCGGTGCGCCAGAACAATCTGTCATGCTCGCCTGCCAGCTCGGTAAATAGAGCAGAATTGATGTTGGAAAAATCCAGCTTGCCGGCCTGATAAATGATTTCCGAGGTTTGATATTGGTCTTCAGGAGCCCAGGAGCCGGGGCTGGTCTGTGGGGGCAGCGGCTGGGTAAAGTCCAGCTTGTATTCGTTCACGATAAAATCGATGCCGCGGTCCTGCTGGTAGTCGATCCAGGAGGCTTCGGCGCCGTAGGCAAGGTTCAGGCTGCGGGTCAGAGGGGTATTGAACTTCGCAGATGCACCAAGAGTCCGCTGTTCGTTGGCCAGGTCACCGAAACCGCCGACCATGCCGGAATCGTAAATACTGGTGTTCTTGTACTGGTTCAGCACGTTGTTGGCGTATTCGCGCTCGTCCGCTGTGATACCAGCATTGACGTTCAGGTCCATTCGCGTGGCGCCCAGATCGGTAGCGAAATTCACACTCAGATTAAGCCCGTTGTGCTGACTCTCGAAATCCGAGTCGCGATAATTGATCAGAAAGCTGTCTTCGCTGAAATCACTGTAGGCGAGCGAGGCATTCAGTTCATAGTCACGCTCCAGCAGATCCATACGTACCACTCCAAAGCGCGACCGGCTATCAAGGGAGGTTTCCTCGCCAGGTTTGAAAATGCGGCCCGTCTCGGCGAAATAATCCCAGTCCAAAGCTGCAACCTGTTTCTGCCTGATGGTCGAGCGCTTTTCACTGAAGCCGGCAAAAACGCCAATATCACCAAAGCGGGTTGCACCATTGACCGAGCCCTCGCTCTTGGAGAAGTTCGGCTGGAATTCGCCCGGTACCCCAGTGACAGCCTGTGCCGCGCCATCACTGAATTCACCCTCCTGGGATTTATCAACATGGAACGAGGTCCAGCTGTCACGGGTGCCTCGAACGTTGATATCAAAGCTGTCCCGGCCGTCGTAGGCGCGAGTTTCGGCCTTGACCACCCCGCCGCTAAAGCCGCCCTCACTGGCAGATGCGTTGACGTCGATCACCTCTATCCGGCCGAGGAAGTCGGTATCAACAAACAGCCCCTGGGAGTGGCCAGCCACGCTGGTGTAGTTGTCGGCGCTTTCCTTCAAAGCCGGGTCGAGCAGATTGTCGATCGACCCTCCGTCGAGCATGATCTTGTTCTGATAGGCCGCAGCACCTCGAATGGATAGCTCGGCAGGCTTAAGATCGCCCTGCTGCAAGCTTGAGCTGGCGGTATTGTCGACCCGTACCGAGGGCAGCAGACTAAGCGTTTCAGCCAGGTCCGAGCGCATCGCGTCGCGCATTTCGTCACTTTCAATGACCTTCACGTCGGCATCTGTCTGGTGTCCGACTACCAGCATCTGTGGCAGCGCCGCAGGCGCCAAGCGGTCGGCAGGCCCTGTCGAACGCTTGATCCAGTAGGCATTCTCCGACTGGGCCACCGCTTCCATACGGGTGCCATATAGCAATCGCTCAAGCGCTTGGGTAACAGAGTAATTGCCATCAAGCCCGGCGCTTTGCAGACCTTCGGTAAGAGCTGCGGGAAATGACAGCAGCAGATCCGCCTGCTGTCCGAAGTCTGTCAGCGCACGCTCCAGGTCACCAGCCGGAACTTTGAAGTACCGCTGCCCAACTTCGCTAGCTGGCTGTGAGGCCTCACCCTGCGTCTGGGCGCCCGCCTGCAGGGGCAGCGCCGCGCAAAGGCTGATCATGCCGATCAGCAGACCTTTGCGTGCATCTAATGGATGGCCGGTACGGGGACAAAAAACAGGCGCCATGCGCTGATCCTCTCAAGTGATAAACAGGGTTTCTATTGAACCTGTCGCATGAGAATGAGAATCAGCTCATCTAAAATGATTTTTATTCTCTTGTCAGAGACTCTTTGGGGCAGGCACCAGCGTTGTCCACAAGGGGCCAACGCGCCTGATCTGTAGAGGAAGGTTCGCTGCCAGCGCGTCGAGCACCGGATTGAGTTCGGCAATGGGATAGGTGCCCGACACCTTCAGATTTCTTAAGACGGGCGCGGATCGAATCACGCCCGGGTGGTATCGACTCAACTCCTCAAGAAACGCGGGCAGTAACATGCTGCGCGCCACAATCATGCCGCGTGCCCAGGCCGCATCGGTCTCGTCGGCAGCCAGGGTCAGCAGCGCACCGTGCCGATTGAACATCAATGCCTGACCGCTCTCGACCAGGCTGCCGTGCCCGCTCTCGAACGGCTGGACTCGGACTCGACCACGATAGACACCAACACGGGTTTTGTCCGCCAACTGCCTGACCGAAAATCGCGTCCCTATCGGCGTGATCTGTCCCTGGTCGGTAGTCACGCGCACCTGCATGCCGGGCAGCTCCGCGTTGGTGGTGTCCCGATCACTACCGGTGCTTATCAGAATCTCCCCACGCAGTATCTCTATACCGAGCTCACCGGTGGTCGGTACTACCCGCACCGCCGTTTCGCTGTTCAGTGTCAGTTCGGTACCGTCAGAGAGTATTACCCTGTGACGCTCGCCCATGCCGGTACGATAATCCGCAGTCCATGCCTCCCACGGCCGCTCCTGCTGCGAGTAGATACCTCCACCCGCCAGCAGCAGGACCATTGCCATGCCTTTGAGCACGCTGCGGCGGGGCACTCCCGCATCAATCAAAGCCCGCTGCGCGGCACTGCCCACCGACCCGGTACCGACTTGCTGGAATCGGAGATTGACCCGCTCGATCTGTTGCCACGCACGCTCGTGCTCCGGGTGCTCATTACGCCACCGCGCGATTGCTATTGTGCAGGAACCAGGCTGGTCGGCGTCCTGCCAGGCGAGGAAGAGCTCGACTGCACGTTCGGCTACCGCAGGCGCAATCGGCCTGTAATCTGCTGCAGAACTAGGCGAGTCTGGCGGAGTCATCGCTCGTCATCCTCGAGAAATAGCACTGCGTGGCAGCCATCACCAGATAGCGTTTGACCGTACTGATCGATATACCCAGCAGAGCTGCGATGTCCCGTTGCTTCATCCCGTCGAGTTGCACCAACAGAAAGGCTCGCTTGGCCAAAGGAGGAAGTCCGTCAAGCATGCTGTCGATCTCGACCAGTGTTTCAATCAGAACAAGCTGCTCCTGGGGGTCCGGGGCGTAAGCTTCCGGTATTTGCGCCAGAGCATCCAGATAGGCCTGTTCGATGCGTGACCGGCGCCAATGATCAATCAAAACCCGCTTTGCCACTGTCATCAGGTAGGCACGCGGCTCAAGAGCATCGATTACCTCGTTTCGGCCGAGCAGCCGCAAAAAGGTATCCTGCAACAGATCAGAGGCCCGCTGCGAGCAGCCGATTTTCTGATAGAGCCAGCGTTGCAGCCATCTCTGGTTATCGGCATATAAATGCTCGATCTCTTCATGTGTGCTGGCTTTGGTGGAGGGCATGGCGTCACTCGATCTACAGGGTGCCGGCAAGGATGTACTCACCAGCGCCCGACAGCAGTCTCTATGACGCGAACTCTAAATGGTTTTGATTCTCATTTCAATAACTGATCAATTGTTGCCCGACAGACGATCTGCGCGAGCCTCATTACCCATCTGGGTTGCATCCGGCATGGTGGCAGAATCGCTCTCGAAGTCCGGACTGTGCACTTCGGAGTCCATCGGCATGTGGCTATAGCGCTCAATATCCTGGTTATGACTCTGCCCGCTATGTTTCGTCTCCAGCTCGCTCATCGCTCTTTTGAGCTCACATTGCCCGCTGGCGCCCCTGGCAAGAACCATCCCGCCGATGGCAAATTCGACTATCCCCATCAGCCCTCCACGGCGTATGCCCTTGCCGAGCAATAGGAGACCGCCGGCGACTGATGCGAAACGTTCAAACCCTTGTACATTCGGTGCCTGATTGACTTTTGGTGTCTGCTGCATGGTTGTTCTCCGCTTGAGTGGTTACTGTAGATGGACTCTGCGGCGCGTCGGGTGTTCCCGGTGCAGAACTGTCATTCCAGACCACCGGTCACCTATTCAGGCGACCACACGATAACAGGGCACATATTCGGCAGCGCCGGGCAGCTTCATGCGGTGCTGCGCTACGAAGGCTTCCAGTAATTTGCCGAGCGGCTCGGTAATCGATTCATCACCATGAATCTCGTAAACGCCATGCTTCTCGATCCGGCGAATCCCCTTATCCTTGACGTTGCCCGCGACGATGCCGGAGAACGCACGACGCAAGTTGGCAGCAAGCTCATGGGCGGGTAAATCGCGGCGCAACTGCAGGCTGGCCATGTTGGCATGTGTGGGGTCGAACGGCAGTTGGAATCCTTCCTCGATCTTCAGTAGCCAATTGAAGTGGTAGGCATCATTGTGCGCACGCCTGAAGTCGGTAACCTCACGCAGGCCCTGGGCCATGGCGCGGGCGACGGCCGCCGGATCATCAATAATAACCTCATAGCGTTGCTGTGCCTGGTCCCCCAGGGTAGCCCCGACAAACGCATGCAGTTGGTGCAGGTATGCCTCGGCGCTTTTTGGCCCGGTAAGAACAACCGGAAATGGCAGCGACTGGTTGTCCGGATGCAACAGAATACCCAGCAGGTAGAGAAACTCCTCTGCGGTACCCACGCCACCCGGGAAGATGATGATGCCGTGACCAACGCGCACGAAGGCTTCAAGACGCTTCTCAATGTCCGGCAGAATAACCAGCTCGTTGACGATCGGATTGGGCGCTTCGGCGGCGATGATGCCGGGTTCGGTCAACCCCAGGTAGCGACCGTTGTTGATCCGCTGTTTGGCGTGGGCAATCGCGGCGCCCTTCATGGGACCTTTCATGACACCCGGACCGCACCCGGTGCAGATATCCAGACTGCGCAGACCCAGCTCATGCCCTACCTTCTTGGTGTACTTGTATTCCTCGGTATTGATTGAGTGCCCACCCCAGCAAACGACCATTTTTGGCTCCAGACCCGGCTGCAAAGTCCGCGCATTGCGCAGCAGGTGAAAAACATAGTCGGTGATGCCCTGTGAATTGGTCAGGTCAATGCGCGGACTACCCAGCTCACTTTCGGTATAAACCACATCGCGCAGTGCGCTGAACAGCATCTCGCGGGTGCTTGCAATCATCTCGCCATCGACAAAGGCATCCGCCGGTGCGTTGATCAATTCAAGCCGAACCCCGCGCTCCTGCTGGTGAATCCTGACATCGAAATCTTCGTAGGCTTCGAGAATGGCCTTGGCATTGTCGATCTGGACGCCGGTATTGAGAATCGCTAACGCGCACTGCCGGAACAAACGGTAAGTACTACCTGAACCCGCTGCGCTCAATTGCTGAACTTCGATCTGGGAAAGGGTTTCGAGGGTGCCCTTGGGACTGACTGATACGTTAATTACGTTGCGCATTCGTGATTCCGGTCTATGAATATGTGCCCATCTTATCAGCCCGGGGAGACTGGCGTGAAAGCCCGTATCAGCTGGCTATCGAGCCTTTGAAAAGCCGGGCGTTCGCTGCAATGAAATTGATGCAGATGAAATTCAATGGAATTTTTTGAACTGGGTGTCGTCACAGTGTTGCCGTTTTGTGAATTCCGGCATGTCTTCAGGGCCAACACAGTTCCTTGCGAGCCTGACCTGATTCCTGAAGAGCAATGCCGTTTTGAGAAACGACGCTTGACAGCTCAACCGTCATATCGGTTGAACCGCAAGCACTGATCACAGTCCCATGCAGGGCTGAAGATCACTTTTAAAGCAATTGAGGAGATACATTATGACTACACATACAATGCGCAAACTGGGTATTCCACTGCTGGCCGGCGCCATGGGTCTGAGTTTCTCGGCCATCGCCGATGACCACAACATGCATGCCCAAGGCCTGTATTCGGCAGAAGACCTCCTCGGGGCCGAAGTATTCGACGCGAACGGCGATGAAGTCGGCAATGTTGAAGACATTCTGCTCGGTAATGACATGGGCCTGCACTCCATCGTAGTCCAGACCAACGAATTTCTCGGTATTGGCGAGCGTGACGTCATCGTCAACCGCGGCGATTTCACAGCCCGCGTAACCGATGACAACCCCATGTTCGGTGATGTCAGCTACAACGTGCACGTCACCTCCGCTGGCGAAGAGCTGAAGGGCTTTGAAGAGTACAGCGAAGAGTGGTGGAACAATACCCAGAAAGAGCTTAACAAGGCTTGGGAAAGCACCAAGGACACCACTGAAAGCGCTTGGGAAAATACCAAGCACGCTACCTCATCAGCCTGGAACAACACCAAGCAAGCGATGCAGCGTGAAGATGATATGGCCGGCGAAGAGTAATTTCGCCGCCTGAGCCATGGTACTGCCCCCAAGGGCAGTATTACCTGGACTCAGCAAACCGCCTGCCGGACACGTCCGCTGGCGGTTTTTTTGTGCCTGGCATTCACAGATCGCCTAGGATAGAGAAAACCGTTTTTCTGGAGGACGCATGGCTGAACATTGGGATGTCATTATTATCGGGGCTGGTACAGCAGGTCTCGCGGCACTGCGCGAAGTATCAAAAGAGACTGACAAGGTACTCATGATCAACGCCGGCGCCTACGGCACAACCTGCGCACGCGTAGGTTGCATGCCCTCTAAGGTACTGATCGAGTCGGCCAGGGCATTGCATGATTGCAACAAGCTGGCCGGGGTTGGCATTCGCGGGGGCCAGCACGTGGCCGCTGACATTCCGGCCATGCTGCAGCACGTAAGGAAGCTTCGCGATCACTTTGTCAGTGGCACCCTGGAGGCGACAGCTACCCTGGGCAAACGCAATATTCAAGGCCTGGCCCGGTTGCTTGGGCCTCAGACAGTCGAGGTAGAGGGCCAGACACACCATGCCGAGCGTATTATCCTGGCCACAGGCTCCAGCCCGGTCATGCCTGCCCCCTGGAAGGCACTCGGTGACCGGGTGCTGACTACCGACACCTTTTTCGAACAGAAAACTCTCCCTGAACGCATGGCTGTCATTGGCCTGGGGCCAATCGGGCTGGAAATGGCGCAGGCCATGGCATATCTGGGCATCGAGGTACACGCCTTTGACAAGAGCACCAGCCTGGCCGGCATAAGCGATCCAGAGGTAAGCAAGGCACTGCGTGAGGCGCTGGAAAAGGACTTCAGCATTCACACCGGCGCGGATGTTTCCTTGCACGCCGATGGCGACGGCGTGCGCGTGGATACTGGAGCGTTCAGCATTCTTGTGGACCGTGTACTGGTTGCCGTGGGCCGCAAACCGAACATCGACAGCCTCAACCTGGCGGCCCTCGGCGTACCCCTGGACGAGCGCGGCATGCCGCCATTTGACCCCGCCACAACGCAAATAGGCGAGCTGCCGGTTTATATAGCCGGAGACGTCAACCAACATGCGCCCATCCTCCACGAAGCTGCCGATGAAGGTTATATCGCAGCGCACAACGCGATGGCTGATAAGCCTACGGCGTTTCCGAGACGTACACCCATGGGAGTGGTATTTATCGAGCCGGGGGTGGCCTTTGTCGGGCAACGATTTGCAGAGCTCGATGCAGATGCACTGATCGGTGAGGCGAGCTTCGTTCGTCAGGGCCGTGCCGTGGCAGCGCAACGCAATCAGGGGCTGATGCGTATATATGCCAGGGGCAAGGACGCGGTGCTGATCGGTGCCGAGATGTGCGTGCCCGCAGCTGAACACATGGCGCACCTGCTGGGCCTGGCAATCAGCGAGGGGCTCACCGTCCATCAGGTGCTACGCATGCCCTTCTATCATCCCGTACTGGAAGAGGGCCTGCGCAGTGCGCTAAGAGCGATAGTCAAACAGGTGCCCTGTAACGACGCTGACCTGGCAAAATGTGGCGAATTCAGAATCCAGGCGCTGGACTGAGCCAGGGCTGGCCAACTTGACAGCAGTCCCTGTGTCGCCTGCTAGGCTTAGGGTTTTCAGACGTATCAACAGCGGAGAGCGTTATGCAGGCTATTGAATTGAAATCCCCGGGCGGTCTCGAACGTTTACAGGTTGTGGAGCGTGATGATCCTGGCCAACCGGGCCGTGGGGAAATCCGCGTTCGCATTCACGCCAGCTCGCTCAACTTCCACGACTACCTGGTGGTGACCGGGAAAATCCCCAACGCAGACAGACGGATCCCGATGGCAGATGGGGCCGGAGTGGTCGAATCGGTTGGCAAGGGAGTCGAAGAATTCAAGGTTGGTGACGCCGTAGTGTCTTGCTTTTTTCCCTGGTGGCAGGAAGGTGGCCCCATGGACGGCTTTGCCAGCGGCGTGCCTGGGGATGGAATGGACGGCTATGCCCGAGAGGTAGCCGTTACCCCGGCCCATTGGTTTACCGAGGCGCCCAGGGGTTATAGCCACGCAGAAGCGGCCACTCTGACCACGGCGGGCTTGACCGCCTGGCGCGCGCTGGTTGTAGATGGCGGCATCAAGGCTGGGGACACCGTACTGGTCCAGGGCACCGGCGGCGTGTCGATCTGCGCGCTGCAAATGGCTCGCGCCATGGGTGCCGAGGTCATTGCCACCTCATCTTGCGGAGCGAAGATGGACCGTCTCAAGGAAATGGGCGCCTCCCATGTACTCAACTATAAGACCGAAAAGAAATGGGGAGCGCGCGTCCGGGAGCTGACAGGTGGACGCGGCGTGGACATCGTTGTCGAGGTTGGCGGCCCAGGTTCGCTACCGCAATCGATAAAGGCCATCAAGGTGGGCGGCCATATTGCTCTGATCGGCGTGCTGACCGGCATGATTGGCGAGGTGCCCACCGCCGAACTGATGTATCGACAGGCTCGTATTCAGGGGGTAACTGTTGGCAGTCGCAGGCATCAGCTGGATATGATTCGGGCGCTGGAAAGAATCGATATGCGTCCGGTAATCGACCGCAGCTTTGCATTGGACAAGATTGCCGACGCCTTCCGCCACCAGGAAAGCGGTGCCCATTTCGGCAAGATCTGCCTGGAGTTCTGAGTGCCGCCCTAAGGTCTCGTCAGCTCGTGGGCACGGGGAAGCCCCAGGGAAATCACGGCAGCCATCGCCACAAAGGCGCTGGACACCCAAAGACAGGCCTGCAGTCCGTAGGCCTGGTACACCCAACCCGACAGGACTGTACCTATCAAACGGCCCATCGCATTGGACATGTAATAGAAGCCGACATCCAGCGAGACGCCGTCATCCTTGGCATAGCTGACGATCAGGTAGCTGTGCAAAGAGGAGTTGACCGCAAACAGCACTCCGAACACCAGCAAACCGATGACGATGACTGCCTGCGTTGACCACTGTGAATCCATGCCCAGAGCAATGGCTGCAGGCAGCCCAGCGAGCATCAGCGCCCAAAGCATGGCCGCCCGCCCATCGGGTACACGCCCATCCTTGCGGCGGGTGATCAGTGGTGCAGCCGACTGTACTATGCCGTAACCGATAATCCAGGTGGCCATAAAGCCGCCCACCAGCCAGAAACTCCAGCCAAATATGGTACTCAGATAGACAGGCAAGGCGATCACGAACCAGACATCTCGCGCGCCGAACAGAAACATACGGGCTGCAGAAAGAATGTTGATCGCCCGGGATTTGGACAACAGCTCGCGAAACTTGGGCTTGGCACTGGCCTTGCCCAGGTCTTTCTTGAGCGAGATGACGCTGAATATCCAGATGACCGCCAGCGCTCCAGCCATGATCAACATTGCGCCGCGGAACCCTGCTGTCGCTAGCAATAAACCACCCAGAAAAAAGCCAACACCCTTGAGCGCGTTCTTCGAGCCGGTCAGTATGGCTACCCACTTGTAAAGAGTGCTTTGCTGATCACCTGGCACCAGGAGCTTGATCGAGCTCTTGGCAGACATCTTGTTGAGATCCTTGGCTATGCCCGACAGTGCCTGGGCGCCCATGACCAGAGGAATACTCAGCCAGGCAGTAGGCACTGTCAGTAACAGCAGTGCAATCACCTGGATGGCCAGACCGATATTCATCGTTCGGTTGAGCCCTACCCAGGCACCCAGATAGCCGCCCACCAGATTGGTAACCACCCCGAAGATTTCGTAGAACAGAAACAGTGCTGCAATCTCCAGCGGCGTATAACCCAGGGTATGAAAATGCAGCACCACAAGCATGCGTAACGCGCCGTCGGTCAGCGTGAATGCCCAGTAGTTGCCTGTTACCAACAGGTACTGACGTACCTGCGGACTCAATGCCGCCAATGCTTTGATCACGTCTAGGCTCCTGCCTGTCAGTCGGCGCTGCCTACCATTCTGGCCAGCTCAACCGTGCGGTTGGCATAGCCCCACTCGTTGTCGTACCAGGCATAGATCTTCACCTGGGTACCATTGATCACCATGGTTGAAAGCGCATCGACAATCGAGGAACGCGGATCCGTACGGTAGTCGATCGAGACCAATGGGCGCTCCTCGTAGCCGAGGATATCCTTGAGCGGGCCAGAGGCCGCGGCCGCCTTGAACAATTCGTTTACCTCCTCCACCGTGGTCGCCTGCTCGACCTCGAAGACGCAGTCGGTCAGTGACGCATTGGCCAGAGGCACCCGTACCGCGTGGCCGTTGAGCCGCCCCTTGAGCTCGGGGAAAATCTCTGCAATCGCAGTGGCAGACCCAGTGGAAGTGGGTATCAGGCTCATGCCACAGGCACGTGCCCGGCGAAGATCCTTGTGTGGCTGGTCGAGAATGCTCTGGGTGTTGGTGATGTCATGGATAGTCGTGATCGATCCATGCCGAATTGTCAGGTTCTCGTGGATCACCTTAACGACCGGGGCCAGACAGTTGGTTGTGCAGGAAGCGGCGGTGACAATGCGGTGCTTGGCTGCCTCGAACAGATGATCATTGACACCGAGCACCACGTTCAGCGCCCCAGCCTCCTTGACTGGAGCGCTGACCACTACTCTCTTGACCCCCTGTTCCAGGTAGGCCTGTAGCACAGCGACAGTTTTCATCTTGCCACTGGCTTCAATAACCAGATCACAACCTGACCAGTCGGTGTCGGCAATAGCCTTGTTGGCCGTTAGCTTGAGACGCTGCCCATCAATCAGCAGATCATTACCTTCGCTGCTGGCTTCATGCAGCCAGCGCCCGTGGACCGAATCAAAGTTGAGCAGATGTGCATGTGTCGCCGCGTCGCCAGCAGGATCGTTTATCTGCACAAACTCCAGCTCGGGCCAATCCCACGCCGCACGCAACGCCAGACGCCCGATGCGGCCGAAACCATTGATGCCTACCTTGATGCTCATGTTTGCTCCTCCGGGTGTAACGGATCTGGTTTATTTCAGCAGCCGCGAATACCACATACATCCGCCCTGCCAGGCCGGCCCGCCATCTTCGCGAGACGGCGGCTGTCACTCTCAAGCCACTGCTGGTTGGCCTGCATGACTGGAGTCAGCATGGCCAACACCCATTCGGGTAAGTCGGAATGAAGGCGGTAGTACACCCACTGGCCACGCCGCTCATCCTCGAGAACACCACAGGTGCGCAGCTGAGCGAGGTGTCGTGAAATTTTGGGTTGGCTCTCATTCAGGGCTGAAGTGAGTTCACACACACATAACTCCCCTTCACGGGCGATCAACAACGTCATGCGTGCACGGGTATCATCAGCCAGGCATTTGAATAACGCTGTGGGCGTGAGCTCCTCGCCGGCATCTGACGTTGCCACTGTGTTCCCCATACTCTTTACCTACCTGCATATGCGTTTATCCGAATATATGGGAAAACGAATATAAGGTAAAGCCCCGTTCAGGTCTTTTCGGCGCGCGCAATTTTCCAATAACGTCCCCAACGTTTGCACAACGCCGCTGGCGACTCGGCATATAAACGTAGACCTAGTCTGAACGCGCTATGTTGCAACTCATCGCGTCGTTTGCCGGCAATTTCAAGCAACTCCTCGCGCTGCTGCGCGGAACCAAACAGCGTTGGCTCCTTGTCCAGCATGGTCTGCAACATCGAGAGGTCATGATCCTGCCCCAGCAGGTCAGCGAGATCCTTGAGCATGGCCGTACGGGCATCGAGAGCTGCCGGCCAGGCGGACTTCAGCAGCCGGGTGTGATACCAGTGATCTTTCACTCGCTTGCGCCAGTCATGCAGCCGGTCATCGGAAACCGAATCGCACGCCGCTTCCAGGGCTCTGCGACCATCCGCCGTGGTGCGCTTCAACCCATCTGAGACCAATGCAAATGTCTCACCCTTCGCTGGCCAGGCCGCAACCGCATCCTCTGCCTTTGCCAGATCCTCGATTACTTCATTCAGAATCTGATGCGACTCCTCTACCGTCTGACCACCATCCTGGCCGCGAACAACCAGGCGCTGGCGCACATCGCGCTTTTCCTGCGAGGCAAAGCGCTCCGGTTCAGCATCGGCAAGAATGTCCCAGATTTCAATCAGGGCGCCAGCATCACGCATGCTAGACAGCTTGCGATTAATGTTACGAAAACGCCGATTCTCCTCCTTGAACGTCTCTCCAAGCGGCTTGCGTACAAGTCGGATCAGGGCTCGTACCTCCTTGAGTCGCTTGCGAGCCTGATGTATGCCGCGAGCGCGATCTTGCGGTGGCAACATTAACGCCTTCCGCGCCTTATGCAGCCTTTCCAACGCCACGCGTCGCACCTGTTTAGTCGCTGATTTACGGGGCTTGATTCGATAGGCCATCGATAACACCTGAGAGTCTGATCACTGGTGGCGCGAAGTGAGCGCCGCATATTGATACCTGGAATATAGCTCATGGGACTATTCCCGTGAGGAAGACCCAACTTTCTGATTCATGCTGAATTACTTTCAGCAAATGCGGTCTTTAGCTGTAGCAGAGCAACAGCGGTGTTCGTTTCCAAGCGCTGATCCAGCCCTGTGTTGACGTGCCGATTGCCAGTCGCCACCCCCAGAGGATAGAACGATGGCCAAGATCACAATGCAATTACCCAGCTTTGAGGAAATGCAAACCATGGCGCAACAACAACCCGAAGCGCTGGAGAACTTGCGCAAAACCTTGACCGAGGAGCTGATCAACAACGCATCCCCCGCGAGCAGACGAAGGTTACGGGGGCTGGCATTTGTTATCGAGGGCGAGCGGCTCAGAGCTCGCAACCCCCTCCAGGCTTGTATGAGACTTTCGCAATTGATGCTCGATTCGACTGTTGAGCTACAGGCAACTCTGACGTCCCTGCAGAGTCCCGGTTTCGTCCTCGACAATACCCCCTCAGCTAGGGTGATTCCTTTTGTCAGGCATCGCTCAGGCGCCTGAACCAGCGAACCCCTGCCCTTGCCGAAGCTTGCCGTATCCTGGACGGGTGATCAGCACCAGATTGACGGTGGTTGGATATATCTGACCAGTGGCTTTGAGCAACTGAATCTTGTCCGCATGCTGTACTGCCGGCAGATAGAAATAATCCTGTCCTTCCACCAAATGCTGGCGACCGGCCTTGAAGAGCCTGAAGGCCGTGCCTTTGGTAAAACCGTTCAGGTAATCAATCTGGCAGAAACTCAAGGTTTCGGTGGCGGCATGCAAAATAGGCTCGTCGCGGGACATGACACTCTCAGCGGTAGCATGGAAGGGATTGTGGCCTGGAGCGCTTTCGGGTGACAGCTGATTGCGGTAACCTCCTGCCCTTCAATCACAGGAGCACAAACCCATGCCCAAAGCCAGCGCACGTCACATTCTCGTGGCTACAGAAGACAAGTGCAACGAACTCAAGAGCGCCATTGAAGGCGGAGCCGATTTCGCACAGGTTGCAAAAGATAACTCCTCTTGCCCATCAGGTCGTCAGGGCGGTGACCTGGGTACCTTCGGACCAGGCCAGATGGTCAAGGAGTTCGATACAGTGGTGTTCAGCGCACCCATCAATGTTGTGCAAGGTCCGGTGAAAACCCAGTTCGGGTATCACCTGCTGGAAGTGACCAGCCGTCAGGATTGATCCTGCTGCCCGGCCGTTGCAGGCCGGGCACATTTCCGGCTCTAGCGCTCGCTCGCAAACACCTGAGTCCAGTAGATAGAACTCTGCGGCCGGCTTTCGAATGCAGCGCCCATGTCCGTAAACTCGGGGTTCATGATGTTCGCGCAGTGCCCCGGGCTGTGCAGCCAGGCCTCAACTACCTGTTTTGGCGAGCTTTGGCCCACTGCAACGTTTTCACCCAATTTACGCCATTCGTAGTTCACCGCATCCACCCGCGCTTGTACCTGCTCTCCGGTAGGCCCAGCGTGACTGAGTACGGCACCCTCCGCCATGTAGCCACTGTGCTCATGTGCGGCCCGCGCGAGGCGAGCATCCCAGGTCAGTGGGTTCGCCGCAGCAAAGGTCTGGTCGCCACAGGTGCGCGGCTCCCGACGCGCAAGATTGACCTCAGCCAACACCTCCTGCCCAACGTCCATCCAGTCGCGATCCATGAATTCTCTGGAAATCAATGGGCTGGCAAGCACTATCTGCCACTCGTTACCAGAGCGAGACACACCGATTTCGGCATATTGACCACTGCGCAATACCTTACAGAAACGGCTCTGAATCATGGTCATCGCCTGTCGGGCATCAGCAGGACCTGACAACTGAACTAACTGAGCGGCCGAAGCCTGGTAGCCCGATTCTTGCAGAGCAACCTGCCAATCAGCCGAGGACAGATCGGCCTGAGCCAGTGCCGAGTTGGGTGCCAACGGACCGGTACCGGCCATCTCTTGCCCTGCGCACTGGGCCGCAGAATCGCGATATTCGTTGATCAGATTGACCAGCTCGGTGTTTTGCTCGGCTGCCACGCCAGACGTCCAGAACAGGCCCGCACTTGCGAGCAGGCTGACTGCCAGACGCGAAATCGGAGACATGGCATCAGCGCGAGGAGCTGATGATTGCTGTTTGCAGTGGGAGTGAAGCATGTGGAAACCTCGTAAGCCATTCGCCAGATTGCGGGCTTTTCAGACCGCGTCAGCAAAATAGGTTTTTTGAACGAATTCATCACAGTGACAGCATTTACACCGCCACAGTTCCATCTGCCCAACTTGATACAGCACCAGAGTCCGACTGTGACCGTACGTGACAGAGGATTAAAAGCGGAACGATGGCCACAAAAAAGCCGGTAGGGAAACTACCGGCTTTGATCAGCAACTTACTACTATCAGACCCGAGTTACGCGTTATCCACGCCCTTCTTGATCTTTTCCTTGGCTTCACCCTTCACACCCTGGGCCTTGCCTTTGGTTTCCTGGAGATCGCCTTCAGCTTTAAGGTCCTCGTTGTCAGTTGCTTCACCAACGCCCTGCTTACCTTTGCCGATAGCTTCGTTGGCTTTACCTTTCAACTTGTCTTCTTTATCGCTCATGGTATACCTCACATATAAATTGGCTTACACCCAATCGACCAGGAGGGGGCGGAATTAGTTCCAACGAATCGGGAAAATGTGCGGGAAACAGGTATACTCGCGCGCCCTTATATCCACTTTTTTTCTATCACGGATTGCGCCATGACTGAGCACCTGCCACTCGAACAAACGGTTGCCAAAAATACCGATTCGATCGAGACCCACGCCAAGACTGAGGTCCCGGCTTTCAAGTTTCCCTTCGCCCCGGCCAACTTTGCGCCAAAGCAGGCTCCAGCTCAGCCCTGGCACCAGAAAGGCAGCAACGCCCGCCATGAAAAGAAAATCGGCATGGCGCCCAAGGGGACCCGCAGGTCCATGGGTAAACGCTGAAGCGTGGGTGCGGCCCAGTTATTTGACCAACAAGACCGGTATCGGCGTCTCATGCACAACCTGGCTGGCCACGGAGCCCAACACCAGGTTGCCGAGACTACCCATGCCCCGGGTACCCATCACAATCATGGTGCAGCCGAGCTTGCGGGCAGCGTCAACCAGCTCACTGACGACCTCACCCATTATTTCATGGGTCTGAACGGCCAGATTCGCGGCGCGCAATTTGTCGGCCACCTTCGCGTTTACCTCCGCCGCGTGATCTAGCGCACCCGCATTCAGCTGGTCCAGCATGGTCGGCGATACGTAGTTGCCGAAGAGTTTTGGTTCTGTCTGGACATTGACCACATGTACGGTAACGTCACCAAGTGTCGCTGAAAAATCGACCAGATACTCAGCTGCGCGCATTGCGCTTTCCGAGCCGTCAAAGGGTAGCAATATCGTATGCATTTGCGCTTACTCCAGATTGTCCATTTTGATGATTACACTCTGATCATTGTGGCAGACCGGACGTGATGCCGCTTGATGCACATCAAGCTCGCCGTGAACCGAGCGATAGTTATCCTTGCGCAGTACTGCAGCCAACCGAGCGACCCCTGGCAGACAAATTTTACCGGCTACATGGCAGCCGGATGAAAACACGCCCCGAGCATACAGTGTGGGCGATGCGCTCGGATCAGTTAGTTGCCTGTCTCTGTCTACAGCCGATGGCTCATGGACAATGGCTCACGAGCCTGTTCGTGGACCCCCGCATGCGCCGCCAGGGGCTGGCAGGTCACCTGCTTGAAAATGCCTGTGCTTCAGTCACTGGACCCATCTGGCTGTTTTGCCAACCCGGGCTTGAACAGCTGTACCGCAGCCACGGCTTTGCTCACTGTCCCAGCCTTCCCGAATCCCTCGCAAGCAAACTTAAGCGCTACCAGAGAAGCAAAGACCTAGTACCCATGTGGCTGGATAACTGACAAGTCTGGGGTACGCACCAGCATAATCACCTGGGCTGGAAAGCGGCACTACTTTAGGGCGAACCCCAGCCCGCCAAAACTGGTAGAGTGCTGAATTATTCTCAAAATATTAACCTAAACACATGATTTATATAATAAAGATAAAACCTGGCAAGCAAAATGCTATGTGTCCCATGCCAACGCATTTTGAACCACTACAGCAATCATAAAACATGGGGTACACGAAAATGATGAAAAAACTGACAGCCGCCATCGCCACTGCGAGCACACTCGGCTTTGCCAATATGGCCCATGCGGAAACCTTCGAGACTGCCATTGGTGAGATCGATGCCAGCATGACCGCCACTCTGGCCTCTGATTACATCTGGCGCGGCCAGTCACAGACCAACGGTGCCGGCGCGGTTCAGGCGAGCTTGGACTTTGCCCACGAAAGCGGCGTATTCCTTGGTGCCTGGGGCTCTAACGTCGCTGATGAAGATTTCGGCGGAGCCAGCATCGAGCTGGACTACTATGTCGGATACGGTGGCGCCATCACCGAAGACATCAGCTACGCGGTTTCCTGGAACACTTACACTTTTCCCCAGGGTATTGATGCGGTTGACGAATGGATCGCTCACGTAGACGCCTACGGCTTCAGTGGCGGCGTCAAGTACGCCTATGAGCCCCAAAGCGCGCTCTACACTTACATCGGCTATGGCTTTGAATTGCCCTACGATATCGGCCTGGGTCTGCATTATGGTCGCACCGACACGAAGGATCCGATCGGCGCCAGCAGCGATGAAGATTATGCTGACTGGGCTGTGACTCTGGGCAAGACAATGCTAGGTATCGATTGGGCATTGATGTACAGCGACACCAACCTTGGCAACGAGTGCACAGCAATATACGTTGATAGCGATTCTTGCGACTCCAACGTTACTCTGTCTGCTTCAAAGAGCTTCTGATTTAGTACGGCGCCCATTGGGCGCCGTGTTTGCTTCTCAGCTTTTAACCGGAATCGTGGCAAACACGGCTCCGGTTTTTTTAGGCTCTGGTTTTCTTCAGGCCTCGGCAGCCCGTCGACGGATGCCCAGATCAACCTTCATGCATATTGCCGAGATTAAGAGAAAGCCGGCATGCTGCCGGTCAAGCCCGCGGCAGTGTGACGCCGCGCTGCCCCTGATACTTGCCACCCCGGTCACGGTAAGACACTTCACAGGGCTCGTCAGACTCGAAAAACAGCATCTGTGCTACGCCTTCATTGGCGTAAATCTTGGCAGGCAGCGTGGTGGTGTTGGAAAACTCCAGCGTCACATGGCCTTCCCATTCTGGTTCCAGGGGTGTGACGTTGACGATGATGCCACAGCGCGCATAGGTGCTCTTGCCCAGACAAATAGTCAGTACATTCCGCGGAATGCGGAAGTATTCGACAGTACGTGCCAGCGCAAAGGAGTTGGGCGGAATGATGCAGACATCACTGGTGATGTCGACAAAACTCTTCTCGTCGAAATGCTTGGGATCAACGGTGGCCGAGTGGATGTTGGTGAACACCTTGAACTCGTTGGAGCAGCGCACATCGTAGCCGTAGCTGGAAACCCCATAGGATATGACTCGATTACCCTCGTCGCCACGCACCTGACGCTCGACGTAGGGCTCGATCATTCCCTGTTCCTGGGACATGCGACGTATCCAACGGTCAGACTTGATGCTCATGATGTGCCCTGCGATGTGCCGAAAAGAGACCGCATGTTACCGGGTATTGCCAGCGGGAAAAAGCCCCGCCGGCACCTGCAGACATGCCTGGGGAAACTCACTCATCACTGATGCTGATGTCGGGCATAGCACCACCCGTCCTGGCGCGCTCAGCGATGCGCGCGCCGACGTGACGGGCCATGTCCTGATAGAGCATGCTGATCTGACACTCGGGCTCGGCAACAACCGTAGGCGCACCGGCATCGGTCTGCTCCCGAATCATCATGGACAGTGGCATGGAGGCCAGCAGGTCAACACCGTAATCGTTGGCCAGCCGCTCACCTCCGCCCTCACCGAACAAGTGCTCTGCATGCCCACAATTGGAGCAGATGTGGATTGCCATATTTTCCACAATCCCCAGTACCGGGATATTGACCTTGGCAAACATTTCAATGCCCTTCTTCGCATCAAGAAGAGCCAGATCCTGAGGGGTGGTGACAATCACCGCACCAGTAACCGGCACTTTCTGCGCCAGGGTGAGCTGGATATCACCCGTACCCGGGGGCATATCCACTACCAGATAATCCAAATCATCCCAGGCTGTTTGCGTCAACAACTGCATCAGTGCCCCCGAGACCATAGGTCCACGCCAGACCATGGGGGTTTTGTCATCCACCAGAAATGCCATGGACATTACCTGCACGCCATGGGCTCGCGGCGGCACAAAGAATTTCTGGTCCTTGACCTCTGGCCGTGTGCCCTCGGGCAGACCTAACATCAGCCCCATACTGGGGCCGTATATATCTGCATCCAGGATACCCACCCTGGCCCCCTCTCGGGCCAGCGCCAGCGCCAGATTGACCGCAGTGGTAGATTTACCCACACCTCCTTTCCCGGAGGCTACAGCGACGATGTTCCTGACATTCTCCAGAGCAGCTATGGAGCCTTGAGCAGGGGCTGTCTGAATTTCACAGCGCACACTGATACGTGCGGAGCTGACGCCCTCAAGATTTTCCACAGCCACCTGGAGCATCTGCTCGATACCGCTCCTGATGCCCGCAGCTGCATAGCCAAGGACGAACTCGGCTTGAACTTCAGAGCCGATAATATCGAGACTGCGCAGGCAGCCTGCATTGATCAGATCCGTCTGGAGGTAAGGGTCCTGATACTGGGCCAGGGCTTTTTCTACAGCGGAGCGCGATATGTCAGTCATAATCCATCCGGAGACATGAATAAGTGTGTGTATCCTACTGGCGGACCGCGAAGCATGAAAGACCATGCACAGGACAAACAGACATAAAAAAAGCGACAGACTCTGAGTCTGTCGCCTTCTCTATGCTAGCCTAGCGGCCAACGGAAGGGCATCGTCCCCGGTGGGGCGCCCGGATTTCAAACCCGGTGAGATGCGCAAGGCGCGTCTGGTAGGTTCGACTCCTATTCCCTTCCGCCAATCAGGCCCGTAAAGCGCGGATATAACGCCTTACATTTCGGCTGCTTCGGTCTCCATTTCGGCTTCCTCAGCCATGTCGGAGCCGTCCTGGTCTGCGGAATCGTCGGCTGCGCCGGCGTCTTCCTCATCAACCAGGTCGATCAGCACGTTCATCAGGCGAGTACCGCGCTCACCTACCATTTCGGCGAAGGTGTCACGCACCGGCAGGCTCAACTCGCGGAAGGCTTCACGCTCCTCGGGAGTGAGATACACCAGCTCGATATCGCTGTTCTCGGTGATGATTTCCAGACGCTCCTCGTTCAGACGGGTCTGAACATCGTGAATGTAAGGAATGAGTTCGACAACGGTCTCGTCAACCGCTTCCTTGTGCTCTTCAGCAAGCCCTTCGTACCAGTCCTGATTGGCCATGAAAGTCGCGATGAACTGCGCTTGATTTGCGAAGATCAAGTAATCCTGAACCTGGTAGAAGTCCATTTCCTGGTGGGCAAATACCGGCTGAATGTTGCCATCAAGCTGACCTAACTGCATGCCGCTGAACAACTCGCCATATTCCATGGTAGTCGGGTCGGCGCCATAGGCGCTGTAGGTTTCGCGCAGCAGGCGGTTATCCATGGTACGGATTGCCATGCCGTCGAAGTCCTCAGGTGTGCGAACCGCCTTGTTGGCGCTCCATACCTGCCAGCCCTCGGGCACAATGGCCAACGGATGCAGATCACGCTCATTGAAAGCGGCAACCAGATCAGGGTGCTGGCGGAAGGCGGGATCATTGAGGATTTCCGTGTTCTTCATTTCATCGTCAGTAAGAACAAAGTTGAGACTGAAGAGTTGCGACTCGGGAACCGTGCCACCCAGGAAGCCAGATCCGAATGCGAGTTCGATTGCACCTGCCTGCACCTGGTCGTAGATATCAGTCAAGCCGCCGAGCTGCCCGTAGGGAAACAGCTGCACTTCAACTTCGCCGTCCGTCTTTTCGTTAATCAACTCGGCAAATTTGGCGCCGTATTCATACTGAACGCTGCCTTCAATTTCTTCCAGACCAATGCGCCAGGTCTGCACCGTGGTTTCAGCAGGCTCGGGGGCCGCTGATGTTTCTGGTGCGGTGGTCTCGGGTTCGTCGCCGCCGCACGCAGCCAGCGCTAACGCAGCCATACCTATAAATCCATTACGCAATTTCATGGAACGCTCCTTCTGAATTGTTCTGGTTAACCACCAAACCATAACACATGCCCGGCGCTTGTCCATTTTGTGCAAAGACAATCCAGATGCGCTATGTTGAAAAAAGGAACATTCACCGTGCCAGAGCGATCCACCTGACTGCACGCAACGAAAACGACCCGAGGTCACAGCAAACCCGGGTAATGCCGGTATCCGATACAGCCCTTGAGGTGCAGCGGATTTCTGGCCCAGCAAAGGACAAACCCATGCCCGGGAGCGCTGACCCCTCAGCCGCTGGAACGTTCAAGCGCGCTGCTAAAAAGGTTTTTTCCGTACTAGACCGGTTAGCCGAATATATCGAGGAAGGCATCCTCGGCTTCACCATACTCTTTGTCGCCGGCATGTTGATTGTCCATGTCATTGGGCGGCAGCTTTTCAGCACGGGGGTGACCGGCCAGGTCGAGCTGACTCAGATGAGCATGGTCATCATCACCTTTGCCGGCCTGGGCTACGGGGTACGCAAGGCCCGGCACATCTGCATGTCGGCACTCTATGATCAGTTGAACGGTTTACCCCGCAAGGCAGCGCTGGTCACTATCAGTATCCTGACCGGCGCATTGATGTTCTATTTCTGCTGGCACGCCTGGAGCTACGTCGAGGCAATCCAGTCGCGCGGCCGCACCTCCTCAGCGCTGCAGATCCCTCTCTGGATTCCCTACATGGTTGCCCCCATAGGTTTTGCACTGGCAGGCATTCAGTATTGGCTGACCGCCGTGCGCAATCTGATTTCCAAGGATATCTACCGCTCCTTCAATGAAAAGGAACGCTACGAGGAGGTTGACGTTGAGCACATCTGAACAGGGGATCTGCGCATGCTGACCTTCATCATTATCACGATGATCGTACTGCTGCTGTTGGGCTTTCCGATGATGGTCCCGCTGCTCACCGCCAGCCTGATGTTATTGTTCCTGGTACTCGACATGAGCAATGTCGGGCTGCTGATGGGCCAGATGATCAGCGGTGTGCAGTCCTGGGCACTGGCGGCAGTGCCGCTGTTCATCTTTGCTGCAGATCTGATGACACGTGGCCATACGGCCAATCGCCTGCTGGATCTGGTGCAAACCTTCGTGGGCCACTTGCGCGGCGGCCTACCCATAACTACTGCAGCAGGTTGCACCCTGTTCGGGGCAGTCTCCGGCTCCACTCAGGCCACTGTAGTGGCGATGGGCGGCCCGATGCGCCCCAAATTGCTGCAAAAGGGTTACTCCGACGCCTTCAGCATCGCATTGATCATCAATGCCAGCGATATTGCTCTACTGATTCCGCCGAGCATCGGCATGATTATCTACGGGGTGGTTTCCGGCGCATCTATCGGCGATCTGTTTATTGCCGGGATCTTGCCCGGCTTTCTGATTCTGTTGATGTTTTCCATCTACTGCTGGATCGGATCCATCCGCATGGGCATCGAGCCTGAAGAACGGGCGGACTGGAAAACGCGCTGGGAGGCGCTGAAAAAGGCGCTGCTACCGCTCGGCTTCCCCGTGGTAGTGGTTGGTGGTATCTACGGAGGCTTGTTCAGCCCTACCGAGGCCGCGGCCATTGCCGTGCTCTATGCACTGGTTCTTGAGGTGGTAGTGCTGCGATCAGTCAAGGTGCGTGAGCTTTGGGATATTGCGTTGTCTACCGGACTTATCACCGGGGTGGTATTTATTCTGGTTGCTGCGGGTAATGCATTTACCTACACGATTTCCTTTGCCGGTATTCCCCAGGCCATTCTAGGGCCGGTGATTGAGACGATCGGCGATAGCCAGACCCTGGTTCTGGCCCTCATTGCTATTTCGTTTTTCGTGGGCTGCATGTTTGTTGACCCAATCGTTGTCATATTGATTCTTACACCTCTGTTCAAGCCTGCGGTAGAAGTCGCAGGTCTGGACCCCATCCACGTCGGCGTTATTGTCACCCTGCAGGCCGCAATCGGATCGGCAACACCACCCTTTGGCTGTGACATCTTTACCGCAATGGCAGTATTTCGCAGACCCTATTTCGATGTCATCAAGGGCACGCCACCCTTTATTCTGATCCTGCTCCTGGCGACAGTGCTGCTGATCATGTTCCCCTCCATATCCCTCTGGCTACCCTCTCTGGCAGGCTGACGCGGTGGCGACCGGTTTTAATCGGTCGCTCCTGCCGTGTAGGCGGTTTGTACCGGAAAAATGGCAGAATAAGCATTCATTCAAGAGCGCAATTGGCCGATAACCCTTACACGGAGTAGTCCTTGAGACCTTATACTCCCCAAAGGCTGCCGGCACAGGCAGCCATATAACAATAATGCTTGCATAACTGCGCAGAGGAACACATGAACAGTACAGCTGCCTCGAGCAAGGAGCACACGAACTGTGCCGCCCCAGCCTCCCCCCCGATACCCCCCGCGGTCCCATTAGTGGCCCTGATGATTTGCCAAGTGTTCTTTATCGCCACACTACTGTCACAGACCTCCGGCCTGTTATTCGGGCTGAGTCTGGTGCTGGCCCCCGTGGCCCTGCTTCTGGCATGGCAGACGCGGGGCGCCATGTCCGATAACAGCCCGGTGCTTCAACGTTTGCAATCAATCAATGGCGAAACGCTCGATCTGTCTGCCCGCGACCCTGCAAGCACCGGCTCCCACACTGGCTTGAATCAGGTCGATGAGCTTGCCGGGCGGTTGCGCGACATGATGATCAACTTCCAGCAACAGTGTCTGCGCATAGCCTTCACTTCTGCACAAAGCCGCCTGCTGGCTGACCAGGCTGCAACGGACGCAAAGAAACAACAGGACTTGTCCGAACTGGTCTTTCAAGCTTCGGAACAAACCACCAGCGCACTGCAGGACGTTTCCAGCCGCGCATCGGACATCACCCGCATGAACAGCAGCAACCTGGACGTGGCACGCGAGTCCAGCGAACAGCTCGGGACAGCTCGGGATCAGATGCTGCAGATCAGCCAGTCCATGTCCGGCTTCAAAGACAACATCACCGCCCTGGACAATACCTCCGGCCAGATACGACAGATTCTCAAGACCGTGCAGGATTTTTCCGCCCAGACCAATATGCTGGCCCTGAATGCCGCTATCGAAGCCGCCCGTGCCGGCGAGCAGGGCCGGGGCTTTGCCGTGGTGGCTGATGAGGTACGCAACCTGTCGATAAAGGTGGGCAGTGCCGCGGATCAGATTGGACAGCTAATGGAACAGATGTTGACTGCGATGTCTGGTGCCGACAAGCAGACCCAAAGTATGCAGGAACAGTCTGACAATGCTGGCAATGCCGTCAGCACCGCGGCCGAGCAGTTCGAGAAAATGGTGTGCGATTTCCAGAAAGCCAATGACGACCTTCTGATGGTCAGCAGCGCGCTTGAACAACTGACGGTGACCAACAGCGAAACCCACGAGCATGGCAGTGCTATTCGCGATCTCAGCCTGACCATCAGCCGGCGTATGGCTGATAGCCTGGCCCAGACCGATACCCAGCGGGAAAATACCAATCAGATTCTGCAGGAGCTGTGCCGTTTCCATCTCGGACAGGGCAACCTTGAGGCGGCCACTGACAAGCTGATGGGACGCCGTCACATCATCGAGAGCGAACTGGAAGACCTGCAGAATAAAGGAGTGAATGTATTTGACCGGCATTACACGCCAATTTCCGGTACCAATCCGCCCAAACACGACGTGAGCTGGGCGGATGCCTACCGCAAGCGCGTGCAACCACTGCTGGATGAATGGGACTCACAGGGACAGGACGGTGTTATCTACATGGTACCTGTAGATGATCATGGCTATCTGGGCGCCAGCCGGACTGTAACCTCCCAGGCGCCGACTGGCGACCCCAGGGTAGATGCCGCCAAGAGCATGCACAAACGCTTCGTGGTAGCCAAGGGCTGGGAGCTGGACAACCTCAACAGCTGCAAACGCATCGGCATGGGCAGCTTCGTCCTGCCCGGCAGTACTACCATCGTATTCGTGCTCTATGTTCCGCTGGTGGTCGGTGGCCGGCGCTGGGGCACACTGAGCGCAGGTATCCTGCCCCAGGCGTTGGGCGTCTGAAGAAGGCCTCGCCGCCTGCGCGTCAGCGTAGGCGGTTTTCCAAAAACTCGAGCACCGCACTGGCAGCCTGACCAATCATCACGGACTGATCATTCCCGCTTTTTTTCAGCGGCTGGAAATCATGGTCTGCCGTATCAAGCCAATGCAGCGCTACTGTCGGAGCAAGCGCGTAACCTGACACTTGCGGGGGCTTGCCAAACGGGTCACGCGTACCCTGAACAATCAGTGCCGGCGTGACTAGCGTCAACAGATGATCCACACGTGTTTTCTCGGGCTTGCCGGGTGGATGGAAAGGATAACCGAAACACACCAGACCGGCCGCACCCAGCTCATCAGCGAGCATACTCGCGACCCGTCCCCCCATGGACTTGCCGCCAATCAGCAGCGGCCCTGTATGGCCCGCCTGAAACTCCCTCCACTGCTCGCGAAAGCTCTCGAGCAACCGCGGCATGGGGTTAGGCGGAGAACGCTTGCCTGAGAGTCGCCGGGAGTGCATGTAGGGGAATTCGAAGCGCGCCACATCCACGCCACAGCTATTGAGCGCCATGACCATCTGTTGCATGAAGGCACTGTCCATTGGCGCGCCCGCTCCGTGGGCCAACAGCAGTGTGGCGCGACGTGAACTGCGAGTTGAGGTATTGATAATCAGATGACTCATGTCAGAAACACTGCATGGCTGTGCGACAAGATGCCACGGTCTCTTTGGGGGTATTTACTTCACATATCATCATATGGCCACTAAGCTTCAACTAGCCCTCTCCCCGTCTGCCGTACCGGGATGGATGGAAAGGGGCCGACCATACAACTATATATCCGCGTCGGTTACCAGTCTTGCGCAATGCAGCCAGATGTAGAGCTTGGGAATTCATCGTTATAGCAATCCGACACAGAGTCTGTAATGGCCGGCCAGAGCGGTCCCAACCTGTCGTAACCTTGACCTGTGTCATTGCAATGATAAGAGCCTTTGCTCATACTTGCCGCCGCTTCAGAACCCATAAACCCATTGCTATCCGTGGAATCTCGCATGAGCACAGCTACCACTTCGACAGCCTATAACTACAAGGTAGTACGCCAGTTCGCCGTCATGACGGTTGTCTGGGGTATTGTTGGTATGGCCTTAGGTGTCCTACTTGCCGCCCAGCTAGTCTGGCCAGCCCTCAACTTTGATTTGCCCTGGACGAGCTTCGGCCGACTGAGGCCGCTGCACACCAATGCGGTGATTTTCGCATTTGGTGGCTGCGCGCTGATGGGCACCTCGCTTTATATTGTCCAGCGCACCTCGCAGGCCAGATTGATGTCTGACGCCTTGGGCGCTTTTGTGTTCTGGGGTTGGCAGGCAGTCATCGTACTTGCAGCAATTACGCTGCCCTTGGGCTTCACATCGACCAAGGAATACGCAGAGCTCGAGTGGCCGATCGACATTCTGATTGCCATTGTGTGGGTCTCCTACGCACTGCTGTTCTTCGGAACAGTCATGAAGCGCAAGATGAAGCACATCTACGTAGGCAACTGGTTCTTCGGCGCCTTCATCATTACTGTAGCTGTGTTGCACATCGTCAACAGCATGGCCATGCCGGTCAGCCTGTTCAAATCCTACTCTATGTACTCGGGTGCGACGGATGCGATGATCCAGTGGTGGTACGGGCACAACGCAGTGGGCTTCTACCTGACTGCGGGCTTCCTGGGCATGATGTATTACTTCGTACCCAAGCAGGCCAACCGTCCGATCTACTCCTACCGCCTGTCGATTGTGCATTTCTGGGCATTGATCGCGATCTATATCTGGGCCGGTCCTCACCACCTGCATTACACCGCGCTGCCTGACTGGGCGCAGTCCCTGGGCATGGTGATGTCCCTGATCCTGCTGGCTCCCAGCTGGGGCGGCATGATCAACGGCATGATGACCCTCTCCGGTGCCTGGCACAAACTGCGTACCGATCCGATCCTGCGCTTCCTGGTTGTCTCCCTGGCGTTCTACGGCATGTCCACCTTTGAAGGCCCGATGATGGCCATCAAGACAGTGAACGCATTGTCGCACTACACGGATTGGACTATTGGCCACGTGCACGCCGGTGCTCTGGGCTGGGTTGCGATGATTTCCATCGGCGCCATGTACCACATGATACCCAAGGTCTTTGGCCGCGATGAAATGCACAGTGTTGGACTCATCAACGTGCACTTCTGGCTCGCTACCGTAGGTACCGTGCTGTACATCGTCTCCATGTGGGTTAACGGCATCACCCAAGGCTTGATGTGGCGCGCAGTCAACGTCGACGGCACCCTGACGTACAGCTTTGTCGAAGCACTGGAAGCCAGCCACCCGGGCTACATTGTCCGCATGATCGGCGGCCTATTCTTCCTGACCGGCATGTTGCTGATGGCATATAACGTCTGGCGCACCATTCGCGCACACCAGCCGGCTGAAGCACAAGCCGCTGCGCAAATGGTCTGAGGAGCATATCGATGAAGCATGAATTAGTAGAAAAGAACCTGGGGCTGCTGGTTGTGCTGATCGTGATTGCGATCAGCTTCGGTGGTCTGACTCAGATCGTTCCACTGTTTTTCCAGCAGGAGACGACACAGCCAATTGAAGGTCTGCGGCCCTATACCGCGCTGGAGCTGGAAGGTCGTGACATTTACATTCGCGAAGGCTGTGTAGGTTGCCACTCGCAGATGGTCCGCCCCTTCCGCTCGGAAACCGAACGCTACGGCCACTATTCGGTAGCTGGTGAAAGCGTCTGGGAACATCCCTTTCTTTGGGGTTCCAAGCGTACTGGTCCAGATCTGGCCCGTGTCGGTCAGCGCTACTCTGACGACTGGCACCGCGCTCACCTGATCAACCCGCGTGATGTAGTTCCGGAATCAAAGATGCCGGCCTACCCGTGGCTACAGGAGAACGTCCTGGATGGTGATGACACAGCTGCCAAGTTGCGTGCCATGCAACGCCTGGGTGTTCCTTACACTGACGAGGATATTGCCGGCGCTGCCGAGATGGTGCGTGGCGTGCCTGAGATGGACGCGCTGATTGCCTACTTGCAGCACTTGGGCACCGTTCTCTCGGATCGTCGGTAACTATTATGGATATCAACACTTTGCGCGGTATTGCCACCATCCTAGCGATGCTGGCGTTTATCGGTATCACCGTATGGGCCTACAGCTCCTACAAGAAAAAGGATTTCGACGAGGCAGCCCTGCTGCCCTTCGCCGACGAGCCTGATGAAGCCGAAAAGCCTTATAACGAAAAAAAGCCCAGTGAGAAGAACGACGCTAGGAGTAGCAAGCAATGAGTAATTTCTGGAGCGGATACATCATTGTCCTCACCCTGATCATGCTGGGCCTTACGTTGTGGCTGATGTTCGCCACACGCAAGGGCCAGCGACCGGAGGAGACGGAAGAAACGCTCGGCCACTCGTTCGATGGCATCGAGGAGTATGACAACCCCCTGCCCCGGTGGTGGTTCATGCTGTTCCTGGCGACGATCGTGTTCAGCGTTATCTATCTGATTCTCTATCCTGGTCTGGGTAAGTTTCCCGGAGTGCTGGGCTGGACCCAGGTAGGTCAGTACGAAGAGGAAGTTGCCGACGCCCGCGAACAGTTTGCTCCGATCTTTGCAAACTATGCGGACATGACTGTAGAGCAGGTCGCTCAGGACCAGGACGCACTGCGAATCGGTCAGCGGTTGTACGCCATCAACTGCTCGGTATGTCATGGCTCGGATGCGCGCGGCGCATACGGCTTTCCGAACCTGACTGATAACGAGTGGATCTGGGGCGGTACGCCGGACCAGATCAGAACCACTCTGAACCAGGGACGGCAGGCTGCAATGCCCGCCTGGTTAGCGATCATCGGCGATGATGGTGTACGCAGCACAGCCGCTTATGTACGCGAAATGGCAGGTCTGGAGACGGACGGCGTTGACACCACCCTGGGTGCACAGGTGTTCAATACCAATTGCGTGGCCTGTCATGGTCCTGAAGGCAAGGGCAACGCATTGATTGGCTCACCAAACCTCACAGATGATGTCTGGTTGTATGGCTCCAGCATGCTGCAGATTCAGCAGACCCTGCGTTATGGCCGTAACGGTAATATGCCTTCCCAGGCCCACCTGGGTGAGGACAAGATCCACATGCTTACCGCTTATGTTTACAGCCTCTCCCAGGGTGATAACGAAGCCGAGCAGTAACAGAAAAAGCGCCTGCCGCGACGCCCTGTCGCATGGCGCAACCTGACCGGCCACACTACTCTTGCGTGGCCTAGTAAGACAGTCCCGGCCGGATTACCGGCCGGGCCCTTCCTGCACAGACCAGGACAGATTCCCATGAGCAAAAAGATCCCCGTCAAGAACGTCACCCCGGGTGATGCTCAAGCCGTTGAGTTGTACGCCAAGCGCGAGAAGATCCACCCGCGCTCCTATACAGGCCTGTTTCACAAGATACGCCTGCTGGGTGTCGGTTTTCTTTTCCTGCTCTACTTCGGTACCGCGTGGCTGCAATGGGGTGATCGCCAGGCAGTGCTGTTCGATCTGCCAGCACGCCAGTTCCACGTCTTCAGTGCTACCTTTCAGCCGGAAGACTTCTTCCTGCTGTCCTTTTTGCTGATTATCTGTGCCTTCGGTCTGTTCTTCATCACCGTCTTTGCCGGTCGCGTGTGGTGCGGGTACACCTGCCCGCAAACCGTCTGGACCTGGATTTTCATGTGGGCCGAAAAGGTCACCGAGGGTGAACGCAACGCGCGGATCAAGCTCGACAAGGCGCCGATGGACGCGAACAAGCTAGCGAGGCGTAGTGCCAAACATAGCATCTGGCTTGTGGTATCACTGGTTACCGCTCTAACCTTCGTGGGCTATTTCACCCCGATTCGCCAGCTGGTACCGGATACCTTTACCCTTGATATCGATGGCTGGACGCTGTTCTGGGTCTTCTTCTTCACCATGGCCACCTACATCAATGCTGGCTGGATGCGTGAACAGGTGTGCTTCTACATGTGCCCCTACGGCCGCTTCCAGAGTGTGATGTTCGACAAGGACACACTCATTATCGCCTATGATCCGCGGCGCGGCGAAGCACGTGGCGCGCGCAAGAAAGGCGTGGACCCGGCAGAGGAAGGTCTCGGTGACTGCATCGACTGCACCATGTGCGTCCAGGTCTGCCCGACGGGGATCGATATCCGTGACGGCCTGCAGTACGAGTGTATCGGCTGCGCCGCCTGCGTCGATGCCTGCGACGACATCATGGACAAGATGGATTACCCGCGCGGCCTGATCAGTTACACCACTGAGCACAACCTCAGCGGCGAGAAGACGCATATGCTGCGCCCTCGCCTGCTCGGTTACGGCGCGCTACTGGTAATCATGATGGGCCTGTTCGCAGCAACCGTCACCAGCCTGTCGAAAGTATCGCTAGACGTTGCGCGGGACCGGAACGTGCTGTTCCGCGAAGCCAATGGTGGCAATATAGAAAACGTTTACATCATCCGCATATTCAACAAGAGCCAGGAACCTCGCAGCTTCATGCTGTCCGTCGAAGGTCACCCCGAATTGCGCATGAATTTGCAGGCCGATCGCTTGAGCCTTGACGCCAACGAGCACCTGCAGCTGCCAGTCAACGTGCAGCTCGATCCACAATTCATGAGCAGCACCAATATGCCCGTTGAATTCAGGATCACCGCGGTAGACGACCCGGACATTACAGCCGAAGCGGAAAGCCGTTTCATGGGCCCCAGACTCAGGTAACACACTATGCAAGATGATATTGACATCGCACCCTGGTATAAACAGTTCTGGCCGTGGTTTTTGATCGGCATCCTGGTCTTCGCGGTCGTGATCGGACTGGGATTGCTGTTCATCTCCATTGCATACCAGGACAGTATGGTGCGCGACAACTACTACAAGGAAGGTCGTGCGATAAACATGCATCTTGGCCGGGACAAGATGGCCAGCGATCTTGATTTGGCCGCTTCTTTCACCATCGACGAGATGACCGGCGAAGTCAGCCTGACACTGACAGGCGATCTTCCGTCACAGCCGTCGGCCCTGCAGTTCGACCTGATTTCGCCCTCCCACGCTGACCGCGACAGGGTAATCGTGCTCAACAGAGTCGCCGAGAATGCATACGCAGGCCAGATGCCCGAGCGTATCGAGGGTCGGCATTATGTTGACCTGAGTGACCCTGCGCGCCCCGGCGAGGCCGGCTGGAGATTGACTGACGAGGTCTTTCTGGCCAGCGACCGCACTTATCAGCTCGACACTAAATGATCCATGGCCGAGCCCTGCTACCACTGCGGTGAACCGGTACCTGCCGGTTCACACTGGCAATGCCGCATTCTGGGCGAAACGCGTCCGATGTGTTGTCCAGGCTGCCAGGCAGTGGCCGAGGCGATAGTGGCTGGCGGGCTGGATTCCTACTATCGGCACCGCACCGAAATCTCGGCCAACCCCCAGGCACTGCCCCAGGCGGTTCAGGAGGAGCTCGAGCTTCTTGACCGGCCGGACGTGCAGGCACGCTATGTGCAAACTGATGGCTCCGAACAGCAAATTCAGCTACTGATTGATGGGATCAGTTGTGCGGCCTGCGGCTGGTTGATCGAAAAGCGGCTGATCCAGTTGCCTGGCGTGACTGACGCGACCTTGAATCTGGGCAACCACCGACTGACCCTGCGCTGGGACGCCTCACAGGCCCGGCTTTCCACCCTCCTTGCCGAAATCAAACGTATTGGCTATGCCGCCCAGCCGTGGGAGCAGGACAAGGCAAGCGAGCAGATTGCGGCCGAAAACCGCCGTTATTTGCGACGCCTGGGCCTCGCCGGCCTGATGTTCATGCAAGTCATGATGGCCACCATGGCGCTGTACGAAGAGTTCAATCAGGATCTGACCGAAGACATGGCCATCATCCTTCGCTGGGTGAGCCTTCTGATGACAACACCTGTGGTCTTCTACAGCTGCGTGCCCTTCTTCCAGGGGGCGTGGCGGGACCTTAACAACCGTCGCCTGAGCATGGACGTATCTGTGTCCCTGGCTATCGGCGGCGCCTACCTGGCCGGCATATGGGCCACGGTCACCAATACCGGAGAGATCTATTTCGACTCGGTTACCATGTTTGCGTTTTTCCTGCTGGCCGGTCGCTATCTTGAGCGCCGCGCCAGGCAACGTACGGTAGAAAGCACCGCCCGATTGGTGAGCCTGCTACCGCCCAGCGCAGTGCGCATTGACGGTGCGGGCCAGCCAGAGCGCATCATGCTCGATGAGGTCCGTCCTGGGGATCTGCTTGATGTGCGTCCCGGCGAGAGCATTCCAGCTGATGGCGTTATTGTCGATGGCATCAGCAGCATCGACGAGTCGGCGCTCTCAGGCGAATACATGCCGCTGGCTAAAAGACAGGGCGACAACGTTACCGCCGGAACCCTCAATGTGGAAAGCCCCCTGCGCATCCGTGTTGACGCAGTCGGCGACAAGACCCGGCTATCGGCTATTGTCCAACTACTCGAGCGCGCCCAATCCGACAAGCCCCGGCTGGGTCGCCTGGCCGATCAGGTGGCACAATACTTCCTGCTCGTGGTGCTGAGCGCCGCCGTCATTGTTGGCGGTTTGTGGTGGTGGACTGTCAATGGCGAAACAGCTTTCTGGATTGTGCTCGCCATGTTGGTGGCTACCTGCCCATGCGCACTATCACTGGCCACTCCGACCGCCCTGACCACAGCGACGGGTAGCCTTCAGAAGCTCGGGTTATTGATCACCCGTGGTCACGTACTGGAAGGCCTCACTCGTATTGATACCGTTGTGCTCGACAAGACCGGGACCCTGACCGAAGGGCGCATGACGCTGGAGCGCGTCGAGCCGTTCCCCGGGGAGATGACCGAGCAGGTCCTGGAGCTGGCCCAGCGCCTCGAAGCCCGTTCCGAACACCCAATAGCCCGCGCCTTTGGCCGCACGACTGGTCAGGCAGATTCCATTGTCAGCCATCCCGGCCGAGGCCTGGAAGGCCGTTGTGACGGAAGGTTACTGCGTATCGGCAAGCCCGACTATGTGGCCGAGATCAGCAACAAGACCGCCCCTGCTCTACCTGATCAGCCAGGCCAGTGGCTATTACTCGGCGATACAAACGGCCCCCTGGGCTGGTTTGTTCTCAACGACCGGGTACGACATGACGCGGCCCAGCTTATCCGCAGTCTGCTCGATCGCAGAATGCGCGTGATACTGCTGTCGGGCGACTATCCCCACGTAGTGGATGCGATGGCCGAGCGGCTGGGCATCCCCGAGGCTATCGGCAATGCCAGCCCCGCCGACAAGCTGGCTTTTGTGCAGCAATTGCAAGCTAATGGCGCGCGGCTGCTGATGCTTGGCGATGGCGTCAACGATGTACCGGTACTGGCCAGTGCCGATATATCCATTGCCATGGGTGAAGCATCAGACCTGGCCAAGACCAGTGCCGACGCCGTGTTGCTCAGCAGCCAGTTGGGTGTGCTGCTGCGCTCAATGGACATGGCTAGCCGCACCCGCCGTATCATGCTGCAAAACCTGTTCTGGGCCAGTGCCTACAATGCCAGCATATTGCCACTGGCCGCGCTGGGCATGGTGACGCCGGCGTGGGCAGCCATCGGCATGTCGGCAAGCTCGCTGCTGGTTGTTCTCAACGCCTTACGCCTTACCCGAATCAAGTCGTTGCCGACAGTCCGGACGCCAGAGCCGGACATGCAGGAGTCCGTGGCATGACCGTACTCTATATTCTGATTCCAATCGCTGTGGTGCTGGTCATCGTTGCCATCTGGGTATTTACCTGGGCGGTCAATACCGGCCAGTACGACGACCTGGACGGGCCGGCGCACAGCATCCTGTTCGACGATGAGGATCCGGCTCACCTGGAAGCCCGCAAGCAGGTTCAGGAGCCGGAGGAGCACGAAACACCAACCCGGGAGCAGAACCAGATGCAAAACCGGGACGACCCATCGGAGCCACGTTCTTGACCGCTGAATTACTACCCCTGTTCCTGACGGCCCTGGCCCTGGGCCTGCTTGGCGGTGGCCATTGCATCGGCATGTGCGGCGGACTGATGGGCGCGCTGACCATGAGCATACCGGCTCAGCAACGCAAGGGTTGGACCCTGTGGCGAATTCTGCTGGGCTACAATATGGGCCGCATCATCAGCTATGCGGCTGCGGGTGCGCTGGTGGGGAGTCTTGGCTGGTTGGCACAGGATCTTGGGCTGGGTATGGCTCTGCGCACCATTGCCGGTCTGCTGATGATCGCCATGGGACTCTATCTGGCCAACTGGTGGTCCGGCCTGACTCGCATAGAACACGTTGGCCGCGGTCTATGGCGGCATATCGAGCCACACGCCCGCAAGCTCCTGCCGGTAAGCACAGCGCCGCGGGCATTGGCCCTCGGCACCCTGTGGGGCTGGTTGCCCTGTGGCCTCGTATATAGCACCCTGATCTGGGCGAGCAGCCATGGTAATGGCTTGCTCTCGGCTGCGCTGATGCTGACATTTGGCCTGGGTACCTTACCTACCCTTCTGGCTACCGGCCTTATGGCTGAGCGCATGTTGGCTGTCCTGCGTAATCGCAGTGTGCGTGTTACCGCCGCAATACTGGTAATCCTTTTCGGCGTCTGGACGCTACCCGGCCCCCACAAGGCCTGGTTGATGGGGCATATGAATCAACCGACCTCCTCCCAGGAAGCATCTGAGACCGATATGCACCATCACTGAGATACGACTACAAACAGCAGGCTCACTGATTTGCATCTCGAAGCATGGAACAAGCCGCATCCATGATGTAACCTTGCGTGACAGTTCCTGGCCAATCAGGTAGTGATATGAGTAATTCCATCCGCCTTCGTCCCCTTCCTGAAGCACACTGCAACGACTGCACCTTGTCCGGCATGTGCCTGCCCCTGGCGTTACAGACCGAGGAGCTGAACATCCTTGACGAGATCGTCAAACGTGGAAGGCCGCTGAAGAAAGGCGAACTGCTGTTTCGACAGGGCGACCCTTTTACCTCCATTTATGCATTGCGCTCCGGTGCGCTGAAGACCTTCAGCGTTTCCGATACCGGCGATGAACAGATTACCGGCTTCCACCTGGCCAGTGAAATGATCGGGCTGTCCGGCATGGATGATCAGCAATACCCCGTTTCCGCAGTTGCGCTGGAGACAACTTCAGTCTGCGAGATCCCATTCGAAAAGCTCGATGATCTGACCGCCGTCATGCCCCAGTTGCGCAAACAGGTCATGCGGATCATGAGCAGGGAAATACGTGAAGATCAGCAGATGATGCTGCTGTTATCCAAGAAGACGGCCGATGAGCGGATAGCGACTCTGTTGATCAATATGTCAGCCCGTTTTCGCGCCCGCGGCTATTCGGCACGTGCCTTTCGCCTGGCCATGTCGCGTAACGAGATTGGCAACTACCTGGGCCTGGCGGTCGAAACGGTGTCCCGGGTCTTCACCCGTTTTCAGCAACAGGGACTGATCGCCGCAGAAGGCAAGAATATCGAAATTCTCGAACATACCGAGCTCTGCGCGCTTGCTGGCGGCGACCGCGAGTAAGCTATGAATCAGGATAAACCGCATGATTTTTGACGAATACACCATCAAGTCCCTGGTGCGCCCGGTTCCGGACTTCCCGAAAGCAGGCGTAACCTTCCGCGACATTACACCCCTGTACCGCTCGCCCAAGGCAATGCGTATGGTCGCTGATAGCCTTATTCAGCGTTACGTGGAATCCCCCGTCACCCACATTGGCGCCATTGATGCGCGGGGCTTCCTGTTGGGTGCGGTTATCGCCTACGAGCTTAACAAGCCATTGATCCTGTTTCGCAAAGTCGGCAAGTTGCCCGGTGATACACTGAAAGATACCTACGCTACCGAATACAGCAAGGCCGAGCTGGAGATCCAGAGTGATTCGTTTGCAGGGGGTGAGCAGGTGCTGCTGCTAGACGATCTGATCGCTACCGGTGGCACCTTCCTGGCGGCCGCCCGACTGGTCAAACAGCTAGGCGCCTCCGTATACGAAGCCGCCGCGATAATTGACCTCCCTGATCTGGGCGGCTCACGCAAGATGCAGGATGCGGACATTCCTACCTACAGCCTGTGCGCGTTTGCCGATAACGAGTAGATAGCAATTCCCGATTGCTTACATTGACCTGAGGCGGTTTGCCCTCCGCGACCACGTGTGCAGAATCAACATGAAAAACAGTCTCGAGTTACAACACTCCTGGCGTCAGCGTCTGGGCGCCTGGATTGCGCAAAACCGTATACAGAACATCATCATGGCGCTGATTCTGGTCAACGCTGTGGTGCTGGGGCTGGAGACCTCGGACTACATGATGCAGCACTGGGGCCGGCCGCTGAGAACCGTCGACACCGTCATTCTGAGCATTTTCGTTATCGAAATCGCGCTGCGTTTTGTTGCCCACGGCTGGCGCCTGCTGCGCGATCCCTGGGGCTTGTTCGATACCTTGGTGATTCTGATCGCGCTGGTTCCGGCCAGCGGACCTCTGGCCGTATTGCGCGCCTTGCGCGTGTTGCGGGTTTTGCGTCTTATAACCGTCGTGCCAAGCATGAAAATTGTGGTGCAGTCATTACTCACCTCCCTGCCCGGCCTGGGTAGCATTGTTGCGCTGCTCGGCCTGATCTTTTATGTAGCCGGTGTTATTGCCACGCAACTGTTCGGGGATGCCTTCCCGGAGTGGTTCGGTACCCTCGGTGCAAGCCTCTACACCCTCTTCCAGATCATGACGCTGGAAAGCTGGTCGATGGGCATAGTGCGACCAGTGATGGAGGTACATCCCTACGCCTGGCTGTATTTTATTCCCTTCATTCTGATCGCTACATTCATGATGCTGAATCTGTTCATCGCCGTGATAGTCGATGCCATACAGACCCAGCGTGAACTGATTGCTGCCAGTAAAATGGCCAAGGAAGGCAAGACACTAACGCCTAATCACGTTGAGGATCCCCATCACAGCTCACTATCGGGCACCAACCAGCAGCTCCTGATGCAGGAAGTTCAGGAGATGCGGGCAGAACTGAAAGAGCTGCGTGTGCTGTTGCGGGAACGTTGATGGGATGGGCCGCCAGCATTTCTGGACCCCAGGGTCCAGTTTGCTTATGATCAGCCAACAATAAAAATCGATATGTCTGCCTTGATAGCCAGGCACTACGATACCGCTGTTCAAGGAGCGCTTGGCATGGTCAGTCCCGTGTTGCCACAAGATACCCGCCTGCTACTGATCGATGACCACCACATTTATCTGGACGGCCTGACACTGACATTGCAGAACCTGTGTCCGGGCGTAACTCTAGACCACGCCCACACTGGCGCAGAAGCCGAGAGACAGGTACGGGCCAACGCCTATGACCTGGTACTGCTGGACCTGCAGCTACCGGACAGCAGCGGCCTCGCTCTACTGCAGAAACTACACAAGCTTGACTCTCTGGTGCCTATTGCGATTCTGACCGCCAGCAACAGCCCCAGTGACCTTGATGCCGCCATGCACCTCGGTGCTGCGGGCTTTATCAGCAAGACGGCCGACGGTGCCATGCTTCTTGAGGCCGTCACCCGGCTGCTGTTCGGTGAGCAAGTGGTGATCGGCAACGGGACCCAACCGCTGGACCGCCAAGGTTCGGCCAGAGAGGTTGGCGTTACCCCCCGGCAGCTTGAAATCCTTGATCTGCTGGCCGAAGGACTGCCTAACAAGGTGATCTGCCAGCGCCTGAACCTGTCAGAAGACACCGTCAAGACACATCTCAAGGCCCTGTTCAACACGCTTGGCTGTCACAATCGTACCGAGTGCGTCAGCACAGCCCGTAAGCTCGGTCTGGTCAGTTTCTAGGACCACCATCGGGCTGAGCTGGCTGGAGTAATTGCTGAATCGCTCGTCTTAGCCGCGCTGGCAATACCGGCTTGTTGATCACCTCGATATCAGAGAGTCTCGCCTGCTCGTTAACTTCGTCACTGGTGTCTGCAGTAACCAGTAGTGCCGGCCCGTTGTGGCCATGGGACGCGCGAAGCGCACGTATGAGTGCTATGCCATCACGTGCACCTTCCAGCCGGTAATCACTGATCAGCAGGTCCAGACTCTCTGGCTCTATATTTTCCAGCGCCTCTTCGGCGCTGCTATAGCTGGTGATTTCGCACCCCCACTGACGGAGCAGGGTTTCCATTGCCTCCTGATTGATAAGATCGTTTTCAACCAGTGCAATTCGTCCGCCGAGTTTTTCTTGCAAACTCCGACTTGGCGTAACGACGGTCTCCACCCAGTCGCCGGTCGGTACCTCGATCCAGAAATTAGCGCCTTCGTCGGGCGCAGACCGCAGTCCCGAGGGATACTCCAGCAGATGAATCAGCTGGCGGCATATCGACAGACCCAGGCCTACTCCCTTTTCCAGGGTACGTGCAGGATTGCGCAACTGGGTAAACTCCTCGAAGATCCGGTCCTGCTCGGCTTCGGTCATTCCCCGGCCGTTGTCTACCACCGCCAGACGTATGCGGTCCTCGACACGAAACACCTGGATCTTCACCTCGGTAGCTTCGGAATGCAGCAATGCATTATTGAGAAAGTTGCGCACCAGTCTCTCCAATAACAGGGGGTCACTGGTCACAGCAATGCGCGGTGGGCATTCAAGGTCGATCACCACTCCCCGCTCCTCGGCACTCACCTCAAGGGTACCCAGGATCCGCTGTAACCAGGGATAGAGGTTGAACTCACGCAATTGCGGCCTGACCATGCCGACACTCAAGCGGGAAATATCCAGAAGAGAGTTGAGCATTGCCTGAAGCAGATGCGTCGAGTCGGCCAGACGCTTGACCGTTAGTCTTACCGGAGGGTCGCTGATGCGTTCATCCAGATGCTGAATGAACAACGACATCGCATGCAGAGGTTGACGTAGGTCATGACTGGCGGTGGCAAGGAATCGCGTCTTGCCCTGGCTTTCCCGTTCAGCCCTGGTTCTGGCAGCATCCAGCAGTCGCTCATTGAGAAAGGCGCTACGCATCATGTATTCGTATATGTAGGCGCCCAGACTGCCGATCAACGTAAAGCAGGTCAGAAACAGCGCATTGCCAATGATGAGGGTGCGCCCACTGCCGACCATGTATTCGCCCCACAGGTATCCAATCACGATGGCCCAGCAGGAGACCACCGCATGCCGGGCCGGCAGCCCTAATAGAAAGAACCCCGAGAGCAGCACCAGATACAGCCCGTCGTGTGTCACCGGCACGCTCAACTGGGCAAGACGGCTCACACCGATGATCATGGCGACCATCCACCCTGCACAGACCAGACCCACCGAGGCAACGATAAAGGCATTGCGTGTTGGCACCCGGCCAGGCCGGTTGGAATACCAGAGGCAGAACATCACAACCAGAATCATGAATAGCCTGACCGGCACCGTGTAGTAATGAACGTATTCAGGCAGATAGGCGAAGTCTATCCAGATAAAAATCAGCATGAAGCCAATGCTGGAAAAACCCACCAGCCAGACCCGCCTGCACATTTTTTCATGAAGATAAGCCTGGAACGCGGGCTCGAACTGCTTGCTGAACCGCAGTCCGGCGAAGCGTCGCTGTTGAGCAAGCAGCGCGGGCTCGTCGATGGGTGCAGCGGGGGAAGTTATCGGGTCGGAAGCCATATTGTTATCCGTTATGTGGCACTACTTGATGTCATTTTTATATCATTGTGCGATATAGGGACAAGATGAATAACTAAATCATTTTAAAAACAATACATTACTTTGAACTTTTGCAGCTATGCTGCAAATAGGAACATGATCTGAAGGTGAATTTGTGACAGCAAGCCTTACTCTGACACATGAATGTATCACCCCGGCCGAGCAACCTCCGAGCCTCGGCAACACCATCAATATTCTGGCCCTGTCATCACCCGGCCTGTTACGAGAAGCAGTAATCCGGCCGACGCTGAATTACCTTGGTATCGCTTCGCGTGCGGCCGAGAATCTGCTTTTGGGTACCTTGCTGGCTACTACATCCCTACCCGCCCACAAACAGGCACAGGGCGGGATAGGCCCTTATGGCATATGTACTCAATTACACACCCGGATCTGGGATGACTATCTGGCGAGCAATCCCGACCAGGCAAGCCTTATCCGCGGCCTCGCCAGCCAGCGTTGCTTTCTGCACAACCCCCATGCCGAGCTCGGCTACAATTTCGCGTATGCCACTGCAATTGCCTGGTTGATCTATCATCAGCAACTGACTGAGCTGGAGGATGACATGGATATTGATGAGCTCGCACTTATCTGGGAGACCCGATACCCGCACCGCGGAGCTCTCAGTAGTGACTTTTTGGCGAGTTGGAACCGGGTTCGTGATGAAGAGTCTCTAGCCTTGGTCTGACTGCCCCACGCAGGTAATCCACGCCATCTCGTGCTGATCAATAACACACCATCAGGTATCAGCACGCAGGTTGACCCTGATGCGCCCGCCGCTCATTGTAGGTTGCCTTACAAGGCACATCAGGAGTTCGTCATGCCCCAATCAGACGCTATCAATCGCCAGATACTACTTGCTTCACGTCCGGTCGGCGCCCCAGGCCCGGACAATTTCAAACTGATTGAAAGTCCCGTACCTCGTCCTGCAGCAGGACAAATGCTGCTTCGGGCCCTGTGGATGTCACTGGACCCCTATATGCGTGGTCGGATGAGCGATGCGAAATCCTATGCCGACCCTGTTCCCGTGGGCGGTGTAATGACCTGCGCCTCGGTCTGCCGGGTTCAGGAGTCCAATCTTGATGGATATGCCAAAGGTGACCTGGTCATGTCTTTTACCGCCGGCTGGCAGGATTATTCTGTCTCTGACGGCGCCATGGTTTTCAAGCTTGATCCGAATATGCAAAACCCATCCCAGGCGCTTGGTGTACTGGGCATGCCCGGCTTCACCGGGTATATGGGGCTGATGGACATCGGACGGCCAAAAAAGGGTGAAACTGTAGTCGTTGCGGCGGCCACCGGGCCGGTTGGCACCGTTGTTGGCCAGGTGGCAAAGCTTCAGGGTTGCCGCGTGGTGGGTATTGCCGGGGGCGCCGAGAAGTGTGCCTACGCTGTGGACGAGCTCGGCTTTGATGCCTGCCTTGACCACAAGCAGAACAATCTCAATGACGAGTTGGCCAAGGCATGCCCGGACGGCATCGATGTGTACTTCGAAAATGTCGGAGGCAAGGTCTTTGACGCGGTGATGCCGCTGCTCAATGCCCATGCGCGCGTTCCCGTTTGCGGTCTGATCGCTCAGTACAATGCAACCGAAGCGCCCAGTGGGCCAGACCGGATGCCGCAACTGATGCGCCTGCTGCTCAGCCAACGGATTCGCATGCAGGGCTTCATCATCTTCGATAACTACGGTCCACATTTCCCCGAATTTCTCCGGGTAATGACACCCTGGGTTGCCGAAGGCAAGGTGCGCGTCCGTGAAGATCAGGTTGAAGGTCTGGAAAACGCGCCGCAAGCGTTCATGGGTCTGCTTGAGGGCAAGAACTTCGGCAAGCTGGTGGTCAAGATTGCTGATAAGTAAAACAGAAAACTGAGCACAGCCTTGGCGAGCGGGCCGGGAGTCATTACCCTGTAGCCAGGCTCGCCAGGAAACAACCATGACCCCCGCAACCAAAGCGCTGGACAAAGCCGGTATCGATTACCGGCTGCACCGCTACGACCATGATCCTGCAGCACAATCCTACGGTACAGAAGCCGCTGACAAGCTAGGCTTGGATCCCGCGCGGGTGTTCAAAACGCTCCTGGCCAGCGCCGAAACAGGGGAGCTACTGGTTGCAGTGGTGCCCGTCACTGGCAGTCTGGACCTGAAAGCCCTGGCTGGCGCCGCGGGAGTAAAGAAAACCGCCATGGCCGATCCCGCGGCAGCTCAACGCAGTACCGGCTACCTGCTTGGTGGAATCAGCCCGCTGGGCCAGAAGAAACGCCTGCGGACCTTTATCGACAACAGTGCAGAGCAATGGCCTACTGTGTACGTCAGTGGTGGCCGTCGCGGCCTTGAGATCGAACTTGCCGCGCAGCATCTGACCTTGCAGACCCAGGCGAAGGTCTGTCCGATTGCCCGCTTGGCGGGCGCAGCGGACAGCCACCCCACACAATCATAACAACCGCACAAGAACGGGAGCACCGCATTCATGGGTCAGCTTATCCTCGCCATCGACCAGGGCACCACGAGCAGCAGAGCAATCATTTTCAATGCTCAGGGCCAGCCTGAAACAGTCGTCCAGACCGAGTTCAAACAATATTTCCCGCAGGATGGCTGGGTTGAACATGACGGCGAGGAAATCTGGTCGAGCACCCTGGATGTCTGTCGCCAGGTGCTGAAAAAGGCCGGCTTGCAAGCACAGGATATCAGCGCCATTGGCATTACCAACCAACGCGAAACAACCCTGCTATGGGACGCTGAGAGCGGAGAGCTGTTATACCATGCGATCGTCTGGCAGGACCGGCGCACCGCCGATTTTTGTCACGCTCTCAAGCAAGCCGGTCACGAACCCATGGTGACCGAGCGCACCGGCCTGATCATCGACCCCTACTTTTCTGGCACCAAATTGCGCTGGCTGCTGGACAATGTCGAGGGAGCCCGTGATCGCGCGCAGGCGGGCAAGCTACGCTTTGGCACCGTCGACAGTTTCCTCCTCTGGCGCCTGACTGGCGGTAAGGTACATCGCACCGATGCCAGTAATGCATCGCGCACACTGATGTTCAATATCCATACCCAGCAATGGGATGCAGACATACTCGCGCTGCTGGACATTCCCGCCAGCCTGCTGCCAGAGGTAATGGATTGCGCGGCAGATTTCGGACACACCGATGCCAATTTGCTGGGCGCCAGCATTCCAGTCGCAGGCATGGCCGGTGACCAGCAAGCAGCATTGATCGGCCAGGCCTGCTTTGAACCGGGCATGGTCAAGAGCACCTATGGCACAGGCTGCTTTATGGTCATGAATACCGGCAATGTGCCGGTAACCTCCCGCAACCGGTTGCTGACAACAGTTGGCTATCGTATCCAGGGGAAAACCACCTACGCCCTGGAGGGCAGTATCTTTGTCGCGGGCGCAGCCGTGCAGTGGCTGCGCGATGGTCTGAAACTGATACAGCATGCCGGCGAGACGGAGGCGATGGCAGAGGAGACCGGTGACCAGTGCGGGGTCTATCTTGTACCGGCATTCACAGGATTGGGAGCCCCCTATTGGGACCCGAAGGCACGCGGCGCGATATTCGGTCTGACGCGCGATACCGGTATTGCGGAGATCGTTACCGCAGGCTTGCAGTCAGTATGCTTCCAGACACGCGACCTGCTTGACGCGATGACTGCCGACGGCGCCAACAGCACGGCAGCTTTACGGGTCGACGGTGGAATGGTGGTAAACAACTGGGTAATCCAGGCACTGTCCAATATTCTGGGTGTTCCTGTGGACAGGCCGCGCGTGACCGAGACGACTGCGCTAGGGGTAGCCTACCTCGCGGGTTTACAGATAGGCCTTTACCAGAATCTCGAGGAAATCGCCGAGCACTGGCAATGCGAACGGGCCTTCACCCCTGCCATGCCGGAAGCCAAACGCAATGAGCTTTATCGCGGCTGGCTGGATGCTATCAGGCGAGTTCGCGATTAGCACCGAGGCACCAATAAGGGCAACTCAGCTCAGAGCTCCCCTTTGCCATTGTTGGTGCCGGTCAGTGTCAGCTCGCCGGTGTGATCGCCGTCCGATTCCGATCTGTTCGGATTGTCTGAAGGGTGCCTGTCAACAAACCCATGATGTTCACGCGCGTCAGCGAACAGACTCCAGGCAGAGATGAACAGGGCCGCGATCATCGGCCCAATGACAAAACCGTTGATGCCAACCAACACCAGCCCGCCAATGGTCGAGATCAGGATCACGTAGTCCGGCAACTTGACGCTCTTGCCTACCAGAATGGGACGCAACAGATTATCCGCCAGCCCTATCACTATCACGCCGTAGGCAGTGAGTATCAGCGCCGGTACAAACTCCCCTGAAGCAAGATAGTAGATGGCCACAGGCCCCCAGATCAGGCCCGCGCCAACCGCTGGCAGAAGCGAAAGCACAGCCATGACAGCACCCCAGAGCAGTGCTCCTTCAAGACCCAGGATCCAGAAAATGACACCACCCAGCGCGCCCTGAACGAGCGCTACCAGCACGTTGCCCTTCACAGTGGCACGCACCACGGCGGTAAACCGGGCCAGAAGATGCTGCTTGTAGGGATCACCCAGGGGGATCGCCCTGCGCACCTCTTCAGCCAGGCGGGGACCGTCGCGCAGGAGAAAGAACAGCAGGTAGAGCATGACGAAGAAGCTGATTACAAACTGAAAGGTACCCTGACCAAGACTGAACATCCGGCTCGCAATTTGCTGCCCACCGCCCTCACCCATTTTAGAGAGCTGCTCCTGAACATTGGAAAAATCGGTCAGCCCGAAACGCGCCAGCAGATTCTGCAGGACCTGGGGCAAAGCGTTGACAACCTGCTCAAAATAGCTCGCCAGGTCCATATCGCCGGAACTGACCCGCTCATAAAGGTCCCTGCCCTCCTGTACCAGCATGCCGGTCAGAAGACCAACCGGAAGTATGACCATGAGCAGTATGATCAACACCGACAATAGCGCTGCCAGGGTTCGTCTTCCGTGAAACAGTTGCGCCAGGCATCGCTGCATTGGCCGGAACAGGATTGCCAGAATCGTCGCCCAGAATACCGCGCTGTAGAAAGGCAACAGCAGCCATACGAAAGCAACAGACACCAGTGCCAACAGCACAATAAAACTCTTCTCTTCCATTCTGGCATTGCGCATGGGTGTTCCGTCCTTTGCACTGGGGAGACTGGGTTCAGCCTATGAGAACGCAATTTAGCCACTGTGTTCCATCGCCTTCCACAAGAAAAACCAATCAGTGCGGTAACCCAGGGCCATGACCTACACTATAGGCAAATCACCGTACTGCGCCGCCGCGCGCCAGAGTTTTCGCTCACCGATACAAGCAGGACGGTCCATGAGTTATTTCCAGCGAATTTATCGCACGCTCAATCCAGCAAGAAAACCCGATCTGGAGCTCGCCTTCCGACACAATGCCGAGCACCTGCCGACCCTCTGGCTTATCGGCAAGACCGGAGCCGGCAAGTCGACCCTGATCCAGGCCGTCACCGGGCTTAGTGACATAGAGGTGGGACGGGGGTTTCGGCCCTGCACCAAGACAGCTACCCGTTATGACTTTCCTGCCACCACCCCGGTGCTTACTTTCATCGACACCCGCGGCCTCGCGGAAGCCGGCTACGACCCCACAGAGGACATCAAAGCCTGCGAAGGCAACAGCCACGCGCTGGTCGTCGTTATGCGCGCAGACGATCCGGAGCAGTCGGAGTTATTGGCAGCGCTGAAGCAGATCAGGCAATCGGGCAGAATCCGTAATGCATTGCTGGTGCATACCGGAATCGACCTGCTCGAAAACACCCGAGAAAGAGACAAATGCATAGCGCTCAATCAGGGCAATGTCGAGAAAGTCTGGGGTGAAATCGAGAGCGCCCCGGTGGATCTTGTCGGCCGGGACGGCCAACCGATCGGTATGGACGGTCTGGTCGAGAAACTCGCGCAGTTTCTGCCCATCGTTGCCGAACTGTTTGAGCAACGGGACAAGCAGTCGGCCGAGGAAGCCAACTTCCGCAAACTGAAAACCGAAATCATGTGGTACGCCGGCGCCGCCGGGGCGACCAACGCGGTACCCATCGTGGGTCTGGTTTCAGTGCCAGCGATACAGACCAAGATGTTGCACAGCCTTGCCAATCAGTACGGCCTGGAATGGAACAAACGTCTGCTGACCGAGCTGGGGAGCACCCTGGGGATGGGGTTCGGCGTGCAATATGCCTCCCGCCTGGGGCTACAACAGCTGATCAAGCTGATACCCGTGTATGGTCAGACCATAGGCGCCGCCTCCGCCGCCGTTACCAGCTATGGCGTGACTTACGCCCTGGGCCGCGTGGGCTGTATCTATTTCTTCAACAAGGCTTGCGGCAAGACCACCTCACCCGAGGAACTCAAGGCAACCTACCGCAAGGCCTTCGAACACATCATGCCAGTGGCCAGAGATGAAGCTGAAAACAACCTTTAACGCCTGGCGCGCGGCAGTCAGTTTTTCCGACCGGCTTAAGCCGTTCATGCTGATCGTCATACTGCCTCCGCTGTTGCTGCTCGCATGCTTCGGGCTGTACGCCATCATTCGCTACAACTACATTCTGACGTTTGTCGGGTTGCTGGGCCTTCTTACCCTGGCAGCGATGCTGCCGGTGATATTCCTGCGCAGGCGCAGAAATAAGGCTCCGCCGCCCGTTGATGACGCCCTTGTAGAGGCCATGGAAACCCCCGACTACTGGACGCCCCGGGACCGCCAGGCTCAATTGGCAGTGCTGCCGATGGTAAGCGAGTTGGCTGCGACCAATCCAAGCTGGCGCTCCATGTATGATGTCTCGCTGGTACTGGCCCAGGGCGTGGCCACCCACTACGGGCAAGGCAAGCGGCACGCTGAATGGGCATTCTCCCCGGTGGCCCTGCTGGCGATTGCCGAGCGACTCACGCAACGCTACCGACGCACGCTGAAGGAAAACGTGCCTGGCATAGACCACCTGAAAATTTCCCACATGTTCTGGCTCGAAGAGAAAAGCGACCAGTTTGCCCCGGCATTGAAACTGGTCAGCATCTACCGCAAGGTCCGTCTGCTCACTCCCGAAGGCCTGCTCGCCGAGCTGGGTAGCCAGGCCATCGGCCAGTCATTCGAGGGCCTGAGTGACGAGATGCAGCTTAAACTCAAGCGTCTACTGTTACTCGAGGTACTGCGCGCGGCGATCGATCTGTATGGCGGACATTTCCGCTTCGAAGATGACGAACTGACAGTCAGCGCCACCACATTGAAAGACGATACCCGCACCGCGGAAAAACCCGAACCCATCCGTATCTGCCTGCTTGGCCAGGTTGGTGCCGGCAAATCATCGGTGATCAACGCATTGACCGAAGGCTGGAACGCAGAAACCAGCGCCCTGCCTTCCACTGACCGCGGCCTGGTGTATGAGTGCAAGGTCGACGGCATTCCCTTTCTAAGACTGCTCGATCTGCCGGGGCTGAATGGCGACCCTAAAGTCGAGAAAATACTTTTCGAAGAGATGGTGCAATCTGACATGGTGCTCTGGGTGCTCCGCGCCAACCAGCCCGCACGCAAGCTGGACCAGGTATTCGGCGACCACTTTCGGGCCTGGGAGAGCAAGCACCTTCATCGTCAGGCGCCTACCATCATTGGTCTGCTCAATCAGGTCGACCGTCTGGGTAATCCCAACGACTGGGATCCGCCCTACGAGCTATCCGGTGAAAGCGATAAGGAAGCACTGATTCGTGAAGCTCTTGCGTTCAACAAGGAAGTGCTGGGCCTAGAGGATATTATTCCCCTTTGCGTGTCGCCTGACCGCGAGCAATACAACGTCGAGGCCCTGCGTGATTTGTTGAAGGCAAAGTATGGCAAGGCGCTGAACGTGCAGCTCAATCGTCGTAGGCGAGAAACCAGCGGCTTCTCTGCCGCACGGGAATGGAAGCGTATGCGCAAGGCGGCGGGGGCCGTTTTGTCCTTGATGAACAAGGACAAGGAGCGATAGCACCCTGTCTAATCACTGCCGAACAGATCCCGCGTATAGACCTTGTGTGCAACGTCCTCCAGCTCCGGCGCGCGACGGTTGGCAATAATCACGCAGCTTTTGCGCTTGAAGGTTTCAAGGTCCTTGATCACCGGCGAGTTAAAGAACATCTCCTGCTCCATCGCCGGCTCATAAACGAGAACCGGAATGCCTTTGGCCTTGATACGCTTCATCACACCCTGAACCGCAGACGCCCGAAAGTTGTCGGACCCTGACTTCATCACCAATCGGTAAATACCCACTGCCTTGGGGTTGCGCCTGATAATAGAATCGGCAATGAAATCCTTGCGGGTGCGATTTGCCTCCACAATGGCATGAATCATGTTACTGGGCACATTCTGGTAGTTGGCCAACAGCTGTCTGGTGTCCTTGGGCAGGCAGTAGCCGCCGTAACCGAAGCTCGGATTGTTGTAGTGGTTGCCTATACGGGGGTCCAGACAAACGCCATCAATAATCTGACGGGTATCCAGATCATGGGTTTCGGCGTAGGTGTCCAGCTCGTTGAAAAAAGCAATGCGCATGGCCAGGTAGGTATTGGCAAACAGTTTTATCGCCTCGGCTTCTGTGGAGTCGGTCAACAGAACCGGAATGTCCTGTTTGATTGCTCCCTGCTGCATGAGGCGGGCAAAGGTTCGCGCCCTCTCGCACTGTGCACCCACCACGATACGCGGCGGGTAGAGATTGTCGAGCAGGGCTTTGCCTTCACGCAGAAACTCGGGAGAAAAAACGATGTTGCGCGAGCCGGTAGCCTCACGCAGCGCACGCGTGTAACCCACGGGCACGGTGGACTTGATCACGATGGTAGCGTCGGGATTAATCGTCATCACATCGCCAATCACCGCCCCGACGCTACGCGTATCAAAACAGTTGGTCGCTGGATCGTAATCGGTTGGGGTGGCGATGATCACAAAATCAGCCCTCCGCAGAGCCAGCATCTTGTCGGTCGTCGCGCGCAGATCAAGCGGTCTGTTCTGAAGATAGGCTTCAATTTCCGCATCATTGATTGGAGACAGCCGGTCATTTATCAGATCGACCTTCTCCTGCACGATGTCCAGGGCCAGCACCTCATTGTGCTGGGCCAGCAATACCGCATTCGAAAGCCCAACGTAGCCCGTCCCGACCACAGCGATTTTCATGCGACCTGCCCCCCCGTTGATCGGCAGCGCCGTAACGCTTCTCGACTACTACTCAGGGTTATATCGGGCAGTTGTTACACTCAATGGTCGGTTTTCCTTCTCAACTCGGGGGCCGCCAGTACGGACCTTTCGTACGCTCCCGCTCCAAGCCAATCGACCCGTGACCCAAGACTGAAGCCTTCTAGATACTTATATATCTTATTCACTAATACGATTGACAATGATTATCATCAATCTTTAGAATCCGCGCGTGCTAACCGCAGACATCTCCTTCGCGGTCTGAGCCAAAAAATTCATAACCAACATCAGGAAAATGAGATGACGCCAACACCCTTATTCAAACGTCAGAACCTCGCCCTGGCAGTGGCAGTTGCACTGCTACCCCTCAGCGCTACTGCCCAGACACAAGACGTCCTGCGGATGCCGTCGATGGAGGTAGTAGGTTCTGAACAGGACGCCATCTCCAAACAATCCGGCGCTGTAGTGATTATCGACCGGGAACAGATCGAACGGATTCAACCCAAATCAACCGAGGACGTGTTGCGCAGGATCCCCGGTATACACGTTAAAACAGAAGAAGAGTCGGCCGTCGTCAGCAACGTCGGTATCCGCGGCCTGTCGGCCAGCGAAGCCAAATCACTGATTCTCGAAGATGGTGTACCGGTAGCTCCGGGTCTGTTCATCGGCAACGACCGCTATTACAACCCGCGTATTCAGCGCATGGAGGACATCGAGGTGCTAAAGGGTTCATCCTCTCTGCGTTATGGCCCTTCGACAATCGGCGGCGTGATCAACTACAAGACCAAAACTCCTGACGACGGCGTATCCGTTTCCGGCCGTGTGGGCTCTTTCAACACCCGCGAAACAACCCTCGAGGCTGGTGGACGCTCCATCTCGGGCGACGCTTTTGGTGGCGTGGTCGCTACCCATGCCCGTAGCGACGGCTTCATGGACAAAGACTATGAAATGACTGATCTGATGTTCAAGGCTGGCGTTGCCATGAGCGACACTCAGAGTCTGGGCATGAAATTCTCCTGGTACGAGAATGATGCGAATATTTCCTACCGTGGATTGCTGCTGGAAGATTACCGTGCGGGTCGTACCTACAATCCGGCACCGGACGATTATTACCTGACTGATCGCAAGGCTTTCGACATCAACCACGAATGGCATCTAAACGATCGGGCAACCCTCCAGACACTGGCCTACTGGAGCGAAGTGACCCGCGACTACTGGCGCTACAGCGTCGATAACGCAGCTTCCAATGCTGCCGGACGTTGGGTTTATACCGACAGTCTGACCGGCAACAACCGCACCTTCGAGCGTTTCGGTGTGGAATCACGCCTCTCCCTGGACCACGACCTGTTTGGCTGGATCAACGAAGCTGAATTCGGCCTGCGGCTGATGAAAGAGGAATCCGACGATAAGCGAATTCGTGCGACTCGTGCTCAGGACCGTACCGGCACCAACGATCGCCATATCGAAGATTCGGCAGAGAGCATCGCCGGCTATGTTCAAAACCGCATCATCTTGTCCAACCGACTGACCGTCACCCCGGGTCTGCGAATCGAATCCTATGAACAGACTCGCAAGGTACTGACACAGAACAACGAGTCGGCTGACACTAGAAACACCGAGTTCCTTCCTGGCATTGGCGCAACCTTCCAGTTGGTACCCGAAGCACAGCTGTATGGTGGTGTATACAAGGCATTCTCCCCTGCCTCCAACGGTGTAGCACTGGACGGCCTGACTGACCAGAAGCTCGATGGTGAGCGCTCGATAAACTATGAGCTGGGAGTGCGCGGCGCCTCGGGCCCAATGGACTACGAGCTTACCGGCTTTTACATGGACTTCGATAATCAGGTGGTCACCGGCAACAGTGATCCGAATCTCTCGCAATCCAATGCTGGGGAAACCCGCCACTATGGCCTGGAAGCCGCATTCGGATATGAACTGGGCATGGGCTTCGCCATTGACTCGAACGTAACCTGGGTACCGGTTTCCGAGTTCAAGACCGGTGACAACAAGGGAAATCGTTTGCCCTACGCACCCAAATATCTGGCCAACGTTGCACTGATGCACACCCACGGCAAGTTCTCGAATGCGTTGCTGGCCCACTATCAAAGCTCGCAATATGGTGACGCTACCAACCTAAAGGACATCCCCGCCGATGCTGCTGGCGGAATCTGGGGCGGCGAAATGAGCTCCTACACCGTCTATGATCTGACCAGCCAGTACCAGGTCAGCAAGAATCTGCGCCTGGAAGGCGCGGTAAAGAATCTGACCGACAAGCGGTACATCACAGGCTTGCGCCAGGGTATCTATGTAGGTCCGGAGCGCTCGTTTGAAGTTGGCTTCAACTACAACTTCTGATCAGCAGGAGGCTTGTCCGGAGCGGATGGTTGTCGCCATCGGCTCCGGTTTACAAGGATCACAGGCCCGCGCAATGCGGGCCTTGTTGTTTGTGGCGGATCACATCTTGCGCGCATCAGCGCTTTGTTTCACCGCGTCCGTCTCCGCAACCGCCGGGGCCGCGTGATAGCGGGTATCTCCCAGCTCATGATTGGTAGCGCGAAGGCGAATGCGCCGCTGCTGCAGTCCAATCATCAATAACGGCGCCACGATCATCGCACTGCCCGCCAGGAACCAGAGATCTGGCACCTCGGCAAAGAACAACCAGCCAATAATGACCGCCCAGATCAGCCCGGTGTACTCCGCACTGGTAACCTGATTGGCATCCACGTGTTTGTAAGCTAGTAGCACACAAACGTTATAGGCCAGGATAAATACCGAGGACCCCACCGCACTGATGAATACCGCATTGCTCCACACAGCGCCTTCCCATAGTGCCAGTGCCAGACACAGCGGCAGGATCATCAGGTAGTTGAGAAAGAGCTTGTGCGCTGTGGACTGCTGGCGGGGCAATTTGCGAACCAGTACCGCGTTGATCGCCAGCGCAGCAGCCGACCCCAACGCACCCAGTGCCGCCCAACTGAAATCCACGGGCCGCAAGATCACCAGGATTCCGGCAAACCCACTGATAACAGCTGCCAGGCTCAGTCTGGTCAGACGCTCGCCAAAAAAGATTACCGAAAGCACCATGACCAGAATCGGCGCGACATAAAACACGGCGTTGGCGGTAGCCAGCGGCAGGGCAATCAATGCATAGACCATGCAGATGATACCGACCAGATGCACATGCCCACGGACAAAATGCAGGCCCGCGCCCTCAAAGGGCTTACTGGTATTGATCTGCCGCCAGAACGGCAACAACACCAGCAGAGTAATGACACAACGCATCAAGGCGTACTGGAAAACCGGGGCGCCCTCCTCTAGAAACTTGATAAACACATCGGAAATCAGCGCCAGCGCATTTCCGATGATCAACAACAGGATTGCGCTGTTGATTGTTTTACCCGACATATCTACCTCTGGTTGTTCATATCACGTGCCGGGATTCTAGGCTTTACCGAGTATGTAGAGAAATGATATTTGACTAGTTAATATTAGTTATTTGGATAGAAAAAGCGCCTATGAAACTACCACCGCTGAAAGCATTACCGGTATTTGAAGCCGTGGCGCGCCTGAACAGCTTCTCCCTGGCTGCAGAAGAACTGGCCGTTGGCCAGAGCGCGGTAAGTCACCAGATCAAGCAACTGGAAACCTACCTGGGAGAACCGTTGTTTATCCGCACCGGGCGTTACCTGGCCCTGACCGAAGAAGGTCGTCAGTACTTTGATGCAATCAGTACCGCATTGCTGCAGATCGAGAGGGCCAGCGAGCACATACTGGGGCATGAAACGGCCCGCCTGCGGTTATCGGTATTCAGCTCCTTCGCCGTTCGCTGGCTGGTACCCAGGCTACCTGCCCTGCGCAAGGAATGGCCGCAACTGGACCTGTCGCTGGAGATGAGCGGGGAAAACCCGCAGCTATCCGATCGGGTGGCCGACTGCTTTATTACCGTCAGACCCACCTCCTCCGCTTTCAGCTATGAATTGCTTTATACAGAACGCTTGTTCCCGGTATGCAGTCAACAGTACTGGCAAACTCTCTGCCGTGAGCAAAATATCGATCCCAACCTGCAGCACGCCCAGACAGCTCCGCTGGCGTTATCAGCGCTTCAAGGCTTGCCCCTGCTTTCCACCCACAGCATATATAACAAGACCGGAGGCGACTGGGCGGCCTGGTACGAGGCCGCTGGCCAGCCCCTCCCGAAGGACACCCGGCTGCAGAATTTCAGCCATATGCTGCTTGCCCTGGAGGCCGCCCGCTACCACCAGGGCATAGCCTTGACCAACGACTATATGCTCAGCAATCGGTCAGATACCGCAGACTTTGTGCGCCTGCCTTGCCACCATGTCATGACCGGTGATCAATTCTATTTCGCCTGGAAAACCAGCCGCCGCCATGAGCCGGGCATACAGATACTGCGCCGCTGGCTGGTTCAGCAGAGTATTGAGTCGGGGTTGAAGCAGTGACTTGCCTAGTGAGTTGAATTAATGATGAAAACCCGTAGCCAGGAACAACAAAAGCAAAAACGCAAAAACCCGCACGAGGCGGGCTTTTGTGGGTTTCTGGATAAGTAGAGAGACAACCAGAAACAGGGCATTGGTCGGGGAGACTGGAATCGAACCAGCGACCTTCTCGTCCCGAACGAGACGCGCTACCAGGCTGCGCTACACCCCGATGATGTGTCGGCATTTTACCCAAAAGAGCCTTGTTCACAATACCCCTGCTGCAAAAAAAGGCTGTTCTAGCAGTGAGTTAGCTTTCCATAAGCCATTGCGCTGGGGTGTTGGCGTTGCATAGTCGGGGGTCATCAAGGTCCAGTTGAACGATGGCATGTGGCTGGTTCAGCAGCCAGCGCAAAGGGCTGCGTTGACCTAAGCTCCAGGCCAATTGCAAATCCGGCAGCAGGGCACTGGGTATCACTGTCAAAAGTGGTTGCCATTGCTCTCCTGCGCGCACCAGACAGACTTTGGCAGGCAGGCTGCGCGCCTGATCGACCAGCAACAACAGCAGCTCAGCATCAACTTGCGGCATGTCACAGGGAACAACCAGCAGATGTGTGCCGTTGCAGGCACGCAGGCCGGCAAGGATTCCGGCGAGTGGCCCGGGAAAATCGGGTTCATCGTCAAGGATCACCTGGTCGGCCCACTGCTGATAGATGTCCTGATTGCGATTGCAGCTGATCAGAACTTCGCTGGCGACCCCGGTGATAAGGGCGGTCAGCCGAGCTGCTATGGGTTCACCACGCCATGGCATCAGGCCTTTGTCACGACCGCCAAGGCGGCTTCCCTGGCCTCCCGCGAGCAGCAAAGCACTCAATCTGAAGATATTTACTGCCCCCACCAGCCGCCTCCCATTGCTGCGCTGTGATATAACAGCGCGTGAAAAATTGCCAAAAAGGATACTCTGCAATGGCCCATGATACTGCCGAATTCGTCCCATTGAATATTGCCGTGCTGACCGTCAGCGATACCCGTAACCTGGATACCGACAGCTCAGGCCAGTTTCTGTCAGATAACGTCAAGGTTGCAGGTCACGTTCTTGCCGATCGACAGCTGCATCCCGACGATATCTACCGGATACGTGCAGTGGTGTCGGACTGGATAGTGCGACCCGATGTGCAGGTCATCCTGATCACCGGCGGTACCGGTTTTACCGGCCGTGACAGCACACCTGAAGCGGTCACGCCATTGCTCGACAAGTTGGTCGACGGCTTTGGCGAGCTGTTCCGCCACGTATCCTGGGAGGAAATCGGCACCTCTACACTGCAATCAAGGGCATTGGCGGGTCTGGCCAATCGTACCCTGGTGGTATGCATGCCGGGTTCCACCGGGGCCTGCCGCACAGCCTGGGATCGCATATTGCGGGAACAACTCGATAGCCGAACCCGCCCCTGCAATTTTGTTCAGCATCTAGCCGCCGCGCCTGCCTGCGGAGCACGCTCATGAGTCTGATGGCCGTTAACGACGCATTGCATCGTGTGCTGGCCAGTGCGGCGAGCGAAAAACTGCCGGACACCGAGACACTTAAACTGGAAGATGCACTGGGCCGCGTGCTTGCCAGGCCGTTGCATTCTGCGCATGACGTCCCGCCCTGGGATAACAGTGCGATGGACGGTTATGCGCTGCACACTGAAGACCTGATCGACGCAGCGCAAACCGGCTTGCCGGTGAGCCAGCGAATTACCGCGGGCATGGCACCGGCACCGCTCGTACGCGGCACCTGCGCGCGTATCTTCACCGGCGCGCCAATCCCTGCAGGCGCCAATGCGGTCGAAATGCAGGAAAATATCAGCGTCGATGATCAGGGCCTGGCGCACTTCGCCAATGCAGTGCGACCGGGCCAGAACATTCGGCCGCAGGGTCAGGACATCCGCGCCGGCAACGTTCTGCTTGAGCCTGGTATACGCCTCAGACCTCAAGACCTGGGCCTGATCGCGTCGGTCGGCATGGATGCCGTCGATGTGTTCAAGCCCTTGCGCGTGGCCGTGCTCTCCACCGGTGATGAACTGGTGGAACCGGGTCAACCGCTGGGTCCTGGACAGATATTCAACAGCAACCGCTACACCCTGATCGGCTGCCTGCAGCGCCTGGGACAGCAGGTGGTGGATGCCGGCATTCTCGAAGACGACCCTGAGTCGACCCGTACAACACTACAAAGTCTGGCCGGCCGAGCTGATGTAATCATCACCTCCGGTGGTGTGTCGGTAGGAGAGGCTGATTTTCTGGGGCAGACACTGCGCGAGTATGGTGAGCTGGACATGTGGAAGTTGGCTATCAAGCCGGGCAAGCCGTTTACCCTAGCGCGCTTTTCCGGTACGCCAGTACTGGGCCTGCCGGGCAATCCGGCTGCGGTGCTGGTCACTTTTCTGCTTCTGGTAAGGCCCTACCTCTTGCGCCGGCTTGGCGTGCGTGACGTGGCTGCGCTGACGCTGGATGTGGCTGCAGGGTTTGACTGGAAACGGGTCGGTAATCGGGATGAGTACCTCAGAGCGCGGCTGGACAATGGCCGGGTGCTACTGGCCGGCAATCAGAGCTCAGGCGTACTGAGCAGCGCGAGTGAGGCTAGTGGTCTTGTCTGCATCAAGGCTGGAACGACGGTAAATACAGGCGATCCGTTATCCTTTCTGCCATTCGAAGGTCTGTTCGATTAGGCACAAAAAACCCGCGCCAGCCCCTGTGGGCTGGCGCGGGTGGTAACTTGAACGCTCCCTTACTCCGGGTTGACGGCGGCCTTGACCAGATTGCTCAACTCGCCGGATTCATGCAGTTCGATGATGATGTCGCTACCGCCTACCAACTCACCACCAATCCAGAGCTGCGGAAACGTCGGCCAGTTGGCGTACTTGGGCAGCTCGGTGCGAATATCCGGATTCTGCAGGATATCCACATAAGCGAATTTTTCGCCGCAGGCCATCAATGCCTGTACGGCGCGGGCAGAGAAGCCGCATTGGGGAGCGTTAGGAGCACCCTTCATATAGATCAGGACGGGGTTCTTGCCAATCTGTTCTTTAATGGTATCGATAGTTTCCATGATTCTTCCTCGGTAGCTGATGAAGGCAAGCTGGCCTGCAAATCGCGTCATTGTAGCGCATTAAGCTGGCCGTAAATACTCGCAGGCCTTATGCCGCTACCACCTCCACAGTCACGCCGTTGAGCGCAGCGTTCCCGGTAACCGGGTCCAGGTAGCACTCATCGGTAAGGTCATTGGCGCTGACACCTGCGTGCTTAGTGGCTGTATCCTGCGATGTACCGGGGCGGTTATGGCCCCAACCATGGGGCAGACTGACGACCCCGGCGAGCATTTCGTCGCTGGCGTTGACCATCACTGTGACCTCACCTACGCGGGAGCGCACCACCACCTGCTGGCCGTCAGCCAGGCCGCGACGGGCAAGATCATCCGGGTGCATAAGCAATTGATCGCGCGGTTTGCCCTTTACCAGCCGTTGATAGTTGTGCATCCAGGAGTTGTTGCTGCGTACGTGTCGACGGCCGATCAGCCGTAATTCACCCTCACGCGGTCTCAGCTGGTCGATATCTGTGGCAAAGCGCTGTAAATCTTCGAGCATGGTTTGCGGTGCACACTCGATTTGACCACTGTCGGTTCTTAACCTGCTTAGCAGATTGGGCTTGAGTGGGCCCAGGTCAATTCCATGGGGATTCTGCTCCAAAACCTCGAGGCTTAACCGATCGCCATAGGGGCCCGAACGCAGCCCTGCATCGATCATCTGGGCCGGCGGCATAGTCGCGCGTGCCTCTTGCCCTGTAACCCGTGCGAATGCCCTGCCCAGCCCGACAAAAATTTCCCAGTCATGCAGAGCGCCTTCGGGTTTGGACAGAATCGGTTGATTTATCCGCGTGACATTGCGCACCGCAAAGGTATTGAAGGTGATGTCGTAGTGATCGTGCTCAAGGGAGGACGTGGGTGGCAGGATGATATCGGCATGGCGAGTCGTTTCGTTGATGTACAGATCAACGCTCACCATAAATTCCAGACTATCCAGGGCACGGTCGAGCTGACGACCGTTCGGCGTTGAGAGCACCGGGTTACCTGCGGAGGTCACCAGCGCGCGGATCTGCCCTTCCCCGGGGGTGAAAATTTCTTCGGCCAGTGCCGCAACCGGCAGCTCGCCATTGAATTCCGGCAGGTTGGATACTCGGCTGCGCCATTGATCGAAGTGGCCAGGCTTGCCTGACACCACATCAAAGGCCGGTTCGGTACACAGCGCTCCACCTGGCTGATCCAGGTTGCCGGTAACCAGGTTGATTATCTGGATCAACCATTGGCACAGGGTGCCGTAACGCTGCACCGAGACACCCATACGGCCATAGCAAACAGCACTCTGGGCCGCGGCAAAGTCACGTGCCAGCTGCCGGATTTGCCGGGCATCGATTCCGCAGTGCTCAGCCATGGCTTCAGCCGTAAAAGCGGCCACTGCAGCCTTTACCTCCTCCATGCCCACGGTGGCCTGAAGGGCCGGACTGGTTTTGCCCAGCCCTTCTTCAAATAGCGTATTGAGCAGCGCCAGTAAAAGCGCAGCATCAGTACCGGGCTGGATAAACAGATGTTCGCTGGCCTGCTCTGCTGTCTCGCTGCGTCGCGGATCCACCACAACCAGTTTCCCGCCGCGTGCCTTGAGGGCCTTGATGCGCTTACCCACATCGGGCACCGTCATGATGCTGCCATTGGACGCCATCGGATTGGCACCCAGCATCAGGAAAAAATCAGTGTGGTCGATATCCGGAATGGGTATGGCGAGCATGTGACCATACATCCACAGGGAGATCAGATGGTGCGGCAACTGGTCTACCGAGGTAGCGGAATACCGCTGCCGAGTGCGCAGTTGGCCGAGAAAGTAGTTACCGTGGGTCATGGACCCATAGTTGTGCACATTGGGATTGCCCATATACACGCCTACCGAGTTACGCCCGTGCTCCGCCTGAATCCCGGCGAGCCGCTCGGCGATCAGGTCAAAGGCTTCTTCCCAGCCGATCTGCTCCCAGGCGTCGCCCACTTTCTTGACTGGCATGCGTAGCCGCTGTGGGTCATTCTGGATATCCTGCAGGGCAATTGCCTTGGGGCAGATATGGCCTCGGCTGAACGGATCCTGGGCGTCGCCCTTGATCGAGAGAATGCGATCCCCCTCGGTTTCAATAGCAAGGCCGCATATGGCCTCGCACAGGTGGCACGCACGGAAATGGGTAACAGGCATGAAGGTGTCTCTATTGTGAGATATTTTTAGCCCTCAACTCTAGGCCCAGCGGGATAGGGCGACAAGGGGCAAAATACGTCAGCATTCATTGCCCTGATCTGCCGGAGCATCCATAGAGCTCCCATGGGTATTTGCCTTACAGCAGATTTTACCGATAAGATCAGCCCCTTCTATTTTCGGGTTTGGCTTATATCGGGCCTTTGGGTCACGGTAGGGCTTTCTGTTTCCGGTTCCTGACCGGCCACTTTCCAGGTAGTAAACATGACTGTACGGCACTTTCTTTCGTTGATGGACTGCTCGCAGGCCGAGTTGATCGGACTGATCAAACGAGGCGTCGAACTCAAGTCGCTGCACCAGCAGGGCGTCATCTACGAGCCGTTGAAAAACCGTGTACTGGCGATGATTTTCGAAAAAGCATCAACGCGTACTCGCGTGTCCTTTGAGGCAGGCATGATTCAACTGGGCGGTCAGGCTATATTCCTGTCCCCGCGGGACACCCAGCTAGGCCGCGGTGAGCCGATCGAAGATAGTGCCCGGGTATTGTCCAGCATGTGCGATGCGGTGATGATCCGGACCTTCGCCCATCAGGACCTGGAGACCTTCGCTCAATATTCCCGCGTACCGGTAATCAATGGACTTAGCGACGACCTGCACCCCTGCCAACTGTTGGCCGATATGCAGACCTATCTGGAACATCGCGGCAGCATTCAGGGCAAGACAGTTGCCTGGGTCGGTGATGGCAATAACATGTGCAACACCTTCATCCAGGCGGCGATCCAGTTCGATTTCAATCTGCGGGTAGCATGTCCGGAGGGTTATGAACCGGATAAAGCGTTCCTTGACCAGGCAGGTGACAGGGTCACCGTGACCCGTGACCCGTTGGAAGCGGTGGCCGGCGCTCACCTGGTCAATACCGACGTCTGGGCATCCATGGGGCAGGAAGATGAAGCTCAAGCGCGCCTCAAGCGCTTCGCACCCTACCAGGTCACCCCGGCAATGCTCGATCACGCCGACGAGTCGGTATTGTTCATGCACTGCTTACCCGCCCACCGTGGCGAGGAAGTAAACGATCAGATCATGGAAGACCCGCGCAGCGTTGTTTGGCAACAGGCAGAAAACCGCCTGCACGCCCAGAAAGCCCTGGTGGAATTTCTGCTCGCCGACTGATCCAGGAGTCACCATGCCAGACACCCAAAGCATCGTTCTAGAGCTGAACCAGCTGGCTTGCGGCTACGCTGGTCAGCCCGTGGTAACAGGGCTTGATATCCATCTGCGCAATGGCGACATCGGCTGCCTGCTTGGCCCCTCCGGATGCGGCAAGACCACCATCTTGCGGGCGATCGCAGGCTTTGAGCTGGTTACCGGCGGTGAGATCAAGTTGAACGGAGAACGGCTGTCCAGTCCGGGCAGGCACATTCCCCCCGAACAGCGCCGCATTGGCATGGTCTTCCAGGACTACGCTCTTTTCCCTCACCTTACAGTGCACGACAACGTCGCCTTCGGGATCAATCGGCATCCCGAACGCAAGCGGATTGTCGAAGAGCTGCTGGACCTGGTGAAACTGACCCAGCTGGGTAAACGCTATCCCCATGAGTTGTCCGGCGGTCAACAACAGCGTGTAGCTCTGGCACGCGCGCTGGCCCCCGATCCCGAGCTGCTGCTGCTGGACGAACCTTTCTCCAATCTGGACGGCGAGTTACGCCGCAGACTGTCCGGAGAGGTTCGCGATATTCTCAAGCAAAGGGGTATCAGCGCACTGCTGGTGACCCACGATCAGAGCGAGGCATTTGCGGTCAGCGACCATGTGGGCGTCCTGCGCGACGGCAAGCTGCAGCAGTGGGACTCCCCCTATAACCTTTATCACGAGCCAGCGACGCCCTTTGTTGCCAGCTTCATCGGCCAGGGCTATTTCATCCGCGGGCAATTGCTTTCACCGGATACGGTGCAGACCGAACTCGGGGTCATCCGCGGCAACCGTGCCTACAAGCTACAGGCTGGCAGCGCAGTGGATGTGCTACTAAGGCCTGACGACATCGTCGGCCAGGATGACAGCCCGTTGAAGGCGAGTATCGTTGGCAAGACATTCCTCGGCGCCACGACGATGTACCGTCTGCAGTTGCCCACCGGCAGTATTCTCGAGGCTATTTTCCCCAGCCACGATGATCACCCGTTGGGAGAAAACGTCGGCATCCGCATTGCTGCCGATCACCTGGTGGTGTTTACCGCCCAGGGCAGCGTCAATGTGCATGCCCAGCTTCCCCTCGAGCAGATGCTCGACGCGGCCAAGCCGGACGCCGACGAGCGATAGCCTGACTATCGCCCGCGGCGCGCCTGCATCAGGGTGCGGGGCGGTAGAGGATATTGCTAACAGTCCCGTGTACCACGCGTGAATGCCGGTAGTCGGTATTCTGCATCATGCCCAGTACGATAATGTCGTTGGCCGGATCAATCCAGGCCCAGGGGCCATGAATCCCCCACCACCAATAGGTGCCGACCGGCAGGTATTGCGCTTTCTCACTGTCGTTGACCACTGCCACGTTCAAGCCGAATTCATTGCCCGGCGCCCAGTCGGGACCGGCAACGCCTGCCGGCAACTGGTTGCTGCGCATCATCTCGACGGTTTCAGGTTTGAGTAGCCGTACCCCGTCCAGCTCACCTTCATTCAACAGCATGCGGGCGAAGCGCAAATAGTCATCCATGGTTGAAACCAGACCGCCGCCGCCGTTGAGAAACGATGGTTTGCTCAACCAGGGCTCATTTGGGTACGGCTTGAGACTATCCTCGGTTGGCGTGTAGGAAACCGCAAACCGATCCTGCTTGCTCTCCGGCACATAAAATCCGGTATCCACCATTTTCAAGGGTGTGAAAATGCGTGTTTGCAGGAACTCGTCGAAGGGCATACCAGAAAAGACCTCAACCAGGCGCGCCTGAATATCCACCGCTACGCTGTAATGCCACTTCGTACCCGGCTGCTGACGCAGGGGCAAAGCGCCAAGCTTCGCGACCATTTCTGCCAGAGTGGAGTCGATATTCTGCAGGTCATTCTCGACATACAAGCGGTCGGTTTGCGACTCGGAGAAACGGCCATAGGTGAAGCCCGCAGTATGAGTCATCAACTCGCGGACAGTGACTGGATGATTCGCCGGCTCGGTGCGCAACTCGCCATCAGGGCCGTCGGCAATCTCGACTTGCAGACCCGCCAGCTCGGGCAGGTATTTTTCAACCGGATCGTCCAGGTTGAAGTGACCGGCCTCGTGCAGCATAAGTAATGCGGTACCGGTTATGGGCTTGGTCAGGGAAAAAATCTTGTAAATGGTGTCGTCAGTCAGCGGCTGTTGTTGCTCCACATTTAGGTAACCCGCCTGATCACGATGGACGATCTGGTTACCCTGCCACACTAGCGTGGCGATGCCAGCAAGCTTCTCTTCAGCCACCTGAGCGTGCATGGCCTGCCCCATCATCTGCAAACGCGGAGTAGAAATCTGGTACTGCTCCGAGCTTTGCTCCTGAGCATGCAGTGGCATGGCCAGAGCGGCAATGCTTGCCGCAATCCCCACTACGGGAAGCAGCACAGTGCTGCGAAAAGATAGATGTCTCATCAAAACCTCTGCTGTTATCGATATTGTTGTGCACGCAACCCTTTCATCGAAGTTGCGATGGAAGCATATTCGTAAATTGTCTGGATATATAGCCACTAGTGGGATTCGATCACGCGCAAACGCACAAATTACACGTCCTGAAATGATCCGACACTTTGTAATGGACACCGGCAGGACTAGTCTGATGTGGAGATTCTTCAATCGGGAAATATCATGAATCGCAGAACGCTTCTGACGGGCTTGTTGGCGTTGCCCGCATTACCCCTGCTGGTGCGCACCAGCTTTGCCCAGACCACCGGCAGTACGGAGCCCCTCATGCAGTTTGAACCGCTCGACAGACCCCACAGTTACTGGCGCGACAAGGTATCCGAACAGGCCTATGAAGTCCTGTTCGAGGAGTCCACGGAACGGCCCGGCAGCAGCCCGCTGGACAAGGTTTACGAGTCAGGCACTTATGTATGTGCGGCCTGCTACCTGCCGCTGTTCGCAAGTGAACACAAGTTCGACAGCGGTACGGGCTGGCCTAGCTTCACTCAACCCATCGAAGGCCATATGGGTACCAAGCAGGACTACAGCATGATCTGGCCCCGCACCGAATACCATTGCGCCCGCTGCGGCGGTCATCAGGGCCATGTATTCAATGACGGGCCTCCACCAAGGGGGGAGCGCTGGTGTAATAATGGTGTCGCGCTTGATTTTGTGCCTGAGGGTGATGACCTGCCCGAATTGAGGGGTTGATAATGCGTCGACTATTAATGGGAATGCTGCTCTTGGTCGGACTGGGACAGCAGGTCGCTTTGGCAAACCAGCCTGTACTGGCCTCAGACGGGCCGCAGGGAAGTGAAATGGCTGTGTTTGCAGGCGGCTGTTTCTGGTGCACCGAGGCGGATTTCGACAAGAAAACCGGCGTTCTTCTGACGCTTTCAGGCTACATTGCCGGCGACGCGCAAACGGCTAATTATGAGGCCGTGTCGTCAGGCAAGACCGACCACATCGAAGCCGTTGCGGTGTTCTACGATCCGGCTCAGATCGACTTCAAGTCTCTGGTGGATTACTACTGGCTGACAGTCGACCCACTGGATGCCGGTGGTCAGTTCTGTGATCGGGGCGCCCAGTACCGTACCGCGCTGTTTTACGGCAATGAGCAGGAAAAACAGATTATCGAGCAATCCAGAGAGAATGTTGCCGCCACTGACCGACTCGACAAGCCGATTGTGACAGACCTTCTGCCGAAGACAGCGTTCTACCCGGCCGAGGAATATCACCAGGACTATTACCAGAAGAATCCTTTGCGCTATCGCTACTACCGCACCACCTGTGGCCGCGATGCACGCCTCGACGAGCTTTGGGGTGCGCAGCGTCAGTAAACCGGGCCTACCAGTTGGAATTAAGTCGCTCGGGCGTGATAATGGCGGGTATACAACACCCAGCCCGAGCGGAAACCATACGATGCAGATCGCCAAGAATACGGTAGTGCAGTTTCACTACACCCTTTCAGACGCCACAGGTGTTCTGGAAAGCTCCCATGACCACCAGCCCGTACTTTATCTCCATGGCCAGCCCGGCCTGGTTGAGGGTCTGGTTGACGCTATGGAAGGTCATGCGACTGGCGACACCTTCAGCGTTGAACTACCCATGGACAAGGCCTACGGTCCGCGGGAAGAAAACGCGCTGCAGAAGGTTCAGGTCAAGCACCTGCATGGCGCCAAGAAATGGAAGCCTGGCATGGTAGCCATCATCCAGACCGAAGAAGGTCAGCGCCAGGTGACGGTAGTCAAGGTGGGGCTTTCACAGGCAACTGTAGACAGTAATCATCCGTTGGCTGGCAAGGACCTGACATTTGAAGTCGAAATCCTTTCAGTACGCGAAGCAAGCGAAGACGAGCTGGCCCACGGACATGCCCACGGGGATGGCGGGCACCAGCACTGAGAATCGGCAGCCAGGGTATTTCACGCATCCGCTAAACAATTGCGTAGCAAAATGCAAGAAAAAAGTGTAAAATGCCCGACTACTTTTATTCAGGCAGGTATTCATGACAGCCAAACCCGCACCCAAAACCGCCCCAAGCAAACGCAAGGCCGACGCAGCAGTCGCCACCAGCAAGTCAATCGATAATCAGATCGACGCGTTTCTCGCCTCAGGCGGTGAAATCCAGAAGATCCCCAACGGCAAGAGCGGCCAGGTTTATGGCGCACCACGCCCAGGTCGCCCGGCCGCCAAATAGTTTCAACCCGTAGTATCGCCAGAGCCGGGCGCAAGCCTGGCAGGCAACCCCTTTCTACCCCTGCCCGCTGCCTCTGCCCCTGCAGCTATTTCAATTCTCATTGTTCGACGATACCTGGCGATGCCTGCCACGATTCAGGCCCCTAGCGTTGCTGCGATCCGATCATTTGCAGTTCGGCGTCATGCAGCGAAACCAGTAGTGCCGTGCCGTCATCAGCCACTTTGAACCCGCCCCACTGCGCCGCCTCAAATTGCTCTCCCGTACCTTCCTGAAAGAAAAATGCGTTGGGACCAATCGAATAACCACCATCGATCCTGCGGATGCGCATACTGATTGTATCGCGCCCTCTGGCCGGGGTATCTCCTACTCCCGCAAAGTCCGCTCGGCGCTGCTCGTCTAGCGTGAAGTGGGCAAAGCTCGGCATCGTCTCGACATCCTTCGCCTCCGCCTCCGACAGCAAGCCCAGCTCGCCATCCGCTGCAAAGCGCAGCGCCATGTAATCACCCTGCATCAGTGACCTGGGGTCAACCGGGGCCAACTGGAGCAAAGCCAGCTCACCCTCCGCGAGCGTTTGCTCATGCCCTTGCACCGCCACCAGCGCAACGGCGACCACCAGAGCCCAGGCGGCAAAAATGGCGCCGCGCAATCTGTATCGACTCATGCGCGTCTCCTCGCCCGAAGGGCTATGAACCGTGCCACCGCCAGTAGCACAACCCCACAGGCTATCATCAGCAATGACTTGTGTAACAGACTGATGTGCAGGCTGTAATACAGAACAAAAAGGTAGAAGCTCGCAAAGGCCGGCATCAGTAATAGCCAGGTGCGGTTACCGGCATGGAACAGGGCGAGCGCGAGTGCCAGGCTCAACACCAATCCCGGAGCCGAATGCGACAGCAACGCCACCAGCGCGCTTACCGCCAGAGCCAACCCGTACTCCAGCCCCGCCGTTCGTCGCCCAAGCCAGGCCACGACGCCCAGCAACACAGCGCCCACCCCCGCAGGATAGATCGCATCGGACCAGTGCCCGGCTTCAAGCATCTGAAATTCGACCATATGATGAAACAATTGCTCATGGGGCATCAGCGCCAGCAGTAGCGAGAGCAGGGTCGCGGCATCCGTCAGAGCGCGTATACGCTGCGCCTGTGAGTGTGTCGCCCAGCGCTGACGGCACAACCAGAGCACACACGCCAGCGCCGCAAGGGCTACCCCATAGATAGCCAGAGCCGCCCCTGAACCTATCAGCACACCAGTGCTGACCAGCATCAGCAGCGCACAGACATGACGATGCAGAAACGATGACGGCAACCACAGCAGACCTGTGGCGATGAGCAAACCCAGCAACGCCACCGGTCGCAAGGTATCCGGATCGCTCCCCAGCCGATCAGCAACCACGAACAGAAGCAGCCCATGCCCCGTCAGCGACAGAGCCAGCCCCATCTGATTGGTAAAGGGCTGACGCCTTCGAAACAAATACACGGCGGCCAGGATCAGCAGTACACCCGCCACTGCGCGCCCCACAGTGCCTTCAATAAGTGCAAGCCAGGGCCCGAGAAATGACAGGATGAAGAGCACAGAGGATACCCAGGCGGCGAGACCAAGCAACCCCGAAAGCCACCAGGGAGTCTGGGATCCCGCCCCAAGACGCTCGCGCTGAGAGGCATCAAGATGCAACTGGGCTTGCATCTGATCCAGCAGCTTTGCCAGCTCCTTTCCGCTCACCCTATCGACTCCCGCGACAGCCGGGTAAGCCAGAGGGCCGCAAGGCCGCTGCTGACCAATACAAACAAACCTATGCCGTTGAGCAGGAAAAAGGTTTCATCAGCATCGATCGACAGATTCACCAGGCCCGAGGTCGCCACCACGATCATCCAGAATAGAATCAGCGCCAGCACCGGAAGATCTCGGCATCGCTGGTGGAAGTAAAAAAGCATGGCTGCACTCACCACCATAAAGGCCAGTAGCAGCGCCGCAAGATCTGTCTCCCACCAGGCTGCAGCAGCGCCGCAGCCCAGTGCAGACAGCACGCCCAGACACGCCAGCCGTTGGATGGAGCGTCGCGGGTACGCAAGCAGTAAGGTGTCGAAGCGGTCGAAAACCAGCAATAACGCAGCGTTGGCCGCTGCCACCACCAACAGCGCCTGGTATGCCTGCAACCCGGCGTACAGCCCCTGCCAGCGCGACTGGGCTAAGAAGGCGCACAGAGCAAAATTGCCCACCGCCCAGAACAGCCCCCAGCAAGCGTTCGATCTGGCCAGCAAGGCCCAGGGAAGGGTTAGCACCGCCCATACTGCAAAGAGCTGCCAGATATCCGAGCCGGTCTGATAGGTCTGGCCGATCAACGCCAACAGTGCACCGGTGGCGATGCAGCAGCCAAACATGGCGGAGCGGTACAGAACCGAGGCGGGAGTAGCCCAGGCAGACAGTACAGCGAAGCTCGAGAACCCCATCAATGCCAGGGCGAGCTTTGCCAATCGATGCATGTCCGCCCAGTTCCAGGCAAAGAAAAAGAGCACGCCCGCGCCAAGCAGTACCAGACCAGCGGCGGTGGCGACTTGCTCGATACCCTTTTGCCACTGGGCACCGTCCGGGGCCAGAGGATCCTGCGCAGCCAGGGCATCCAACTGATGCTTGTCCAGCAATCCTTCCTCGGCCCAGGCATATATCTGCTCCTTGTGCCCGAGGGACCGTCTCACGCAGCGTCTCCCCTGAGCTCGGCTACGCGGCTTTCCATCAACTGCGCTGTCACCTGGTCGGCCGGTACCGGGTCACCTGCCACAAGGCACACCCGCGACCAGAAACGGCGGCAGAATCCCTTGTGCGGGTGACGGCTGAAAAAGCTGCCCCAGAGCCCACGTAGCGCCATCGGAACAACCGGCACAGGGTTGTGTTCGAGCACGCGGGCCATGCCATTGCGAAAAGCGTTGATCTCGCCGTCTGTGGTCAATTTTCCCTCGGGGAAGATACAGACCACTTCGCCGGCATCAAGGTACGCGCCGATCCGCTGGAAAGCGGCCTCGTAGATTTCGGCATTCTCGTCCCGCGGCGCAATCGGGACTGCACCCGCCGTGCGGAAAACAAAATTGAGTACCGGCAAGTCGTAGATTCGGTGATACATGACGAACCGTACGGGTCGCCGTACCGCTCCGCCGATCAGCATGGCGTCGACAAAGGACACATGGTTGCATATCAGCAGACACGGGCCTTCCTCGGGGATCGCCTGCAGATTCTGGTGCTCCACCCGGTATAGCGAGTGGCCGAGCAACCAGATCAGAAAGCGCATGCCGAACTCCGGCACGATACTGTAAATATAGGCGCTCACCGCGACGTTCATCAACGAGATGACCAAAAACAGCTGGGGAATCGACAGCTCTGCCACCGTGAGCAGCACTATGGCGATGATGGCCGACAGCACCATCAGCAAGGCGTTGAGAATATTGTTGGCCGCTATCACCCGGGCCCGCTCGTTCTCGCTGGTGCGCGACTGGATGAGCGCATAGAGGGGCACGATATATAACCCACCAAAAACCCCGATACCAAGGATGCAGCCCATGATCCACCAGGCTGAAGGCAGCGCCATTAACTGCAGCCAACCGTAGGTGTCGTGCGCAGCCGGTACAGCGCTCGAGCCCCACCAGAGCAGGAGGCCGAACACGGTCAGCCCCAGTGAGCCAAAGGGCACCAGACCAATCTCGACCTTGCGCCCGGACATGCGCTCGCACAAGAGCGAACCGGTAGCGATACCCACGGAGAAGACTGTCAGGATCAGCGTGACGACACTTTCATCACCGTGCAGGTAATCCTTGGCAAACGCAGGTATCTGGGTCAGATAGGTGGCACCGAGGAACCAGAACCAGGAGTTGCCAAGCAGTGACCGCGAGACCGAAGGGACCTGTTGCACAAGACCCAGATGCAGGATGGCCCAGGAATGACGAAAGATGTTCCAATCGATCTTCAACTCCGGCATTGCCGCGTGGGCCCGCGGGATCCAGAAGCTGGTGGCGAAGCCAAGTGCCGCCAACACCAACACCGATCCTGCCACCCAGCCAGCCCAGGCCTCCCTCGACATGAGCAGACCGGCGTAGAGAGTGCCGCCCAGGATCGCCAGGAAAGTCCCCATTTCGACCAGGGCGTTACCGCCAATCAGTTCGTCAGGGTGCAGATGCTGAGGCAGTATCGAGTACTTCACCGGCCCGAATAACGCCGACTGGGTCCCCATCGCAAACAGCACGGCGAGCAACAGGGGCAAGCTGCCTAACCAGAGCCCTGCCGCACCCACCAGCATGATCCCGATCTCACCGAGCTTGATCATGCGGATCAGGGAGTCCTTGGCAAACTTTTCGCCAAATTGACCGCCGAGGGCTGAGAAAAGAAAAAACGGCAGAATGAACAGCATCGCGCTGAGATTGATCAGCACGTCGCGGTCGGCAAGCACGGTGATCTTGAACAGGATCGCCAGGATCAGGGCCTGCTTGAAAACGTTGTCGTTGAAGGCCCCAAAAAACTGGGTAAGAAAAAACGGCAGGAACCGCCGCTTTTCCAGGAGACTGAACTGAGACTGCTGTGACATCCGGGCTCTATCCTTTTGTGCCTGACCTTCCTGTTGGATGGCAGCATAGCGGAACAAAGGCACATCCGGATATGGTTGCGCATAGCCCGGACGGTCAATGAAAAGCGACCGGCCAGGCAATAGCACCACTCCTCAGGGCTGGACCTCCAGACGCACGTTCCGGCGCTGGATCCATTGATGAATACGCTCGTGACGCTCGGAGGTCAGCGGGTATTTCCAGGCGATGGCAAAGGCGATCATGTACAAGGTCACCGGTCCGAGAATATACAGAACACGCAGGGCCATCAGCTGGGTGTCATCGTGTACTGTGGCCTGGGCGTTGAAGCCGACCAGCCATAGCAGACCCAGCGACAGGCCAAGACCCAGTGCCATGGCCATTTTCTGCGCCATGCCCGACATCGCAAAAAACAAGCCAGTGCGATGCTCCTTGCTGCGCGCCGTATCCACATCGACGATATCCGCCAGCATGGCCAGCGGCAGAAACTGGAACGCGGCGAAACAGAAACCCTTCAGCGCAAACATGATCGCAAACGGCACCACCTGACCCGCCTGTAGAAAAAACATGCCCAGAATACTGGCACTGGATACCCCGACAGCCACACAGAACGCCTTGTGCTTGCCGATCTTCTTGCCGAGGATCAACCAGAAAGGAATACCCAGAATACCGATACCGAAATAGATCAGGTACATCAGCCCGATATAGGACTGAATCTGCAATACGTGCTGCATGAAGAATACCGACAACGCATTACGGAAAGACTCCCCCGTGACCACGATCAGCAACATCAACATCATGCGTTTGAATGGCCCGTTGTACTTGAGCACCTTCAGGCCCTTTTTCCACTCGGTCTTCTGTACCGTTTTCGACGGCGCCTCGCGGACAAAGGCCAGCGCCAGAAATACCGTGATCGGCAAAGTGACGATAAACAACCAGGCCATACCCCCAAGGATCGGACCGTAACCACGGGTCAGCTCGCCATCAGTGCCCAGCAGCCAGATGATGAAGCGCATGAAGAAGCCATCGGTGTGCCCCTCGGCAAACCGACCTGCCATCGCCTGAATGATCGCCGGCGCCAGAGCAGCCAGGAACAAGCCTATCAGCACATAGCCTTCACGCGAGGCTGTTACTCTGCTTCGCTGATGGTACAGCGGCGACAGCTCTGCACCCCAGGCACCATAGGGCAGGGTCACCATGGTCCATCCCAGGTACATGAACACCGTCCAGAACAGCAGATGTCCGACGCCGACGCCTTCAGGCGGCATGAACAGCATCACCGTGCCGATCAACACTAACGGTGTGCCAACAAATATCCATGGCTTGCGGCGGCCGAAGCGGGTACTCCAACGGTCGCTGATGGTTCCGATAAGCGGGTCGGTTACGACATCGGAAAAACGTGCCAGTACTAGCACCAGCGCCACCAAACCCATGTTCATGCCCATTTCACCGGCATAGAAGGGAGGAAGGTAGACAACCAGCGGATAACCAATAATGGCCAACGGCATACCGATGGACCCGTGGATCATCAGGGTCGAACGCTTCAAGATCCCGTCTTGACTCATACCTTACTCCCGCGCAAACGGCTCGAATTCAACCCAAACTATGGGCGAAACTGCCTGTTATTGTTATCCGAACACTGGGTACTTCTGGCGATTCGTCCGACTGCCGCACCATGACACATTCATTGTGCCTCAACGGCGATTCTAGAGAAGCTGGAGCGCAATACAACCAAAGTCGACCATGAAGTCAGATCTTGAATCAATCGCATTACCACAATGCCAGTATGCAAGCGCAATGGCCCTGCCTGACAGTAGATCGAGCCACTATCAGCGATTGCGATGCAGCTTATTCAGCGCCCTTATGCAAGGCCAGTCCCGGTGCGACATATACAAGCAGGGCGCGTCCAGAGCAACTATGAACTGAAAGGCCAAATCGCTGTCTTACACTTGAACAGGAGAAACACATGAAAAACGGACCTCCCCGCATTACCGTCACCTTGATGACGCTGGCCCTGGGCTTTGGCTCTATGAGCATTGGCGCACAGCCCCCCGAGAACCGCGGAAAGCCCGACGGTCATCCGGGCAAACATGATCAACATGCTGAAAAGGACTATCGCAAGGACAAAAAAGACCACAAGAATCATGAGCGTGACGACGATCGTTACCAGTCACGCAACGGTAGCAACGCAACACCTGAAACCCGAAACATCACTATCGAGGAAGCGGTCATCCGCGAAATATTCCGCGATCAGCGGGACTACGTTAGCGCTGACGATTCGTTGCCTCCTGGCATACGCAAGAATCTGGCCCGTGGCAAACCACTGCCCCCCGGCATTGCCAAGAAGTTTGATTCCCGCGTGCAATCCAGACTACCGAGTTATCCCGGTTATGACTGGCGACAAGTGGGTACCGATGCAGTGCTGATCAACACCACTACCGGTATTATCGAAACCATCATCGACAGTATTTTGCGTTAGCCCTTGCCCCTCAGACTGGAAAAGAAACACTTTCCCGGAGCGCGCCCGGATTGAAGCCACTATTCTGTCCGGGAGCCATAACGGGAAGTCTCATGTTCAACCGGTGCTGTTTTTCATTTCTCAAGACGCTTGTACTTGTTGCTTGCCTCACCCTACTGGCAGCCTGTAGCGCCAGCAGGCTTGCGTACAACAACCTGGACTGGCTGATCAACTGGAAAGTGAGCGATTACATATCACTAACCGGGGATCAGAAGCGCTGGCTGCGAGCCCGCACCCAAGAGCAGCTTGCGTGGCACTGCAGCGTTGAGCTCCCCCGCTATCTGCCGCTGCTCGACCATCTCGAGACCAGTCTGCGTGACGAGCAACTCGACTCCTCCATGCTCTCACAAGGATTACCGCGGATCGAAACGGCCGTGGACAGACTCCTGACAGAGATCGCACCCACCGTATCAGGATTGCTTCGCCAGCTCGACGCCCGGCAGGTCGAAGAACTCAAAGCCAACCTGCAGAAAAAACACGCGGAACTGGTAGAAAAGTACGTTGAACCAGACCTGACAACACAGCATCGCGAACGCGTAGACCGGGCGCAGGAACGTCTGGAAGACTGGCTGGGTCCGCTCGACAAACAACAATATGCCAGACTCTCCGACTGGGCTGACCAGCTACAGGGACATAGCAGCATCTGGCTCGACAATCGACTCGCCTGGCAAAACGCCTTTCTGACTGCAGTGGAAAACCGCGGCAAGCCGGAATTCGATCAACAGATAACAGAGCTGCTGATTGAACGTGAGCAGTTCTGGATCGACAGATATGGGCGGATCGCCGACATCAATCAGGAACAGGGCGCACGCCTTCTGGCTGATCTCATGAACCTGGCTAGCGACAAGCAAAAACAGCATCTAACCAAGCGTTTCTCGACCCTGCGAGCTGATATGGAAGCTTTGCAATGTACTAAAGCATGACGCTTGGTAGATACCAGGACCGTCAAGCCTGCTGCAGCTCCGCCAATATCCTGTCCAACGCCTGGGCAGGCGCTGCCGCACGGGTAATGGGTCGACCAATTACCAGAAAGCTGCTGCCATTGGTCATCGCCTGAGCGGGTGTAACAATTCGCTTCTGATCGTCAGCGCTTGCATCCGAGGGCCGAATGCCCGGGGTCACCAGCAACAGATCATCACCCAGCGCCCCGCGTAGCGCCCTGGATTCGCGCGCGGAGCACACCAGACCGTCTAGGCCACATTCCTGAGCCAGGCGACCTAGACGCTGCACCTGCACCATTGGCTCTATATCTACTCCGACTTCCTGCAGGTCCTCCTGTTCGAGACTCGTCAGCACAGTGACCGCTATCAACAGTGGCCGATGTCCCTCCCTGGAGTGCAGGATTTCTGTGCAGGCATTCATCATGCGTCGGCCGCCGCCAGCGTGGACATTGACCATCCATACGCCCAGGTCCGCCGCTGCCCTGACCGCACTGGCTGTTGTGTTGGGGATGTCATGAAACTTGAGATCCAGAAAGACCTCAAAGCCACGTTGGTGTAATTGCTCGATAACAGCTGGTCCGCTGCTGGTAAAAAGCTCTTTGCCCACCTTGAGGCGGCATTTGGCAGGATCAAGTTGTTCAGCCATGGCAATGGCTGAAGCGGCTTCGGGAAAGTCCAGGGCTACTATTACCGGGGTATCGCAGGGCATGTATCGTTCCTGTAGAAATTAGTGATGCTGTTTCGCTGTTTCATGACCCTTGAGAGGTCTGATCGTGGACCAGCCATGGCATGTCGGACACTGCCAGTGCAAACGCTTGGCCAGAAATCCGCATGAAGTACACCGGTAGCGATGCTTTTCGCGCACCAGGGCTTCGACGACACCGCGCAGAATCAGCAAATTCTCCTTCCCCTTGGCGTCCACGTGATCCAGATGCAGATCAATCAGATACATGAGCCCCCGCAATGAGGGCTGGCTCTGTATATGCTGTAGAACGAAACGACTGACGTCGCTGATACTGGCAGTAGGTCGCATATCATCAGCCCGGGCCAGAACGGTATCAATCATCGGCGGCCCACGATCTATCGCTGCATCCAGATATTCACCCAGATTGAGGACGCCATTATCAGCGCCACTCCTGGCAAGCGACAAGGCTTCTGGCACCATGTCGGAATCGGTCACTGCAAGGCGCTGCAGATAATTGGCAGCCTCCCTGTGCTTGCCCTGGCTCTGCTCAAGCTCCGTCAGTAGCAGATAGGCACGGATACATCCCGAATCAGCCCTGAGTGCATTCTGAAGGTATTTGCGCGCCTGGGAAACCTCCTGCTGGCGAATCGGCTCAAGCGCCATCTCGCAATAATAGTGAGCCAGGGTAACCGCGAATTCCGCTCGCTCACGAACCAGCTTCTCGCCGACCACGGTCGCTTGAGACCATTCATGCTCACGCTCGTATACCTTGACCAGATCTACCAGCGCCTCAGCCCTCAACGGTGAGCCGTTTTCAACCAGTTCTTCCAGAAGACGCTCAGAACGGTTGTGCATCCCTACTGCCAGATAATCACGAGCCAGCTCCAGCTGTACGTTATCAGCCTGGTGACGACTCAGATTGGGACGGGCAAGCAGATTCTGGTGGACCTTGATCGCGCGCTCCACATCGCCGCGTTGGCAAAACAGCTTACCGATCGCAATATGGGTTTCCACCGTTTCGGGATTCACTTCCAGGGCGCGGATGAAGGTCTCGATGGCCTCGTCCGGCTGCTCGTTAAGCAGGTAATTAAGCCCAATGAAGTATTGGCGGTCCAGAGCACTGCCGTGTGGCTGAACCATGAAGCCGACCTTGATTGCTTCCCGACGACCCAGGAACCAGCCAATACCAAGAGCCAGTACGAAGAGCCCGAGGAACATCAGTTCCTGCATGAATATCAGCCTTTGATTGCCTGGGTGCGTAGCTTGTCGACTTCCTTGCGATAGCGGTTTAGCTCGTTGCTTTGCACCATCAGTTTTAGGCGCAGACGCGTGGTGATCAGCCAGCCGATGAACACGCCCAGCAAGCTGCCGAGGATAAAGGCAATAATCACAAACAGGGATAGGGGCATGGCGGGAGAATGCAGCTCGAGAAACTGAAGTTGAGTGCTCTGTTGATTTTCCAGAACAAAATCCAGCGTTGCCAGTGCGACGAGCAAAAGAAAAATTATTAGCACCGCGCGCTTGAGCCATTGCATACCACACTACTCCAGTCCGTTCACATCTGGGCAGTATAGCCTAGTGCCAGGCGCGTGAGATACCGCTTCAGGCCATCTGCAGTGACTCGTTGACCCGGTCACGCAGCTCCTTGCCAGGCTTGAAATGCGGGACATACTTGCCATCGAGCTCGACAGAGTCGCCTGTCTTGGGGTTGCGGCCGACTCGCGGGGCGCGGTAATGCAGGGAAAAGCTGCCAAAGCCGCGGATCTCTATCCGCTCCCCGGTAGCAAGTGCCTGAGACATATGCTCCAGCATGGTCTTGATCGCCAATTCGACATCCTTGGCTGATAACTGTCCCTGCTGCTCGACTATGCGCTCGATCAACTCCGACTTGGTCATGATTTTCCTTTTTTATCAAGCGGCTAGATCACCTTTTACTCGGTTTTACCATGCTTGGGACCTAGCGGCAAGCTGTAAGACCCGAGCCGCCAAGCGGCAAGCTCCAAGCGGCAAGCGGCAAGCAGTTCCTGCAGTCAGATGAGCTTATGGTCGGCAAGAACTTCTCATGAATGGCGGGCTCTACGGAGTTATGTCTCTCACTCGAAACGAGCCAGACTCGGATTGCTTCTAGCTTCTAGCTTGTAGCTTGTAGCTTGTGGCTTGTGGCTTGTAGCTTGTAGCTTGTAGCTTGTAGCTTGCAGCTTGCGGCTGATTTGCGGGCACAAAAAAGGGCGACCGAAGTCGCCCTTTTCAGGAACTACAAGAACGTGGATCAGTTGTTCTTGTTTTCCATCTGCTGCTTGATCAGATCACCGATGGTGGTCGGACCGGAAGCGGTCATTTCCTGCTGACGCAGGCCCTGAATCGCTTCTTTCTCGTCTTCAACGTCTTTCGCCTTGATCGACAGGCTGATCACGCGGCTCTTGCGATCGATGCTGATGATCTTGGCTTCGACTTCGTCGCCAACGTTCAGGACGTTACGTGCATCTTCAACGCGGTCACGGCTGATCTCGGAGGCTTTCAGTGTGCCTTCGATTTCTTCGGCCAGCGTGATGATGGCGCCCTTGGCGTCAACTTCCTTGACGATACCGTTGAGGATGGTGCCTTTCTCGTTCAGGGAAGCGAAGTTGGAGAACGGATCGTCTTCCAGCTGCTTGATACCCAGGGAGATGCGCTCACGCTCGGGATCAACCGACAGGATGACAGTCTCGATCTCGTCGCCCTTCTTGAAACGGCGTACGGCTTCTTCGCCAGCTTCGTTCCAGGAGATGTCGGACAGGTGAACCAGACCGTCGATGCCGCCGTCCAGACCAATGAAGATACCGAAATCGGTGATCGACTTGATGGAGCCGGAAATCTTGTCGCCTTTGTTGAACTTGCTGGAGAACTCTTCCCACGGGTTCATCTTGCACTGCTTGATGCCCAGGGAGATACGACGACGATCTTCGTCGATATCCAGAACCATGACTTCCACTTCATCGCCAACCTGCACGACCTTGGAAGGATGGATGTTCTTGTTGGTCCAATCCATTTCGGATACGTGTACCAGGCCTTCAACACCCTCTTCCAGCTCGGCGAAGCAGCCGTAGTCGGTGAGGTTGGTGACCTTGGCGGTAACACGAGTACCTTCAGGGTAACGACCGGTGATGGCGACCCATGGATCTTCACCCAGCTGCTTCAGACCCAGGGAAACGCGATTGCGCTCGCGGTCGAACTTCAGCACCTTGACGTCGATCTCGTCGCCAACATTGACGATTTCGGAAGGATGCTTGATACGCTTCCAAGCCATGTCGGTGATGTGCAGCAGGCCGTCTACGCCGCCCAGATCGACGAATGCGCCGTAATCTGTGAGGTTCTTGACGATACCCTTGACAACCTGGCCTTCCTGCAGGGTTTCCAGCAGGGCTTCACGCTCGGCACTGTTCTCGGCTTCGAGGACGGCGCGACGGGAAACGACAACATTGTTGCGCTTCTGGTCAAGCTTGATGACCTTGAATTCCAGTTCCTTGCCTTCCAGGTGCGTGGTGTCGCGCACAGGGCGGACATCGACCAGAGAGCCCGGCAGGAACGCGCGGATGGTGTTGACGTCGACGGTAAAGCCACCTTTGACCTTGCCGTTGATAACACCCTTGACGATTTCTTCTGCGGCGAAAGCTGCTTCGAGGACTTTCCAGGATTCGGCACGCTTGGCCTTCTCGCGGGAGAGTTTGGTTTCACCGAAACCGTCTTCGACGGCTTCCAGTGCAACGTGAACCTCATCACCCACCTTGATCGTCAGCTCGCCCTGATCGTTCAGGAACTGCTCACGGGGGATGACACCTTCAGACTTCAGGCCAGCGTGAACTGTGACCCAATCGGAGTCGATGTCCACGATGATACCGGTGATGATAGAACCCGGCTGCATGTCGAGGGAGACTAGACTTTCTTCAAAAAGTTCGGCAAAGCTTTCGCTCATTTGGAATCCTGTAAATGGTTATAAAGGCAGTAACCGCCTGGCCGCTTGCTTCGCGCGCCCTGCAGCCAACATACCCGCCACATCACCAGCTGATGTGGGTTGATTATTAAATGCCCGTTGCCGGCCAGGCTGGTTTTCCGGCAGCGGATGCCCTGATCAGCCCTGCAGGTCGCGTTTGCGCGCTTCCGTCAGAACCTTTTCAAGTACTTCTTCAATCGACAGACTGGTCGAATCAAGCACGATTGCATCGTCAGCCGGACGCAAGGGCGCCACGCTGCGACTCATATCCCGCTCATCCCGGGCCAAAATCTCATCGAGAAGACTCGCCAGATTAGCAGCTTCACCCTTTTCGAGCAACTGCTTGTGGCGCCGCTCGGCCCGGATGTGCGGGCTGGCGGTCAGAAAGATCTTCAGATCGGCATCGGTGAAGACTACTGTACCCATGTCACGACCATCCGCTACCAGGCCGGGCGCCTCGCGGAAGGCGTGCTGGCGCTGCAGCAATGCTTCGCGCACCACCGGAATCGATGCTACCTGGGAGGCTCCAGTACCCATGGATTCGGTACGGATGGCCCGTGTTACCTCCTCGCCCTCGAGAATGATCCGCTGCTCGCGATTGCCGCTGTCGGCCAGAAACTGCACATCCAGGTGAGCGGCCAGAGTCTTAAGCGACTCTTCATTGGTCAGGTCCACGCCGTGATTCTGCGCCGCAAAGGCCAGCAATCGGTAAAGGGCACCTGAATCGAGCAGGTTCCATCCTAACTTCGCTGCCAGCAAACCGGCGATTGTTCCCTTGCCGGAACCGCCAGGCCCATCGATGGTGATGACCGGTATGGCTTGATCTGTCACGCGCCCTCCTCTAGCCGAACCTTGATGCCGACCGAACTGGCCAGCTCCACGAAGCCCGGGAATGATGTCGCCACATTGGCGCAATCCGTGATCTGAATATCGTGCTGCGCCCTGAGCGAGGCAACACTGAATGACATCGCGATGCGGTGATCGCCATGACTTGCAACCGAGCCGCCCTGCATCTGACCGCCATCAATAATAATGCCGTCGTGTGTCGGCTCTGCCTTGATGCCCAATGTCTGCAAACCATCGGCCATAACCTGGATGCGGTCGGACTCCTTGACTCGCAGCTCCTCGGCGCCGCGCAGGATCGTGCGGCCCTCGGCGCAGGCGGCAGCGATGAACAGTACGGGGAATTCATCGATAGCCAACGGCACCTGATCTACCGGGATATCGATACCCTTCAGCGCCGCCGAACGAATTCGAATATCAGCAACGGGTTCACCGCCGACTTCACGCTCGTTCTCCAGGGTGATATCGCCGCCCATCTCGCGCAGGATATTGATCACGCCGATGCGGGTCGGGTTGATGCCGACGTGCTCGAGCAGCAGATTTGAGCCTTCGGCAATGCTCGCCGCCACCATGAAAAAGGCTGCCGAGGAAATATCCGCCGGCACATCGATCTTGCAGGCCGTGAGTTTGTGGCCAGGTTCAATGGTAACGGTGGCACCATCGACCGCTATTGGATAACCAAACCCCTTGAGCATGCGCTCGGTGTGGTCGCGGGTTGGAGCAGGCTCGGTTACCGAAGTACGACCCGAAGCGTAGAGACCCGCCAGCAACAGGCAGGACTTAACCTGCGCGCTGGCCATGGGCATGCTGTAATCCATACCGACCAGCCGACTGTCACCCTGGATATGCAATGGCGGACGACCGTCTTCCCCAGTCTCGATGCGTGCGCCCATTTCCCTCAAGGGTTTGGCTACTCTGCCCATCGGACGATTGGATAGTGAAATATCACCGGTCAAAATGGTATCGAACTGCTGGCCCGCCAGCAGGCCCGAGAGCAACCGCATGGAGGTGCCGGAGTTACCCACATAAAGTGGGCCCGGAGGAGCCTGCAGCCCCTGCAGACCCACCCCATTGATGGTCACCCTGCCATGGTCCGGGCCTTCTATGACAACTCCCATATCACGGAACGCCTGAAGCGTGGCCAGGCTGTCCTCACCTTCGAGGAAACCCTCTACATGGGTGACTCCCTCGGCGAGCGAGCCGAGCATGATCGAGCGGTGGGAAATCGACTTGTCGCCGGGGACGCGGATAGTACCTTGAACGCAGCCACCGGGGCTGGCGATAAAATTGACGGATTGAGTCTGCATAGGTTCCACATAGGCCCTGCGGGCCAGAATATTGCTGAAATGTTCGCGGGCTGATTTGGCCCGGGTAAAGACGCCCAGCAATGCTGTAGCGTCCCCCTCTTCTATTGCCGTGCGCACACGCGCCAGATCCCGGGTAAAGGCGTCGAGACTGCGCAACACGGCGTCCTGATTGGCGAGAAAGATATCCCGCCACATGGTCGGGTCGCTTGCAGCGATTCGGGTAAAGTCGCGGAACCCACCCGCTGCGTAACGGAAAATCTCGAGATTCTCGCTACGCGATGCCAAGGTATCGACCAGCGAAAACGCCAAAAGATGAGGCAGGTGACTGGTCGCAGCCAGCACCTCATCATGGTCGGCTAACGCCATGTGCTCCACATCGGCACCGAGGACCTGCCAGAGCCCGCTCACCTGCTCCAGAGCCACCGGATCCGTTCCTTCCAGTGGCGTCAGAATAACCTTGTGGCGCTGAAACAGCTCTGCATTTGCCGCCTCCACGCCGCTGCGCTCGGATCCAGCAATCGGATGGCCAGGCACGAAATTGGCAGGCACCGCACCAAATGCCTTGACCACTGCATCTACCACTGCGCCCTTGGTGCTACCAACATCAGTAATCACTGCCTGCCCAAGGCTCATCTGTGCCAACTGCGCCAGTACTTTTTCCATGGCCAGAATTGGCACCGCCAGGAGGATCACATCAGCTCCCTCTACCGCGCCTTCAAGGTCGGCGGCGACACCGTCCACGACACCCAGGGGTACAGCGAGATTGCGTGCCACAGGATCTGCATCATAGCCAATGACTTCGCCACACAGGCCAGATTCACGCATTCCCTTGGCAAAGGATCCACCGATAAGACCCAGACCAACTACGGTCAGGCGCCCGAGCTTGCCGGTTGTATATGACCGTTGTTCAAGATCATCCATTCAACAGAACCTGCTTCAGCACATCGAGAAAGCGCTGATTCTCTGCCGGCAAGCCAATGGAAACACGCAAGTGGTCCGGCATGCCGTAATTGGCCACCGGACGTACAATCACGCCTTGGCGCAGCAGCTCCTGAAATACTGGAGCGGCCTCACGACCCAGATCAACCGCGATAAAGTTACCGCGCGAAGGAATCCATTGGAGTTTCAGTGCTGTGAAACCGGCCTCCAACTGCGCCATACCCTCACGATTGATGCGGCGGCTCTCGGCCAGATAGGCATCATCTTCCAGGGTCGCCAGCGCTGCAGCCTGGGCCAGACTGTTGACATTGAATGGCTGACGGACACGATTCATGGCATCAGCGATCGCCGGCTGGCAGATGCCATAACCCACGCGCAGGGCCGCAAGGCCATAAGCCTTGGAAAAGGTCCGTGACACCAGAAGATTGGGATACTGTTTCAGATAATCCAGGCCGTTGGGTACGTCGGTGGTTTCGACGTACTCGGTGTAGGCCTCGTCGAGTACCACAATAACCTGTTCCGGCACCCTGGCAAGAAAGCGTTCCAGCTCGCCCTTCTCGATCCAGGTGCCCGTGGGATTGTTTGGGTTGGCGACAAATACCAGCCGGGTTTTCGCTGTGATTGCCGCAGCCATGGCGTCCAGATCGTGACCCCAGTTGGTCGCGGGCACGACAACTGCCTGCGCGCCCACCGCCTGGGTGACAATCGGATAAACTGCGAATGCGTGCTCACTGAAAACCACCTCGTGCTGAGGCCCTACAAAGGCGCGGGTGATCAGCTCGAGAATATCGTTGGAACCATTACCCAGAGTGATCATTGTTGGAGTCACGCCCAGGCGCTGCGAGAGCGCCTGCTTAAGCGCAAAACCATTGCCGTCGGGGTAGCGAGTCATGTCGGGTAGCACGGCTTGAATGGCGGCAATCGCCATGGGGCTAGGCCCGAGTGGATTCTCGTTACTGGCCAGCTTGACGATATCATCTGGACGCAGCCCGAATTCCCGGGCCAGCTCTTCCACAGGCTTGCCTGGCACGTAAGGAGACAGCTTTTGTACGCCCGGCTGAGCCAGGGCAAGGAAATCGCAGGTCATGACACAAGCCTCAAGCTATAAGCTGCAAGCCACAAGCCGCTCCAGACTGCCGTTACTTGCAGCTTGCCGCTTGCAGCTTGTCGCTGTGGATTCAGAGTACCGCCTTCGGATAAGACCCGAGCACCTTGAGTGCCACGGATTCGTCGTTGATCTTCTCCAGAGCGTCCTTGATCAGCGGGTCGTGCTGGTGGCCGAAGAAGTCGATGAAGAATACGTAGGTCCATTTGCCGCTGCGCGACGGTCGGGTTTCGATCCGTGACAGATCCACACCGTTGTTGTGGAATGGCTGAAGCAGATGGTGCAATGCACCGGGCTTGTTGCGCATGGAGACAATGACCGAGGTCTTGTCGTCGCCGGTGGGCGGCACCATCTGGCTACCGATAATCAGGAAACGAGTCGAATTGTCCGGCCGATCCTCGATTTTTTCGGCGATCTTGCTCAAGCCGTAGAGCTCGCATGCCATATCACCGGCGATGGCAGCTGAGTTCCACTCACCTTTGACCCGCTTGGCGGCTTCCGCATTACTGGCGACCGCAACGCGCTCGACATTCGGATAGTGTGCGTCCAGCCACTTGCGGCACTGGGCAAGGGACTGGGCGTGGGAGTAAACACGGGAAATCTTGTCAGTCTTGGTGTTTTCACCCACCAGCAGGTGGTGATGAATGCGCAGCTCGACCTCACCGCAGATCACCATATCGTGCTCGAGGAAGCTATCCAGGGTGTGATTGATCGCGCCCTCTGTGGAATTTTCCACCGGCACTACACCAAATTGCACAGCCCCAGCCGCCACTTCGCGGAAAATCTCATCGATCGCCGCCATCGGCACGCTGACCACCGAGTGACCGAAATGCTTGATTGCCGCCGCCTGGGTAAAGGTCCCTTCCGGCCCCAGATAAGCGACCTTGAGCGGTTGTTCAAGCGCCAGACAGGCAGACATGATCTCACGGAACAGACGGGCCATCTCTTCGTTGTCGAGCGGCCCCTTGTTCAGCTCCATGATGTGCTTTAACACCCAGGCCTCGCGCTCAGGACGGTAGAACACAGGCTCGATGCCCGCTGGCAGCGACTTCTGCTTGACCTGAGCAACGGTCTGCGCGCACTGGGCACGTTCGCTGATCAGTTCGAGAATTTTTTCATCGAGCGAATCGATACGCTTGCGGAGCGCTTTGAGTTGGTCTTCGTCGGACATGCCAATCAACCCTGTTGCTTTTCGAACTCGGCCATGTAGGCCACCAACGCATCGACCGCCTGCTGGGTAACGGCGTTATATATCGACGCGCGCATCCCACCAACGGAACGATGGCCCTTGAGATTAAGCAGCCCGCGCTCTTCGGCGCCGGCCAGAAAGAGCTTGTCGAGGCGGTCATCAGCCAGACGGAATGGAACGTTCATCCAGGAACGATCTGCCGGATTGATGGGGTTGCTGTACAGCTCACTATTGTCGATCGCCCGATACAAGGTCTGTTGCTTAACCTTGTTTATCCGCTCCATCGCCTCCAGACCGCCTTGCTCCTTGAGCCATTTAAAAATCAGACCTGCCAGATACCAGCCGAAGGTTGGCGGCGTGTTGTACATGGATCCGTTTTTCGCTGCCACCGCGTAATCGAGCATGGTGGGGCAACTGGCGCGTGCTGCACCGAGCAGATCCTCACGCACGATCACCACGACCAGACCACTGGGCCCGATATTCTTCTGCGCGCCGGCGTAGATCATCCCGAACTTCGACACGTCCAGCGGACGCGACAGAATCGTCGAGGACATATCGGCGATCAGCGGTGTGTCACCCACTTCGGGGATCCAGCCGAACTCCAGACCGCCGATCGTCTCATTCGGCGTGTAATGCACGTAGGACGCAGCGTCAGACAGCTGCCAGTCGTTCTGGCCGGGAATCGCAAAGTAGTCGTGCGCTTTTGCGCTGGCTGCAACATTGACGTGACCGAAACGAGCGGCCTCTTCGATTGCCTTGGCCGACCAGATACCGGTATCGATGTAGTCTGCACTGCCATCTTCCGGCATGAAATTCAGCGGGATCTGGGCAAACTGCTGGCTCGCGCCGCCCTGCAGAAACAACACCCGGTAATTGCTCGGTATGTTCAGCAGGTCACGCAGGTCCTGTTCGGCCGTCTCGGCAACGCTGGTGAATTCTTCGCTGCGATGGCTCATTTCCATGACGGAAAGTCCCTTGCCCTGCCAGTCAAGCAGCTCGGTCTGGGCCTGCTGTAATACCGCTTCAGGCAGCGCGGCCGGGCCGGCGCAGAAATTGAACAGTCGATTGCTCACGTCAGCTTTTACTCCTGATCATCATCGGTTACTTCAGAATCATCAGCCGGACCGGCAGGTTCGTCATCAGCGACTACCGCGCCTTCGATATCGTCGTCACTGTCCAGAATGTCCTCTTCCGATTCCGACGGTTCCTGAATGCGCTCCAGACCCACCAGCTTTTCATCACTGGCTACTTTGATCAGCGTCACACCCTGAGTGTTTCGCGACAGACTGGATACTTCAGCAACGCGTGTGCGTACCAGCGTGCCCTGGTCGGAAATCAACATGATTTCCTCACCATCGACGACCTGCACTGCACCGACCAGAGGGCCATTGCGCTCGTTACTGACCATCGCAATCACGCCTTGGCCGCCACGCTTGTACTGTGGAAATTCCTCAACAGCAGTACGCTTGCCATAGCCCCGGGCAGAAGCGGTCAGAATCTGCGAGCCTTCCTCGACAATAATCATCGAAATCAATTTCTGATCGCCCGCCAATCGCATACCGCGTACACCGCGGGCTGTACGGCCCATGGCACGCACATCGGTTTCCTTGAAGCGGGTTACCTTGCCGCCATCGGAGAACAGCATCACTTCGCGCTCGCCGTCGGTAATGGCAGCGGAAATCAGCTTGTCACCCTCGTCCAGATCCAGGGCAATCAAACCCACGCTGCGCTGGCGACTGAACTGCTCCAGCGGGGTCTTCTTGACTGTACCGTTGGCAGTGGCCATGAAGATGAACCAGCCTTCGGTATATTCGTCGACCGGTAACATCGCACTGATGAACTCGCCGTCGTCCAGCGGCAGCAGGTTGACCAGCGGACGACCGCGCGCTGTACGCGAAGCCTCTGGAATCTCGTAGGTCTTGAGCCAGTAAACCTTGCCCTTGCTGGAGAACAGCAACAACGTGGTATGGCTGTGGGCAACCAGCAGGTGGGACACGTAGTCCTCATCCTTGACGCCGGTTGCCGCCTTGCCGCGGCCACCCCGGCGCTGCGCTTGATAGTCCGCCAGCGGCTGACTCTTGGCATAGCCACCATGGGAGATGGTCACCACGCGCTCTTCTTCGGTGATCAGGTCCGCCAGTGACAGATCCAGGCGCGAGGCGAGGATTTCAGTACGCCTCGCATCGCCAAAGTTGGTGCGAATCAGTTCCAGCTCTTCGACGATGACCTCCATCAAGCGCTCCTGGCTGTTGAGGATGCGCAGCAACTCACCGATCTGAGTCAGGATCTCCTGATACTCGTCCAGCAGCTTCTCGTGCTCAAGCCCAGTCAGACGGTGCAGACGCAGGTCAAGAATCGCCTGAGCCTGGTCGGGAGACAGGTAATACTTTCCATCGCGCAGACCGAACTGCTCATCCAGACCATCCGGGCGGCAGGCATCGGCACCGGCACGTTCGACCATCTCGATTACCGCACCTGGCTCCCAGGGGTTGGCGATCAGTCGCTCCTTGGCCTCACCAGAGGTCGCGGACGCCTTGATCAGAGCGATGACCGGATCGATATTGGTCAGTGCGACGGCCTGGCCTTCGAGAATGTGCCCGCGCTCACGTGCCTTGCGCAGCTCGTAGACAGTACGTCGGGTTACCACTTCCCGGCGGTGCCTTATAAAGGCATCAAGCAGCTCTTTCAGGTTTAGAATGCGTGGCTGACCATCCAGCAGACCGACGATATTGATGCCGAATACATTCTGCATCTGGGTCTGGCTGTAAAGATTATTAAGTACAACCTCGGCGACATCGCCCCGGCGAATCTCGATCACCACGCGCATGCCATCCTTGTCGGACTCGTCACGCAGCTCGGTGATACCTTCGATCTTCTTTTCCTTGACCAGCTCGGCAATTTTCTCGATCAATCGCGCCTTGTTCAGCTGGTATGGCAGCTCATGGATGATGATCTGCTGGCGACCGCCGACTTTGTCGATATCCTCGATGGTGCAGCGGGCACGCACATAGATACGCCCGCGACCAGTGTTATAGGCCTCAACGATGCCGGCACGGCCGTTGATGATGGCTGCAGTCGGAAAATCGGGCCCCGGGATATATTCCATCAGCTCATCGATGGTCATGTCCGGATTTTCGATCAGCGCCAGACAGCCATTGATCACTTCGGTCAGGTTATGCGGCGGAATATTGGTTGCCATGCCCACTGCGATACCGCTGGAACCGTTGACCAGCAGGTTTGGCACCTTGGTCGGCAAAACGGCGGGGATCTGTTCGGTACCGTCGTAGTTGGGTACCCAGTCGACGGTTTCCTTGTCCAGGTCAGCCAGCAACTCATGGGCCAACTTGGTCATGCGGATTTCGGTATAACGCATCGCTGCCGCATTATCGCCATCGACCGACCCGAAGTTACCCTGTCCGTCTACCAGCAGATAGCGCAGCGAGAAAGGCTGAGCCATACGTACGATGGTGTCGTACACCGCAGAGTCGCCGTGCGGGTGATATTTACCGATAACATCACCGACCACACGGGCCGATTTCTTGTAGGGCTTGTTCCAGTCATTCTTCAGCTCGCTCATGGCGAACAGCACCCGACGGTGGACAGGCTTGAGGCCGTCACGCACGTCCGGCAACGCCCGACCGACGATGACGCTCATCGCGTAATCGAGGTAGGACTGTTTCAGCTCATCTTCGATATTGACTGGAAGGATTTCTTTGGCCAGTTCACCCATGAAACGGCATTCCTTTTATTGTCGGCAACGTGACGATGCCCATAGCAATTGTTCAGCGCACTTGAAGGCCCCGCAGGGCCGCTGAAAGGCTTTTGTTGCAGCAATTCAACAGCCAAGCCCGGCGGGCCGATTAAAGCCCGATAGAATACCACAGGGCGGGCTGCGGAGGGAGCCGAAAGACTCTCCCCGGGGACTCTCTCCCACTTCAACGCCGTAAACTCTGTCAGAAAGACTAGTGCAGGTGTCTGTGACTCATCAGATCAGCCAGTTTTTTGGCATCAGGCCGTTCGACAATGCCTTTTTCGGTCACGATAACGTCGATGAGGTCAGCGGGTGTGACGTCAAACACCGGATTGAAAGCTGGTATACCGGCATCGACGGTTTGACCACCCAGGACAAACAGCTCGTCGGCAGAACGCTCTTCGATCACCACCTCGTCGGCGTTTTCCAGTGCCATGTCGATACTGGAACTGGGGGCAACGACCATGAAGCGCAAACCATGGTGCATCGCCAGAATGGAAAGCGCATAGGTACCAATCTTGTTGATTACATCGCCGTTGGCAGCGATCCGGTCCGCTCCGACGATGACCCAGGTGATATCACGGGTCTTCATCAGATGGCCAGCAGCGGCATCCACGTGCACGCAGGCTTGGATACCCTCGCGCTGCAACTCCCAGGCAGTCAGACGTGAACCCTGAAGCCAGGGCCGGGTTTCGTCGACGAAAACGGTATCCACCAGGCCAGCAGCCTGAGCTGCACGTATAACGCCGAGGGCCGTGCCATAGCCGCCGGTGGCCAATGCCCCCGTGTTGCAATGGGTAAGTATATTCTGCGGGGTTTTGTGATGCTTGCGGATCAGCTGCATCCCCAACTTGGCCATCGTCAGGTTGGCCTCAAGATCACTTTGATGGATCGATTGTGCCGCCTCCAGCAAGCGCGCGGGCACATCAGCGTGCGGGGCCAGTCGGGCCAGCCGGTCGCGCATCATCTTAAGCGCCCAGGACAGATTCACCGCAGTCGGCCGGGCCGCTTCAAGCATTTCAAATGCCTCTGCCAGCGCGGCTGTCCAGTCATCACTACTACCTATGGCCCGGGCCTGCAGCGCTATGCCGTAGGCACCGGCGATCCCGATTGCCGGCGCGCCACGCACCAGCATGTCTCCAATAGCCGCTGCCACCTGTGCGGCGTCGGTGCAGTCGACATACTCCTCGCGTCCCGGCAGCAGACGCTGGTCCAGCAGCCGCAGGGCATCGTTGTGCCAGGCCAGCGCGCTGAAACTGTCGGCAACATCGGTATGAACGGCTCGCTGCATGAATAACTCCCAAAACGCCATTATACCTGCGGCCGCCACCTGCTGACGAACATGGAAATGAAAAGCCGCTGCACCTCGGATCAGGCAGACGCTATACTGCCCGGCATGATCCAAGACGAACTCCCCATGACACCCCTACCCGAGCAGATAGACCTGCTGATTCTGCCGAGCTGGATAGTGCCTGTGATCCCCGCAGGCACTGTACTGGCAGAGCACGCCCTGGCCGTGAATGAGGGCCGCATTGTCGGCATCATTACCCGCACCCAGGCCGCCAACGTGCAGGCCAGAGTGCGGCGTGAACTGCCGGGCCACGTGCTCATACCGGGCCTGATAAACGCCCATGGTCACGCCGCGATGAGCCTATTTCGGGGCCTGGCTGACGATCTTCCACTGATGACCTGGCTGCAGGAGCACATCTGGCCGGCCGAAGCTCGTTGGGTCAACCAGGACTTCATCCGCCTGGGCACCCGACTCGCCATCGCCGAGATGCTGCGCGGCGGTACAACCTGCTTCGCCGACATGTACTTTCACCCTGAGGTTGCTGCAGAGGCGGCCATCGAGGCGGGCATACGGGCGCAGCTGGCCTTCCCGGTGATTGACAATCCGATTCCAGGGGCGCGGGACAGCGCAGAAGCAACCGCCAAAGGACTGAAGCTGCGCGACGAGTTGCAGCACAACTCGCTGATAAATGTCGCATTCGGCCCCCACTCCCCCTACACGGTGGGTGACACCACGCTGGCGAACGTACGGATGCTCGCCGACGAACTGGAAATGCCGGTACACATGCATGTTCACGAGACAGCAGGGGAAGTATCAGATGCTCTTGCCCAGGGCAGTCAACGACCATTGCAGCGCCTCAAAACGCTGGGATTGCTGAATCCGAGAATGCAAGCGGTGCACATGACCCAGATCAACGATGAAGATCTCGAGCTGCTGATCAATCATGGCGTTTCGGTGATTCACTGCCCTGAATCGAACATGAAGCTGGCCAGTGGCGTCTGTCCCGTGCAGCGGCTGATTGATGCCGGCGTGAATGTAGCCCTGGGTACCGACGGTGCGGCCAGCAACAACGATCTGGACATGTTTGGTGAAATGCGCACCGCCTCTCTGCTGGCCAAGAGCAGCACCGGCCTGTCCACCGCCCTCACCGCCCATCAGGCCTTGCATATGGCTACCATGGGTGGCGCGCTGGCAATGGGTATTGCCGAGGACACTGGATCGCTGGAGGTCGGCAAATCGGCGGATATTGCGGCAGTCGATCTCTCTGCCCTGATCCATCAGCCGGTTTACCATCCGGTTTCTCAACTGCTCTACACCTGCAACGCCAGCCAGGTAGCCCATGTCTGGGTGGCCGGTCGCGAAAAAGTCAACGCCGGCCAGCTCATACTGCCCGATCAGGACGGGCTGCTCGCCGCCGTCAAACAGTGGTCACAACAGATTCTAGAGAGGGATGAAGATCATGCTTAACGTCGATCGCGCCGAAATTGCCAAGTTCGAAGCCCTGGCCAGCCGCTGGTGGGACCGCAATAGCGAGTTCAAGCCGCTGCATCAGATCAACCCACTGCGCACCAACTGGATCGAGCAGAAAGTCGGTCTGGCCGGCATGGAAATCCTCGATGTGGGCTGCGGCGGTGGCATTCTCGCCGAAGCCATGGCCTTGCGTGGCGCCAAGGTGACCGGCATCGACATGGGCGAAGCGCCGCTCGCCGTAGCCCGGCTGCATCAGCTGGAGTCGGGCGTGGAAGTGGACTACCAGCAGACAACTGCCGAGCAGATGGCAGAAGCATATCCGGAACGTTTCGATATCGTTACCTGCCTGGAAATGCTTGAACATGTGCCGGACCCCAGCTCGGTCATCCGTGCCTGCGCTACGCTGGTCAAGCCAGGCGGACATGTCTTTTTCTCCACGATCAATCGCAACCCCAAGTCATTTGTGTTTGCCATTGTAGGGGCCGAATACATTCTCAAGCTGCTGCCGCGGGGCACCCACGAATTCGCCAAATTCATCAAGCCCGCCGAACTCGGAGGCTGGTCGCGTGAAGCAGGTCTGGATATGCAGGACATCATCGGACTGACCTACAACCCGCTGACGAAGATCTACAAGCTCGAGCAGAATGTCGACGTGAACTACATGATCCACACACAGCGGAGTCTGTGAGCGCATGCTGACCAGTGTTCTCTTTGATCTGGACGGCACGCTGATCGATACCGCTGATGATTTCATGGCTATTGTTTGCGCCATGCGCAGCGAGGCCGGCCTGACTGCCGTGGACGATGCGCTGGTTCGCAACCGGGTATCCGACGGATCAGCCGGCATGCTGGCCGCAGCTTATGCGATCGAAGCCGATGACCCGCAAATGAAGGATCTGCGCAGCGAGTTCCTGCTGCGCTACGAGCGCGACCTGGCCGCCCATGCCCGTCTTTATCCAGGCGTTGCTGAACTCCTTGCGTGGCTGGAAGCCGAGAATCTTCCCTGGGGCGTCGTGACCAACAAACTCAGTCGCTTCAGCACCCCGTTGCTTGAAGCCATGGGGCTGGGTAATCGCTGCTGCAGTCTGGTCTGTCCCGACCATGTCATCCAGGGCAAACCGCATCCCGAGTCACTGCTCAAGGCATGCCGGGACATGCGTACCGATCCGCAGCACTCGGTCTTCGTCGGTGATCACCTGCGTGATATCCAGGCCGGCCGCGCCGCCGGGATGGCGACGGTAGCCGCACTATATGGCTACATCCCTCCGGATCAGAATCCAGCTTCGTGGCAAGCCACATACAGCATCCAATCCCCCGCTGAACTACGCCCATGGCTTCAGACCAGACGCATCCAGGAGACTCCCGATGTTTGATTACAAAGCCCCTCAGAACCTACTCGTCGATCGCGTTATCCTGGTTACCGGGGCCGGAGACGGGATCGGCCGCGCCTGCGCGCTCAGCTGCGCCGCCCATGGCGCAACTGTCGTGCTCATCGGCCGAACTCCCTCCAAGCTCGAAGCGGTATACGACGAGATAGAAGCAGCCGGCTATCCACGGCCGGCCATGTGCCCGCTGAATCTGGAAACGGCACTCGAGAAGGATTATCAGGATCTGGCCGATCAGCTGTTCGACACCTTCGGCAAGCTTGATGGCCTGGTACATAATGCGGCGCTACTGGGTCCACGAACCATGCTGGACAACGTCAAGGCCGAGGCCTGGCTGCAGCTGATGCAGGTCAATGTGAATGCGCCCTTCCTGCTGACCAAGGCAATGATGCCTTTGTTGCGTCAATCCACAGATGCTTCGGTGGTCTGCGTATCCTCCAGTGTGGGGCGCAAGGGCAAGGCTTACTGGGGGCCTTATGCGGTGAGCAAATTTGCCATTGAGGGGCTTATGCAAGTGCTCGCCGACGAGCAGGAGGGTACCAGCGCGATCCGCGTCAACAGCCTCAACCCTGGGGCAACGCGTACCTCTATGCGCAAGGCTGCGTATCCCGGAGAGCCACCGGAAAAGAATCCCGAGCCATCAGAGATCATGCCGGCGTTTCTGTATCTGCTCGGACCTGACAGTAAGAACACCAACGGACAGGCGCTTGACGCCCAATAGCCAGCATTTTGACATTGGTGTGGCATCGCACTGCCCAGCCCCTGTTACTGTGCGGCAATTTTCTGCCGCACAGCCTGCAGAAAAGACCAAGAAATTCTACAAGAATTTGTTTTAAATACAGTTTTTATTAGTGGCACGCAACCTGCATTAGTTCGGATAACCCCAATACCGGCGCGCAGGACTGCACATGACTCTGACCCAGGGTAATACCATAGATTTTGATTCTGCCCGCCTCAAGTTGAGCGAGAACGCGAGCACTGTCGCAGTCTTGCCCGCACAAACCAACCTTATCAGCCTCGCAGCGGTACAGGACAAGCTCACACAGAGTCTGCAAACATCGCTGGAGCTTGATCGCATTCTCGAACTTTTCTTCCAGGAACTCCGTGCCTATCTTGGCCTTGACTGCCTGGATTACCGGCTCGAAGGAAGAAACCTTCACCACCGCATCGGGCAACCGAGTCTGCATCGCTGCAGCTACCGGATGACCCATGAAGGCAGCTTTTTGGGTGAGATCCAGTTCGGCCGGAAAAAGCGCTTCACCGAAGCCCATCTGAAAACACTGGAAACCCTGCTGGGTAACCTGCTCTATCCGCTGCGCAATGCACTCCTTTACCGCGAAGCGGTTTACTGCGCGCACAACGATAGTCTGACCGGGGTGGGCAATCGCCTGGCAATGGACCGCGCCCTGGATCGCGAGGTAAGGCTTTCAATCAGAAATCGCTCGACCCTTTCCCTGCTGGTGCTGGATATCGATTACTTCAAGCAGATCAATGATCAATATGGCCATGCGTGCGGAGATGACGCGCTCAAGGCGGTAGTCAATTGCATACGCAATTGCCTGCGCGGCGCCGACGACATATTTCGCATGGGCGGTGAGGAGTTTGTGATCCTGCTGGGTGACACCGCAGCCAATGAAGCCCGAATGGTTGCCGAGCGTATCCGCTGCGCTATCGAGGAAATGCAGTTTCAGACTGATGGTATTTCGATTCCAATAACAGCCAGTCTGGGCGTCGCTACCCGCCGGCCGGATGAAGGCATTCGGGAGATTCTGGATCGCTGTGACAAGCTTATGTACTGCGCCAAGCGAGCCGGCCGTAACCGGATCGCAGCGCAGTAACACGTTATTTCCTGCCGTGGGGTACCTTGGTGCGACGTACGGTACGAGCCTGGTGCATTGATGGCTTGCGGGCCATGCGCTGCATCTTCTCTTTATCGCTGGTTTTCATCGCCGGCAATGCAATCGCCTCCAGTCCGACTTCCTGGCTGAGCGCATCAATTTCGTTTTGCTTCATTTCCCGCCAGCGACCTACAGGTAGTTCAGGACCAAGAAAAACCGGCCCGAAACGTACGCGCTTGAGGCGGTTGACCCGCATACCCTGAGACTCCCACAGGCGGCGCACCTCGCGATTACGGCCTTCCATCAAACAGACGTGGTACCAGCGATTGATACCCTCCCCGCCCGAGGCAACAATGTCCGTAAAGCGTGCCGGGCCATCATCCAGCATGACTCCGGTCTTCAGGCGTTCAATCATCTCATCATCGACTTCGCCCATCACCCGCACCGCGTACTCGCGATCCATCTGATAAGAGGGATGCATCAGCCGGTTAGCCAGCTCGCCATCGGTAGTGAACAGCAGCAGTCCCGAAGTATTGATATCCAGACGACCGATATTGATCCAGCGACCATGCTTCAGGCGTGGCAGGCGGTCAAAAACGGTGGGGCGGCCCTCAGGGTCATCGCGGGTGCATACCTCGCCTTCGGGCTTGTTGTAGAGCATAACGCGACGGGCTTCTTCATTGGCGATGTCGCGCTTGACCGGGCGACCATCTACCAGAATCTGATCCAGGCTATCGACTCGGCAGCCGAGGCTGGCAATCTGCCCGTTGACGCTGATCCGTCCGCCTTCTATCCAGGATTCGATTTCGCGCCGCGAGCCAAGCCCGACGCGGGCAAGAACCTTCTGCAGCTTTTCCCCGGTAACGGGGTTTGAGGGTTGGTCTGTCATGCTGGGCACCTCCCGGTGTAATGGTAAATCGTGACCGGTAATCTTAACACCGCGACAGGTAGTCGACCAGCCGATTGTCAGCGCCCTTCGTCGCCCTCGTAGCCCTCATCACCGCCCCCATCACCGGGGCTCAACTCATCGGGTCGCAAATCATCGAAATCGGTCTTGATATTCGATTCCATGGAACCCAGCTCGGCCATCAGCGCGTGGAAGCCGGTTTCTGCTGCTTCACGATCCAGCGGCTGAAGCGGCTCGAAAGGCATCCATGGAGCAGTCTCATCCTGATCCGCGCCGGCTCCTTCGTCCTGCAAACCGAGCTCCGGCTCCATCTGGTCGAGATCGCGTATCTCCGCCAGGGGCGGCAGTTCGCTGAGACTACGCAGATTGAAATGATCAAGAAACTGGCGGGTGGTTGCATACATGGCCGGACGACCGGGTACATCGCGATGCCCGACTATGCGCACCCACTCACGTTCGAGCAAAGTCTTGACGATATGGCTGCTGACCGCCACACCCCGGACGTCCTCGATTTCCCCGCGGGTAATGGGCTGGCGATAGGCAATCAGGGCCAGGGTTTCCAGCATTGCCCGGGAATAGCGCTGGGGTCTTTCCTCCCAGAGCCTGCTGACCCAGGGAGAAAAGGATTCGCGCACCTGCAGACGCCAGCCGCTGGCAACCTCGCGCAGCTCGATACTGCGGCCTTCATAATGGCTGGCCAAGCTGGCCAGCGCGCTACGCAGCTCATCCAACCCAGGCTCACGGCCCTCATCGAAGAGTTCGCGCAGGCGCTCAAGACTCAGCGGGCGACCAGCGGCAAGCAAGGCCGCTTCCACTATCTGCTCAATCGTCGGCTGGGACATCGTCACCTCGCACTTTCACGTGTATGGGTGAAAAGGCATCACCCTGGACCAGATCGATCAGCTGCTCCTTGACCAGCTCGAGCACCGCCATAAAAGTAACCACCACGCCCAGCTTACCCTCCCCGGCTGTGAACAGGCTGACGAAAGGAACAAATTGCTGACCACGCAACCGGTCCAGCACTTCGGCCATACGTTCACGCGTTGAGAGAATTTCACGGGTAACCTGGTGGCTTTCAAACATGTCGGCACGGCGCAACACTTCCGACAGTGCCAGTAGCAGCTCCTGCATATCCACCTCCGGATGAGCCCGGCGGTTCTGCACCTGGGGCGCCTCTGCGCTGGCCACAGCAGTATCACGGCCGACTCGGCTGAGGCCATCAATGTCTTCGGCGGCCTGCTTGAAGCGCTCGTATTCCTGCAGTCGGCGGATCAGCTCGGCACGAGGATCATGCTCTTCGTCTTCGTCCTCTGCATGCCTGGGCAGCAGCATGCGTGACTTGATCTCGGCCAGCATCGCCGCCATCACCAGATATTCGGCGGCCAGCTCAAGACGCACCACCTTCATCAACTCGACATACCCCATGTACTGCTTGGTAATCTCGGCAACAGGGATTTCCAGGATGTCGATATTCTGGCGACGAATCAGATAAAGCAAAAGATCAAGAGGACCTTCAAAGGCTTCGAGAAAAACCTCCAGGGCCTCGGGCGGGATGTAGAGGTCCTGGGGCATTTCAGTGACTGCCTTGCCATGCACCATGGCAAAGGGCATTTCCTGCTGGCGACCGGCTACCAGTTGCGACGGCAGACTCGCAGCGACCTGGGGCGTAATAATGACGCTCTCTGGCTGCGGGTCACGCTCATCGCCGCTCATGCTTACTCTCGATACTGCAGGCCCATGGCCTGACGTACTTCGACCAGGGTATCGCGGGCGGCCTCACGGGCGCGTTCAGTGCCCTCGTTGAGGATCATCCGCACCGCGTCGGGGTTCGACTCGAAATCAGCAGCTCGTTCCTGTATCGGAGCCAGTTCAGCCACGATCGCATCGATCACCGGTTTCTTGCAGTCCAGGCAACCTATACCCGCGCTACGGCAGCCTTCCTTGACCCACTCATGTGTAGCGCTGTCGGTATATACCTGATGCAGCTGGAATACCGGACATTTGGTTGGCTCACCCGGATCCGTGCGCCGTACGCGGGCAGGGTCGGTCGGCATGCGCCGCACCTTGACATCGACCTCATCGCTGGTATCGCGCAGGGTGATGGTGTTGCCGTAGGACTTGGACATCTTCTGACCGTCCAGCCCCGGCATCTTGGAATCGGGAGTCAGTAATGCCTGAGGCTCTGGCAGGATGACCTTGCCGCCGCCTTCCAGATAGCCGAATAATCGTTCCTTGTCACTCAGGGTGATGTTCTGCTGCTCCTTGAGCAGCGCCCGGGCGGTCTCCAGGGCCTCGGCATCGCCCTGCTCCTGGTAAGCCTTGCGCAGCTTGCTGTAGAGCTTGGCCGTTTTCTTGCCCATCTTGTGCACGGCAGCGTCGGCTTTTTCCTCGAAACCCGGCTCACGGCCGTAGAGATGATTGAAGCGACGCGCCACTTCACGGGTGATTTCCACGTGAGCCACCTGGTCGGCACCCACAGGCACCAGACCGGCGCGATACATCAGGATATCGGCACTCTGCAGCAACGGATAGCCAAGGAAGCCGTAAGTAGCCAGGTCCATGTCCTTGAGTTTTTCCTGCTGGTCCTTGTAGGTCGGCACCCTCTCCAGCCAACTGACCGGTGTGACCATCGACAGCAACAGATGCAGCTCTGCGTGCTCGGGCACCTGGGACTGGATAAACAGCGTTGAAGAGCCACCACTGACGCCCGCAGCCAGCCAGTCTATCAACATGTCCCAGACGTTCTGTTCGATGTTTTCCGGAGTCTCGTAGTGAGTCGTCAGAGCGTGCCAGTCGGCAGCGAAGAAGAAGCACTCGTACTCATGCTGCAGACGGACCCAGTTTTTCAGTACGCCGTGGTAGTGACCCAGATGCAGGCGGCCCGTGGGGCGCATACCTGATAAAACCCGACGCTGTGAATCAACGGAACTCAATGAGGACTCCTGGAATATGTTTTGGTGGTTGATGTTATAGGGCAGCTGGCGATTATACGCATATCAGCCACAGAATCATTGCTCTGGAGCCCCGCCGAAGGGTGCCGGATTTCCCAGCCCCACACGAAGCACCTCGGGTTCGCCCTCAAGCAGACTGACCACGGTGGTCGGCTCTATGTTGCAAGCCCCCCCATCTATGATCAGATCGAGCTGCTTGCCCAGCCGGTCACGGATCATTTCGGGATCCGTCAGCGGTAAATCATCACCAGGCAACATCAGGGTCACACTCATCATCGGCTCGCCCAGAGCCTCCAGCAGAGCCTGGGTAATGGCGTGATTGGGAATACGCAGACCGATAGTACGACGCTTGGGATGCAGAAGACGTCGCGGCACTTCGTTGGTGGCGTTCAGAATGAAGGTATAGGGGCCGGGCGTACAGGCCTTGAGAAGCCGGAAAGTCTGATTATCCACCTTGGCGTACACCCCTAGCTCGGATAGATCCCGGCAAATCAGGGTGAAGTTGTGCTTGTCGTCCAGCTGACGCAGCCGGCGAATCCGCTCCAGCGCATCCTTGTCGCCCAGATGACAGCCCAGTGCATAGGCAGAGTCTGTCGGGTAGGCAACGACACCGCCCTTGCGAATGATTTCCGCCGCCTGGCGAATCAGCCGCACCTGCGGGTTCTCGGGATGAATATGAAAATACTGGCTCACGCGATGGTCCCTTGTCGTGGTTTTGCGCAGTTTAGCGAGAAAACAGCGGATCGTCCCATACCGGCGTGCATTGTGGCGGCAGTGACGTCATTTTGCCCAGGGCAGTCCAGGGTGATTCAGGAGTATGGAAGTCGCTACCACAGCTGGCGAGAAACCCGAACTCTTCGGAGAGTTTGCCCAGATAGGCCACTTGCTCGACCGCCTGCTGACCATTGACCACCTCGATCCCACGCCCGCCGGCCTGGGCGAAATCCGTCAGCGCCCGCCTGAGTCGCGAGCGGGTAAAACCGTAATGCCAGGGATGCGCCATCACTGCCATACCGCCTGCCGCTCGTATCTGGCTGACTGCTTCGGGTAGTTCCGGCCAGTGCTGCTTTATATCGCCCAATTTTCCCGCTCCCAGCCACTTGCGAAACGCCTCCGCTCGATCGCGCACATGCCCAGCCTCAAGCATCCAGTCGGCGAAATGCGGCCGGGCCGGCGGGCTGTGCGGATCACCACCGGCTGCCACCTGCGCTGCCATGGCTCCTTCCAGCGCGCCCGGCATGCGCTTGGCGGCGAGCTTGCGCGCTATCTGCTCCGCCCGCAGCCAACGACCATTGCGAACCTCTTCTATGGATGCCAATAGCGCCGGGGATTCTGGATCAAAGCCATAGCCGAGCACATGCAGGGTGTGCCCCTGCCACTGCGCCGACAGCTCCACACCGCTGATCCAGTGCATTCCCAGTTCCCGCGCTGCCTGGGCCGCAACCGGCAAGCCGTCAAGACAGTCGTGGTCGGTCAAGGCTACCATCGATATACCGGCCGACGATGCTTCACGCATCAGCTCGAGAGGATCGAGCATCCCATCGGAGGCGGTGCTATGCATGTGGAGATCGGCAATCAATAGAGGCTCCCGGGTGGCTGAGAAGGGACAAATGCAGTGTATTTTCATTATTATGCAGGCCAAACGCTGACAACACCTAACCCGATGACATAAGTTACAGACCATGTCATCTACCGAACCGGACCGAGGTTTATCCATGTATTTTGCCATTATGGCTACTGACGTACCCGATTCACTATCAGCACGCATGAGTGCCCGTCCCGCCCACCTGGCCCGGCTTCAGGCCCTGCAGGATGCCGGCCGGCTGCTGGTCGCCGGGCCACATCCGGCGATTGAGTCCCTGGACCCCGGCCCGGCCGGCTTCACCGGCAGCCTGATCATTGCCGAATTTGCGTCCGCCGAGGCCGCGCAGGCCTGGGCCGGAGAGGACCCCTATGTGGCAGCCGGGGTATATGCCGACGTGCTGATCAAACCCTTCAAACCTGTTATGCCCGCCTGAACCAGGAGCTTTCATGACCCAGAATTTGCAAACCCTGATCCTGACCGCGTGCCTGGCACTGCCTGTTGTTGCTTGGGCCCAGGAATCCACCGCGCCAGGCGATGTCGATGCGGGCACAACAATGGCAAGCCAGGAAACCGACCTAGGCACGCTGCAGGCTGAGCTAGCCAATGTGGAAGCAGAGCGTCAGCGTCTGGCTCAGCGCCTGGCAGGCAGCGCAGACACACAGGAACTGGAGCGCCTTCGCGAGGCCAACCGCGAGCTGCAGAACCGACAAATCGAAAATGACATGCAGGCACGAGCCTCCCTGGAAAAACAACGCCAGCAATGGTTCATGATCGGCGGTGGTAGCGTGCTGGTGAGTTTGCTGGTCGGCTTCATGTTGGCTCGCAGCAGCAAGCGCAAGCGTAACGAATGGATCAATTGAACGAAAACAGGATTCTGATCATCGATGACGATCAGGAGCTCTGCGCGCTACTCTCAGACTGGCTGGACACCGAGGGGTTCAGCCTGAGCTGCGCCAATGACGGCACCAGTGGTCTCGAACAGGCCATTAACGGTAGCTTCAAAGTCATCATCCTTGACGTGATGTTGCCGGGCATGAACGGCCTGGATGTGCTGCGCAAGTTGCGTCAACAGTGCAATACGCCTTTACTCATGCTCAGCGCCCGCGGAGAGCCGGTCGACCGAATATTGGGTCTGGAGCTGGGGGCTGACGATTACCTTGCCAAGCCCTGCGACCCCCGGGAGTTGGTAGCTCGCCTGCGCGCCTTGCTGCGCCGCAGCCAGGCCGCCGTTACCGACAGTGTTGTGCAGGTCGGCGATATACGTATCGATACCGAAAGCCTCATGGCCTGGCGAGCAGAGGAGCCGTTGGCGCTGACCCAGAGTGAAGCGATGATCCTGCGCGCCCTGCTTGAACGGCCAGGCCAACTGGTGGACCGTCAGAGCCTGTCGCGTCAGGCGCTGGGGAAAAATCTTGGTCCCTATGACCGCAGCATGGATATGCACCTGAGTAACCTGCGGCGCAAACTCGGGCCACATGAGGATGGCCGACCGCGCATCCAGGTATTGCGTGGGCGCGGTTATCTTTACAGCAACTGATGAGTCCGAGCCGATCTTTACACAGCCTTTACCCAGTCCATGCTCCGCTTGACGCGACATCGCGCAGACTGTGTTTCATGGCCTGAACCCGGGCCACCACGAACAGGAGCTACCCCATGAAACACACTCTTATCGTTTGCGTGCTGGTAATGGCCACGAGTTTTTCTGCTGCCGGTTTCGCCGGGCAACACAAAGATGGCAAGGGCATGCATGAGCGTCATATGGAACGTATGGCCGCGGAGCTGGACCTGACTGCAGAGCAACAGGACCAGATCGGCAACATCAACAGCAAGTACGCCAAACAGTACCGTGAACTGAGCCAGTCCCATCGCAAGGAAATCCAGAGCTTACTGAACAAGGAACAACAGGAAAAAATGAAGGCGCTGCGTGACGAGCGCCGAGACAAGATGGCCGACTACCACAGTCGACAGAATGACAAGCGTGGCATGAACCCCGACAGCGACAACTGATTCCGTGCGCCTGTTCTGGAAAGTCTTTGCCGTCCTCTGGATCGCCACTTTACTGGTGGGCGGATCGGGCTTTCTGGTCAGTCGGGCTCTGCAACAGGACTGGCTCCTGTTGCAGTTTCATCCGCAGCTCAAGGACTTTGCCCAAGAGTTGACTGACCTGTACGAAAACCAGGGCCCGGCCCAGGCACAGGACTGGCTGGCAGTACAACGCGAAGCCAACCGCTTACGGGCTCAACTCTACAGCGATGCCGGTCAGCCCTTGCTCGCCGGCACCCTGCCCCAGCTACCCCGTTTTGCCCAGCCACCAGCCGCTGAAAAACGCTCGCGAAGCACCCGTCACGGTCGCATGTTCCAGCTTGCTTGGAGCTCAGCGCAGGCGGATTATCACCTGAGCCTGTTTGTACCGGCACCGGAGCTCTTCCGTTGGCAACGCACACCCCTGGCCTTGCTTGCCAATATTGCCTTGGCCATGTTTCTCCTGGCGATTGTCAGTTTGTTGCTCAGCCGCTATCTGACCTCTCCACTTCGCCAGCTGGGTCTGGCCGCCCAATCCCTGGCCCAGGGGCGATTCGAGTCGGACCAACTTAACCGCATCGGCCGTCGACGTGACGAGATAGGTGATCTGTCCAGACATTTCAACCAGATGGGCGAGCGAGTGCAAAGCCTGCTCGACAGTCAGCGCCAGCTGATGCGCGACATTTCCCACGAGCTCCGCTCACCGCTCGCACGGCTAAGAGTGGGGCTTGCACTGGGCAACAGAAAAGTCCTGCAGGAGAATGACCCCCTCTGGCTGCGTCTGGATCGCGAATGCAGCCGCCTGGACGCATTGATCGAAGACATACTGACCCTTAGCCGCCTGGACAGCCAGGACCAGCCCGCCGAGCCATTCCCGCTGGACCCCCTAGTATCTGCATGTGCGGAAGACACCCGGTTTGTCGCCGAAGATCAGAAAATCGAGCTGCGCGGAGCGACAAACTGCCAACTGCTAGGCTGGCCTGATCAACTGGGCAGTGCGGTAGACAATCTGCTGCGTAATGCCCTGCGTTTTTCTGCTCCTCTGGGCCTGATCCGCATCACGCTGCAAAGCAAATCCGGCTCAATGGCGTCATCACAATGTCAGATCACCATTGAAGACGATGGCCCAGGTGTCGAGGAATCCTGGCTCTCACGACTGGGCGAACCCTTCCTGCGACTACCCGGACAGACCAGTAACAGTGGTCATGGCCTGGGGCTCGCTATCGCCAGACGGGCGATCAGCATGCATGGAGGCAAGCTAACATTTTCTCGCAGCGAATTGGGCGGGCTGAAGGCAACCATCGATCTGCCTGCTCAGCCGGGCGGCCAGCTCTGAAAGTAGTCCGACACCTCGAGACGGGGCAGGCTCTTGACCGGGCCTACAGAATGACCAACATACAGATAGGCCACAATATGTTCATTTTCGGCCAGCCCCAGCCCGCTGCGAACAACCGGATGCGAAGCCATGGACCCGGTACGCCATACGGCCCCCAGACCCAGCGCATGCGCTGCAATCAACATGTTACCCACTGCCACGGCACAGGACATATCCTGCTCCTGCCTGGGCACCTTGGGATGCTCCCGATGCGCAGCGACTGCCACGATCAAAAGGGGCGCCCTTTCAGGCTTGCGACGCATGCGCTCCAGAGCAACTGCATCCAGACCCGGTGAATCAGCGAGCGCTGCCTTGGCAAACAGATCGCCAAGGCGCTGCTGCCCCGCGCCTTCGATTACCAGGAACCGCCAGGGACGCAACCATGCGTGATCAGGCGCTCGCAGTGCCGCTCGATACAACACCTCTCGCTGCTCCGGGGTAGGCGCAGGGCCCTCCAGGCGCGTTACTGACACACGTTCGTGCAGGGCAGTCAGGGCATCCATCAATCAGGGTCTCCTGTATCATTCAGGTTGGGCATTTTACTCTCCAGATGCTGCTCACGATATTGGCCCGGAGGCATCCCGAACCAGCGTTTGAAGGCCCGAAAAAAATTGCTTGGATCAGCAAAGCCCAGCAGATAGGCCACCTCCAACAGGGTCAAACGGCGTTGGCGTAACAGCTGCATCGCCAGCTCGCGGCGGGTTTCGTCCATCAGGTGCTGAAAACTGGTGTTCTCTTCCTGCAACCGACGCTGCAGCGTGCGTGTGCTCATGCTCAGGGCGCTGGCCACGCTCTGTCGCTTGGGCTCACCCTGAGGTAGCAGCCGGCAGAGTACCTGCCGCGCCTGATGGGTGACCCTGGTCTGCTCGAAGCGGGCCAGGTAATCACCGGCAAACTGATCATGCATCTGTGCCAGTGTCGTATTTCCTGATGCCAGTTTCGCATCCATCACCTCCCGCGCGAAACTCATGCTGTAAATGCTCGCACCGAAAACCAGTGGGCATTGAAATAACGCTTCATAGGAACTGATGTCAGCGGGCTGCGGGTAGGCCAAGCTAACCTGCAGGGGCACTATTTGTTCACCCGTCATCCAGCGAAAGAAAGCGATCATATAAGCCATGGCTGCATCGTGGCTCTGGCGCGGAGCCGGCACCGTATCGCCATGAATATGCAGCTCCATGGTGTAGCTGTCAGGGCTTTGCAGGAGGGACATATCGGAGGCTTCGCCAATAATGCGCTGGTAGCGCACCAGCCGCGCAAGCCCCTCACGCAGGTTGGTACTGGATAACAGCGCAAAACCGACCACATTGAAATGCGCCGGACGAATCACACGGGCCATATTCAGACCTATGGCCGGATTATTCGAGAGCTGCACGGCCAGCTCCCATAGCCGGGTCATCTGATCCTGGGGAATGCGTGCATCCGGATCGGCCAACAACTCATGATTCATACCCAGCGTTGCAAAAAGATCTTTGCCGACCAGACCCTCGAGTTCAAGCGCCTGCACAATTGCCAGCGCCCAGTTTGAGGAAGTAGTGCGTTCAAGCTGGGTCATGATGGTCTCGCATGTTGCAATAGGGCTCCTGGTGTCAACACAGCTCGGCTTCGCCGGCAGTCATCGCAAAAAAGCGAACAAGCCCATAAACATGGGTTTGGCACGTGCAGTCATAGGGTGACCTCTGCTGGCTGTTCTATAGTCAGAGGATACCCTATTCACCGGAGAAGCAGCATGGCACAGACTGATTCAGCCAACCCGGCAGCCGATAAGGAATTTCATTCCTTTGCCGAGTTCTATCCGTTCTATCTTAGCGAACATGCCAACGACACCAGCCGCAGGCTGCACTATATCGGCAGCCTGTTGGTCCTTGGTGTGCTGGCATGGACGATACTGACCCAGAATTGGCTGCTGCTTATCGTGCTGCCTATCGCCGGTTACGGCTTTGCCTGGGTTGGCCACTTTTTCTTTGAGAAGAACCGACCTGCCACCTTCAAGTATCCCCTGTACAGCTTCATGGGCGACTGGGTCATGCTTCGCGACGCCCTTACCGGCCGCATTCGCTTCTGACAACGAACTGACTGTAAGCACAGCGACAGTCTGATGCTGGCAGGTCGGCATATACTGGCTGGAAGTACAAGTAGAGGAGTAATCCCATGAGCGAGCAACGCGCAGGCTTCAAAGCCATGCAGGAAGGTACAGCCGAAGACTGGCAGTTGATTTCCAGCCACTTCAGGGCCTTTTCCCAGGGCCTGCCAGACCGGGTCATGACGCACCTCCAGTTGCTCGATGGCGATTACGGCGGGTTTCCGATCGACCGCCTCGAGCATTCCCTGCAAACAGCCACGCGCGCTCACCGCGATGGGCAGGACGAGGAGTATGTTGTCTGTGCCCTGTTGCACGATATCGGAGATACCCTCGGCTCATACAACCATCCAGATATTGCCGCCGCCATCCTCAAACCATTCGTCTCAGAAGAGAACCTGTGGATGGTCGAGAAGCACGGCGTATTCCAGGGTTACTACTTCTTCCACCACCTTGGTATGGATCGTCATCTGCGCGACCAGTTCAAGGATCATCCCCTGTACCAACGCACCGCCGAGTTCTGTGCCAAATACGACGCCACCGCATTCGATCCCGATTATGCGTCTGAACCTCTGAGCTTCTTCGAACCCATGTTACGAAGAGTCTTTGCCAAGCCCAGGCAGTCAATTTACAAGGCTGTGGGCAAGGACGCCGACGCAGCTTGATATAATCGCGGGCTACATCGGCCCGCGCCTTTTGTTGTCATTTGATAGACCAGGGCACCTTCTTTGCAGTTTCACTGAAACCTGATGCATATTATGATCTGAGCCTGAATAGCCCCGACTGACCCGGAGGCGATTGTTCGTGCGCTCGTCATTTCCCGCCCGACCATGGCCCCCAGAAAAACAATCTGTCAGCGGGCCACTTTGCGCGTCAGGGAAAGACTGACCATGATCCTCAACAGCCGCGTTCAACCGGTAAAGCCGCCCCTTGAGGGATTTCACTCCAGGGTTATTGCCTACCTGTGTGTAGCCATTACATTCAGCGCAATCATTTTCGAGCAGGGTTTCAATGCCATTCACGCCGGAGTGATCGTGTATGCCCTGCTGTATCCTCACCTCGTGCGCCTGCTTATCAACCGGTTCAGGAACCTGCAGCCGTTTCACAGCAGGCTTGCACTACTTGGTATTGACGGCCTCAATACCGGCATTTTCATTACGTTATGCGCCTTCGCTGCCGTGCCCAGCATGGTTTTCATACTGCTCATCAGCTTCTCGAGCATTATTATCGGCGGGCCGGTCTTCATGCTCACTGGCTGGCTGCTGGTCTTGCTTGGAGTTATCGCCTCAAGCGCGATTGTTACCCCCCAGGTCGTTTTGCACTCCACTACGCTGGTGGCCGTCAGCAGCCTGCTGAGCGGCGGTGCCTTTACGCTGATCATGGCCGCCTTCGTCTATCGTCAGGGCCGCACCCTGGCTCAGGCTCAGAAAGTTATCAGCGCCGAACAGGAAAAGACCGCCAGACTCGCCACCAGCCTGTCCAAATATTTGTCGCCCCAGGTCTGGGAGTCCATTTTTACTGGCAAGCAAAGTGTGCAATTGGAGACCCGGCGTAAAAAACTCACCGTATTCTTCTCGGATATTCGTGGCTTTACCGAGCTTGCCGAGGAAATGGAAGCAGAAGCTCTGACGGATCTGCTGAATAATTACCTCAATGAGATGTCCCGGATCGCGCTGCAATATGGCGGCACCATCGACAAGTTCATTGGTGACTGCGTCATGATTTTCTTCGGTGACCCGGTCAGCCAGGGCGCCAAGCAGGACGCCGAGGCAGCGGTGTCCATGGCCATCGCCATGCGCAAGCACATGAAGGTACTAAGGCAGCAATGGCGCAGCAAGGGCATTACCCGTCCACTGGAGATCCGTATGGGGCTGAGTACCGGCTACTGCACGGTGGGCAATTTCGGAGCCAACACGCGCATGGATTACACTATTATCGGGCGGGAAGTAAACCTGGCCAGCCGGCTGGAAAACGCGGCTGAGGCGGGCGAAATACTGATACCCCATGAGACCTATTCACTGGTCAAGGACCTGATCATGTGCCGCGACAAGGGGCAGATAAACGTGAAGGGGTTTTCCAAGCCGGTGCAGATCTACCAGATAGTTGGCCTGCGCCGCGACCTGGGTGCAGCCCCCTCCTTCGTTGAACACGAAATGCCGGGCTTTTCCATGTATCTCGACACCAGCGGCATACGCAATTACGACAAGGATCAGATCATCAAGTCACTTGAGCAGGCCGCCCGCAAGCTCCGGGACAAGGTTATTCTCTGAGCCTCGGCGAGCGTTTATCTGCTCGCCTCGCCAGCCAGCTCTGAGGCATCGATGGGGTCTGCTTGCGCGGGTTCCGGCGCCCACTGATACAGCTCGATGCGCCCATCAAGGTGCTCGATCAATGCCGTGCAGGATTCTACCCAGTCGCCGCAATTGTGATAGTCGATGCCGTTCACCCGGCGAATTTCCGCATGGTGAATATGGCCACAAACCACACCTTGATAGCCCCGCTTGGTGCACTCATGGGCCAACGCCTGCTCGTAGTCACTGATGAAACTGACTGCGCTCTTGACCCGATGCTTGAGGTAGGCCGACAGCGACCAGTAACCCAGGCCGAAGCGGCTTCTCCAGAAATTCAGCCACCGATTCAATACCAGAGTAAATTCATAGGCGTGATCGCCCAGAAAGGCCAGCCAGCGATGACAGCGGGTGATGACATCAAACTGATCGCCATGGGTCACCAGTAACTTGCGCCCATCCAGTGTCTGGTGCTCGGCTTCGTCTACCAGGTGAATGTTACCCAGCACCAGACTGGTATAGCGGCGCAGGAATTCGTCATGATTCCCGGTGATGTAGGTGACCCTGGTGCCACGCTTGCTCATTGTCAGCACCCGGCGCAACACATTGGTATGTGCCTGCGGCCAGTAGATACCGCTGCGCAATCGCCAGCCATCAATGATATCGCCGACCAGGTACAGGTGATCGCACTCGTGGCTCTTGAGAAATTGCGCAAGCTTGTCTGCCTGGCAGCCTCTGGTACCCAGGTGGAGGTCGGATATCCAAAGAGTACGTACCCGGTGTTTGAATTCCGGCAAGATCGTTTCGGCCTGACTCATGGTTCATTCTCCCTGACATGCAACTGCAGCCTGTTCCCATGCCCTTGCAGCCTGATGACAAAGAAATGACCATTACATGACAACCGGTCCAAACCCAGTGCCTGCTGGCCGCCTTACAGGCGCCTATTCGTGTCGCCGCTCGTATACAATACGCACGTACAGGTCCCGGTCCGGATTCAGGTCATATCATGTTGAAACGCATCTGCTTGCTCCTGCTGATTTTCGCTACCCCCTTCACCACTGCTCAGGAACTGCGAACTGGTCTGGTTCTCTCGGGTGGCGGCGCCCGAGGGCTGGCACATATCGGCGTTCTGAAGGAGCTGGAGGCCCGTAATATCCCCATTCATGCGATCGCGGGCACAAGCATGGGCGCCGTTATTGGCGGCCTATATGCAGCGGGCTACAGCGCGGCAGAGATCGAGCAGATTGCGCTGGAGCTGGACTGGCAGGCTACGCTGGGAGATGACCCTCTTCGTGAAGATATACCATTCCGGCGCAAGCAGGATGATCGGGATTTTCTCGTGAAGCATCGTCTGAGCTTTGATCGCGGTCGTCCAAATCTGCCGCTCGGGCTTTTGCAGGGACAGAACCTGGGGCTGGTGCTGGAAACCCTGCTGGTGCACACCAATGATATAGACGATTTTGATCGACTGCCCATCCCGTTCCGTGCAGTTGCAACCAATATTGCCACCGGTGAAGCTGTCATTTTCGATCAGGGGCACTTGCCCCTTGCAATCCGCGCCAGCATTGCCCTGCCGGGCTTTTTTGCGCCGGTAGAAGTTGATGGGCAATTGCTCGTGGATGGTGTTCTGGTGAAAAACGTGCCAGTGGACGTAGCCCGCGCAATGGGCGTTGATCGTGTGATCGTGGTGGATATCGGCACACCACTGAAATCCGCAGAGCAGCTCAATTCCCTGATCGACGTCATGGACCAGACAACCACCCTGTTGACCCGTACCAATACCCAGGAACAACTCGACACCCTGGGGCCCCAGGATTTGTTGATCCAACCTGAACTCAGCGCCATGGGTTTCAGCAGCTTCGACGAGGCTGCATTCGCCATCAATGCAGGCGCAAAGAGCCTGAACAGTCGCTCGGACCTTGCACGTTATGTGGCGGGCAACGGGCAAACCGCGCCCTCCACCAATCCGCGAGACATCAGACCCGAGAGGCAACCGGTCATCCACGCCATACGGGTTGAGAACAGCGGAAAAGTAGCTGACGAGGTGGTGCGCAGCATGATCCGTCAACCGCTTAACGAACCGCTGAATCTCGATCGACTGGAAACCGACATGGGGACCATTTACGGAACCGATTACTTCAGCAGGGTGAACTACGAGATCGTGCATGGTGAGCAGATCAATACCCTGCTGGTGCGCACCAGCGGTCGCGAAACAGGTACCGACTACCTGCGCCTGGGGCTCAGCCTGGCAGACGATTTTAATGGCGGCAGCCAGTTCAATATCGGGGCCAGTTTCCGCGTCAACGGGGTAAACCCGCTGGGCGCCGAGTGGCTTTCCCGAGTACAGATAGGCGAGCACCAGATCCTTTACAGTGAGTTCTACCAACCACTGGACTATGGTTCACGCTATTTTGTTGCCCCTTTCGTTGACGCCGAGGCGCGGAATGTTGAAGTGATAACCGACAACGACCCGGTAGCCGATTATCGACAGAAACGCTACGGAGCAGGACTGAATCTTGGCCGACAGATTGCCAACAACGGTGAGTTACGCTTCGGCATTTCCCGCTACCATGGCGAGGCGGACGTACGGGTCGGGGATCGTGAGTTGCCGTCATTCGGATTCGAGGAAGCCTTCTACAGCGTGCAACTGGACCGCGATACGCTGGACAACATCAATTTTCCTCGGTCAGGGGATGAAGCCCGGATGGTCTGGCGTCAATCCGAACCCGACCTTGGTGCTGACGAGCGCTACCGTCAAGTCGAGTTTCGCGTCAACAAGGTGCTGGCCTTCGGTCCCAACAGTATCCAGTTCGGCGGCTCACTGGGACGCACAGACGGCGACGTCGGCGTGGCCCAGAGCAGCTTTCTGCTTGGCGGCCCGGGGCAGTTCTCAGGCTTCAGGCAAAACAGCCTGGCGGGCCAGAATTACAATCTGGGCCGGGCCCTGTACTACCGTCGGCTGAATCCCGGCAAGTTCGTACCGGTTGGCCTGCCTGTGTACCTCGGGGCCAGCTTCGAGTACGGCCGGGTGTACAATAAGGACGCTGATGGCTTTGACACCGGCTATATCGGCGCCGGCAGCCTGATGCTCGGCCTGGATACTGTGCTGGGCCCCCTGTTCTTTGGTGCAGGTGCCAATCAGGAAGGTGAGCGAGCCCTCTACATGAAGCTTGGCCAGACTTTCTGAGGGCTATGCACTTCAGGCCCCGGCAATCTCATGGATCAGCGCGGCGCGTATGCAATGCAGAACGCCCTCCTCCACTGGTTCCTCCAGCTCTTTGGCAACGGTGCGCACGCCCGGCAAATCTTCTTCGGCTTCATTGAGAAAGGCATCCTGAATGCGCTCCAACTGGCCGGGAGGCAATTCGATAGCCTGGTGTAGCGCCAGCTTGCCGATGCTGATGGCCTGAGCCAGTTGCATGTACACCTGCTTGACCGGCATGCTCAGCTGGCGGCTGATCTGCTCTGCGGTCATCCCTGCCATAGCCAGGGCCTGGGCATCCCGACTCGCCTCTTCTGCGCCCGAAGCAGCCGGCGCATCTCCCACCAGCACCTGAAGAAAATCGGCGCCATAGCGCTCCAGCTTGTGCGAGCCAATACCACTGACCAGCCCCATGTCCTGCAGATTACCTGGACGTTGGCGCAGCATATCCACCAGGGTCGAGTCCGGAAATATGACGTAGGGTGGCACCCCGTGAGCCTCAGCAAGCTTCTTGCGCAGCGCCCGCAGGGCTTCCCAGAGAGGTTTGTCAGCCTCGGCAATGACTGCTTTCTCGCCCGAACGCGATGGTAAGGCCGCGGTCCGGGTAGCGTCCTTGCGCAGCGCCAGAGTCTCTTCTCCACGCAGCAGAGCCCGGCAACTTTCCGACAGTCTCAGACTGCCGTAGCCGTCCAGATCGATCTCGGCCAGACCGCGAGCTATCAACTGACGGAAAACCGATCGCCACTCCTGCTCCGACAGGTGCTTGCCGATGCCATAAGTAGACAGGTGCTGGTGACCGGCACTGCGGATCTTCTCATTGTCCCGGCCCAGCAGAATATCCACCAGATGACCGACCCCGTAGCGCTGACCACTGCGATAGGCGCTGGACAGCGCCATTTTTGCCGCCTCACTGCCATCCCAGGTATCAGCTGGCTCCACGCAGTTATCGCAATAGCCGCAGGGCTCAGGCAGGGTTTCACCAAAATAGTCCAGCAGCATCTGGCGGCGGCAGCTGGTTATCTCACACAAACCCAGCATCGCATCCAGCTTGTGCCGCTCAATCCGCTTGTGACGCTCATCCCCTTCGGAATTGGCCATGATCTGATTGAGCATCAGCACGTCCTGAAGACCATAGGCCATCCAGGCATCAGCGGGCAGACCATCGCGACCTGCCCTGCCCGTCTCCTGATAATAGGCTTCAATGCTCTTGGGCAGATCCATGTGCGCCACAAAGCGGACATTGGACTTGTCGATCCCCATACCGAAGGCGATGGTCGCAACCATGATCAGTCCGTCTTCATTGAGAAAACGCTTCTGATGCGTAGCGCGTAGTTCGGACGGCAGGCCCGCGTGGTATGGCAGCGCCGGCCAGCCCTGCCCGCTGAGCCACTGGGCTATGTCGTCAACCTTGCGACGTGACAGACAATAAACAATACCGGCATTGCCCTTGTGACGAGCCAGCATGCCCAATAACTGCTGCCGCGGCTTGTCCTTGGGCACAATGCGATAGAAGATATTCGGACGATCAAACCCGGAAATGAAGCAGGGTGCGTTTTCGAGCTTCAAGCGCTGGCTGATGTCCTGCTGAGTGCGCTCGTCAGCGGTCGCAGTCAAGGCCATGCGTGGCACTTGGGGAAAATGCTCAGCCAATTGACCCAGCTGCAGATATTCCGGCCGGAAATCGTGCCCCCACTGCGACACACAATGCGCCTCGTCGATAGCAAACAGGGCGATATCCAGGGTCTGTAAAAACTGCAATGTGCGCGGCTTGAGCAAACGTTCAGGCGCGAGGTAGAGAAAGTCCAGCTCGCCGCGGCGCATCTGACCGGCGATTAGACGCTGGTCATCCTCGCTCAAGGTGGAGTTGAGCGCGGCGGCTTTGAGACCCAGCTCATTCAGGGTAGCTACCTGGTCATCCATCAACGCGATCAGGGGCGAAACAATCACTGCGAGGCCTTCGCGCAGCAAGCCGGGGATCTGATAGCACAGGGATTTACCACCGCCGGTGGGCATCAGGACCAGGGCATCGCCACCAGTCGCCACCTGATCGATGATGTCGGCCTGCTGGCCACGAAATTCGGCATAGCCGAAGATCTCCTTGAGTCGCTGCAGAGCTTGCTCGCGCATGGGTCTCCCTAGGGTGAAGATGACGGATCATGGCGATCGCGTCGGCCTGGTAAGCAAAACATTGTACCAGCCTCGCCCGGCAAGTCCGCGCCCCATGTCAACTTGCCACAAGCGCTTTGGCAAAAGCGCGGAGGCGCGCGTACAATGCATGCATTATCCACTATGAGGTGTCCCATGTCCTTCGCCGACCAACTCGAGCGCCTGCAGGAATTTCTAGATGCAGACGACCTGCACGATGAAGCACTGGATTACCTTGCCTCGCACGGATATCTCGCTGCTCTGTGCATCAGTCCGGTAGACGTACCCGAAGAGGAGTGGATTGCCGAGCTCTTCGCCGAGGAGCCGAACTACCGCGACGAGGCGCATAAAACCGATATTGAAGATGGACTGCGCACGCTGAAATCACAGATTGCCCGGGAACTGGCCAGTGACGAAGACCTTGAGCCGCCGTGCGATCTGGAACTGGGCGATGAGCCGGACCTGTCAGACCTGCGTAGCTGGTGTGTGGGCTTTCTCGAAGGCGTTTTCCTGCGCGAGGAAGACTGGTTCGACAAGGATGAAGAAACCGTCAGTGAACTGCTGCTGCCGATCATGGTGGGCTCAGGCCTGTTTGAAGATCAGCCGGAGTTTGCAGAAATCGCCCAGGATGAAGACATGGTCGATGACATGATGCAGCACATCCCCGAAATCCTCACGCAACTGTTCTTGTTGTTCCACGCACCGGAAGACAAGCCCAAGCCGGCATTGTTGTCGCGTCACTGAAGTCGGTTACGCCATTGAAGAAGGGCCTGCAAATGCAGGCCCTTTTTTGTTTCAGATCCCGGGGAATCCGGCCATCCGCCAGCAGTCACTGGCGTCAACTGCCATGTGAATGAGTAGGCCGATGCCCACCAGCCGCAACGGTTGCCACAGCGTCATCAGCAGGTAACCGGTGATCGCCGTATAGGTGTGCAATGGATGAAAGCCGATCGAGCAACGGTCGGCGGCAAAAATGGGATCGGCAAGCAAATGATCGAGATCCACCAGCATTACCGCCACCATGATCAACCACGCTTTCTGCCATTGCTGACGAAAGAACACCAGGGCAACAACCAAAGGCAGCAGAAAATGCAAAAAAAGATGAAAAGCAAAGGTAACTGTCATGCGACGCTGGCGCCCTCACCGGCAGCTACCCAGCGCTCCAGCAGCGGAAGAACGTCACTTGGCGACTGGTAACCGTTAGCTATCAGCGCCAACTGCCCGTCGCGCTCGGCCAGCAGGGTCGGGAACCCGGCAATACCCAGGTCCCGCGTCCAGGAAAAATCCGCTGCTATTGCAGCACGGCTGATTTCCGCATCAAAACACTCACCGAAAGCCTTGCGTGAGTAGCCCACCTGTTCCGCCAGCTCAATCAGTGCCAACGTCTGGCCAACGTCCTCGGCTCTGGCGTAAAAGGCCTGTTGAATTGCGCTGACCAGAGCCCAGACTCTGTCGGCGTCCAAGGCTCGCCCCGCAACCAGGGCACGGCATGCAGGCTCTGTGTTGTAAACGAATGTCGCTGGCAGGTCGTCCGGCGTCATAAATGGCTGGCCAGATGCGATAGCTACCGCTTCCCAATGCTCCCCAAGAGCTCCCCTGGCAGCATCATCCAGCGGTGAGCGGGCCCCCGGTCGCAACCCACCAGCCACCAGATGGATGGACAAGCTCGGATAACGCTCGATAATCTGCTCGATAACAGGTGCAAACCCCCAGCACCATGAACACATCGGGTCCATCACGTATAGCAGTCGCTGAGCCATGGTTGTCTCCGTCATGTCGTGCTGTCAGATGATGATTGGGCCTGTTGCTGCCCTATCGGATGCGGCTGGTTGCGCAGCTTGGCCAATTTCACCTGACGCTGACGCTCTTCGGCACGGCGCCGGGTCTTCTCTGGCAGGCTATCGTAGCAGCGCGGGCAACTGATACCTTCCTGATACTGCGGCGATGCTTTCTCTTCAGCAGATATCGGGTGGCGGCAGGCGTGGCACTGGTCAAAGGAGCCCGGCGCCAGATCATGTCTCACGGTTACCCGATTGTCGAAAACGAAACACTCGCCATTCCAGCGACTTTCCTCTGCGGGTACCTCCTCAAAATACTTGAGAATGCCGCCCTTGAGATGAAACACCTCGTCGAAACCTTCCTGCAACATGAAACTTGATGCCTTCTCGCAGCGTATCCCGCCGGTGCAGAACATCGCCACCTTCTTGTGTTTCGCCGGGTCATAGTGCGCTTTGACATACTCGGGAAACTCACGAAAACTTTTGGTCTGAGGGTCTATCGCGCCTTCAAAGGTACCTATCGATACCTCGTAGTCATTGCGGGTATCGATCAGCAGTACCTCGGGGTCGCTGATCAACGCGTTCCAATCAGCAGGCTCAACATAGGTGCCGACCTTCTCGTTGGGACTCACGCCCTCGACGCCGATGGTCACGATCTCCTTCTTCAGCTTGACCTTGGTGCGGTAGAAGGGCATCTCTTCACAGATGGATTCCTTGTGATCCACATCGCTCAGACGGGGATCGCTGCGCAGCCAGCCGAGCACCGCATCCATGCCCTCGCGAGGGCCGGCAATGGTGCCATTGATACCCTCGCGAGCCAGTAACAGGGTGCCCTTGACGCCATTGGCGAGCAGGGTATCGAGAAGGGGTTGGCGCAGATTCTGGAAGTCTTCCAGCGTAACGAACTTGTACAGCGCCACTACGACGATTCGGGACATTATCTACCTCGGTATTCAGTTATCGCCCACGTAAAGGGCGTACCATTTGCCCGGGCAATTCTAACAGAGGCCTGCCCCGGCGTCAGCGACCTGTCTTGCCGCCGCCCAGACAGTTTGGAGAATCCGGAGCCTGCTGAAGGGTGCTCCACTCCTCAGGTGTGTAGGTATGCAGTGCCAGTGCGTGTATACGTGACATCAGATCCCCCAGGCTGCGGTACACGGCCTGGTGGCGCTTGACTGCATTCAGACCAGCGAACTCATTACTGACCACCACCGCTTTGAAATGCGACTCGGAGCCCGGCGGCACATTATGCATGTGGCTTTCGTTTACCAGGTCAAGGTGAACCGGCTGCAGGCTCTGCATGGCCTGGTGCAATGCATTCTGGACTTCGCCCATGATGTCTCCGTCAAAAAAAGGAATATCGACTCAATTGTCAGCACAATCGTCGCGGATGATTGTACCTCAGGACATGCCTAGCGCAGTCCTTGCTGCCGCGTTTCAATCTCATCTGCCATACGCTCCAACAACAACTGAATCTCGGGTTCCAGACGCTCCTCCACGCGTGCGCGGCTAATTGCCATGGAGTCGCGGGTAAGCTGCGGCAGGTGCTGCATCAGCTTGCGTCCGGCAGGCGACTGGTAGAACTGCGCCAACTCCTCGAACTCATCTTCACTGAACACCGGTAGATAGAGGTCGATCAGCTCGTCACGCATCGACTCCCAGGCGAGCTCTCGATCGAGCACCTCACGGGCCTGCTGCTGATAGCTGCGCAGCACAGACTCGTACTGCAAGGATCCGCCCAGCTGGGAAAACTGCGCATTGATCAGGTTGCTTACCTGGGCATAGACCGGCGCGGTCATGCCCTGCGCATTGGCCAACTTTAGAAATCGCTCGGCACTGGCCCGATGGGATGCCTCGTCGGCCAATGCCGGGGTAATTTGTCCGCTCCCCAGCAGCAGCCAGAACAGCAGGGGCAACAAATGAATACGCATGGATCTTCTGGTTTCCCCGGGTACATCCAATGAAGCTTCTATACTGACAGCCATGACTCACATTGACCACTATGGAGGCTCAGCATGAGTACGCGATTAGAATCAGACAGTATGGGCGATATCGAAGTCCCCGCAGACCGTTACTGGGGCGCCCAGACACAACGCTCGTTGCACCATTTTGCGATCGGTGAAGAGCGGATTCCGATCTCTGTGGTTCATGCGCTAGCGTTGATAAAGAAGGCCTCGGCGCGGGTAAACCACCAGCTCGGCAATCTGGACGAAGATACTGCCATCCTGATCGAACAGGCAGCGGATGACGTCATTGAAGGCCGGCTGAATGACAACTTTCCGCTATCCGTCTGGCAGACCGGTAGCGGCACTCAGAGCAACATGAATGCCAATGAAGTTATCGCCGGACGAGCCAACGAGCTGTCTGGTGGTGAGCGCGGTGGCAAGCAGCCTGTGCATCCCAATGATCACGTCAACAAATCCCAGAGCTCCAACGATACCTTTCCCAGTGCGATGCATATCGCGGCCGTCCTGCAAACCCGGGAAAAGCTGATTCCCGCCGTAAGCGAACTGCGCCAGGCGCTCGACGACAAGGCACGCTGTTACGAGCAACTGATCAAGATAGGTCGCACCCACATGATGGACGCCACGCCGGTGACCTTCGGCCAGGAGCTTTCCGCCTTCGTTGCACAACTGGATATGGGGTTGCTGGCAGTAGAGCAGGCGCTGCCTGGGGTGTACGCCCTGGCGCAGGGTGGAACTGCCGTGGGAACCGGTCTGAATGCGCCAACCGGCTTTGCCACAACACTGGCCGAGGAGGTCGCGCGCCTTACCGGCCAACCCTTTATTAGTGCGCCAAACAAGTTCGCTGCTCTCAGCGGTCACGAGCCCCTGATCCAGCTGCATGGCGCCTGCAAGCAATTGGCAGCCACCCTGATGAAACTGGCCAACGACCTGCGCTTGCTCGGCAGCGGTCCACGGGCCGGCTTCGCCGAAATTCGGTTGCCGGCGAACGAACCCGGTAGCTCGATCATGCCCGGCAAGGTTAACCCGACCCAGTGTGAAGCGCTCTCAATGATCGCCTGCCAGGTGCAGGGCAATGATGTCACCCTGGGCATCGCCGCGAGCAGCGGTCACTTGCAGTTGAATGTGTTCAAACCTGTGATTATCCATACCCTCTTGCAATCAATCCGTCTGTTGACCGACGGCTGTAACAGCTTCCGCGAGCACTGCGTGGAGGGTATGGAGCCGGATAGCCAGCGCATGCGTGAGCATCTGGACAACAGCCTGATGCTGGTCACCGCGCTCAATCCGGTTATCGGTTATGACAAGGCGGCGGATATTGCCAAGAAGGCCTACAAGGAGGGTACCACCCTGAAACAGGCCGCGCTGGCGCTGAATTATCTGAGCGAAGCGGAGTTCGACAAGGCCGTCAAACCCGAGCAAATGGTCGGGAGCTAGGCCCTTTTTCGCGGCCGAGCGGCCGCGAAAAGCTGATTCAGGACGCTGCCGGCGGTGGCGTAATCGCCAACCGCCGCAGCCGTCGACTTTTCAGTTTCTGAATCAGACTTGGCGCCAGCGCAACCAACGCCGATCCTGTCACGACCAGCAAGGCGCCCAGGTACGCCAGGTTGTTCAGCAGCTCGGGCGTGATGACTGTCGGCCACAGCATCGAGCCCAGAGCAACCATAGCGAAGGTGAACAAAGGAGTAGTGGCAATGGTCGCACTCACTCTTGATGCCTCCCAATGCACCAGTGCTTCGGCAAAGGCGCCGTAAGCGATCAAAGTGTTCAGGCAACAGCCCACCAGCAGCCAGAACTGCAACGTGGTCAACTGCATGACCGAGGCGGGTGCGGCCAGCGGTAACAAGAGTGTTGAACAGGCAAGATAGATGACCATCATTACCGTAATCGAAGACCAGATGGTCAGCAGCTGCTTCTGTGCCAATCCGTAGAGCGCCCAGGTTGCCGCAGCGCCCAGCGTGATCAGAATACCCAGCGTATAACTGGTCATTTGCGTAAAAAGTTCGACGAGACGCTGATTGAAGAACAAGACGAAACCGACCACCAACACCGAGAGACCAATGAGCTGACCTATACCGAACCTCTCCCGGAATACCCACATACTTCCAAGCATCAGCATCACAGGTGCAACCTGGATCATCAGCTGCATGGTGCCGGGAGTCAGCCTGCTCAAACCCATCAGATACAGTACGTAGTTGAATGTAAGCCCCAGAATGGCGACAACCAGCAGCCATCTGTTGGTCACTGACAGCGCCCTTATTGACGGCAGGCGGCGCCGCCAGGCGAGCCAGGCAAAGAGTATTACGCCAGCGGTGAACAGGCGGTACCAGGTCACGGTGTAGGGATCCATGCCCTTGAGCACTTCCTTGAGCATGATGGGCAGTACCGCCCAGAGTACCGTAGTAATCATGGCCAGAAGAAAACCGTACAACCAACGACCTGACGAAACGTGCATGGGACACCTGAAACAGGGAAAGGGCGGATAATCCGGCATTCTAGTGAGCGCTGCGTCAGGAGCACAGCTACAGCTGACAGGAAGTTGCGGTACTAACTGTTACGGGCAAAAAAACAGCTGCGCCCTCGCGGGTAGCAGCTCAAGGGAGAGCAGAACACTTGGACGATAATGACTTTGGCCAAGGTCGCAGACCATTGGACCAAGGTCTGAGCTAAGCGCCCCTGGAGGGGTCGCGGTCCTCGGTGCGATGCCAACCCTTCTCATCTGGTGCCACCGGGTACCGTGCCCAACGCACAAACTCGGAAAGCCGGGTAATGCCGGTGCCACCCTCGCCCATACCCTTGATGGTTCTGTAACGCACGCGTCCGGGGCGCCCGGGCCGCCGAGCTACAATTTGCAGCACCTCGCGTACTGACCAGTTCTTGCCGGGCATGCCGTTGCTGTAAAAACCGCCCACCTTGAGGTCTTCCTCGGCGACCCGCTTGCTTTTGGCATGGGAGTTTGCAAGCTCAACCAGCTTGAGCAGATCATCAAATTGGATGTCGACATAGGAATCCATCTCGCGCAATGCGTGGTGGAAGTCTTCGGGGGCGATGCCGGTGAGTTTGCCAGGCTCGGCCCTGGCCAGCGCCAGGGGATAGCGACGCCACTCGAACAGGCTGTTGAACAGTATGGCGGCCCCGACGATTACCAGAGCGTCGAGCAGGATCGGATACAGCACGAAAGAGAAACCGGCCTGCTGGATCTCCAGCCCGCCCAGAACCACGATCATGGCGGTGGCCCCACCAGGCGGATGCAGACAGCGGGCATACATCATCAACATGATGCTCCCGCCCACTGCAAATGCGGCAACCCAGGGGCCCGCCGGCAGCCAGAGCGTGCATGCAACACCGAATGTCGCCGAAATCCCCTGACCGCCAAGTACCGGCCACGGCTGGGACAGCGTGCCGTGGGGCATTGCAAAAACCAGGACCGCACTGGCACCCATGGAGCCGGTGACCCAGAGAGCGCCCTCTCCAGCCATGCCGAGATGGGTAATCCAATACACCAGCAACAATGAAATGGTCGCGCCTAGTGCAGAAAGCAATTTTTCCTGGTGGCTGGTGCTATCCGGCCGCCAACCAATAAAATGCAGGCTTGTGCTCAGCCATCGACGCCCCATCGAACCTCTCCCCGGCTGAATTGGCGAAAAAACCATGATACTCCCTGTTACATCGAGGGCGACAGCTCCCTGCGCCTCGATAACTCGGCTGCTATGCTGAGAGCTCGACACTTCAGACAACAGACAGGAGCATCACATGGCTACGCTAGCCACCGAGTCGCTCGACTCTTCAAATCGGGGCGCGAAGCGTCTTTCAGAACAGGAAATAAACGATCTACTGGTCGGATTGGCAGGATGGACCCTGGTAACCGTAGAAGGTGTGCCTCGAGTTGAGAAGGTCTACTCATTCAAGGATTTCCAGCAAGCTCTGACGTTTACCAACCAGGTGGGGGCTCTCGCTGAAGACGTCGGGCACCACCCGGCATTGCTCACCGAGTGGGGCAAGGTAACTGTCACCTGGTGGAGTCACGACCTGGGCGGCGTACAGCGCAATGACCTGATCATGGCCGCCCGAACCGAGCGGCTCAGGAACGGATAATCAGAACAGCGCGCCTTCGCATTCCTTCTGCAGCAGCAGCGGCGGTGGCGCAAAGCGCTCGCCGTACTGCTCGGCCAGATACCGTGACCGCGCCACGAAGCTGGATACCCCATACTGATTGATGAATTGCAGGGCACCGCCGGTCCAGGCAGCAAAACCGATGCCAAAAATCGACCCTACGTTGGCATCCGCCGTAGACAAAAGCACGTTTTCCTCCAGGCAGCGCACCGTCTCGATCGCCTGGATAAACAGCAAACGGTCGCGTACATCCTCGACCGCTATCGACGCATCTTCGCTTCCGAACCGCACTCCCAGCTCTGGCCACAAATGCTTTCTGCCCCCAGCAGGGTATTCATAGAAACCTTTCCCGGCGGCCTTGCCCGGACGCTGGAGCTCATCGACCATGCGGCTGATCACCAGGTCCGCAGGGTGCTCTGGCAATGGCTTGCCCTCTGCGGCAAGATCCTTGCGCGTTTGCTCGCGTATGTGGCTCATCAGGCTCATCGACACCTCGTCCGACACCGCCAGCGGCCCCACCGGCATCCCTGCCTGACGCGCCACATTCTCGATCAGTGCCGCCGGTATACCCTCACCAAGCATTGCTATACCTTCACTGGTAAATGTACTGAACACCCGGGAGGTAAAGAACCCGCGACTGTCGTTGACTACTATCGGGGTCTTGTTGATCTGCATGACAAAATCAAAAGCGCGAGCCAGCGTGGCATCATCGGTCTGATCTCCTTTGATGATCTCCACCAGGGGCATCTTGTCCACCGGGCTGAAGAAATGCAGACCAATGAATCGCCGGGGGTCGGCGATCGCGTTCGCCAGGCCGGTAATCGGCAGTGTCGAGGTATTGGAGGCAATCACTGCATCAGCCGCTGCCTGGTCCGCCGCTGCGCGGGTCACTTTGGCCTTGAGGTTGCGGTCCTCGAATACCGCTTCAATAATCAAGTCACAACCAGCAAAATCGGCATCATCTATCGTCGGCTTGATCCGCTCCAGAATGGTGTCGCGCTTGTCAGCGGACATCTGACCCCGGCTGACCTTCTTGTCCAGCACAGCTGTGGAGTAAGCCCTACCCTTCTCCGCCGCTTCCAACGACCTATCCTTGAGCACCACATCAATGCCTGCCACGGCCGACACATAGGCAATACCGGCCCCCATCATGCCAGCCCCGATAACGCCAACCCGGGTGGTTTGACGGGTTTCAAAGCCTTTGGGTCTGGAGCCGCCAGCCTTGATTTCGTTTAGCTGGAACCAGAACGTACCGATCAGATTCTTGGCTACCTGACCGGTAGCCAGCTCGGTAAAGTAACGCGTCTCGATGATCTGGGCGGTATCAAAATCGACCTGGGCACCCTCGACCGCAGCGCAGAGAATCTTTTCCGGTGCGGGCAAGCAGCCCTGAGTCTTGCTGCGCAGCACCGAGGGCGCTATTGGCAGCAGCTGCGCGAGCGCTGGACTGCTCGGCGTGCCCCCAGGCATCCGGTAACCATTGACGTCCCAGGGCTGGAGCGCTTGCGGAGCGCCAAGGATCCAGATCTTTGCCCTGGCCAGCAGGTCTTCACGGTCACTTGCCAGCTCATGGATCAGCCCTGCCTCCAGCGCTTTGGCCGGCCCTACCTGCTTGCCCTCGACCAGATAAGGCAAGGCCTTTTCAACGCCGAGCAGGCGCACCATGCGCACCACGCCGCCGCCCCCGGGCAACAGCCCCAGGGTGACTTCAGGCAGGCCAAGCTTGACCGCCGGCTGATCAATCGCAACACGGTAATGGCAAGCCAGAGCCAGTTCCCAGCCGCCCCCCAGCGCTGCACCGTTAATCGCTGCAACCACTGGCTTACCCAAAGTTTCCAACCGGCGCAATTGGGCCTTTAGCCCGAGCACCATATGATAGAAAGCCTCAGCATCAGACTGCGTTACCTTGATCAGTTCGTTAAGGTCGCCGCCGGCAAAGAAGGTTTTCTTCGCTGATGTGATAATAACACCCGCTATTTCCTCCCGCTCTTTCTCCAATCGATCCACTGTCTCTGCCATCGCCTGACGGTAGACACCATTCATTGTATTGGCGCTCTGGCCGGGCATATCCATGGTCAGGATCACGATGTTGTCCTGGCCCTTGTCGTAACGGATTGCGTTGCTCATGTTCGGATCCTCAGACGCGTTCAATAATGGTGGCGATACCCATGCCACCGCCGACGCAGAGCGTCGCCAGGCCAAAGCGCAAACTGCGACGCTCCAGCTCGTCCAGTAGCGTGGCAAGGATGATGCATCCGGTTGCGCCCAACGGATGCCCCATGGCAATGCTGCCGCCATTCACGTTGATTTTCTCCTCGGGTACCTGCATCTCACGCATGAAACGCATAACCACTGAGGCAAAGGCTTCGTTCACCTCCAAAAGATCAATGTCGTCTATGTTCATCCCCGCCCGTCCCAGCACCTTGCGTGTGGCCGGAGCCGGCCCGGTCAACATGATGGTGGGGTCGGTACTGGTCACTGCCGTGGCGACGATCCGGCCCCGCGGTTTGAGACCCAGGGCTTCTCCCTTCGCCTGCGAGCCGATCAGCATTGCCACGGCGCCGTCAACGATTCCGGAGCTATTGCCCGGTGTATGTACATGATTGATGCGCTCCACATGGGGGTAGCGCTGCAGCGCAGAGGCATCAAAACCCATCTGCCCCATGGCCTCAAAGCTCGGCTTCAACGCGCCCAGGCCCGCCAGAGTGCTGTCGGCACGAATGAACTCATCATTATCCAGTAGCCTGATGCCATTCTGATCCGTCACGGGCACCAGCGTGCGGGCAAAGGCGCCTTCAGCCCTCGCCCGTGCGGCCTTTTGCTGAGAGCGCAAGGCGAAAGCATCAACATCTTCACGACTGAAACCCTCAAGGGTGGCAATCAGATCCGCCCCTATGCCCTGGGGCACAAAACGTGTGTGCATGTTGGTTTCGGGATCCATGGCCCAGGCGCCACCATCAGAGCCCATGGGTACCCGCGACATGGACTCGACACCGCCAGCCACGACCAGATCCTCGAAGCCCGAGCGTACCTTCATCGCGGCCAGATTGACTGCTTCCAGACCAGAGGCGCAAAAACGGTTGATCTGCACGCCACTGACACACTCATCCCAATCCGCGGCCAGCGCCGCAGTCTTGGCAATATCGGCGCCCTGATCGCCCACGGGTGTAACGCAACCGAGCACGATGTCGTCGACCTGACTGGTATCCAGATCGTTACGTTGCTGCAGCGAGCGCAACACGCCCGCCATCAGATTGGTAGGCTTGACGCTGTACAGCGAGCCATCCTTTCTGCCCTTGCCACGGGGCGTGCGCACCGCATCAAAAATCATCGCCTCAGTCATTGTGTATTCTCCATTGTGACCATGATCCCTACCCTACCTTGCCAAGCTGCCGGAACAATGACCAAAACGCTCAATTGCGCTGACCAAAGCTCGAGCATAAAAGCATGTCAGTTTGATGGCTTATCCATTCCCGTTCGCGAATTACGCCACGACGCATGTAGCCAATTGGTCTAATGCCCCATTGCTGCAGCATCTATCATAAAGTCAGAATAGCGTCGCAGAAGGTAAGGCGGCGCAGGCGACAACGCAGGATCAGCCTATACCTGCATACAACAAGAATAATGGCGACAAGAAGGCGCTTGCGATGAAAAAGCCGATAAAAGCCCGCTTTTCAGCAGTTGGACTGGTATTTGTAGCCACATGGCTGCTCCTGATTTTGCCCAATATCAATTGGGGCGGAGCTGCCTGACCCGCAGGCAACGCCCTCGCGCATGCATCGCGGCGGACTGCTTCGCGGTACAATGCCCAAGCATTGCTTGTGCCATTGGAGACCATGTGACCCCGCCCCCCCTGCTTGCCGATCTTGAGTGGACTGATGACGGTCGTCCCGTTTCGTTGCGTTTCGGCGATATATACCCCTCCTCGCACCTTGATGCGGGAGAAGGCGGCCGATTGTATCTGCTGCATAACCGGCTGGAGTCTCGCTGGCGCGCACTGAATCCAGACGCCCGTTTTTGTATTGCCGAGACAGGTTTTGGTACAGGCCTGAATTTTCTCTGCGCCTGGCAACTCTGGGCTAGTACGGCGCCGGCCGATGCTCAATTGCATTTTATCAGTGCTGAACAGTCCCCCTTTTCCGCTGCAGACCTTCGTCGTGCGCAGGCGCTCTGGCCCGAGCTCGCAATCTGGTCTGAACAGCTCCTGGAGCAATACAGTTCTCCGACGCCGGGCTGGCACCGTTATGTTCTGAATGGCGGCAAAGTAACGCTCACGCTGCTGGTCGGCGATGTTCTGGATACGCTGAAACAGCTGGAGGCGGTGGTAGATGCCTGGTTTCTGAGCGACCTCGCACCACAAACAAACCTGTCCATATGGCAGTCAGAGCTATGCCGGCAGCTGACACGTCTGTCGCACCCGGGCACAACCCTGGCCACTGGCATTGTCGCTGACACCCTGCGCATGGGGCTCTTTCAGGCAGGTTTCACGGTAGCTGAGTTGAGCCAGGCGCAGCAAGGATCAGCCACGCTCGCCGGCGAGACGGACCGCCTGCCTCCTCGGGAATGGACCCCACCCTGGTACAGATCACCAGAGGTCGACTTACCTCCGCAACGCAAGGCAATAGTCATTGGTGCCGGACTGGCGGGCTGCAGTACCGCCTACGCTCTGGCACAACGGGGCTGGAAGGTCACCGTTATCGAACGTAACGCCGGCGAAGCTCGCGAAGCATCGGGCAATCCTCAGGGGATTCTGTACTGCAAACTCTCGCCCCATCAGACACCTCTCTCACGCTTCGTGCAGAGCAGTTATGGCTACAGTGTACGTCTTCTAAAACTGCTGCTTCCCCAGGATGGCAGTAACTGGTCAGCCTGCGGTGTGCTGCAATTAAGCGACAACGAAAAGGAGTCAGCGCGGCTCCGCGCTCTGGCCGGACAAGGCTATCCTTCAAATTTCCTGCACGGTGTAACTGCCGAACAGGCTAGCAAGATCGCCGGAGTAGGCGTGAGCGCCGGCGGGTTATTTTTTCCCGAGGGTGGCTGGGTACACCCTCCTGCCCTCTGCCGATCACTACTGAAGCATCCGGGTATCACCCTTGTCACGCACCAGGAAGCCCTTAAGCTAAGCTACCGAGAAACGCTCTGGCATGCCACCGATGAACAGGAACGGGATATTTGTGCGGCGCCCGTCGTGGTTATCTGCAGCGCCGGTGACAGTCAACGTTTTGATCAGACGGCTCATCTGCCCCTCAAGACCATTCGCGGTCAGATCACCCACCTGCCTGCCTGCCCTGAGAGTCAGGCTTTGCGCACCGTCCTCTGTGGTGAAGGTTACGTTTCTCCGGCTCGCGAGGGGGAACACTTCGTGGGCGCCAGTTTTCGCTTTGACCGGTCTGATACCGAGCCCAGTGAGGAGGAGAACATCAGCAACCTGGCCCTCCTCACCAGCCTGTCAGCGGAACTCGATCAGGCCATACGCCGCTCGCCGGACTGGAATCCGGACAACCTCTCGGCGCGAGCCGCACTGCGCTGCACCTCGCCTGATTATCTGCCACTAATAGGTCCGATCGCGGATGCCAAGCGATTCAGACAGGATTTCGCTGTGCTGGCCAAGGACGCGTCGAAGCGTCCCGACATTCCGGCGCCCTGGCTACCCGGCCTGTATATCAACACAGCACACGGTTCCCGGGGGTTGATCAGCTGTCCCTTAAGCGGCGAACTGATTGCAGCGATGCTCGAAAATGGACCTTTGCCACTGCCCCTCGATCTGGTCCAGGCGGTGCACCCGAGCCGCTTTATGTTGCGCCAACTGGTGCGCGGCAAATGACCAGACAGCCAGTCGGGCCTGCACACCAGCAGCCCAATCAAGGTACCCTTTTATTATCGCTGTGCTAGCATCAATGCAGGTCCGCCGGTAAAAAAACCCAAGATTCGGCGCACCCGCAAGGTATGCATCTGATGCTTTCGTCCCGGTGGCGGTCTCTTTGCTGTCTCTTCCTGCTGTCGTTGTCAGCACAGGCTGGTGCGCAAGCTGGTTTTGACAAGGATGGCTTGGTACTTTCAAGCATCACCGTTCTTGAGGATGCCAACCAACGCATCAATCTCTCCAGTCACGCGCGGATACTTGAAGATCCCGATCAGCGACATCGGCTTGCTGATCTGCTTGCCAACCCCCCGTTACCCTGGAAAACCGTATCAGGCACCCATATCAATATGGGCAAGAATGGATCGGCGTGGTGGGTTGCGGTAGCTCTGGACAACCGCACAGGCGACGATCTGGCGGGCGTTCTGGAAATCAATTACCCGATTCTCGACCGAGTCGAGCTGTTTCACATCGACCCACTGCAGAACCTCGAATACCAACGCAGCGGTGATCACCTGCTGCTTGAGCAGCGGCCCATGCAGGTGCGCAACCCTTGGCTGAGCCTCAACCTGCCCCCCGGCATCAACCGGATATACTTGCGAGTCGAATCCAGCAGTACCATCTTCGTACCTCTGTATTTTGCCACCTGGCCGGCAGCGGTTACTCGGCTGGAGATGGACTCCTTGGCACAGGGGTTGTTCTATGGCGTGATGCTCGGCCTCTTTGCCTACAACCTGTTCTTGTACATATCGCTTCGTGAGACCAGTTATCTCTGGTATCTGGTCTACAACTTGAACATGCTCCTGTTCATGGCGGCTTTTGATGGCTTGTTGTGGAAATGGCTGTCGATGGGCATTGCCTTTCAATCAGTATCGATTTACTGCCTGATGTACCTGCACTGTATCGTCGCCACCCAGTTCAGCCGGCACTTCCTGCACACAGCCGAGCATTTCCACCGGATCGACCGGCTGCTGCGCACCCTCATTCTGCTGGTCGGCATAACGCTGATAAGTCTTCCTGTGATTGGCCTCTCGCTCTACAACATGTTGGCCAGCTTGTATGTTCTGGGCACCTCGGCCCTACTGCTGGCAACCGGAATCTATGTCTGGAGACAGGGCTTTCGCTACGGCTCCTATTACACCCTGGCCTGGGGAGTGCTGCTGTGTTCGCTGATGCTATCTACAGCAGGATCATTGGGCTTTGAGCTGGGAGTGTCCTATGGCACAGACTGGGTCAAGCTGGGCATCTGCATGGAACTGTTCATCCTTTCCCTTGGCCTAGCCGATCGCATCAACGCTCTCAAGGAAGCACGCTTCAAGGCAGACGAGCAGGCTCGCCAGGCGCGCCTGGAGTCGCGCGCACAGGGCCGTTTCCTGGCCAAGATGAGCCACGAGATTCGAACGCCGCTAAACGGGGTGCTGGGCATGGTGGAGCTTCTGCGTGATACACCAATGAGTAGCGCTCAACAATTCTACGTGCGAACCATCAGCAATTCGGGTAAGACGCTGATGTCGGTCATCAATGCGGTACTGGACTACGCTCGTATCGAATCCGGGCATGTCCGTCTTGAGCGTATCGAGTTCGATATCGAGGAATTGGTCTCTGATACCTGCAGCCTGTTTACTGCCCAGGCATTGGCCAGGAATCTGGATTTGTACTGCAGCATCGATCCGGCAGTGCCCCGGAGGGTAATCGGCGATCCTACCCGACTCAAGCAGATACTCCTGAACCTGGTAGGAAATGGCCTCAAGTTTACCCACCGCGGCCACGTGACACTGCATGTGGATAGCGCAGAGATCGCTGACGCCAAAGGACATTACCGCATAAGCTTCGAGGTACGCGATACCGGCATAGGTATCGGAATCGACGCTCAGCGGGACCTGTTCGACTCCTTTACCCAGGCTGACAGCACAACCACCCGGCGGTATGGAGGTAGTGGTCTAGGGCTGGCAATCAGTCAAGAACTGGCATCGTTGATGGGCGGCCGGATCAAGGTATACAGCGCACCCGACGAAGGGGCGCAGTTTTCGTTCAGTCTGGCCTTGAGCGCTCCTGGCCAATCAGACGGTGCCGAACCTCCACTGCCCTGGGCCAATTGTGCAATGCTGGTTGGCTGCGACCAGGCGGCACTGGATTGCTACAGTGCGCTGCTACTGCGTTCAGGTCTGATGGTGCAGGTTCGCTCGGCAAGCATGCCGGTGACAGCCCCGCCGGATGACTGCCTGCTGGTTATCGCAACCGCCGGAATGAACGAAACAGAGCTTGAACGCTTTGCCCTCATGGTGGCCGAGCGTCGACCACCTTCACTTGTCCTGAGGTCGGTCAGCACGATGACTGAGGGCAAGACCACGTTCGGCGTCCAGGTAGTCACCTGCAATGCGCCCGTCACGCCGACCGATCTGCGAGCCGCTCTGCAGGGTTTGGCGCAACGCCCAGAGTTCGCATCGGAGCCAGACGCGCATCAGCTAATCGAGTATCCGCGCTCGCCCGCAGAGATCAGGGTCCTGGTTGCGGAGGACAACCCCGTTAACCAGATGGTCGTACGAGGATTGCTGGAACGCTATGGCTGTAAGGTGGTACTGGCCGCAGATGGCGCAGAGGCGGTAGCTCTCTACCAGGCAGAGCCAGATCACTATCAGCTGATACTCATGGACGGAGAAATGCCCAGGGTGGATGGATTCGAGGCTACAAGGCGCATTCGTGATTTTGAAAGCAGGCATGACTTACCCGCCGTGATCATAGTGGCGCTCACCGCCCACGCGCTGGACATTCACCGTGAAGCCGGTGCCAGTGCCGGCATGAACCATTATCTGGCAAAACCAGTAGAAGCCAAGGCCCTCTATGCAGTAATAGATAGCCAGCTCAACCGTGATAAAGACCTGTAGCGCCCTGATACAACAAACGCCCACCGGTTAGAAAAAGAAATACATAACACAACTGATAGATCAGCTTCTCATTGCTGCGTTGCAGGAGCCAGAAACCCATGCGCACGCCAATGGGCGCCAATGGCAGCAAGACCAATGCCGTCAACAAGTTGGTCTGGTCAAATTGCCCCAGATAGATATAAGCCGGTAGCTTGGCCAGGTTAACGACCGCAAAGAAAACGGCTATCGTGCCCATCAGCAGGGTCTTGTCGAGCTTTTGTGGCAACAGGTACACATTGATAGGCGGTCCGCCGGCATGGATGCCGAAGCTGGTAAAGCCAGCAACCATGCCCCAGAAACTGCCCCGCACACGACTTGCCTCCCGAGGTGCGGGTTCCCCGCGACGCAGCCATATATTCAAGGTGAAAACCAACGCGATAGCACCGATCATGAGCTGTATGTGCGCATCATTAAGTACCCGGAACATCAGTCCACCGAGCACTACCCCCACCAGTGAAGCCGGCAGAATAATGCGCAGATTGGCCCGGTCCCAACGGCCGCGAAAAGTGCGCAGGGCCATCATGTCCATCGCGATGAGAATCGGCAGAAGAATGGCGGCGGCTTGCTGCGGCGACATCACCAGTGCCATCAGCGGTACCGATAGAATCGCGATATTGCCGCCAAAGCCGCCTTTTGCAATGCCATAGAGCAATACCGCGGGAATGGCGCAGAGATAGAAAAGCGGGTCAGTAATCATGTCAGGCCAGCAGCTGCAAAACGGCTGCGCAGTGTATCATTAGCGCCACTGTCATCCGGGAAGTAGACATCATGCTGATACCCCATACCCTGCTGGAGCCGGAAACCCTGGCGCGCCTGCTCGAAGATTTCGTCACTCGTGACGGCACCGACAACGGCTACGAAGCCAGTCTTGAGCAGCGTACCGAACGCTTGCTCAGACAGCTTGACAAGGGTGAGGTGGTGATCGTCTACCATCCTGATACCGGTGACACCAGCCTTGCCCACCGACGCGATGTGCCGGCGGACATGCTTGAGCAATACGACGCTTAACGTAACATGTCAGCCAGGGCGGCAAGCGCCGGTCGGGTGATCGGGAAGGTGACGGCAGAGGTGGCAACGGGGTGGGAAGACAGTCGAACCACCACCAGACCCACTGCAGGGTTTACATGGATCATCTGGCCGTGCACTCCAAGTGCCTCATAGGCACCATCGGCATTGTGACTGATCCACCATTTGTTGCGATAAGAATAACCGGGCTGGTAGTCCCGACCCGATGCCTTGAAGGCTTCGCGGTCGGCGCCCTCACGAATACTCGCTATCACTGAGCTGTCGATGATCTGCTGACCATTGAATCGTCCGTTGAGCCGCAGCATTTCAGCGAAACGCCCCAGGTCGCGCAGGGTCGCATTCAAGCCGGCGCCTGCCCATTCAGTACCCTTGCTGTCGAGCAAAAGATAGGCGTCCTGTTCGGCGCCCAGCTTGCTCCAGATCCGCTCGCTGATCAGATCGGCAAGGTGCTTGCCAGTAGCACGGCGCAGGACCCATCCCAGGACTTCGGTATGCACAGTGCGGTAGATAAAGCGCTCACCGTGTTGGCCATCAGCAGGAATGGTCGGTAAATAGCTGTACAGATCACGTTCGCCGGCAAAATCTTCAGGGGTTGGCAACATGCCCGCCGACATCGCGTATTTCACCACATCCGATTCCTGGTCGGCATATACCTCGCTGTAATCGATATCTGCAGTCATATTCAATAACTGCTGGATAGTCGCGCCACTCCAGCCACTGCCCTTGAGCTCTGGCACATAATCCGTTATCAGGGCGTCTGCCTTGAGGATGCCCTCTTCCAACAGCTGCGTGGCAATGAGACCTGCGAAGGACTTGGTCACTGACCAAAGCATGTGCGGATTCTCTGCTGGCATCCCCTCGTGATAGGCCTCGTAAATCACCTTGCCATCTTTCATTATCAGCGTGGCATCGGCGTAGGTGGCTTCCAGATATTGGCCAAACGTCAGATCATTGCCCTCGGGCCCTACAAAGTTCAGAGCATCGATTCTGGCTCGCAAGTCCTCCCCGACAGACAAGACGGAGGGTGCTGACGCACCGCGCCGGATATTGCGTGAGGGCAATAGTTCGCGCATATGATGGAAGGCCCAACGAAGGTTGGGGAACTGCATCAGAAAGTTTTGCGCGGTAACCTGTTTGTCAGCCGGAGGTGGAAAGCCCTCCATTAATTTCAACTCGTCTAGACGGACTGTTTCGGGTGCGGGCATTGTCTGGGCCTGTATCTGTTGTGTCAGCAAAACCGTGAGTGCAAAGGCGAAACTGCGCGATAGGTTCATGGGTAACTCCCACTGATAACTCGCCGGAGCAGCGAAGGTTTTTTATTAAAATATTTCACTAATCCAAGATATCTGATCGAAGTACCGCTAGCTGCGCCTGATAGGCCAGAGGTGACGACTATTCAGTCACAACACGCCTCAGTATGCCGCGTAACGCTGGGTAATGAGCTCATAACGCCCATTACTTCTTATCGCAGCAAGCCCCTGATCGAAACGATCCCGAATCGCAGCATCGACGAACCCGACCCGATAGCCCGTAGGTGGGAAAAGGAAATGCTCGGTCACAGGCTGACTGACATCAACACGGTCAGCTATTTCGCTATTGAATGCGCGAATGATTCTCCGATCTCCAATCATGACGTCCACTCGCCCGGCATAAAGCAGCAAATTGCGGGTTATCTGCCGCGCTTCCTCACGGTACCGGGAGTTGGCTGCGGTCATCTTGCCAAACCGTGGGCCCAGAACGAATCTCGCACGCTGAAAAGCACTGATAGAATAGCCACCCAGGTCTTCAATCGCGCCTAATTGGATATTGCGATTCTGCAGGGTGACCGCAACGTTCTCGTACTCAATATAAATTTCGGAGTAGTGAGCATCCACACCGCTGGTCTGATTGGTTGTCGCCATGGCACCCAGCTCCCGATACTGCAACATGCGATGCAGGCGTTCCAGGGGAGAGTAATACGGCTCCATTTCAAGACCCACGTGCTCAAGGGCGGCCTCAATCAGCTCATACTCGAGCCCGGAGCCGTCATATTCGAATACATAGGGTGGTTTGTGGGTACCGAACCCGACTACAACGACCTCGGCAAAACTCCTGGGCGACAACAAGACTGCCATAAGGGTCAGAAAGGTGATAACAGGACGCGTCATGAGCGGCTCGATAATAAAATTGTGAACCAGTTTACTGACCGATGGCCAAATAGTAGCAACGCGTAATCTATTACTAAATTTAACGGCCAGCCATCTTCAGAGGCAACGGGGTAGGGCTAATTACCGCACCTACTTGGACACGCCAGGCAATGCCGCTAACATGCATATATCATCATCGTGATATCCGAGGTAGTAAATGAAGACAATTTCCAGCTTGATCATTGCCAGCGTGCTCAGCATTTCTGCGGTACCGGCATTTGCCGCTTGTACCACCGAGGAGGCCATAGTCAAGGCAGAAGAAGTTGCTGCCACCGTTCATCGTCTGGCCGATGGGGACCCGGTTAAAGCCAATCAGTTGTATGAGCAGCTGGTAGCCTTGCAACTACGTAACCCGACCACTGACGACCATGATCCTTGCCAAGCCTATGACCGCATTGTCGAGGAGCTGGAAAAGCAGAACTCACCAAAAGAGTGACGCCGCGGCACTTCCCAGCCAGAGCGCTGTAAACACCTCTTGACTGGCCGCATTCGGATAATGCGACCAGCTCCGTTTTCCAGCTGCCACCTAATCCGGTAACAACAATAGACCTATCGTAAAACCAGATAGGTTCACGGTGTTTTTTCCGCTTTTAATCATTATGTGTGGCAATAGAATGACCTCAAACGCATTTCAGGAGGTATCTCATGCCAACAGCAATCAAACGTGATCTGGCTGAGCTGGTCATAGGCCGCAACGCATCCGATGGTGACGGAGTGAAGTTGAAGCGCGTGTTCGGCGGCACCGGTGCCGAACGCTTCGATCCTTTTCTGATGCTGGACGAGTTCGGCTCTGATGAGGCAGCGGACTATATCGGTGGTTTTCCCGCGCACCCACACCGGGGCTTTGAAACTGTAACCTACATGCTCGAGGGGCGGATGCTGCACGAGGACCATCTCGGCAACCGCGGTCTACTCGAGCCAGGCGGAGTTCAATGGATGACCGCCGGGCGCGGCATTATTCACTCCGAAATGCCACAACAGGATTCAGGCCGGATGCGCGGCTTTCAACTATGGGTCAATCTTCCAGCTGCGGAAAAAATGCAGCCCGCCAGCTACCAGGACCTGCCCGCAAAATCGATAACCGAACATCCGCTAGAGGGTGGTGGGCTTGCCCGGGTCATCGCTGGCCGCCTTTCTATTACCACTCAGCCCGTGCATGGCCCGATCACCGGCAAGACCAGTGAACCTCTCTACGCCGATTTGCAGATGATCCCCGCGGAGCACTGCGACTTACCCGTGCCTGCCCACCTCAACGCCATGTTGTATGTCTACGAAGGCGCAATCGAATTGGATGGCCGAGAGAAGAGTGTCAGTTTGCAAGCAGGGCATCTCGGGCGACTTGGTGACGGTAACGGGATTTCGATTCATGCAGGCCCGGCTGGCGCAAAGGTGTTGTTGATTGCGGGCAAACCCCTGCGCGAACCAATAGTCCAGTATGGTCCTTTTGTCATGAACAGTCGGGAGGAAATCGAACAGGCCCTACGCGACTTTCGTGACGGTCAGCTTGCCTCTTGAGGTATTGACGCGAGCTGGCCGCATCAGAGAATTGGCGTTCTGCCAGCCAGCGCATGGGCCAATGTTCCTCCATCAATATATTCAAGTTCGCCGCCCAAAGGTACGCCATGGGCGATGCGAGACACCTTTATGCCTCGGGGTTTGAGCATACTTGCGATGTAGTGGGCGGTTGCTTCACCCTCGACAGTGGGGTTGGTGGCTAATATCACCTCAGCAACATCGCTGCGTTCAACCGCTTCCAGCAGCGCCGGTATTCCGATCTCCTCCGGTCCCATACCGTCGATAGGCGACAACTGTCCCTTGAGCACGAAATAGCGACCAGTGAAGCCTCCGGCCTGCTCGACTGCCCAGACATCGGCCGGACTCTGCAAAACACATAACAAGGTCGCATCCCTGCGTGGATCCGCGCAGATAGCACAAATGTCGTTCTCACTGAGCGTGCGACAACGGCTGCAGTAACCAACCCCGTCCATGGCGGTTGCCAGGGCACCGGCAAGATGCCGCGCCACATCTCGATCACGTTCAAGCAAATGCAACGCCATGCGCTGCGCTGTTTTGGGCCCAACGCCGGGAAGTCCGCGCAGCGCATCGATCAAATGACGAATCAGGGGACTGAAGCTCATGGCACCGCCTGAATTAGAGGAAGAAGGACTTTAAAAAGGCATCTTGAAGCCGTCGGGCAGATTCATACCCTGGGTCATGCCAGCCATCTTTTCCTGGTTGTTCTTTTCAATCTTGCGCACGGCATCGTTGAACGCTGCTGCAACCAGGTCTTCCAGAATGTCCTTTTCTTCGCTCATCAGGCTGTCATCGATGGATAACCGTTTGACATCGTGGCGCCCGGTCATGACTACCGATACCAGGCCCGCACCGGACTGGCCGGTAACTTCCGCGTTAGCCAACTCTTCCTGCATCCTGGCCATTTTCTCCTGCATTTCCTGCGCCTGCTTCATAAGCCCGGCCATGCCACCTTTCATCATGCTGTTATCCTCATTCAATGGGTCGTCGTATCAATGGGGCGGATACTACCTTCACAGATCTGTGCCGCAAATTCGCGCATGAGACCCAACACCAGCGGATCCTGCTGAATGCTCGCCTCCGCCTGCTCTTGGCGCTTGCGCTTGCGGCGGGCTGCAGCCACGGCAGGAGTCTCCTGGTCGGGAGCAGCAACGCGCACCTCCAGATCCACCGGCACACCAATATGCTCCACCAACGCCTGCTGCAGACGCAAGCGATGATTCTCGTTATAGAGGGCGCTGTGACCGGGATCCAGATGCAGTAACCAAACACTGTCACTACGATCCACGAGCTGGCAATGGGCCGCAATACTTTGCGTCAGGCCGCTGAGTCCCAACTGCAAAAATATGTCCAACCATTGGGCGGCCAGTCCGGTGGCCGGCGGTAGATCACCGGCTGCTGAGCTGGCATCCAGATTGTCTGCTTCGACTGTAGTCGCTGCAACTACCGCTTCAGCGGATTGCCAGTCACCGGGGTATTGACTCAGTTCGAGGCTGTCTTCCTCTTCGTCATCGCGGTCATCAGAATCACGATCAGTCACAGCCGTGGCCTGCAACCATTCCGCAGGGGGCTCGTCTTGGGGTGGCTTAACGGGCGTGGAGGTTTTCATGGGCTGGCCGGAACTGGGCTGACGCCAGGAATCATTGCTAACGTCGGACACATCAGTTGATGGCAGTTCGGACCCTGAAGCGTGATCGGAAGGCGCAGCAGCCACATTCGAGCCAAGGTCATTGGAGACCGCTGAAGACGCCCCGTGCTCCGGGGCTGGCCGCCCAGCGGGCTGGGCATCTGACCTTTGCAGCACGACTGCCTCGGATGCAAGATCCACCGAGCTGCTCACAGCCATTCCAGCTTCTGAAGAAACACCTTCCTGTGGGGTGGCTTCCGAAGTTGGCCTGGGAGTCCCGGATTCAGCCGTGGCCTGGCTGAGTCCCGCCGGCTTTCCCGGCGGAGCTTCAGGTGAAGCGACTACGGCGTCCTGTTCAACGCTGCCGGGCCTGAAGGCAAGCATCCGAAGCATGGCCATCTCGAAGCCGCCGCGCGGTTCGGGGGCCAGGGGCAGATCCCGGCGACCATGCAAACCCAGTTGGTAAAACAACTGCACGTCCTCGGCACTCACCCTACCGGCAAGGTCAATCACCCTCTCCTGGTCACCCAGACTGTTATCCACCGCCTGTGGTAGCACCTGAGCAATAGCCACGCGTTGCAAGACCGACAGCAGCTCACTCAACACGCCAGAAAAATCGGCACCCTGCTCCGCCAACTCGCCCACAGCAATCAACAAGGCCTGAGCGTCGCCCGCAGCCAGCGCATCAAGCAAGCCAAATACCTGACCGTGATCAATGGTCCCGAGCATGCTGCGTACGTCACTGACCTGTAATGCGCCATTGCCAAACGCAATTGCCTGATCAGTCAGGCTCAATGCATCACGCATGGAGCCGTCGGCCGCCCGCCCGAGCAACCACAAGGATTCTTCGTCAAAGCGGATCAGCTCTTCACCAAGAACGTGACGCAGGTGATCAACGATTTTTTCGGGCTGCATATTTTTCAACGAGAATTGCAGGCAGCGCGAGAGGATGGTGACAGGCAATTTTTGCGGGTCAGTGGTCGCGAGTAGAAACTTGACGTGTTCCGGGGGCTCCTCCAGGGTTTTCAGCAGCGCATTGAAACTGTGACTGGAAAGCATGTGCACTTCGTCGATCAGATAGACCTTGTACCGGCCCCGTGACGGCGCGTACTGCACGTTATCCAGAAGCTCGCGGGTATCTTCGACCTTGGTGCGACTGGCCGCGTCCACTTCAATCAGATCGACAAAGCGTCCCTCATCTATCTCCCGGCAGGCCGAACAGATTCCGCAGGGTTCGGAGCTAACTCCGGTCTCACAGTTCAGGCATTTGGCCAGAATACGCGCGATCGTCGTTTTTCCTACCCCCCGGGTGCCAGTGAAGAGGTAGGCATGGTGCAGCCGGTCGTGGTCGAGCGCATTAATCAACGCCTGGAGCACGTGGGTCTGGCCGACCATTTCACGGAACAGGCGCGGACGCCATTTGCGGGCAAGTACCTGATAACTCATTGGATGTGTGCTGTCCGGTAGGATCTGAAAGACAAGCGGGTACTGTAACCAAAGCAGGCTGACTTTGCGAGATATGCGGTGAGGCTTGGTGTTACTGAATAGGGTAGGTCGTCATGGGTGGCGACCCTACCAGCCACACCCCGGCACACGATGTAACCGCTGTGGCTGCTCCCTTCCGGGCCTGACCAGGTTAACGGCGAATCATTGCGAGGGGACCGGCAGGGTCACCATAACGAACCTGTACTGGACAGGCCGCGCTATTGTAACGGCTTGCCAACAACTTACAACCCATTGTTGGGCGCCTCACAACGCCTTTTTTTCGGACCAGGTACCATTTCAGGTTCTGAAACGCCCTACCTGTTGCTGCAAGCCGGCCGCAAGCCTCGCCATGGACTCACTGGCTTGACGGCTCTCGCTGGAATTTTGTGCCGCCTGATCAGAAAGATCCCGGATCCCACTGATATTACGGGCAATTTCTTCAGTGGTCTGAGTCTGTTCCTCACAGGCCGAAGCGATCTGTGCGGCCATGTCGTTGATTCGCACCACTGACTGTGCCGTCTCGCTAAGCGACCTCTCTGCGCCTTCTGCCTGCTCGACACTTTCTGCAGCCAGCGTGGCACCCCGCTGCATGACAGTCACTGCCTGCGAACTACCAGCTTGCAGGCTCTGGATCATCTCCTGAATGTCCCGGGTGGAGTCCTGTGTGCGCGCGGCCAGGGTCCTCACCTCGTCGGCTACCACGGCAAAGCCTCGACCTTGCTCGCCGGCACGAGCAGCTTCGATTGCTGCGTTAAGTGCCAGCAAATTGGTTTGCTCGGCAATCGCCTGAATGACACTCAGCACGCCACCTATCTTGTCACTGTCCTGCTCAAGCCGGTTTATGACGCCTGCCGCTTCCGCCACATCCTTGGCCAAGCGCCGCAGGGCATTCATGGTCTGGCCAACAACTTCGGATGTCGCTTTCCCCTGCTGGTCCGCCTGACGCGCAGCTTCGGCCGTACTGTGTGCGTTATCAGCCACTTCATGAATAGCTGCGGTCATTTCGGTTGCCGCTGTACTCACCTGATCGATAGCCAGGTGCTGGTCTGTCACCAACTGATCCTGGTTGGCGGCTATGGCGCTCATCTGCTCTGACGCTGAAGCCACCAGGAGTGTCGATTCAGCAACTTCGCGAATGAGCATCTGCAATTGACCGAGGAACTCATTGAAGCTCGCACCAAGCTGCCCCACTTCATCGGCCGAGCTGACCTCAACTCGCTTGGTCAGATCGCCACCACCGCCGGCAATATCCCGGATACGAGCAAGGATGTCCTGGATCGGGCGGACGATCAGACCAGGTAAAAAGGCAATGGTCAGCACACAGATAACGAGTCCGAGAATGACTACCAGAGCCAGATTGCGTGCATTGGCTGCCGTAAAGCTTGCTGCGTCCGTTAATTCAGTGGCAGCCTCGGCGTCCACAACTTGAGTCATCTGATCGATCAGATCGCGGGCCCGGCCAAACAACTCGGCAGACTGACCATAACTGAGCTGATTAGCTTCGCCCTTGTCCTGGAATGCTTCGCTCTGCGACAGCCGTACCACTTCCAGGCTGACCCGTTTCCAGTCGCCGAAAACCTGCACAAACTGCTGGCCCAAGGCCTTACTCTCTGGAGAAACCGCCAGCGAGGTGGATACCTTGACCCGATCCAGCGCCTGCTGCAGGTTATCTGCGTGTTCGGACACGAGCTTATCGCGCTCCACGCGCGCCACCCCCTGCACAAGTGACCGCTCGGCAACCAGCGCTTGGTACATGTCCCGATCAGCTTCAAGGAGATTGGTTGCCTGAGGCAACAAGCCGCTGGAGAAACGCTCCATGCGCGAGGACAAATCATTGGTGCCGATAAAGGCTACGGCGCCCAGCAAACAGAAAAGGCCGGCCAGCAGTACCATTGGAAGAGTTAACTTCCAGCGGAAACCCAGATTACGAAAAGAAGCCATTATTGTTTCCTCATATGGTTCGCGGCCTTGGCTCGATCGCAAAAGGCGCCTTTTTGTCAGAAAGAAGTTCTTACTGACATATTAGCTGCCATATCGGCCGTTTATCGAACAACATGAGGAAATTTTGCGACTGTGCATGCTGAATTATGTCTCAGCCCGCCCCGCGCCTGAACAATCCAGATGAGGGGGAAGCCGCCCCGTCGTGCATTCTGCATGCGTAGAACACCACAGGGCACCAGGATCATTATGAACTTTACGGGTAATGCGAGGTCGCCTATACACGACGAGCGAACAACCAGCCGGAATTGCTAAAATACCCAACTGCGTTGTTGACTTGCACGCTCCAGCGCCACCGCGACAGCATCAGGTTCTCCTGGCTTTTCGATAGTCGCTGTTGTGCGCATGTTCATTTGCCGCGCAACTGCCCGAGAGCTGGGATTGTCGTCGACCCAACTGCGCATCTCGACCTGCTGGGGCGCCTGGCGTGCAGAGGTATTAATGTCCGCCTCACCCGTAGAGAGCAGGAATGCCGCACCGAGCAGCATCCCCTGGATACTGACGAAAAAAGCAACGTCTCGACCTTTCATTCTGAAATTCCTCCCAATATCAATCAGAGTGATGAGCTCTAGTGCTGATGGCGACGCTATCGCCTATACAGGGAGAGTTGCAGAGGTCATGCCAGTAATTAAATATATTTAAATTCAATAAAATCAATATTTTACAATTTTTCGATCCCGATCCTCATTGCATTTTGCATGACCTGGTCAATTTTTGTCAGGCAGGATGCATGGAGGCAAAATGCTGTCATAGCGATGACATTACAAGGGAGACCATTACGGGTATGTAGATCAGCGCAAATACAGTACTCAAGAGCGTCGTTCCTGCCACCTGCTGGGGCTCGGTATCGAGCAGAGTAGCTATTACCACCGTATTGGCGGCAATCGGTGTGATGGAGATAAGAAACACCGCCTTGTACACAGCAGCGTCGTAAATGTGCAGCCACAGGCTATCGATACCCCAGAACCCCAGAGCCAGCAGAGGCCAGGAAATGAATTTGCCAAAAAATGCCAGGGCGGTAAAACGCAAATCGCCTGCCAGACCCCGAAAACTCAGAATACTCATACCAATAATCATCATGCCAAGGATGCTGTAGGCGCCCCGGAGATTATCGAACAGGGGTACAAGTACCCCTGGAATACTCAGGTCAGCAAGATTCAGCATCACGGCAAGACAGAAGGCGTAAATGGAAGGCAGACGCGCGACCTTCAGCAGACAGTCACGAATACCAAAACGTCCGCGCGCTGCCAGGTAGAAGCCTACTGAGTTCTCATACAGCGTTGTGCCCAGCAGACACACTATATAGATACCCAGACCCTCCTCGCCGAATATCAACAACGCGACGGGGATGCCAAAGTACCCTGTGTTACCGGTACCCACCGACAGTGGAATGAGGTTGGCACTGGCATTATTCAGCCAGCCACGGGCGACGATTAGATGAGCCACGCCAAGGAAGGTACAAAAGCCGAACACCAGGAATGGAAGCATGATGACGCTGGCTGACAAAGGCGCATTCATCACGCCCGAAAACACGACCGACGGTGTGACAATGTACAGCATGATCCCGGCAATGTGGCTACCACTCGCCTGGAGAAACCGGCCTGCAAGCCAGCCAAGCCCAACGGTTATGTAAAGCGGAAAAAGCTTGAACAACAAGGCAAGGGCGGCCGCCATGATAACTCCGGGCAGGAAACAGACCTGATATTACCAATCTCCCGAGCGCCCGTGATAGCGGCCCGCAGGAGCCGCTCACCGTGGCCATCGGGTCACTTTTCTTCGATGAGGTAGACCCGCTCGATCAGGCTGGTCAAGCCCTGGTCGCGAAATACAGGATGATCGCCGAGCACGTCGACCTCATGCAGAACCGACACCGAGCAACCGGAAAAAAGCGTCCTGACCTCCGCATCCGGCACGCTGAACGGCGGACCGGCGCGTTCTGACTGGCAATAGTCAAGCGTGATCAGCAGCATCTTCCAGCCACCTTCGAGGTATTCGCGCAGGTGCGCAACGTAACGCTGGCGCATCGGTGGCGGTAAGGCAATGAGGGCCGCACGGTCATATACCGCACTCACGCTGTGGAGTTGCTCGACCCCAAGTGCAAAAAAATCGCCACAATAAAGCGTCAGCCCATCGCCTTTGGCCACATCAAAGCCATCGCACACAAGCCATTCACATGGGAGCTGGTGTTCCGCAATAAAGCTATCCAGGGCCAACCGCGATAATTCGGCGCCAACCACCGCCAAACCCTGGTCGCGCAACCACAGCATGTCGAGGCTTTTCCCGCACAGCGGGACCAGTACACTCGCTCCCTGACTCAGATTCAGCATGGGCCACCAGCGCATCATCAATGGATTCGCCCGCGACTTATGAAATCCGATTTCTCCGAGCTGCCAGCGTTCTCGCCAGAATTCCGCATCCATCACACCTTCCCCCCGCTCGCAATTGACTGAGATTACAGCAAATCCTCCACCCACAAACGGCATCAGCCTATATAGTGAAGACGGATACGATACCTGAATGAGTTGCTCTGCCGCATGGACTATATCAACACGCTTTTTCTGATTGGCGCCTTGCTGTTATGCGCTAGCATCCTTGCCAGCTCCCTGTCCTCAAGACTGGGGATACCTTTGCTGCTGATATTCCTGATCATCGGAATGCTTGCAGGAGAAGATGGGTTCGGGGGGATCGCTTTCGATAACACCGGTACTGCCTTCATGATTGGCAGTCTGGCATTAGCGATTATTCTGCTCGATGGCGGAATGCGAACCCGGGTCGAGAACTTTCGTGTCGGACTCTGGCCTGCGGTATCGATGGCTAGTCTAGGCGTCGTGGTATGTGCGGGTCTGACCGGTATGGTAACAGCCTGGTTACTTGATATTCACTGGCTCCAGGGAATGCTTCTTGGCGCCATTGTCGGCTCAACCGATGCCGCTGCGGTGTTTTCCCTGCTTCAAGGCAAGGGACTCAACCTGAAGCAACGGGTAGGTGCCACCCTGGAAATCGAATCCGGCTCCAACGACCCCATGGCGATCTTTCTGACGATTACCCTGGTGGAAATACTCGCTTCCGGGGAGCAAAGCGTCAGTTGGGAATTTCTTGGCGTTTTCATCCAGCAATTTGGTATCGGCGGCATTTGCGGTCTGGCAGGGGGCGTGCTGCTGGCAAGCCTGGTAAATCGGGTCAAATTGGCAACCGGTCTTTATCCGCTTTTGATCACCAGTGGCGCGATTCTGGTGTTTGCATTTGCCAATACTATCGGGGGCAGCGGATTCCTGGCGATTTACCTGACCGGCGTGGTTCTTGGAAATCGCCGGGTGCACAACCTGCAGAATATTCTCCACGTGCAGGACGGAATGGCGTGGCTTAGTCAGATCGGCATGTTTTTGATGCTCGGCCTGCTCGTCACACCCAGCGAGATGATGCCTATCGCCGGGCCCGCCATTGGAATCGCCCTCTTTCTGATATTCATTGCCCGGCCGCTTGCGGTGCTGATATGCCTGGCACCCTTTGTGTTCTCCTGGCGCGAGCGATTATTCATCTCCTGGGTCGGCCTGCGCGGAGCGGTACCCATCATTCTGGCAATCTTCCCCCTGCTTGCGGGGCTCGAGCAGGCGCAGTTGCTGTTCAACGTGGCCTTCGTGGTCGTTCTGGTATCACTTCTGCTACAAGGCTCCAGCCTGCCATTGGCGGCCCGCCTCTGCAAAGTGGAAATCCCCCCTCAGCCAGAGCCCTTACAGCGAACGAGTCTCGATGTGGCAGTGGATGGCGCTTATGAGGTCATGATCTACCAGCTGGAAAATGCCAACTGGTGTGTCGGCGTCAGCCTGCGCGAACTGGCCATGCCCAACAACTCCCGCATAGCGGCGGTATTTCGCGGGAGCGAGCTATTGCATCCGCGCGGCAGTACTACCCTCGCGCTGAACGATGTGTTGTGCATTATCGGCAGGCAGAGAGACCTACCTGCCCTTTCGAAGTTATTCAGCAAACCCCATGCCGCCAGTTACCTGGAAACCCGGCGCTTCTTTGGCGACTTTATTCTTGAGGGCGATGCCGAACTGGGTGCGGTAGGCCGCTTCTACGGATTCGCGGTGCCCGAGTCTCTCCGCGACATTACCCTTGCGGTCTTTCTGGGCAAGCGCTTTGGGGGCCATCCCGTGGTAGGCGACAAACTGGAATGGGAAGGTCATACGTGGGTAGTGGCTGCCGTGGACAACGACACCATACTCAAGGTAGGCCTCAAGCTGGATGGCGACAAGCCACGAATCCCCTTGGGATTCTAGGCACCAATCCCATATTCAGCGCAGCAGGTTGAACAGACTCAAGCCACTGATTTTTACATAGCTTTGCTGGGCGGCCTGTAATACCACCGACTCCAGACTGAGACGGCTGAGTGCTTCTGCGTAATCCAGCTCCGACAGCTCCGCCTGCACCTTGGTATTGATCAGAGATACCTCGGCATTCTCGTTGCCAGTGGATTCTATAACGTTGAGCCGGGCACCGATGCTGGTCTGCACACTGAGTACGCTGTTCATTGCGTTATCGACGTTCTCCAGGCTGATTGCCAGCTTGTCGCGGCGTAGCAGTTTGTCTTCGGGCGAGTTGCCCGGGTCCTCCAGGGTTTCGCGCAGGAAGGCGATATTCTGCAGGATGCTGCGCTTCTCGCCTGTATCGTCGGTGTCACCGGGTTTGATGGTGAAGGTATCCCCATCCTGCAACGCGCCGTCGAGATTAACGACCACACCAGCAATACGTATCTGCAGATTATTTTCTTCATTCGGCTCAAATGTGCCGGATACCGGCACTGCTGAAGGATAGCCGGGATCACCAGGCCCAGGCACCGGAGCATCACCCGTAATGGTGTAAGTATTGCCAGGCCCTATAGAAATGGACAGGGTGTTATTCGGATAGAATTTGGTATCGTAAGTTGTCTTGTCTTCTACCACGCCAAGCGAGATGCGCGGAAAAGGCACCGCAGGGTCCGCAGGCAATGTTCTTTCAGTCACAACGCGATTGACGTTGCCCACGTCAACGAACAGATCCTTGCCGTTATCGTTGATCGCCAATTGCTTAGAGCCTGCGATCTGAATTGAACGCTGTCCCTGGTCCCCCTCGTAGGTGTAAGTGCCGTTGGGCTCCCGTACGAAGGGTGGGGTTTGGCTTTGAAAGCCGCCAAACAGGTACTCACCGCGGGCGTTGCGACTATTGAACAGACCAAACAGCTCCTCTTCACGTTCGGTCAGCTCCTGGGCAAGGGCCTGGCGGTCAGACGCATCCAGTGCACCATTACCCGCCTGCAGGGTGATTTCGCGCACCCGCTGCAGAATATTGGTCACCGAATTGAGTGTGGCCTCCTCCTGATTCAGGCTGTTGGTCGCGGCGCTCATATTCGATTTGAACTGTTCGAGACGACCGGCCTCCTGGTCAAGCTGCAACAGGCGTACGGTGGCTACCGGATCATCGGCTGGCGACAGCAGACGCTTTCCCGAGCTGACCTGCTCCTGGGTACGGGTTACCTTGGCATAGTTATCCTGGATACCCTGATTGCCATTATTGAAGGTCTGTATTGTCGAAATACGCATGGCCTGTCACCTATCAGCGGATGCTGCTTATCAGAGTATCAAACAAGGATCTTGCAACCTGTAGTACCTGCGCCGAGGCGTTGTAATACTGCTCGAACTTGATCAGATTCGCGGCTTCCTCATCAAGGTTGACCGCCGATACCGAGTCACGATTATTGGTCGCCTGCTTGAGTACAGCCGCACTTGAATCGCTATCAGAGCGGGCCTGTGCGGTAAAGGTCGCTACGCGTTGAACCAGGTCGCCGTAACCATCAACAAAGGAAAAACCACTGCGACCTCCCGCCTGCCCCAGAACGGCCTTGGTTTGGAGCTCGGACAATGCCAGGGCATTACGGTTATCTGACTTACCTTCGTTGAAATTGATATTGAAGGTATCACCATCCAGTGGTGTGCCGGTCATTTTCATGCTGAAACTGTAGCCATCCACTTCCCATTCCAGGGTGTTGGTCTGCCCCGGGACAATGCTCAAAGCTGTTGGGGTTATCACACCTGCGGCGCTGGAAAGCGTCAGTGTATTACTGCCCTGGGCATAGCTCATCTCGATTGGAAGAAAGTTCTGCATTACAGCAGGGTCAATCGGTTGCGGTCCCTCTACCAGGGTCGGCTGAGTAATTTTCGCCGTACCCCGATTTGCCAGGCTGCTATCGGCGCTAGCAGGAGCTGCAAAACCCAGCTCCTCCGGTTGCTGCATGACCGACTCCATGCCGCCAGAGCCGTAGCGTGTGGGAGTGACCAGGAAGCGGTCCCCTGCCGCCACACTGCCACCGGTGGGTAGCGTGATCGTAAAACCATCAACCTCGGGAGCAGTTGCAGCCGTAATATCGATAGGCCCGGTGACCGCGTTGTCGCTTACCCGCCGGATACTGTATTGCGTTGCACTGCTGAACAACACTTCATAATCCGAAGTGCTCAACTCTGAGGTGTCAGAAATGAACACATTCAGCTTGGTATTTGGGTCACTGTTGGTTGGACGTGCCTGGCTGCGCAAATCAAGCTGATCAGGACTGTTGATATCCTTGAACAGCTGGCCACCGGCCTGACCATTGACGTCCAGGCCTTGTCCCAACTGGCTGTTGACCTCGTCGGCAATCGACAAAGCCAGCCGACCTACCGAGTTCAATGCCTGATCAAGCACGTCCTGGCGATACCGTATCAGACCGCCTAGCTGACCACCGCTGATCAAGCTGGTAATACCCTGGGCAGATCCCCCGCTGACCAGCTGCACCTCCGCGCGTGAAGGATCTGCAGTCCCTTGTACCACTTGCAGGCTAGAAGCCTCCTTGCCAACTACCAGGGGCTGACCGGAACCAACGAACAGGTTGATGCTGTTATTGTCCTGCGGCACTACCGTCACACCGATCAGCTCACTGAGTTGACGCACCGCTTCATCACGGGCGTCGAACAGGTCATTGGGTTCGGAGCCGTTTGCTACGGCGCGGCCGATGGAGTCATTGTACTGGGCAATAGACTCCGACAGACGGCTGACCTGACCGGTAAGCGTTCCCATCTGCTGACCTATGAATTCAGTCTGGGTCGATAGACGGGTCTGCACGGTATTGAAGCGCGAGGCCAGGCCTTCGGATTCGGACAAAAATAGCTGACGAGCAGGCAGGCTTGCTGGATCCTCGACCGAAGTCTGCAGTGCATCGAAGAAGTTCTGCAAGCCGGGGGTGATACCTGTAGCGGTTCCCGACAAGAGGGTGTTGAGCTCTTCCATCTGCGTCTGGAAAGCGCCTACCTCTGAATTGATCGCGGTACTGCTGCGCACCTGATTGCTCAGGAACTCGTTATAGACCCGCTGCACATCGACAATACTGGTGCCGTTGCCAATGTACCCCGCACCGGTAAAGCTGGGGTCGCGCGCGGCTTGAACAGCAGTCTGGCGGCTGTAACCGGGCGTGTTAACGTTGGAAATATTCTGCCCGGTAACCGACAAATTGGTCTGGCTGGCCTTGAGGCCGCTGAGTCCAATACCAAAAAGATCTGCCATGGTTATGCCCTGCCTGTGCTGGAGTCAGCATCAGCCTGGGCGACCTGCGTGGCCTGCTGAGTGCTGGTTTCGCTCAGTAACTGCCGGGCTATCTGGGACACTTTACGGGCATACTGCGGGTCGGTAGCGTAGCCGGCCTGCTGCAGCTCGCGGAAGAAAGTATCCGGGTTCTCGGTACGCGCCAGCGCCTGCTTGTAACGACCGTTCCCCTCAAGGAAATTCACGTAATCGTCAAAGCTCTGCTCGAAGGAAGCATAGCTGCGAAAACTCGCACGCTCCTGGCCCTTTACGCCATCACGGTACTCATGGGTCATCACGCTCGCCGATTCCCCCTGCCAACCGCCATGGGCCTTGATACCGAAAAGGTTATGGCTGTTACTGCCATCAGGCTGCTTGATGATCGACTTGCCCCAGCCGGTCTCAAGGGCAGCCTGAGCCACCAGATAATGCGGATCAACGCCCAGTCGCGCAGCTGCCTTCTCGGCCATGGGCAGCATTGCCTGAACAAATTCACCAGAACTGGCAAAACGCGTGGGACCCGGACCCACAGGTGCGGCCTGGGCAATGGCGTCAGCGGTGGTTGGCTGACTGCGAGCCACGCCCTGCATTGCACGCAGCGGCTGCCAGGCCTGTGAAGGCTCAGACTGCAGCGGCGCGGAAGAGGCAGCAGAACCACCGGGGTTGCCTGCCAGAGCCATCTGTGTAGCCCCGTGACCCAGGGAAAAGCCCAGCCGACGCTTGGCCAACAGGGCAGAATGGTCGGGCAGATTGCCATTGCCATTCCCGCCTGGCGCAGCCGCAGACAAGTCAGATTTCAGCACCGGCCGCTCCAGGGCAGTACCTGACGTTGCAGGGGTCTTCTCCGGGGACAGTTGCCGCATCATCACGTCAGCCAGGCCTAGGCCCTGCTTCTCAGACAGATGAACGGACATCTGGTTGTCGTACATGTCCTGATAGAACTTGGTCTGAGGCGTGTTAAGCGGGTTACCTTCAGCAAAGGCCTGATTGGCATCGCGCATGCTCTTGACCATCATGTTCATGAACAGGGATTCGAACTGCTCGGCGACGCGCTGCATGTTCTCCGGGCTATTGGCCTTGGAACCGGCTTTCAACTCGCTCATGGAGTTGATGTCGGTATAGCTGATGCCGTTGGGGTTCATGATCGCGTCCTCGCTCAGATAACGACAAGTTCGGCGTTTAAAGCGCCGGCCTGTCTCAGGGCTTCAAGAATGGCCATCAGGTCGCCTGGGGCAGCGCCGACCTGATTGACCGCACGCACTATCTCGTCCAGTGACACGCCCGGATTGAACACGAACATGCGACTGTCACCTTCTTCGATATTGATCTGCGAGCTGGGCGTGACTACTGTCTGGCCGCCGCCAAATGGTGCGTCTGGCTGATCCACCTGGATGTTCTCACTGATGGTCACGGTCAGACCGCCATGGGTAACCGCCGCCGGCTGGACACGGACATCCTGGCCAATAACGATGGTGCCGGTACGCGAATTGATCACGATTTTCGCTGCGGCATTACCCTGATCCACCTGCAGATTTTCAACCATGGACATGTAGTCCACACGCTGATTTGGATCCAGCGGCGCGCGCACGGTAATAGAACCGGCATCCTGCGCCTGAGCAACCCCCGCGCCGAAGGTATTGTTGATCTGGTCCACCACTCGCTTGGCGGTCGTAAAATCCGGGCGATTAAGGTTGAACACCAGATGATCGCCACTGGCAAAGGGGCTGGTAACTGCGCGCTCTACAGTAGCCCCGGCAGGAATACGTCCCACGCTTGGCACGTTGACGGTTATGCGCGAACCATCGGCACCCTCGGCGCCAAAGCCGCCAACTACCAGATTGCCCTGGGCGATGGCATAGACCTGGCCATCAATACCCTTGAGCGGGGTCATTAGCAGGCTGCCACCGCGCAGGCTCTTGGCATTACCAATCGACGAGACGGTAATATCGATCGTCTGCCCCGGCCGCGCAAAGGGGGGTAGTTCGGCATGAATCGCCACTGCTGCGACGTTCTTGGTCTGGATGCGCGTACCCGGCGGCACAGTAATACCAAACTCAGTCAACATGTTGTTGAAGGTTTGCACGGTAAAGGGTGTCTGGCTGGTCTGATCGCCAGAGCCGACCAAGCCCACCACCAGGCCGTAGCCGATCAGCTGGTTGGTACGTACCCCGGCCACGCTGGCGATATCCTTCAACCGCTCGGCATGGACCAGGGGGGCAGCAAGCACAAGACATAGGCACATCAGCAGCTTACGCATACTCACTACTCCTAGAAGGGCCACATGGGGCTCATGAAGAACTGGCTGAGCCAACCTGGCTGACTTGCATTGGCGAAAGCACCGGTGCCCGAGTAGGCGATACGTGCGTCGGCAATACGGGTTGAAGGCACGGTGTTATCCGGCCCGATATCCTCACTGCGAACCAGACCGGAGACACGAATAAGCTCGTCGCCGTTATTCAAAGTAATCCATTTTTCGCCGCGCACGCGCATCACGCCGTTGGGCAGGACTTCGAAAATTGTCGCGGTTATCGAGCCGTTCAGACTGTTGGTCTGATTCGCCTCCGAGTCGCCGGCAAAGGTGCGATTTCCGCCAATATCCACACCCAGATTCAAGCCCTTGGCGCCGACCACATTCCCCAGCAGTGTGGGATTGGCGATCTGAGTCGAGCTGTTCTTGCTGATCTCGTTATCGGCACTCTTGCGTGCAGCAGTGCGCTCCTGCAGCGTGATGGTAATAATGTCACCCACCCGGTTGGCCTTGCGATCGTCATACAGGTTGGTCTCGAAGCCGGCCTGATAGATTGCGCCGTTGTTGAGCTCCGTCGGTATCGGGGTGCGCGGCATGATCGGCGCGTAGGACGGATCATTGGGGGCCGGTGGCATCTGCATGCAGGCCGCAAGACTCCCAAGGATCAGCACAACCAGTGCAAGACGCAGGAATTTCATCTTAGTCATTCCCATTAAAGGTTCTGGCTGACGTACTGCAGCATCTGGTCAGCCGTCGAGATCACCTTGGAGTTCATTTCGTATGCGCGCTGCGTCGTGATCATGTTGACCAGTTCCTCGACAACACTGACGTTGGAATTTTCCAGGGTGTTCTGCAGCACCGTACCCAAACCGTTCTGTCCTGGATTACCTGCCTGGGGGGCACCGCTGGCGGCGGTCTCCAGGAAGAGGTTATTGCCGATGGACTGTAGACCGGCCGGATTGACGAAGTTTGCAGTCTGCAGAATGCCCAGCTGCTGGGCTGCCGGATCACCGAAAACGGAAATGCTTACCGTGCCATCCTCACCCACGGTGAAGGACTGCACATCGTCGGGCAACTGGATGGCCGGCTCCAGGGGAAAGCCACTGGAGGTCACAATCTGGCCGTCCGCATCCAGGTGAAAGCTGCCATCGCGGGTGTAGCCAATATTGCCGTCGGGCATCAGAATCTGAAAAAAACCTTTGCCATTGATCGCCAGGTCCAGGGGTTGCTCGGTAGTCTGCAGCGTGCCTTCGGTGAAGATCTTCTGCGTGCCGGCAACACGAACACCGGTACCCAACTGCAAACCTGACGGCAGCTGCGTGTCCTGGGTGGTCTGGCCGCCCGGCTGGCGTTTGATCTGATACAGCAGATCCTCGAACTCGGGACGATCACGCTTGAAGCCCGTAGTCGCCACGTTCGCCAGGTTGTTGGAAATGGTGGTCAGCATGGTGTCCTGGGCGGACAGTCCGGTCTTGCTTACCCAAAGTGCTGCGTGCATATGCTTCTCCTAGCGCGTCACTGACTGAGTGAGGCGGCTGCTCAGGTTCAACTGATCTGCAGAATCTTGTTGGTGATTTGGCTGTTCTCTTCGGCCGTGCGCATCATCTTGATGTGCAGCTCGAACTGACGGGCCAGGGACAACATCGCCGTCATTTCTGACACGGCATTGACATTGCTGCTTTCCAGAAAACCGGACGCAACACGCACTGCCGCGTCAGCAGGCTGCTCGGCCTCGTTCTCCACGCGCATCAAGCCATCCTCACCCTTGCGAATGGTGGCCGGGTCGGGATTGACCAGTTTGATACGGTCCACCTCGGCCAACACATTGGGGGCCTCACCTTCTGCACGAATACTGATAGTGCCATCCTGACCGATTTCGACCTTGTCAGCCGGAGGCAGCGCGATCGGGCCGGCGTTACCCAGCACCGGCATACCACTACCGGTACGCAACAGGCCGAAGGCGTCAATTTTCAGGCTGCCTGCACGGGTGTAGGCCTCCGTACCGTCGGGAGCCTGGACGGCAATCCATCCCTGCCCTTCTACGGCAATATCCAGGTCGCGCCCGGTCTCCTGCATGCTGCCAGAGGCAAAATCGGTTCCAGGCCTTTCGGTCATTGCATAGGCACGTGTGGGATGGGCCTCGCCATACACAGGCATCGACCGCGCCTGTTCGAAGTCACGACGAAAGCCAGTGGTACTCACGTTCGCCAGATTGTTGGCATGAGCCTGCTGAGCCAGCATATTCTGGCTGGCGCCGGTCATGGAGATGAAAAGTGATTTGTCCACGCTGTACTCCCGTTGCGACAAGGAATTGCCGCTTTGCTACTATCACAGGAAAATAAAGCACGGTTCATGCCAAAAAGTGATTTATCGCACTTTTAGCATATAAAACAAACAGATAGAATCACCATAAAAAACAGGGCGGCAATACAAACGGGATAGACCCGCCGGTATTGCCGCCCTGCCATTGCCGGAATATTGCCGGAACTTACCTGAGGTTGATGATGGTCTGAGTAACCGCATCAGCTGTCTGGATCGTCTTCGCGTTAGCCTGATAGTTACGCTGGGAAATGATCAGGTTGATCAATTGCTCCGACAGGTCGACGTTTGACTGCTCCAGAGCCCCTGACTGGATACTGCCTTGCGTACCGGTACCAGGCGCACCTACCACCGGCTCACCGGAGGCAGAAGACTGGGCCCAGGCGGTTTTTCCCAGCGGCGTCAGCCCTTGCTGATTGGCAAAGTTGGCCAACACTACCTGGCCCTGGGTACGAGTCTGACCGTTGGTATAACGCGCAACCAACAAACCGGCGTCGTCAATTTCCAGACCCGCCAGATCCCCAGTAGTGAAGCCATCCTGGACTACAGCGGTGACCGCAAAGCTAGCTGCAAACTGGGTGCTGCCCGCCAGGTCTATATCAAAGGAGGCCGGGGATTCAGCACCGGTTTCACGTCCCGCGCTGTCCAAAGGGACCCAGTTCTGAATACTGCCAAGCGGCTGGGGAGTGGTCAGCTCGCCTACGCTGTTAAAAGTCAGTTCTGTAGGTGTGGGCGCAAACGCGGCATCCGTGGGCAAAGCGTTATTGGTGGCAGGATCGTTGGTAACCTGGCGCCCATCAATCATGGTAAACATGTCCCACTGATTACCGTCAGTTTTCACAAAGTACTTGGTCAGTGTATGAGCATTACCCAGACTGTCAAAAATGTTCACCGAAGTAGAGCTGTTGTAGGTCGCCGAGTTAGTCGGATCAAAAGTATCACGCGCGGCCGCAAGCGCATCTGCCGGCGTGCCACCTGCCGCAATTTCCGTATCATAAGCCTGCTGCCAGATGGCCGGACGAACGTTTGTTGAATTCAGGTTCAGGGTAGAATCGACTACCGATGTTGCTCTGGGATCCGCAGAACGAGTGTCCACACGCAGATCGGTCTGCACTCCCTGATTGATCTGACCCGTCACAGGATTAACGCCGAAGCCTTGCAGACGCTCACCGAAGTTATTGGAGATAAAACCGTCCCGGTCAGTACCGAAGTAACCAGCACGGGTATAGCTGAGCGCACCGTCGTTACTGGTGACAAAGAAGCCATTACCGTTGATAGCAAGATCCAGACTGTTCTCGGTAAAGTTGATGTTGCCCTGGGTAAACTGCTGGGCCACGTTCCCCAGCAATACACCGCTGCCCTGGGCATTGCTGCCCGAGCCAAGGACTGAGGCTGCATACACATCAGAAAATTCTGCGCGCGAACCCTTGAAGCCGACAGTGCCGGCGTTCGCGATGTTGTTACCGGTAATATCCAGATCGGATGACGCCGCCCGGATACCACTCAGACCGATATTGAAAGACATGGTTACTCTCCTAGCCGATGTAGATCGGACGACTGTTACTGACCAATGGAAACGATATTTGAAAGACTGATACTGCCGAGGCCCGCAACGTTGAGCATCATTTCGCCACCCTTGCCATTGCCCAGGGACACACTGTCCACGTTGGCAGGTAGCAGGGTGGCGAGTTGCTTGTTGTCACCTTCGATAGCGGCCTGAGCTTCGAATTTGTACTTACCGGGCGGCATCAGATTGCCGCTGCTGTCCTTGCCGTCCCAGACAAAATCGTGCATACCGCTAGCCTGGCTACCCAGGTTCAACCGGGTAACCACGCTACCCGCGGCATCGGTGACATTGACGTAGACATTGTCGCTGGCCGCGGGTAGAGCCAACTGCCCCTTGATCCCCTTGGTGGTATCTACCATGGCCTGATCCGCCGGCACGATGACCGTGCGACCTACCAGAGAAGAAGCCTGCAAGGCCTGTGAAGACTGGTAGCCGTTAAGCAGCGACTCCATCGAGGAATTCAGCGTTTCAATACCCTCAACCGTACTGAACTGAGCCAATTGAGCAATAAACTCGCCGTTCTCTTGAGGCGACAGCGGGTCCTGATTGTTCATCTGAGTCACCAGCAACTTGAGAAACTCGTTCTTGCCAAGCTCACCGCCCTTGGCGTCACGGCTCTGGTCCACCTTGTACTGATCCAGAACGCCTTCACCTACACTCAGTGCACTAGAAATACTCATTGTCTTGAAGCTCCTGTCACTGACCCAGTGTGAGAACGCGCTGCAACATGGTCTTGGTTGCGTTCATGATTTCTACGTTGGTTTGATATGCCCGTGAAGCGGCCATCATGTTGGCCATTTCTTCGACAATGTTGACATTCGGATAGAACACATAGCCCTGCTCATCCGCCATCGGATGATCAGGTTCGTACCGTGATTGCAACTCGGCATCGGACTCAACCACACCCAGAACCTCAACGCCCTGCCCTGCCTGCTCCTGAGAGGCAAAAAGCGATTGGCCCATGCCCTGCTGCTGCTCGTTGAACATGGTTGCAAAAACCGGGTGCCTGGCCCTGTAGGTCTCACCAGTGCTGCTGGAAACCGTTTCAGCATTGGCGATGTTACTGGCCGTGGTGTTCAGTCGCAGCGACTGTGCGCTCATACCGGAGCCGGAGATGTTGAAAACGTCATTGAGAGACATGGCTTATTCTCCGCGCAGGGCTGTCATCAGCCCCTTGAATTTGCTGTTGAGAAAAGTAAAGCTGGCCTGCAGTTCGATCGCATTCTTGGCGAAAGCGCTTTGCTCGACGTCAGCGTCAACAGTGTTGCCGTCCAGTGATGGCTGCAAGGGCGTGCGGAAGCGCAGACCTGCAGCCTGGTCGAGCAGGCTTTCGGTATTGATATGCCGGGAATGTGTGGTACTGGCGGCAAACCCCTTGTCATCTCCACTCTGCTGAGCAGCCAGCACCGCCTGGAAATCCAGGTCACGCGCTTTGTAATTTGGGGTTTCCGAGTTGGCGACATTATTGGCTAGAACGGCCGCACGCTGACCGCGGAAAGTCAGTGCTTTCTCATGGATACCCAGAGCATTGTCAAAATTGATCGTCATTTGCGCATTCCTCTTGTGGCAATAAATGGCCACACAGTTCTCTCTGCGCAATAACAAAGCAGGTTCCGTGCCAAAACACGAAACCCTTTATATTCAATGAGTTGAAAGGAAGAACAATTCAGAGCGGCAATGGATTACCGTTGGACGGCATTCCGTTGGACGGCACTTCCCTGGACGGCAGGTCACCCAGCGGCAAGGAGGCCCGAAGCTTGCGGCTTGTAGCTATTTTGCCTTGTAGACAATACCCGGACTGCACTGAACCATCTGATAGAGATCAGGGAGGCCATTCAACGCCTCGGACGCACCAAGCATCAGATAACCGCCGGGCTTGAGGGTCCCGTGTATGCGTTTGAGGATATCTTTCTTGAGATCAGCAGAAAAATAGATAAGCACGTTGCGGCAGAAAACAATATCGAACTTGCCCAGCATCGAATAACTGTCTAGCAAATTCATGGCGCGGAACTCGACCCGACTGCGGATCGGTTGCTTGACTGTCCAGCGACCCGGACTGCCCTGGTCGAAATAACGCGCCAGGCGCTCGGAGGAGAGTCCGCGGGCGATTGAAAGACTGTCGTACTCCGCCGATTTTGCGGCGGTCAGGATACCCCCGGACAGATCGGTGGCGACAATTTGACAGCCACCACGCAGCTGACCGGGATTGCTGCGCTCAAACTCATCAATGGCCATGCTCAATGAGTAGGGCTCCTGTCCTGACGAGCATGCTGCAGACCATATTCGCGGTCGCTGACCGGGGTTGGCCTTCACGAATTCGGGTAGCAATCGGTTTTTCAACACGTCGAATGGATAGACATCTCTAAACCAGAGTGTCTCGTTGGTGGTCATTGCATCCACGACCAACTCTCGCAGCCCACTGCGGGGCTGCGTCTGAATCCGCGTTACCAGCTCGCCCAGGCTTTTGATGCCCTGCTGCTCGAGTAACCGGTTCAGCCTACTGGCTACGAGGTACTGTTTATTGTCGCCCAGCACAATGCCGCACGCTTTTTCCAGAAACTCCCTGAAAACATGAAAATCTTGGTTTGCCGAGGTCACGCAGCCCATCCTGTAATCAATTGAATTGCTTCCCCATGCGGCGATCTACTCACGCAGTGCGTGCAGGCGATCAATCACCCTTTGTGCCAGCTCATCCGGCTTGAACTTGGCGAGGAAATCGTCTGCACCCACCTTTTTTACCATTGCCTGATTAAACACGCCCGAAAGCGAGGTGTGCAACAGGATATGCAAACCGGCCATACGTGGATCACCGCGCACCTCGGCGGTCAGCGTGTACCCATCCATTTCCGGCATTTCGATGTCTGAAACCATCATCAACAGATCAGATACACCCTGGCCATTTTCGACCAAGTCACGAAGCCAGTTGAGCGCCTGACGTCCATCGTTGAGCGCGACCACTTCCACACCCACTTCCTGCAGACATCGGACGACCTGTTTGCGCGCCACCGATGAGTCATCAACGATCAGCACCTTGCGCGCCAGAGCTTCGGTATGGGTTACCTCATCGATCACACCTGCGGTGATGGTCTCCACAGTTGGCACGACTTCGGCAAGAATCTTCTCGACATCGATAATCTCGACCATCTTGTCGTCGACGCGGGTCACCGCTGTCAGGTAATGGTCGCGACCGGTGCCCCGTGGCGGCGGGTGTATTTCTGACCAGTTCATATTGACGATTCGTTCGACTGAACGCACCAGAAAGCCCTGAACACGGTAGTTATATTCGGTGATGATCACGAACGCCGTACTCAAATCATCGAGCCCCGGCCCACCAGTGGCCTTGTTGAGGTCGATGATGGGCAGGGTACCTCCGCGAATATGCGCGACCCCCCGCACGACCGGATTCAACCGCGGCAAGATAGTGAGCTTGGGACACTGCAGCACCTCCTTCACCTTGAAAACATTGATGCCGTACAACTGCGGTCCTGCAAGGCGAAACAGCAAGAGTTCCAGGCGGTTCTGACCGACCAGCTGGGTACGTTGGTTTACCGAATCCATTACGCCAGCCATGGACGACTCCTCAAATATCTTGAATGAAACGGCATGCATCTTGCTGCGCTGTTAGGGTAGTGCTCGTTACGGCGTTTTTTTGACATGCGCCAACCCACTCGTCATCAAGGTTCATTGTATGCGTTTTCTCACAGGGTGCGCGGTATTGCCGCTATTTTTTTGCGCAGGCGTTTCCGCCAATCCACTGATTGATCAACTTATCGGCGCGACCACCTCTTTTCTTGAGCAAGAAATCGAGAGTCACCTGCAGCGCAGTGCACGGGACGCCCGCTACGAGGTCACAGTCAATCGCCTGGACAACCGGCTACGCTTGCCGTTGTGCCCGGAGGGAGCGCTGCATGCCGAACTGGAAAGCCCGGCCGAACCTGTCGGCCGGGTCACCGTGCGACTCAGTTGTGACAGTGAGGTGCGCTGGCGGCTCTTCGTGCCGGCCCAGGTGAGTCTGTACCAACCCGTTCTTGTGACCACTCGGCCACTGTCGCGCCATGCCGTGATTACCATGCAGGATATCACCCTGCTCGAGCGTGACGTGGGTCTTTTGAACAACGCCTATCTGACCGACATTGCTCAGGTAGCGGGCCTGCGCCTGAGACGCCAGGTGGCGGCCGATACGGTTTTGGCGCCCAATCAGCTGGAGCAGCAGGAGGTCGTCAAACGAGGCGACAAGGTGGTGATCAGTGCTGCCAACAGCCATGTATCGGTGCGCATGCCGGGCGAAGCCCTGGAAAACGGAAATATGGGCAGTCAGATACGTGTGCGAAATTCGCGCTCCGGTCGCGTGGTCAAGGCCAGAATCACCGGCCCCGGGCAGGTTGAAGTCGCAATGTGAAGTTATTGCTCATTTGCTCTATAATCGGATCGTGAAATTCGGCGAAGAAACGTGACCAGATTCACATAAATTTTTCCTAAAGTTTTGACTGCATCGGCCGTTACAGGTGTTAGTAAAGCATTCAGGTTCTGAGGAAAACAGAATGGTTATTGACTTCAACGCATCAAACAGTGCCAATCGGGGTGCCCAGACAGGCGCTACCATGGGCAAGCGTGATGCCGCGGCCGAAGGCACCCGTCCTGCCGCGCAAGGAAACGCGCAAAACACACCTGCGGAAGATGGACAGGTCAAATTGAGCCCACAGGCCCAGCAGTTACAAGCAGTGGAAGAGCGGCTGCGTGAACTGCCAGTGGTCGATAGCGAGCGTGTAGCCCAGATTCGGCAGGCCATCAGTGATGGCAGCTATAATGCTGACAGCGGCCGCATTGCTGACAGACTGCTGGCTCTGGAATAACCCTGCGGAGCCGTGTCCGGACTCCTTGCCGGTATAGCGATTAGCGGAGAAAGCGGATGGAACAGTTGGAGAAGGTGTTCTTGCAAGCGCAGCCGGACTGCGAAGCTTTCGCCGAACTTCTGGACCAGGAGCAACAAGCGCTTATCAACCGTGACATGGATGAGCTTGAGAAACTGCTGTCTGCCAAAGCCCCCTTGGTCGACGCCCTCGCTCATCATGACCTCGCTATTCGAACTTGGTGCTCGCAGATTGGTATTGCGCCCGGAGATGGGCTCGAAGCACACATCAGATCCTCAGGAGCCGCTACGCTACTGGAGGTCTATTCTGCATTTCAGAACGCGTTGCAACGCTGCCAGGCAGCCAACCTGCGCAACGCGCGACTGGTCCGGCATAATCAACAGGCCACTGGCCGCTTACTTGATCTTCTGCGTAATCAGGGTGAGGCAAGTCAGAGCGTATACGATCGTCAAGGTGTTGCCAGCCGTTCCGGTAATCAACGCAACCTGACCAAGGCCTGAACGGCGTGTCAGATAGCCAGCATACTGTAGTAGTATGCCTGACCTTTTGAACTCGAGAGCCTTCAGTGTCCAGCTTATTCAACCAGGAACCAGGACCGCAGCCACCGCGGGACGTCCGTTCTCCAGTAGAGATTCTCTCGCTGCTGAAAAATATCCAGCAGCACCGTGATCATCTGCGCGTTACCTTCGCTGACCGTCCGCAAAAGTTTCAGAGCTTCATTGTGCAGATAGACAATGCCACCAAGACCCTCTGGATTGACGAGATGATGCCCCGCGATGGCGACCGGTTTGCCACCGCGGGAGAAGCATTTCGAGTAGACGCCTGGCATGAAGGCGTACACATGCGCTGGCACTGTCCCGGCGTGCAAAGGTTGATGCTTGATGGAGTGCCTACCTATTGCGCTCCCCTTCCCGAAGAGATGGTCTATCACCAGAAGCGTGGGGCCTTCAGGGCTGCCGTGCGACGCAGCATGGAACTGTCGGTGCATCTGGGTCACTCAGAGCGCAATGTGGCCCTGGATGGCACCCTCATTGATATCTCCGCAACAGGCTGCAAGGCCCGTTTTAGCGGAGACTGCACACACCAGTTGCCGCCGGGAGACCTGTTTGAGCGTTGTTCTCTGGAACTTCCGGAAAGCGGGCGCCTCAACCTGAGCATCGAGATACGGCATGCCCAGTACGATTCGGGCAGCAACGAAACCCAGGTCGGACTGGCCTTTCGTCAGAATCAGGCGAATGTGCAACGCCAGATAGATCGCTTCGTGAACTATCTGCAGCGCGAGGCACGTCGCCTCGAAAAGGAAGATCTTTTCTAGCTGACCCCTACCTGACTAGCCCCTAACCGGGGCGATGGTCGTCCTGGTCTTCATCAAGGTCCGCGCCAGCACCCGGCGCAACATCATCGCGCATCTGTTCTTCCACCTGTTGTTCGTCTACTCGTGGATCCATTGCAGCCGACAACGAAGAGGTTACAAGGTTACCCCCCGATGGCAGAAAGTGAATTGGTGCGTCCAGCGACAGATTCTCTCCGGTGACCCGTTCGGGCCTGACCCGCATTACCAGCACCAGCGTGCAAAGTGCCATGAACACGTAAAGCATATTGGGCCCTAGCAACTTCATCAGTATGGACCCCAGCAGCGGCCCGAAGCTCGCCCCCAAACCAAAGGTCACCAATAGCATGGCTGAAAGCGCTACACGATCATCCGGATCGATGTGGTCGTTAGCCAAGGCAACAGCAATTGGATACAGGGTAAATGCCAAGACGCCAAACATACTGCTCATCACGAGCAACCCGAAAGGAGGTAAGGGCACCAGCGCGATGATCAGAACCACGCCCGTCAGGATAATGGCGTTGATCTGGATCATCCTGCTCCGGTCCAGTCGATCGGAAAGCCATCCAGCCGGCCATTGTGCGACCAGGCCCGCGCCAATGGTAACCGCCATAAAAACACCGATTTCCGATGTCGCCAGCCCAACACCCGTGGCGAATACAGGTGCCATACCGTAGAACGACCCAAGCAACAACCCTGACACCGCCACCGTGGTGAGCGCCAGAGGAATACGACTCAAAAACACGCGTACCTTCATAGGTGCAGGGTGCAGAGGCGCAGGGTGGATTCTGTTGGTAACGGCAACAGGCACTAGGCACAGGGAGAAGCACATAGAGACAATCAGCAGATGACTGAGATCCAGCTCTGGCATCACCGTCAAAATCCCCTGCCCCATTGCCAGGCCCAGAAAGGTCACAGACATGTAGCTGGCGAACACCATGCCCCGCTGATGAGGCTCTGCCTGTTCGTTGAGCCAGCTTTCCAGGACCATGTACTGGCACATCATAGCCACACCAACAACAATCCTGAGAACGAACCAGATCTGAACGTCCGCAGTCATCGCATGCCCAAGTACAGAGGCAGTCACCACTCCCGCGCTGGCCACAAACGCACGAATATGTCCCACCTTGGCAATCAACCGGTGACCTACGGACGCGCCAGCAACCAGACCAATGTAATAACCAGTCATAAGCAGGCCAATCCATATCTCGTTGACCCCTTCGGCAGCCAGACGCAGGCCCAGGTAGGTACCGAGTAGACCACTACCGACAAGCATCAGGAAGGTAGCAAAATACAACGAGGAAAAGGCCATGATACTTCTGGGCATTCAAACTCCGATGTGGCTGAAGGGTGCAGTGGACAGTCTAGGACAATACTGAAAAAAAACAGGGAAATTCAGGCCAGCAGAATTGGTCAATGACAGGCAGGCGCGCATATTAGCAGCTCGCGAGCATGCTTCCCATCGGCGCCTGAGGAATTGCCACAAACTGCTCTTTCACACAAAATCCCTGCATCAGGATGAACGCTTGTGTGTCCGAAAAGTCCACTGAAAGGGAGTATACGGAGCGTGCGCAGGAATCTGACCATGAGGAGTTGTCCATGACCACGGGTATTCTCGCAGTCGACATAGGCGGGCTCAGCATCAAAGCCGCGGTGCTGGATATAAAGGGCCACATGCTGACGGAGCGTTTGCGGATCGTGACACCCCATCCTTGTCCGCCCGACCTGCTGCTTGACCTGGTGACCAGCCTCACGCGGGACATGCCCGCCTTCAACCGTATTTCCGTCGGGTTCCCCGGGGTCGTGCGCCAGGGCCGTGTACTCACTGCGGCCAATTTACAAAGCGATGAATGGATTGATTTTGAACTGGCCAAGCAGTTATCGGTACGCCTTGGAAACTATCCAACTCGCGTCATCAACGATGCCGATATGATCGGATTTGCATTGATCGACGGGGTTGGCCTGGAAATCGTGGTCACTCTCGGGACCGGCTTTGGTACTGCCATTTTCCGCGACGGTGACTTGATGCCACATATGGAGCTCGCGCATCACCCTATCGCCGAAGGTCGGACCTATGACCAGTACCTGGGCGATGCCGAATTAAAAAAAATTGGCAGCAAGACGTGGAATGAACGACTGGCCCTGGCCCTGGCCCTGCTCAATACACTTTTCCATCCTGACCAGATCTTGCTGGGCGGCGGCAATGCGCGTTACGTCAGCACAAGCCTGCCTGCCAACACTCGGATCGTTTCAGAGGCCAGGGGAATCTCAGGCGGTGCGGCACTGTGGCGTGAATACCCGCCTCTGCCTGACCTGTCGCACAATTAGCCTCCGGTAACCGTCCATCGGGCGCTTCACCACTGGGATGATGACCAACACTAGCGCCACGCCAATACCAACCAGCCGCAATATCAGAATGACTACGGTGGACAGCTATGCCTCTAGCACCGCCTTGCGGTTCCCATCCTGGTCGATGTCGCGAATGAATTCGGCGTCGGTGGTTTTATTGGACGGTATCTCAGGGGCTGGTAGAGTCGAAACCCAGAACGTGATGGCCAATTGGGGCCAATCCGTCGAATGACTGCGTCAATTGAAACTGAACACCACAGAAGACCTATTCAAACAGCTATGCGGAAATCCAGTATGCACGCAACAATCAATGCGCGCACCAGCGCGCCTGACCTGAGCCAGATCGATCTGGACGCGCGTTACACACTCGCCCAAGAACTTGCTCTCGCAGCCGCAAGACAAGGCAAGACCCGCTACAACGAGCGCGCCAAACTGACAATCGAGCACAAGAACAATGATTTCCAGGATGTAGTCAGCGAGGTAGACCGGCAACTGGAGGATCTGATTCGTCAGACACTGGCCAAGCGTTTTCCGGAGGATGGTTTTGTCGGCGAAGAAAGCGGCGCTGCTCAACTGAGCGCGCGCTGCGTTTGGGTAGTCGATCCCATTGACGGTACGGCGTGCTTCGTTAACGGCCTGCATTCATGGTGCGTATCCATTGGCATGATGATTGATGGTGTGCCTTGCGTGGGAGCCATCGCTGACCCGAACCACGACGAGTTGTTTCATGGTTGCATTGGCCGCGGCGCCTTCGTCAACAACACGCCCCTGCGGGTCAGCCAGGCGTCCGATATAAGGGAGGGATTGACAGGTGTTGGCACCTTCCACCCAAGTGGCAAGGAGAACTTTCTGCCTTTTCTACAAAAGCTGCTGGCCGACGGTGGCATGTTCATTCGCAATGGGTCAGGAGCCCTGACCACGGCCTACGTCGCAGCTGGGCGATTGATCGGTTACTACGAGACGCAGCTCAAAAGTTGGGATTGCATGGCTGGATTGGTTCTGGTTGCCGAGGCCGGAGGAAGGCGGAGCGACTTTCTGCGTGGAGAGGGTCTGCTGCAAGGCAACCCTTTTCTGGTAGCCGCGCCGGGTGTGTATGACCAGTTGGCGCGCATGATCGGACCTTCGCTGGATGAGGACTGACGTCGCCAGCCTTACGCCATCATTGGGAGTCGGTAGCCACCGTTCCGGCTCCCCCGCCCAGGGCGATATACAGGGCCACCAGATTCTCCATTTTTGCCCGCTGGATCTGCACCAGCGCCTGCTCTGCTTCAAATAGGGTACGCTCGGCGTCCAGCACCTGTAGAAAATTGACAACTCCCTCATCGTAGCGATCACGCGCCAGCTCTGCGATATTGCCCAATGTAGCGACGTTGTCCTCCTGGAGGGCCAGTTGCTCGGCCAGGTAACGGCGGCCCGCCAGCGCATCGGCCACTTCGCGGAAGGCCGCCTGAATGGTGCGCTCATATTCGGCTATAGCGATATTTTCCCGAGCTTGTGCCACCGTGAGGTTGGCATCGCGTCCACCGAAATCGAATATCGGTAAGGTGACGCTCGGACCGATGCTCCAGAACTTGTTATCACCACTGATCAGGCCATCCAGTTCGCCGGAGGCGTAGCCGGCATTGCCAGTCAGGGAGATACTGGGGAAGAATGCTGCCCGGGCCACCCCGATGTTGGCCCTCGCCGCGCGCAAACGTTCTTCTGCGGCAATGATGTCTGGCCGGCTGTAAAGCAGCTCTGAGGGTAAGCCTGCCGCCAGGGCGCTAGCGGGTAGCTGGCGGTCCAGCGGATACGGCTCCGGCAAGGGTGACGACGTCGCAGCCCCGGTCAACAGCGTAAGGTAATTCTGTTGTTGAGCCACCGTCAGGCGCAGCTCCGCCAATTGCGTCTGCGCCTGTGCCAGCAGAGCCTCTGCCTGATTGTATTCCAGCGCCGAAGCGATACCTGCGTCCAGGCGAACCCTCGATATGCGCACCTCGTCACGCCGGTTTGCGACGGTGGATTGCGCTAACTGCATACGCTGCTCGGCCCCTCTGACTGAGAGGTAGGTAGCGGCCACATCGCCGACCAATGACAGCTGAAAAGCCCGCTGCGCCTCCAGGGTCGCCAGGTACTCGGCTCGCGCGCCCTCGGCAAGATTGCGAACCCTGCCCCAGAAATCGAGTTCGAAGGCGGCCACTCCTACCTCTACGGTATAACGCTCGGTCACCCCTCCACCCGACAAACCCGCTGCAGGCGCTGCCGAGCCGCCCGTACCGGAGGCTCCAGCACCCGCTGAGGGAATCGCCGAACGACTGCGAACCGCACTTGCCCCCAGCGCCAGCGTCGGATAGCGGTCGGCATCGCGCACCCGGAACTGCCCGCGCGCTTCCTCTATTCGTGCGACTGCTATTTGCATATCGCGGTTATGCTCTAGCGCCGTGTCAATGAGAAGCCGTAAACGCGGGTCGAGAAAAAACCTGTTCCAGCTTACCTCACTGGCGATCAACTCCCCCTGACCTGGCTGGAGCGACGCGGGATATTGTTGGTTGGTCGGCAGCATGGGCCGTTGGTGTTCCGGAGCAAACTGGCAACCGACAAGCAGAAACCCCACCAGTACAGGTAGCAAGATATTACGCATCACCGGCTCCCTGTATTGATCCCTTTTCACCATCCGAGTTGTCGTCATCTTCGTGCTGGCGGCTGGGTGGGCGGCGGCGGCTCAACCAGCGTCTGACACAAAGATAAAACAGCGAAATATAAAACAGTCCGAAGATAGTGGCGGCCAGCATCCCGCCAATCACGCCAGTGCCCACCGCAGCGCGACTGGCAGCGCCCGCCCCGCTGGACATGATGAGCGGCAACATGCCAAAGATGAAGGTTAGCGAGGTCATCAGTACCGGGCGAAAGCGCATGCGGACCGCGCTCATGATCGCCTCGTGAATGGATTTGCCGCGCCCCTCTTCTTCAATCGCAAATTCGACGATAAGAATCGCATTCTTGGCCGACAAGCCGATGATCGCCACCAGCCCCACGTTGAAATACACATCAGCCGGCATCCCGCGCAACATGGCGAACAGAATCGCCCCCAGCGCCCCTAGGGGAACGACCAGCAATACCGCGATGGGCATTACCCAGCTTTCGTACAGCGCCGCCAATACCATGAGCACCACGAGCATCGACAACCCCAGCAGCAAACCCACCTGACCGGATGCCTGCTGTTCTTCGTATGACGCTCCTGACCATTCAAAATCAAAGCCGCGCGGCAGGTCCTGGGCCAGACGCGCCATCTCGTCCATCGCCTCGCCACTGGTATAACCGGATGCGGCGTTGCCCGATAGCGTAATGGCCGGGTAGCCGTTGTAGCGCTGTAGCTGTATCGGTCCCCGTGTCCACTCGGCTGTGGAGAACGCACCAAAGGGGACGTTGTTACCCATTTCATTGGGTATCTCCAACTGCAGCACATCTTCGGGGGTGATCCGGTAGGGCGAATCGGCCTGCAGCAACACGCGCAGCACCTCGCCGTCCATATTGAAATCATTCACGTAGGCACTACCAAATGTCGTACTCAGGCTGGCGTTGACTTCAGCTATCGAGAGGCCGAGCGCCCTTGCCTTGATACGATCGATATCTACCTTCAGTTTAGGTGCCTGATCCGCGCCCTCGGGCCGCACGCCTTCAAGCATCTCACTTTCACTTGCTGCGCCCAGTAATTGGTCCCGGGCTTCCAGCAGCGCCTCATAGCCGTTATTACCGCGATCTTCCAGCTTGAACGTGAACCCGCCTGCCACGCCGAGTGCCGGGATGGATGGCGGATTGAGGGCAAAGACACGCGCTTCACGTATCTGCGAAAAGGCCCCGGAGGCCTCATTGACCAGCTCCGGCGCACGCTGCTCGCGATCCGCCCAGGGAAGCAACCTGACAAATGCCATGCCGTGGGCCTGACCCTGACCAAAAAAGCTGAATCCATAAACCGCCAGCGTGTGTTCGACTGCCGCACTGTCAGCATAGAAGTCCTTCACCTGATCCATAGCGGCGGTGGTGGCATTGATGGTTGACCCAGGCGGCGCCTGCACCACGGTCATGACCGAGCCCTGGTCCTCCTGGGGCAGGAATGCTGTGGGCATACGCAGGTAGAGCACCGCGACCAGCGCCAGCAGGGCCGCAAACCCCAGCAGGAACCACAGCGGATGGGCAAGCACGTAACTGACCGCGCCATGATATCGATCGGTGGTGCGCTTCATGCCGCGGTTGAAGGGTCCGAAAATACGGTCGCTCCAACGCTGTTTTTTATCCTGCTCGTCGTCACGGGGCTTGAGCAGGGTAGCGCAGAGCGCCGGAGTCAGGGTCAAGGCCAGGAAGGTCGAAATCCCCACTGCTATGGACAGGGTGACCGCAAACTGCCGGTAAATACCCCCACTGGAGCCCGGAAAGAATGCCAAAGGGACGAATACCGCGATCAATGCCAGGGTCGTGCCGATGATCGCGGCGCTAACCTGTCCCATGGCCTCCACCGTAGCCTCGTAGGGCGCCATGCCCTCCTCGTCGATCAGTCTCTTTACATTCTCCGTGACGACAATCGCATCATCCACCAGGGTGCCGATTGCCAGCACCATGCCGAACAGACTCAGCAGATTGATCGAGAAGCCGACCAGCCAGAGACCCAGGCAGGTGCCTACCAGTGCGATAGGGATCACGATGGTAGGAATCACGACCGTGCGCCAGTTCTGCAGAAACAGCAGCATGATCAGCACCACCAGCCCGATGGCCTGCGCCAGGGTCAACAGCACCCGCTCGATGGAACTGGAGATAAAGGGAGTAGAGTCGTAGGGAACCATCCATTCGATATCGCCCGGAAACGCTTCTTCCAGTTCACCCATGCGCTTTTTCACCGCCGCGGCGGTATCCAGCGCATTCGCGCCCGGCGCCAGTTGCACCGCCAGGCCCGCATTGGGCTGATCGTCCAGTTCGCTACGCGAGGCATAATCCTGGGCGCCTAACTCGATTCGCGCCACGTCCTCCAGCCGCACCACAGAGCCATCCGGATCAGCGCGCAGGATAATTTCGCCGAACTCTTCAGGTGAGCTCAGTCGCCCGCGGGTTTCCAGGGGTGCGTGTATCTCGATACCCTCACTGAGCGGCAGGTCGCCCAGTGCGCCGCCGGCAGCCTGACTGTTCTGGGCTCGCACCGCAGCCAATACATCGCTGGGGGACATGCCGAAGCTCGCCAGACGATCGGGGTTAAACCAGATGCGCATCGCATAGGGCGTGTAGAACTCGCGGATATCGCCTACGCCAGAGACGCGTCGCAGTTCATTGACAATATTGGTGGTGGCGTAATGGCCCAGCTCGAGACTGCTCATCTCACCGCTTTCAGACAACACTGAAATGATCAGAAGAAAATTGGAGGACGCCTGAAAGACTCTGATGCCCTGGCGCCGAACTTCTTCCGGTAGCCGTTGCTCAACCCGGCTCAGCAGGTTCTGCACCTCCATCTGAGCAATATCGATATCGGTGCCCGGTTGCAACACCAGTTCGATCGAGGCGGTACCGTTGGATCGACTGGTCGAATCCATGTACAGATAGCCTTCGACCCCGTTGAGCTCCTCTTCAATCACCTGGGTGACATTGGCTTCCAGAACCGAAGCATCCGCACCCGGGTAGGTGACGCTGATGTTCAAGGAGGGCGGCGCAATGGTGGGATATTGCTCGACCGGCAAACCGCGCAATGCAATCAGACCGCCAAGAAGCAAACCCAGCGCTAGCACCCAGGCGAAAACAGGACGCCGAATGAAGAATGTAGAATTCACGGTGCATCCCCGTCGCCATTATCCTCTTGGGATTCATCCGCTCGCACAGTCTCCACTTCGGTACCCCCGCGCAGGTCCTGCCAGCCGCTGACTATGACCTGCTCGCCCGGCTCCAGCCCCTCAAGCACAATCCAATTGCCCTCGCGCATGCTGCCGGTTTTGATGTCACGTGAAGCTGCTTTACCGTCCTCTCCCACCACCATCACGCTGGGACCCTGATCCTGCATGATCACCGCCCGCTGCGGAATGACCAGGGCGTCCGTGCGTTGGCCCGCAGTCACCCGTGCCTCTACGAACATGCCAGGCAATAGCAGATGATCGGGATTGGGGACCTGCGCCCGGGCTTGCACCGTACCGGTAGAGCGGTCGATCGACATCGCCCGGAAGTCGACATAACCGGAGTGGGGATAGGCTTCACCATTTTCCAGAACCAGCTCGACCGCGATCTTCTCATTCTCGGTAACCGAGACCTCACCGGAGGCGATCTGCGCGCGCAATCCAAGCAGGTCGGAGCTGGATTGCGAAAAATTGACATACACCGGATCCAGTTGCTCTACCCGCGTCAGCAAGGTGCCGTCAGCAGCGCGCACCAGAGCGCCCACGGTTACCTCGGCCCGGCCGGCAATACCGTCAATGGGGGCTTCTACCCGGGTGTAATCCAGGTCCAGTTCAGCAGTCTGTACCTGCGCTTCGGCGAGCTTGACGTCAGCCCGCGCCATGCGCAATTGCGCCTGCGCGGCATCGAACTCCTGCTGGCTGATCGCCTGCTTCTCCACCAGGCCCCGGTAACGCTCCACATCCTGAGCTGCATTCATGGCAGTAGCGCGAGCGCGCTCGAGACGCGCTTGAGCAGCATTCAGGTTGGCCCGGCTTTCCCGTGGATCGATCTGGAACAGCTGGTCGCCAGCCTCGACAGCTGTGCCCTCCTCGTACAGCCGTTCCTCGATGATGCCATTGACGCGCGCGCGCACCTCAGCAATACGTATGGCCTGAACTCGGCCTGGCAACTCGATGGTGTTGGGTACTGCTTGCGCCTGCGGGGTCATGACCTCGACAGTGGGTGTAGGGCGCGAATCCTGCTGCTGTTGTTCTTCACAACCGACCAGCAGGAGTGCTGCGACGATAGCGAGGCTACGCTGTGGGTAGGCCATCTATGGGTCCTTTTCGGCTTAGACAGCGGCTGCCTCATGCAACCGAACTTGTCCTTTTCTCGACAGCCTGGGACGACAGCGGTTCCACGGTCAACGGAAAGCAAACCAAAGCCAGACTGCTGCAACCAACAGCAACAGCACTCCGATCTGCTTTGAATATTGCTTCCAGAGCCCTAATGCCGCGTCTCCAGCGAAATGCACGAGCAGCGCCAGGCCGAAATAACGTACCGCCCGCGACAATGTAACAGCGAGTAAAAACAGGAGAAACGGATAGCCCACCACCCCTGCAGCCAGCATTGCGATCTGCAAAGGTGTAGGCGTAATGCCCACGGCCAATATCGCTGTGAAGCCATTCTGTCGAACTTGTGTGGCGAAGGTCTCGAAAGCCTGTGGATTGCCGGCCCATTCAAGCAAGGTATCACCCCACTGACCCCACGCAAGCACACCCAGCCAGTAACCAACCGCAGCTGCTGTGATATTACCGGCGAGCGCCACGCTAGCTATGGTCCAGCGGCGCCGGGGCTGACTCAGCATCCAGGGAATCAGAATGGTTTCAATGGGAATGGGGACGATCAGCGTTTCCGCCATCGACAGGATGAAGAGAAGAGGTAGGGCATAAGGCGATCGGTCCAGCCTATTCAGCCAGGTGCGCGCAGAAAGAAGACGGGATTGAAACATTGCTACCTGACAGCTCCTTTTGGCTGGATGGCCACCTAATGAAGGGCACGACGGCTTGCTAGACTAGGAAGACCGTTGTCAGGCCAGATAATTCCAGTCAGTTCAACTCGGTTGCGCTGACTTCGACCCTGTTACGCCCCCTGCGCTTGCTTTCGTATAGCGCCTGATCAGCCCGCGCAACAGCCGAACTCAAATTTTCACCCGCGCAATATTGACTGACGCCCACACTGACGGTCACAAAGACTTCCAGATCCGCGAAAACCCATGAACAGGTTTCAACTGCGCAACGTATGCGCTCGGCGGTCTGGATAGCCTGCTCCAGCCCGGTACCGGGAAGCACCACCAGAAACTCCTCGCCACCCCAGCGCCCGATATAATCCTGCTCCCTCAAGGTCTGAGCCAACACCGTGCTCACGCGCTCAAGGATACGATCACCCGTGTCATGGCCATGCTCATCATTGAACTCTTTGAAATGATCGATATCCAGCAACAGGAAGCTCAGCTCCTCTGGATTACGCGCATGGCGCGCGATTTCCTTGTCAGCAAGATCCGACAAATGTCTGCGATTGAACAAACCGGTCAACGAATCGATCGTAGCCATACGCCGCAGCGCACGCTGCGTTCCCGAAACCGTCGAGATGTAGAACAGAGTAAGGTAGCTGAACATACAGAAAACAACGGTCAGGTTGAAAAGAAACACTCCGAGCAGTCCGCCAGAGGCTATCGGCTGTAACGGATCAACAAACCACATCAACGCATAAAGCCCTACATAAAATGCCCAGAGCCCTCCCACCGCAAGCCAGGCGTTTCGCCGCCGCATACCCGCAAATAGGGCGGGAATGAACATCAACAGAAAATAATGGAAGCCACTATCCCAACCAACCAGCAAGGTGCCCAGGAAGGCATGAACGATTACTTCGATCCAGATAAGGATGATTGCTGGCTGATTCAGGCGTTTACCCAGCAGCCAGTAGGCGAGCAGATAGAGCCCCACGCTGACCACGTTGATCCAAGCCAGAATTGGCGATCCGAGAAGATGGAACAGAAAGAAAAAAGCAACGTCGACCGAGGCAGCAAGCTGACAGCAGCGCCTGGCCAGTTGCCAGAACTGCGGTTTGCCACTTTCGTGTCGGCCCGGCGCGGTTACCTTGTCCATCGACAAACTCACTCCTTCCTTGGGGTCTGCCGCATGGATTGGTCGGGATAGTAAGCGGTGACAATGTCAAAAGTATAACTCAAAGCCAGCCGACTGGTTCCGGTACTGGAGAGCAAATTGACATCATCGATCTGGCGACATGGCAAAAAGTAATAAAAGCTAACAAAGCCTTGTCGCCAGGATCCATGACCTCCACATGCGTGACGACCCTGTCAGTGCCAGGTTCAATGCAGAATCTGACTGAGGAAAAGCTTGGTTCTTTCGTTCACCGGATTGGTAAAGAACGTATTGGGTTCAGCCTCTTCGACAATTTCCCCGCGATCCATAAAGATCACCCGGTCCGCAACAGTACGCGCGAAGCCCATCTCGTGGGTCACGCAGAGCATGGTCATACCGTCTTCCGCCAGACCAATCATCGTGTCCAGCACTTCCTTGACCATTTCCGGGTCCAGTGATGAGGTCGGCTCGTCGAACAACATGATTTTTGGCTGCATGCACAAGGCTCTGGCAATGGCAACGCGCTGTTGCTGCCCCCCGGACAACTGCCCCGGAAACTTGTGAGCCTGCTCTGGAATCTTGACCCGCTCAAGATAATGCATGGCCAGCTCGTGGGCTTTGCGCTTGGGCATGCGCCTTACCCACATGGGAGAAAGCGTGCAATTTTGTAAAACTGTCAGATGGGGGAAAAGATTGAAGTGCTGGAACACCATGCCGACCTCACGCCTTACTGCCTCTATATGCTTAAGGTCTTGGGTCAGCTCAGTTCCGTCGACCAGGATCCGACCTTGCTGATGCTCCTCCAGACGATTGATGCAGCGAATGGTCGTGGATTTGCCCGAACCGGAAGGCCCGCAGATAACGATCCGCTCGCCTTGCCGTACATTCAGATTGATGTCCTTGAGCACATGGAAATTGCCATACCACTTGTTAACGTCAACCATTTCTATCATGCGGTCAGCGATGACCGACTCAACCTTAGCTTCGCTCATATCCATACTCCTAATGCTTGTGGCTCGTATCCAGCTTGCGCTCCAGGTGCATGGAGTAGCGGGACATACCGAAACAGAAGATCCAGAAAACCAGGGCAGCGAATACATATCCCTCGGTGGCCATACCCAACCAGGCGGGATCAGTGGTCGCCTGCTTTATGCTGTTGAGCAGGTCGAACAATCCAATGATGATCACCAGACTGGTATCCTTGAAAAGCGAAATAAAGGTGTTGACGATGCCCGGAATCACCATTTTCAGCGCTTGGGGCAGGATCACCAGTCCCATGACCCGCCAGTATCCAAGCCCCATGGCTTCAGCGGCTTCATACTGCCCCTTGGGGATTGCCTGCAACCCGCCGCGCACCACCTCTGCGATGTAAGCGGACTGAAACAGAATCACGCCTATCAACGCCCTGATCAACTTGTCAAAGCTCATACCCTCCGGCAGAAAAAGCGGCAGCATGACCGACGACATGAACAACACCGTAATCAGAGGCACGCCTCGCCAGAACTCGATGAAGGTGACGCAGATAACCCGGATGGCCGGCATGTCGGAACGGCGCCCGAGAGCAAGGGCTATGCCCAATGGCAAGGCACCGGCAATACCCACCGCAGCAATGACCAGAGTCAGCATCAGGCCGCCCCACTGGCTGGTGCGAACCACTTCCAACCCCATCCCTCCGTGAAGAAGCCAATAGGCCACCAACGGATACACCAACAGAAAAACGATCCCGTAGAGCGCCTTGCGCGGCATAGCCGAAATGAACAGCGGCGCGGCGCCCAGAATGGCCAGAACCACTGTCAGGTCGACCCGCCAGCGCAGCTCTGTCGGATAAAATCCATACATGAACTGGCCAAAACGCTGTTTGATAAACACCCAGCACGCACCGTCACTCGTGCAATCAGCGCGGGTCTCACCCAGCCAGTCGGCATCGAGAAATGCCCATTGCACCAGTGGCGGCACGATTAGCCAGATCAGATAGAGCGCGACTACCGTGAGCAGGCCGTTGAACCAGCTGGAGAAAAGATTGGCACGCAACCATGCCGCTGGCCCGATACTCTGACGCGGCGGCGGAAGGTCGGGTTTGAAATGATGAGTCTGCATGGGCTGCCCTTACCGCTCGATCAGCGCAATGCGCTTGTTATACCAGTTCATCAACATCGAAATGCTGATACTGATGGCCAGATAAACACTCATGGTGATAGCGATAACCTCTATTGCCTGCCCGGTCTGGTTGAGCACGGTGCCAGCAAACAGCGACACCATCTCCGGATAACCAATCGCCGCGGCCAACGAGGAGTTCTTCGCCAAATTGAGATACTGACTGGTCAGCGGTGGAATGATCACGCGTAACGCCTGGGGAATGACCACCAAATGCAAGGTCCTGCCCGGCGGCAGGCCAAGAGAGCTGGCTGCTTCGGTCTGGCCGTGACTGACCGACTGAATACCTGCCCTGACGATTTCAGCAATAAAAGCCGCTGTGTACATCGTCAGAGCCAGCGTAAGGGCGATCAGCTCCGGTATCAGTACCCAACCATCTGTAAAGTTGAATCCAGTCAGTTTTGGCGTAGTCCAGTCCAGCGGACTGCCAGCGACGATCACCGCGATGCCGGGAACCAGCAGCAGAATACCGATAGCCGACAGGGCAACAGGAAATATCTGCCCCGTAGCTTCACGCCGCAGCTTGGCCCACCGCCCGAGCACGATGATTGCCACAATCGAGACTGCCAACGCGCCAAGGAACAACCCGAAAGTGTCAGAGACGCTCGGCGCGGGAACATAGAGACCCCGGCTGTTCAGGTAGAAATTGTCGAACACACCCAGGCTCTGCCGCGGCCCGGGAAGTGAGAGCATAACGGCGAAGTACCAGAAAAGGATCTGCAGCAATGGCGGGATATTACGGAATATCTCTATGTAAACGGTGGCCAGCCTGCTGACGAGCCAGTTCGGAGCGAGACGGGCAATACCCAGCGTAAAGCCGAGCAACGTGGCCATCACAATCCCGATAACCGAAACCAGCAAGGTATTGAGCAGACCGATGAGAAATACCCGGCCGTAACTATCCGTCTCGGTGTACTCGATAAGATGTTGCGCGATCCCGAAACCGGCAGTGTTATTGAGAAAAGCGAAGCCGGTGGTGATACCCCGCTTTTCCAGATTGATCATGGTGTTGCTGTACAGAAACCAGCCAAGGGCCACTACAACAAGAATGGCAACAAGCTGAAAAACCCAGGCTCGTGCCTTTGGATCAGTCCAGAGTGAACCTTTCGGACGCGGCGCTTTCGCAGCAGTTTGCATGAAAACCCTCTCGCAAGCCCCGCCCACCAGGCGGACGGGACTCACATCAGCGGAACCATAAGATCAGTCGCGAAGCTGATCTCGCGAAGTATCAGCGCACCGGTGGTGCGTACTGAAGGCCTCCGTTGGTCCACAGGGCATTGAGGCCGCGCTCAATTTCCAGTTCGCTCCCAGCACCGACGTTGCGGCTGAAGCTTTCTCCATAGTTGCCGACCTGCTTGACGATCTGCACCGCCCAGTCTTTCGGCAGATTGAGTTCCTTACCGTACTCACCTTCAACACCGAGCAAGCGTGCAACATCCGGATTTTTCGGCGTTTTCAGCATCTCATCGACGTTGGCCGAAGTGACGCCCATCTCTTCCGCGTTGAGCATGGCAAAAAGAGACCACTTGACGATGTCGAACCACTCGTCGTCACCATGACGCACCACCGGGCCCAGCGGCTCCTTGGAGATAACCTCTGGCAGCACCACGTAGTCGCCGGGAGAACCAAGCTTGATACGCTGTGCGTAAAGCTGTGACTGATCTGAGGTCAGCACATCGCAACGGCCTGACTCGAGAGACTTGGCGCTTTCATCAGAAGTATCGTAGGTGATAGGAGTAAAACTCATGCCGTTGGCGCGGAAATAATCCGCCGCATTGAGCTCGGTCGTTGTACCAGCCTGGATGCAGACGGTAGCACCATCAAGCTGCTTGGCACTGGTAACACCGAGCTTCTTGTTAACCAGAAAACCCTGACCGTCGTAGTAATTGACGCCGGCGAAGTTGAGTCCGAGGCTGGCATCCCGCGAGCTTGTCCAGGTAGTGTTACGCGACAGCACGTCAACTTCGCCCGACTGCAATGCGGTGAAGCGTTCCTTGGCCGTCAGCGGGCTGTAGCGGACCTTGCTGGCGTCACCAAACAACGCCGCCGCCATGGCGCGACACACGTCCACATCCAGTCCGAGGTAGTTACCCTTCTCGTCCGCATAGGAAAAACCCGGAAGGCCATCACTGATGCCACATTGTACAAAGCCCTTTTTCTTGACCGCATCAAGCGTAGCGCCTGCCTGTACAAAGCTGCTTGCACCCAGTGCGGCAGCGGTCGCTAATACTGCTAGGGTAGTTTTCACCGTCTTCATTGAAAATCTCCAGATTGGAATAATTATTATGGAGTCTCACTCTCCCTGTCGGCCCCGTACCGGCTTGAGACGCAATGACGGTACAGCCGTCATGCGGGAAAGGAGAATATCTCACGCCCAGCGCGAGACAGCTGGCAAGCTGCCAGTCCACAGTCCCTCAAGCCGTTGCAAGGCCTGTACCAGTACAGTTAAGTGCATACCCGGGTGTTTTTCTCGTCAATATGGTCCTGAATGCGACATTTAGATGAATCGATGGTCCAATTGACACAAATAGGCGCACCAAAACAGGCATATTTCTCCTGCGATGCGCACCAAAGCTGCACGAAGCGCGCTATTGATCCCACACACCCCCTGGCTAACTTTTTGTTTATGGTGATGTCGTAAATAATTGAATCGTCGAATGGACCGGATCATGGATTGGACCTGGCAATATGTGTTGACCTGTATTTGCCGCACAACTATCGCGCTCCTCGCGATCACACTGAGTGCCTGTGAGGGTAGCCAGTCCATATTGGCACCCGCAGGACTGCAGGCTGAACGCATTGCCACGCTGTTCTGGTGGATGCTTGGTGGCGGCATGCTCATCTGGATTTCCGTAGTAGCCCTTGCGCTCTTCGTCATCAGGGCCAATCCGGCGAAACACGACTCCAACAGGAGCCAATGGATGATCGTTGGAGGAGGGATCCTGTTTCCCGCGGTCGTACTGTCTGCGTTGTTGATCTATGGGCTCTCGCTGATGCCAGACACTCGCCGGCACGAGCAGGCCGAGATGAACATCAGTGTTTCGGGTGAGCAGTGGTGGTGGCGCATCTCGTATGCAACGGCTGCTGGCGAGGTTATAGAGCTGGCCAACGAAATTCGCCTGCCGGTCGGCAAGTCGGTTTTGTTCAAACTGACCAGCACCAATGTTATCCATTCTTTCTGGATCCCTGCGCTGGGCGGCAAGGTGGACATGATCCCCGGCCGCACCAACCAACTGCTCCTGGAACCCACCCGTACCGGCACTTTTCAGGGTGTCTGCGCCGAATATTGCGGCACGTCCCATTCCTTTATGCGCTTCAAGGTAAAGGTAATGGAGCAGCAGGCATTCGAGGAGTGGTTATCCAGGCAGGCCCGACCGGCAAAAACGCCTACCAGTGAAGCCGCCCTGAGCGGCCAGCAAGTATTCATGACCAACACCTGCGTAGATTGCCACACCATTCGCGGCACCAATGCCAAGGGTCGGACCGGCCCCGATCTCACCCATGTAGGGAGTCGCCTGGGTCTGGCTGCGGATACGTTGTCCATGGACCCGGAGAGCTTCAGCCGCTGGATCGGACATACAAGGGAGCTCAAACCGGGCACGAAGATGCCCCCCTTTGCAGCTCTCGGAGAGGAGAAGCTCCAGGCACTGGCGACGTATCTGAGCGGATTGGAATAAATGGTTCGATTCACCCGTATCACGCTCGGGCTCAAGCAGCAGGCGCGTAAAAGTGTCGGATCCGGGGGAGAAATACCAAGATTGGTGCGCGAGCCCGGATTCGAACCGGGGACCTACCGCTTAGGAGGCGTTGATCGGCGCGTATTTTCACGGACAGCCCTGTCCGCCTGAAAAGCCTACACCCTATACAAAACAGACACTTAACGACCTGCGATTGTCCGATGGTGTACAGCCAGATATGATGCCAACCGAGTAGAAACAGGGACCAAAACAGGGACCAATATGGCCAGGCTGACGGATCGGGAAGTTAAAACGCTGAAGGGGAAAGTGTCGGAGCGGGTCGGCGGTCGGGGTGATGGTGCCCTGCTCTTCCGCCGGAGGGAGTCTGGTGCAACCGAGGCGTACTACCAGTATCACTTCGAGGGGAAGGCCGAGGCAATCAAGATCGGCACCTACGGCGTGATGACCCTGGCTGAATGCCGGGCCAAGGCATCCGAGCTGGCCGGCCTGCGGCAGGAACACCCCAATCTCAAAGCCCAACTGCAGCAGCGTGCCACCGATGAAGCCGCGGCCGAGGCTGAAGCTCTGCAAAAAGCAGCGACCGAAGCCAGGCGCGGATCCCTGCAAGATCTCCTCGAGGACTATACGGCCGAGCTGCACGCCAATGCCGTGGTGTCGGCCAAGGAGATCGAGCGCATCATCACCAAGGATTTCATCGAAAAACATCCAGAAGTGGTGGCCCTCAAAGCCCGCGATATCGAACCCATCCATTGCATGACGCTGCTCTCCCCGTTCTGGGAGCGTGGCGCGAAGACTCAGTACAACCGAGCGCGCACGTATCTACACGCGGCATTTCAGATGGGGCTGCAGGCGGAGTATGACGTTGCAAGGAAGAGCCGCAAATCATTCGGGCTGACACACAACCCGGTGGCGGCATTGCGACGGCAGAAGGAAGGCGAGAACGCTCACGATCGAGCGCTGACAGATGAGGAGTTGCGTCACTTCTGGCACAACCTGGTGAAGGCAAAGAAGGTAGGGAAGCTGGTCACGCTGTTGGTGCAGTTCATGATCGCCACCGGAGGCCAGCGGCCCTACCGGATGATGCAGGCGCCATGGTCAGCGTATGACATCGAGGGGAAGGTATTCAGCACGCCCAGCCTGAAGGGCCGAGGCAAAGCCAGGGTGAACATGACGCCGCTCACCGATCGCGCGATCGGGATCCTTGAGGAGGTGCGTACCCTGACCGGCCAGCATGAATGGCCGTGGTCATACACAGGCGATGCGCCCATGGTGATCAGCACACCCCGCAACGCGATCGTCAGGTTCATCGATGACGAAGCCTCCTGGATCGAAAAGGAAGCCGGCAAGCGCGTACAGCCATTTACGCCCAGGGATCTGCGCCGCACCATCAAGCAGGTGATGCAGCGCGCCGGCATCGAGCCGCACCTGCGGGATCTGCTGCAGGACCACGGGCAGACTGGCGTAGCCAACAAACATTATGCTAATAATCCGGACGCAGCCCTTCCGGACAAGTGGCGAGCTATTAGAGAGTATGAGTCAGCTCTAGCAGACTTGCTTATATGAAAGGGTTTACGAACACCAAAGCTCGTCAATTATGAGTACTGAACTAAAAAGCTGCAAAAGGAAAGCGACATGGATTGGAAAGGTAGCCCTGTGATAATTTCTATAGCCTCGGGTGCTGCGGGCATTGGATTTGCAGTGCAATTTTTATTTCCATCGCTCAACGCACAGCTTAACTATGACCATAGAATTACTGTTGACTCACTAACTTCGGAGAAGTTCCAGCTTGAAGAGAAGCTAAACTCATTAAGGAACGATAATAAATATATTGACTCTGAACGGTCATCCCTAAAAAAAGACGCATCGGCATTAAAAGAGATAATAGAAAGCCAACAAGAAAAAATTACCGAGCTAGAGCTTGGACGGATTCTAGATATGGGCAATCCATATCCTGTAAGTTTTCCAAGCATAAAAATTTTTGATGAGATAACAAGAGTACAAAAAATCCATAAAGATGAAAAAATAGAAAAATCTAATAATGATTACTGGATAGTAAAAGTAGACCATGCGCTATTTGATTCAATTATCTATTATTATGCCGAGCTACCAGAACTTGAAAACAAGAAAGTGATTTATCAAATTTCTTACGTCAAAAGGGATTACTATATAGAGCAACTGCTTTTGGACTCCGGCGATTCATTTCAAAACAGCAGCCCCAAAAAAACTAAATTTGAAACAGACGATAAGTTTTTTATTAAACTATTAGACGACTATCTTGGCGTTGGTCAATTGTGGCCCCGGGGCGACACTCAAGATTATTCCTGGCTTACCGCCTACGGTGTTACCGTTTACATGACCGGCGAGTCTTACGACAGATACACTATTTCTCAAGAGCTTCTAGCTCCCGGGACATGGAGACATCCGATTCCGCAGACGCAGTATCAGCTATCATGCCCCGGGGAGGTCGATCCAGCTCTTTAATATTTCGACTATTTCAGAAGCTGGTTCCTGAATTATTATCGAATTATGGCGCATTCAGCGACGCGGCAGCTTACTCCTTACCAATACACCCCCTCACCTGCAGCGCACAACTCTCCAACGCCCCCTCCACCTCATCCAACGCCCGGCGCCAATCCTCATTCACCACCAGCGGCGGCCTCCCCGGTAGCAGGCACGGCACCAGGTTGCACTGGCTGCGCTGCACGGTAGGCGGTTGGGTCTGTGGTGTCGGGGCGGGCGTAGAGCATGCCGAGGTCAGCAGGAACAGGCTCAGCCAGATAATCCATGATGGTTTGATCATTGCGTTTTAGCTCCTGGATGGCGCGCTCTTGCCGGGTGGCTTGGCGGGTGATGGTTTGCTCGAGCAGTTTGATGCTGCGGTCGATGTCTGCGGCGCGGTCGATCTCGCGCTGCTGCCCCTCCAGCACCAGGGCTTGCACCTCGGTCAGTTCCTTTTCCTTGGCCAGGTCGCTTTCGGCACGGTCGGCCCGCTGGGTTTCCAACTCGATGCGGGGGCTGATGATCCACCAGGCCACGGCCGCGATCACAACCAGCACAGCCAATGCCACGCCGATCTGCAGCAGCAACTTGTATTTAGTCAGCACACATCACCTCCTCTGCCAGCAGCTCGGCTAGCACCTCCGCAAGCTGCAGCTTCCAACGCTGGTAGCGGGCCACGTCCTGCGGGTTGCTGATAAAGAACAGCTCCACAATGATCCCGCCGCCACGGCTCACGAATGCCAGGCGGCTGTGCTGCCCGCTGGCCTCGCCCTTCGCGCCGCGGTTGGCGATATCAAGGGTCTCGCTGATGACGTTGCAGATGCGCCCGCCGAGATCCATCTGGCCTGGCCAGCTCAGTGTCTCCACGCCCGTGGCCGTTGCCGCGCGGAATGCGTTGCAGTGGAACTCCAGGGCAATATCTTGCGTGGCCGCCAGCCGCCATGCCTTGGACAGCGGCAGGTTCTGGCCGGGCTCACCATCCTTGCTGAACTCAACACCCCGGGCGCGCAGCGCGCCGGCGAGCAGGTCCCGAAACTCCAGCACGATATCGGCCTCGGTATAGCCATTCCCCACAGCACCAGGGTCAGCGTCGGAGTGGCCGGCGCTGATGAAGAGTGTTCTCGTTTGCATGGGTTGCTCCTGAATTGCAGGCATAAAAAAGCCCGCCGAAGCGGGCACATATTGAGTCGGGTTCCGACCGATCAGCAGCCGGAAATAAAAAGTCACCCTAGCCGGAAGAAAGCATCCCGCTCTCGCCAATCTGAGGTACTTATGAACGAACACACACTCAAAAGGCTGATCCTCCTGACCAGGCTCCTCACCAGCCTCATCGAGCTTGCAAAGCACTTATTAACCATTGCACCCCTCATTCAGTCACATAGCGTCACCTGCTCCCTCTAAACGCAGGAGCACTCAGCATGATCTTTAAGAAAGCCACTACGATGTCGACTGGAATGGATCAAGACGCAAAAATTGACCGCGGCCTTCAGTCTGGAGACCGCGTCTTCGTGGAGTCAGACGAGCACCAAGGGCAAATCCAGATAACACTCAAATCACAATCAGGAGCCACCTGGGCCGGGCGAGTCAGCGGCTATTACCCGCCACTCGACGCCTCAGCAGAACCCCAAGACTGCGAGTGGGACAGCCTGCAGGATGTCGAGAAAGATCAGGTCATCCATCACGAATACGGAGGATAAGCCCAGCCGAACAGGCCCGGCTGCAGACCGCCTACGCAGCCGGGCTGCCCAGAATCAAACAGATTGATTTTCCTGCCTCATTCAATATGCTGTACATCCATACAGCATATTGACCAACACTATGATCTTTCTCGTTAGGCGCATGCGAGCCCAGGGCGTACCGCTCACCCCCGACCAACTACGAAAAGCAGAAGAGATCCGCGGTGACGTGCGCATCAACCACGAGAGCTGTGCACTCGGCCGCGCTTCCATCATCGCCATGCTGAAGGGCGCGATGCCGCTGAATGAACCGCAGATACCTGACCTACTGGACGCGAGCGCGCAATCCATGGCGCCCAACGCTTTTGTAATCTCCGGCATTGAGCTCGTCGACGGGGCGGCTTATGCTCAAAGCTGGCTGTGCCGGCCAGAATGAGATCCCGTTCGCAGACAACCGAGCCGGCCGATGGCATGCTCATGCTTTTTGAAAAGGAATTCAGACCATGTTTGCACTCACCCGCCGGATCGGCGAGCGCATTTATATAGGCGACAACGTGATACTTGAGATACTCGACACCGATGGCCAGTGCGCTCGCATTGGTATCGACGCCCCTAGGGAGATCCTTGTATTGCGGGAAGAGCTAATAATCTATGACGATTCGTCCGCATCGCCGAACCAGGACCAGCCGATTACTCAGGCAAAAGGCAAGATTTGACCACGGTCATGCCTTGACCCCGGTCAATCTGCTAGTCAGTTAGAAAAATTTCGTTTCAGCCTCATCTATGAATCGCTCGTAAAACTCGATCCCAAGCTTCCCTAGAATCCGAGGGTCAGCCGAGTTCAAAGGCTTTTCCAGATGGCTAGTTGGCGGGTTATACCACTTGCCGGAATTAACGACGCTTTTTACCAGAAGCCTGGAAGGATAGTGCGTGAGGGTTACAGGATCGCCCTCGTAATGGACAATCTCACCGTTCACTATTTCCAGCCTTTTAATATGGCCTGAGCCGTTCGGAAATCCGAGCCCTGTTCCGCCCGGCCTGTGCTCCGCAAGCTCTTGAATAGAGTGATTATCCGCATCCCGCGCCTGCTTCAGATAGCGAAGCAGCATGTCTTTTTTCCGTAGGTTTTGGGTTCTGCCTTGCCATGGCTGAAACTGATCCCGAACATGCTGACAACCTCTTTCAGCTTTGTTCCAACACTTCTCAAGACAGTTCAAAAGCTGTCTCCAATAGTCTTCATACTCTTCAAAACTTTCCGCATTACTCATGTGCTCGAGCGCATTTTTCGCCGCTCTCAGCTCTGCCCTTGCTGCTTTTAGCATGATTCGTCCACCCGTTTAATATCCAACGAGTATGGGTAGTGGCGAGCTTCAGCGCAAACCAGCCGCTGCAGGATGCAATTAAACCTCATCTGACCTCAACTGCTTGGGGACAACCTGTCCACAGCCCTGCATGCTAGGCTTGCAACTCTGCCACCGCATGGAAGCCCCGCATGAAACGTTTCAAGCTCGCCCTAGCCATTCTTGCCGCCGGTGCCGCACTGCTCGCGCCGATCGCCATCTACATCTGGCACTTTGGCTGGAGGATCACATCAGACCATGGGCAGTGGGCAGAGATGGGTTCTGCTATGGCAGGGATTTACGCACCACTGCTAGGCTTACTTACCCTTGGGATCCTTTGGCAGCAACACCAAACCCTTAAAGCTCAACACACCCTGCAACGGGAGCAGCAATCGTTCCTGCATGAGCAGCACGTACAAAACACGTCACGCGAAAGGCTAGACAATGTTCTTCAAACCCTGCTGAGACGTCTAAGCGAGCAAGACAGCAAGGATGTTATAGGGGCGTACCAGACATTCTCTGACTCAGATATAACCGAGGAATTAACCTCAGGATACAGCTACGGCAAAGCTCAGACGGAACTAACAACTCTATGGATCGCTACCTACAACTGCTTTGCCTTTTTCAAAACGACAGAAGACCCCTTGAGGCTTTGGTTCTATGGAGCCATGCGAGAAAAGATAATGGCTGAGATAGGCATGGCGACGTGCATTACACTGGACTTAATCGCGCTATTGCAAGAAGCCTCTATTTCCCATTACGAGTACTTTACAGAGCTCAACACCCATGTAGCCAAAAAAGCCGAGACCAAACCCGACCAGTTCCCTGCCCACACAAATGGCAATGCATGACCTCGGTCCTGTTTCAGCAACATCCTTTTTTGTCTACGATTTGATTTGATGGGAATGAATCTCTGGGGGACGGATTTCGAATCCGTTTGCACCCCCTATTCTGCGGGACTGCGATATGCTGCAAGGCCCTAGAACCGCATCTATCCTGATGATGCTATAGCGTGCTTAGGGGATTCTGGGGGAATCTATCGCACCAAATTTCCCCCAAGTCAGAGACGTGAACCCCGTCACTCCCCGCCCTACCCGCTTACGCTACTATCCCTGTGCCGTGTTCAAAGGCGGCATCCTTGTTGTGCCGGGTTAAGCAGTCCCGGTTTTTAGGCCTACCCCAGCGCCCGCCGCGCATCCTTCGCATCCATTCCATGCCCTACCATCGCATTGATCGCGAACTCACGGTCCCGATACGGCAGCCCCGGCCCTACGCCGATCTTGACGTGAACCTTGTACGCCTGCAGCTCCAGCTGGATGCGTGCCATCTTGATCCGGCACAGCGCGTTATGGGTCCATGGCCCGAACAGAGCAACGCCGAAGAACTTACGCGGCCCCCGGCAGCGTGTAGTCGATCCGGATCGCTTCAAGCTCTGCCATGGTAGTGGCCCGCCTTATCGCGTCATCAATCGCCTGCCGCCGCCCAACCAGAAATGCACTGGCCTGGGCGAACAACTGTACTTTGGCGACAGTGCGCTGCAGGTACTCCGCGCGCGGCACTCCGCGCACCTGGGCAGCAATGTCGATCCATGGCGTAGGTGCGGCATGGTCCGCCTGCCATGCCAGTGCCTCGGCCCGCTGCCGCTCCCAGCTGCTGATTTCGCTTGGCGGGTAGTCTGCGGTCAAGGCCAGCATGGCCTGCTCAAAAAGTGAGTTATTTTTTTCTATCGTTTGCGTCTTCATCGACTGAAATGGGCTGTACTGTGCTTGAGCCTGTTCAAGAGATTCTTGGGGCACATCAGCCACAAACAGAACATTTCCTGACAACCAGTATTTTTCAATATCTGGCTGGCCTGCTAATACGGCTATACCTGAACAGTGGTCAATATCGGTCAGTACGATGCTCGCCATCATTATCCTACCCTCGCCATCCAGAGCATCGGAGAAAAATCCAATACCATAACCTGTAAGGTACTGCCGGAATCTTGGAATGCCTGGCATGTGATGTAGTCTCCAGCCGCTAAAGTAACGACAGAACTACAAACAAGCCCAGTAGGAGCAGTGGGTACAGTTACAGGTGAAATATCTTGCCGCACTATGTCAGAGCTGCCGTTCTTCTGAACCCGGAGCACTCGACGTCCTGAACTGCTAGCCGACAAAAAGACACCCGCACCGATGATATATGCTCCGCCCTGGCCTGCCGGGACCGTAAGGCGTCCGGGATTTGACGCTGGATTATGTATCTCACCACCGGCTTCATGCACTGTGGTGTTTAGCGTGACCTCAGTGAATGTTCCGCTTGGAACACTTACGTTTGCCGAGTTGGTCGCTTTACCATAAACCGCAGTAAAACCACCGCCGCCACCGCCGCTACCCAGATCCGATAGCGCCGCCAGGTTTATCCATGTTACATCCCCCAAGTAACGCCACTGGAGGTGGGTCCCGTCGTTGCGAAGCTCGACTTCTCGTCCATCCTCTCCGGCAGGACCTGCGGAGCCTGCTGGGCCTTGAACACCTTGAACACCCTGCGGGCCCTCGGGCCCGGTCGGCCCGGTCGGCCCCACTTCGCCCTGGATGCCCTGCGGCCCGGCTGGCCCTTGCGGGCCTGATTCACCGTCTTCGCCCTGTATACCTTGCGGGCCCTGAATGTTTCCAGCATTGACCCAGTCAGAAGACGCAGTCGCCCACACCCAAAGGTCGCCATTGATGATATAGGCATCGCCTTGGATGCCTGTGCCGGGTAGCTCGGCGATCGAATCCAAACTACCCAGTATTGCGAGGCCCGCACCGGTTTCACCTTGCGGACCTTGCGGGCCAATCGGCCCCTCCGGACCTGGGGGGCCGGCTTCACCCTGCAAACCCTGAGCACCTGGCGGGCCTGCTGGCCCAACTGGTCCTTCCGGGCCCGGCAGACCCTGTGGTCCTGGCGCGCCCTGCGCACCATCAGCACCCGCCGGGCCCTGGGCCCCAGCCGGACCCATCGGGCCTGCTGGTCCGGCTTCGCCGGGCGGACCTTGAAACGGTGTGCCGTCTGACCATCCGCCACCAGCGATCCGGAAGTACAGCATCCCGTTGTCCGTTGCCAGGTACGAGAAGTTCAGATCCTCGCCGTCGTGTGCGGAGCGATCAGCGAGCAGCCCAGTGGCGTCGACCTGGAAGGCCGGGCCGGGTTCGCCTGCTGGCCCGGCAGGCCCACGGTCCCCACCAATCACAGCAAAGCCCTGACAGGTGGCCGGAGCAGTTCCTGCCGCAATGGCAGTCACCTTGCCCGCATAAACCCGCAGCACGTCAGTCGATCCCAGCTGCACGTCGAGCGTGTACTCGAGCGCGCTCCACTCCAGCGCCTCGGTCTGCTCATCGGTCAGCACCACATCTACCCAGCCACCCGCATCCACGGTCACCGGCAAGGTGCCCACAGCCGCGCCCTTCTCATACAGGGTCAGCTCTGCAGTGGCACCGGTCAGCGGCAGGGGTGGGTAGTACACGATCTGGCCGCCAGAGGCCTTGCTGCCAGTGGCATTGATGGTGCTGATCTCCAGCGTTTCGGCATCCACCATCCGCGCGAAGTGCGGCCTCTCCTGAGGCAGCGCACGGTTCAGGGCTGGCAACTGGCGGACCAGCTCGATCCAGATCGGCCAGTCGGTCGGCAGTCCGTGGTCTACGGTCAGGCGCAACGGGGCGGTGGGGCTGATGGTGGTGATATCGCGGTATTCGGGCGTCGGCTGCATGACGCGCAGAAGGGCACGGAAGGTCGCGCCCTTATGAATCACAAGTGCGAGCTGGGTAGGCTGCATGGGTGTCTCCGTTACTGTAGGCGGGTTGTTGCTCAGTTGGGTTGCGGGTCCGGGGGCGTCAGGGCAAACCACGCAGAGTCCGAGGTCAGTAGGAACAGGCCGAACGACACCTCGGTAGAGGCGCTACTCAATACAACTCGGCCATAGAAATAATCGCTGCTGGGAGTGATGACCAAGTCCCCGTTCAGGTCGTTACCGCTTTGAAATGCCGGCCCACCCAGAATAGAAATCGGCCCCCCGGTTAGTCGCAATCGAAGATCCCCAGCTTCGGCGCCGCCCGACACATACAGATCGAACGAATGACCCTGCCCCGCAGACGGGACAGGCAGATCCAAAACAACATCACCCAGGCCCATAAATACGCATACGTTGGCAGCGCCCGCGGGCACGGCAAAAGTACCGGCCTCCTCGTCTACCAAAATCGCAGGCGATCCTGCGGAGGCGCCGCCCTGCTGTATCAGCTCAGCAAATGCCGCCGTCACAGTGCAAGCAATTACGGTATCCGCCGCCCAGCTGCCAGGCGTGACAGTGCCCTCGCGAGCGCGTGAGCCAATCGTCAGCACCCCGCCACTCTTGCCGGTGATGCGCAGGATCTCAGGGGCGTCACCGTTCGGGTCAATCGTCAGGTCGTAGTAATCGCCAGAGGCAAACGTCAGCTTGTCCGCCTGGGCGGTGGGCACGGTCAGGGTGTTGTCTGTGCTGGCCAGGGGCGCGCTCAGCACAGTCGCCCAGTTGTTCGCGAATTTCTGCATGGTTATATCCAGTTGACGGGCGTGGGGGCGGCGATGATGATCTGCCCGGTTTTGGGGTTGTAGCTGCCGTACTGCAACAGGTTGGTTTCGGACCAGGTGCCGGTGCTGGTTTTGAGTCCGTCTGGCGTCAGGGCGCCGACATAGCTGCCGGCGGTGCTGGTGCTGCGCGTGCTGAGGCCCATGCAGTTGTTGCTGAACAGGTCGAGCAGGTACTGCACGTTGATTTCAGAGCCCAGCTGCGAGTCTTTCGGGCCAGCGAATACCTGCGCGATCGGGCGACGGCTGAGGTTGTCGCCGGTCAACAGCGCCCCAGGCGGCCTGCCTAGATTCTCCAGATCCTGGCCGCCGACCGTTGCTGTCTCGCTGCCCACCAGATACACATTGCTGACCACATCGCCAGACACGGTACTGGTCACGCTGCAGGGCAGCGGCTGAATCCAGTTCTGCGCAGCGCCCTCTGTTTCAAATACCGCATCCGTGTTGGCCACCCTGGTACCAGCCAACTGAGCCAGGCCCAATACCTCTATCTGAGTGGTGCCGTCTGTGCGCTCAACCTGCACGCGCTGGGTGGCGGTCTCCCACTGAAGGCCGTTGTTCGTAACCTGACTGACCAGCCCGAGGTGGAAGTAAACCGGCACCGGGGTTTCATCAGCAAAGCGCACAGCCCACATCCAGCGGTAATGCTCGGTGTACTCGCCGGCGCGGGGTACGTCCGTGCCGCCACCGGGCCCGGTCAGCACCTCGGTTGCAAAATCATAGGTCACGCGGTCGCCCACATACACCCCGTCTTCCGTCGCCGGGGAGCGCGCCACTTCAGGGCCCAGCACATAACCCAGGATACGGTTATCAATGGGCGGCTCGGTGAATATGCTGGCTGGCCGAATGTCCGCGATGTCATAAAGCAGGCTGACGTTCACCAACAGATCGGCGCCGGTACCCGTCACGCTGCACAGGTAGAAACGGTAGGGCCGCGGCTTCTTGTCCAGAGGTGAGACGTTGGCGCTTTGATACGCTGCCAGGGCCAACACGGCATGCCGGCCAGTGGAGCTGACGCTATGCAGGCGCAATACACCGTTGGCGGATGAGCGCAGGTCAGCAAACACCTTGGCCGCATCTGCCCCTGTTGCACGACCATAGCCCAACGCAAACCCCTGCACCTTCTCCTGCGGCTCTACATGCCACTCGCCAAAGCGCCGGGTAACAAACTCGCCCACCGTGTCCGAGGCACTCACCACCGCATTGCGGATATGAACACGCCAGCGGCTGCCGTCCTCGGCCTGGTAGATCCAGCCTCGCAGCGCCTGGCCGTACAAGCTGGCACCGGTAATCAGCGCCTGCCCGGCCCACCACTCGCCGCCAGGGGGCGCAACAGCCTCTTCTTCCGGTGTGATGGGGTCAATACCCGGCACGGTGATCAGATGGGTATCGCCGGGGCCGGCGTAAATGTCGGGGCCTACGGTGTCGATGGGTTGCGGGTAAGGTCGTGTGCTTTCATCAGTAAGGGTGATGGCGCCATTCGCGACGGGGCCATGCCAGGGCCACATCAACGCCCGCCTCATGGCGTAGGCTCTGGCGGGTGCGGATCAGCCAGCTGCACCTGGAACGGATTGCCGCCGCCGTCTGTCATCTGCAGCATTTTGATCTGCGGCAGCGCAAACAGGCCGTCACTGCTCAGTAGCGGGGCGTAGTATTCGCGCTGGTCGATGTCCAGTTCCTGCAGGGGGCCGGCAATGCCTCCCTGCCCGCCTGTGCCGGGCTGTTGGTTCACCTCGCTGTAACCGCGACGCTGGGGGATGCCGCCGCGGGGCTCTTCGCGCTTGAGTGTGGGGAGCGGCTTGCCAGGGTTGGCCATGTCGAGCAGGTTCTGTACCAGCTCGCCCGCCTTGCGCTGATGGCGAGCATCAAGTCGTTCCTGTATGCCGTCCGCCCGCGCATTGGTGCGACTGCTCAGGCCGTTGGAACGCGCGCTGAGGCGCTCACGAATGCCCGTGGATCGTTCAGTAGGGGTAGCCATTTATATCTCCAGCACATCAACAGGGGGCGCAACGCGGATAACTACGGCGCGCTCCGCGGTGATTTCGTCCCGCCATTGCTCAGGTATTTCCGGTGCGTCAATCGCAAAGCGGCGGGGGTAGCGATTCTCCGGAGGCCAGGTGCCAATCGAGTAGCTGCCGGCAAACCCGGGCATCTCCTCGTTATAGGGCGGGCTGGACGAATCCTTGATCAGTTGCGTGGGCAGCACCGGGTTGATGATAGGCGCTACCACGTCCACAAACTCCGGAGGATCTGGCGGGGCCAGCACATCAGCCACCGCTTCCGCCTCACCGCGGCTCACAGCCAGGGTGATGGTCAGCATGGCTGAGCCGGTCTCCTGGTCGCCTTCAGCGGTTAGCCCCACCACAACGCCCGTCGCAGTGGCGCGGTCAGCCAACCTGATGCCTTGGCCGATATCCACGTCCAGCGCATGGCCTAGTGGCACTTGCCAGCTCACGCGGTTACCCCGTTGAGCCTGCAGCAGCTGCGACCTGGCGCGAGCCAGCGCGGTGTTGATTGCCACATCAAGCCGGGGCTGATCGCGGCGCGGCAGCTGATCGATAGGCTCGTCGCCTGTTACCGCGGCAGGATTAGTGCGGCTGGACTCCCACAGCGCGTCCGCATCCGTGTCGGTATCCAGCACCACGCGGTCACGGGTGATGACCTCTCCCACCGCCGCCACGGCGGCCGCAACCTCCAACCGGAACCGGTAAGCCTCGACGGCGCGCTGGCTCCAGCGGAACGCCGTGGTGAAGTCAGCCCCCAACAGCAGATCAATATTTTTGTTGTACCAGGGCTGCGGCAGCTCTGGCAGGTCACCGGGCAAGCGGTACCAATCTGACGCGGTAATAAACCACCCTGCGCTCTCGACCGCGTCCGTCACCATTTGAATGTCAGGCAGCTCTGTACTGTCGGCACGCCATGCGTTAAAGCCGGTGATGCTGGTATTGCCGCCCGTCGCGGGGTTCAGCCAGCTATAGCTCTGCCCGCGCTCTCGGTACCGGGAATACCGGTAGTCCATCTCCAGCTCGACCACGTTGGTGGTGTCGCTCAGGCTGGCCAGCGATATATCCAGGCTCTGGTATGCCGTGCTGCCGGGGGCGAACTCATAGGCAGTGCCCGCCGGGTACCACTCCACAATGCGCGGCTGCCCGTCCCGCCCAGCGCACAGGCTGGCGGTGCGGGTGCTCAGTCGCTCCTGCGCGTACTCCCAGCGCGAACGTCCGGCGGTTTCTTCAAATACATCCACGGACCATTGGCCCGCTACCAGCGCGTCGATCAGCTCAATCGGCATGGCCTCGATGGTGTCAGCCAGGCGCGTGGTGGCCGTGCAGCTGAGCACGCGGGTGAGCACATCGAACTCGGGCTGCACCAGTGAGCCAGTGAAAAGCCGCACAGCCAACACCGGATCGCCCATCACCACAAAGTCCAGCGTCACGGCCATGCCGGCGTAATCCGCAATAGTCACAGGGTCCGGGCCAAGCCACAGATCAAACGTGGCTACCCGGTCGCCATCCTCTACGGCCTCGATCCGCATTGGCCCGGCCAGGGTGGCCGATACATCAACGCCCGCCAGCGTGGCGGCCCAGCGCCAGGTAAAGCTGCCACCTGGTTGGATGGTTATGGTTTGGCTATCGCTTACGGCAACAGAATTGAGCGGCGCGCTGTTGAGCGGGAGGCTGTTCAGCATGCGTTACACCTCAAGGCAGATCAGTTGCCAGTCATTGGTTCGGGTTTCACTGCTTTCAGTCGGGCGGCGGCAGCGCACGGTAAAGCGAGGCAGCCAGCCAATGCTGTACTGCACGGCATCCGCCACAGGCGTGATGGTTGCCACGCGACCATCCATGGTGACCGGCGTGCGCTGCTCGCGGCCATCCTCCAGCAGGGCATCGCACCACACCGGCGCATCGGGCCTCACCTCGGTGGTCAGCGTAGCTGTCAGGCTGGCCGTGTTCAGGCGCATGGCCTTGATGCTCCACAGGTCCAGGTCAGAGCGGAAGTCCACACCCTCAAGCCCCGCACCCATCAGCCCGCTACCACTGATCGAGATGCGCATCTTTTCCCAGTGCGACATCTCCACCAGCTTGCCCTCGCTCAGGCGCACGCTGGAGGTACCGCCCTCTGGCTCATAGGTCACGTTTGGCCAGCCGCTCTGGTGAGCTATTCGCACACCGCCCAGCATCAAGTGGTACATGCTCACCCCTTTCTCAGTTTCGCGAGCCGCACATAGGTGGCCAGTTCGTCCAGGCCGCCCTGCTGAAACCGCGCATTCACCTGCCGACCGTCCGGCAGGTATATAGCCGCGCCGGCGGAGAAGTCGTTCTCGGCGGCATCCATCGCGGCGGAGGTCAGGCCCATGTCATCCTGCGTGGCACGCAGCCCTTTCAGCACGCTGGCCAAGCGCTGGCTGGCATCAGCCGTGAACACCCGCTCGCCACCGCCAAAGGCCACCAGCTCCGGCCCGCGCTCACCCACCCAGGCAAGACCGGGCGGAGCGCTGGGGGTGCCAGTGGCATAGCCCTTGGGGTTGGTGGTGCGATCAGGCGTGAGATTCCACGTAGAAGACTCAGGCACCGCCAGCGTGGGGGTAATAACGAATGCATCACCCAGCAGCTTGCCCAGCTTGCTCAGTTGGTCTTCCAGGGTCTTGATCGCCTCCGGAGACATATACGGCTTGATCTCCAGATCGGTCAGATCCTTCAACTCTTGCAGCTCGGCCTTGATCGCCTTCAGCTTCTCGTCAGCATCGGTCTGCTGAAACTTGTTTGCGCTCAGCTCAATGTCCTGCAGCTCCTTCGCAAACCCGGCAAAGCCGTAAGTGTTCTCCCCGGCCTGCTGCAGCTCCAACAGCATCTTGAGTGCGGCCTGCGCTTGCCGTTGGGCGTCCTCATAGTCCCCGGCCTGCAGGGCGTTGCGGGCGTTCACCTTCAGCTTCTGGGCATTGCCATAGCTGGCCTCACCCGCCCCGCCACCGGCGAGCTGGTTCAGCGCCTCGGCATAGCGCTTCTCAATATCCAGGCGCTCGTCGCGGTACTTCTCCACGTCCTTGTTGGCATCGCGCTCAGCATCGGTCAGCTCTTTGATCTTGCCCTTGGCCAGCTCGACCATGTCGGTATAGGCTTTCTTCTTTGCCTCGGTGCCACCAACCACCGCAGCCGTGGAGCGCCTCTCGCTCTGCTCGAGCTGGTCGGCTACGCTGGACGCCGTCTCGCCAACCTGTTCATAGGTGCCGTCCCACAGCTTGGCAATCTTGCCCATCATCTCGCCAGTGGCCTGGGCGTTGTCTTCCCCGATCTGCCGCATGATGTCCGCAGCTTCGGTAAAGTCCCCTTTTGCTGCGGATACCGCGGCTGCTGCCGTACCACCAATGAATCGCCCCAGGGCGCCGAAGCCATCACCAGCGATGAGTACAGCGGTACCCAAAACCTTGATTACCGCGCCAAGCAGCGCGGCAACCCGGGTGGCGATCTTTCCCTCGCGCGATGTGTCAACCAAAACCCCGGTAAACATGTTCATCGCAGGGCCCAGCTCTGCGGTCAGTTGCTGCCCCAAGCCTTCAGACACAGCGCTCGCCGTATTAGCGGAACGCTCGAACGCCTTGGCGCCCTGCACCACGTCCTCACTCATCACCAGGCCAAGCTCTCTGGCCTGCTGTGCCAGGCGCTCATACTCTTTGCCGTTGTCGCGCAGCAGGGGCAGCAGCAACGCCGCATCACTGGCGATCGCCTCCATGTAGAACGTCATCTCGTTCTGCGAGACGTTGGCCTTCTCCAGGCTGGATACATACAGCTGCAGCGCATCCGGGCCGCTCAGATCGCGGAACTGGTCAGCCGTCACACCCACCTGCGGCGCGATGCTCTCGAAGAAGTCAGCCAGCGGCCCGCCACCGGTCTGCAGAAAGTCGCCTACCTTGTCGCGCACATCCTTGAAGATGTCGCCCAGCTTGTCCGCCTCGATGCGCAGACCTTTAGAAGCAAACGCCCAGCCCTGAAACTTCTCCGCAGTAGTGCCCGACAGCTCCGCCAGTCGCACCATCTGGCCGGTCGCCAGAGCGTTCTGCTTGACGAATAAAGACACAGCGCCCACCGAGAATGCAGCCAGCAGCGAAAGGCCTGCTTTCTTGGCCTTGGAACTGAACCGGTCCAGCTGGCTGTCTGCCTGTTTGAACGCGGGGCCGGCGGTGTTCTTACCGTCCACCACCAGCTGCACGCGGGCCTTTTTGCTCATTTGAGGAGTTCCTGCAGTGTGTTCTTGAGGCGGCTTGGTTTGGCCCTGGCCGACGCGGCCACCAGGATGGCGTCATGCCGGCGGTGGCGGTCGTGGCTGGCGATGGCTTTCTGGAATCCTTCAAGCTGGTCTAGCGTGTACCCCTTCACTTCCGCGAGTGGGTGGCCACGCTCGATCAGCTGCTGGACAACGTAGAGCCAGCCAACTGGCTTGCCGCCTGAACCAGGGCTTGGTCGAAAAAAGAGGAGTTCACCTGTATCACCGCAAACATCAGGCTCACGGCTGCAGCGGCAGGCAAGCGCCTGCGCCGCCAGCGGCCCAGGCTTGTGCAGCTGCCCAGCACAACATCCAGCGCGCCGGACTGCCGGGCGTAGGCGTAGATCTGCGCCGGGGTCGCGTTCTGCAGCATGCTCAGCAGCTCCCCGGCTGCCTTGCCGAACGCCTCAAAGTGCTCGAGCGTTACCGGCCTCACCGTCACCTGCGTGGCGCCCATGGGCACCGTCACAGGTTTGGGGAACAACACACTCAACTCGCTCATGCCTCAACCACCTCATGCTCGATGGTGTAGAACGCTGCATCGCCTGCTTCAAAAATGTTCGGGTCAGGCAGCAAGCGGATGCTCACCGGGATCACACCAAACTCCGCGCCCTGGGTGATGGGCATACCGCCGTTCAGGTTGATGCGCGCATAGAAGCACTTGATGCGGCGCTTCTCGTTCGCACCGCCCTCGTTCACCTGGCCGAACATCACCCGGTAGAACTTGCGGCCCTGGGTGAATGGCTTGATCAGATCCACAGTGGGGTAGCTGTAGGTAACCAGAATCGGCAGCTTCTTGCGGCCATCGGTGCCAGCCACCTCGGCAGCAATCGCCGTGGCCAGCGTCCCGCCAGCCAGAATGCGCAAGCCGCCCGGCATCACGGAGTAATCCACCCCGCGGGTGTACTCTGTAATACCATCTGCGCTGGTCACGTCGGTAACCGCCAGCGGAATGTGATCCAGTACAATATCGCCGCCCACGTAGGCGTCCTGCTCTTCGTCTACCACGTTGCCGCTGGGCACCCGCTCAACCGAGCCGTACAGTGCAATGGCAGCCGCGCGCGGGCTGAAGTCAACCGCCTCGCCAGTGATGTTGATGGCAGAGGTAGAGGTCACCCCGTCAAGCTCCGGCAGGCCGATGCGGGTCGGGTTGGGTACGTTGATCTCCGTGGTCTCACCCTCGGCGCTCACGTTCTGCAGCTTGAATATCTCCTCAAGCCCCCAGCTGGGGTACGGCGCCACACTGGTATGGCCGCGGAAAAGCTGTGTGTAGAGTTGGTCCATGTGTTTCTCCTGGCCTGCGGCCTATCGGTAGGTTTCGCTGTACAGCACAGCGAGGGTGATGATCAGGCGCATCGTCGTCACGCCATCAACGGGGTACTGCGGTTCTGCTTCATCCTCACCGTCGTCCAGGCCAGGGAAGCGCTTGTCTACATCCACCTCGTTAAAGCCCATGGCGCGCATCACATCCAGGTGTACGCGGTCCATGTCAGAGGTGGGTGCAGCTTTTGAAAACGTGACCTCGATCGCATAGGCCCGGCGGCGCAATGCCTGCCGGCCTGCAGTGTCTTCGCGGGTGTCGCGCAGCATGCGGTACTGGATGTACGGCGTTTCAGCACGATCACTGGGGCGGTCCAGCGGGCCATATATCTGGCGGATGTCAGTGAAGTAACCAGCCGCCTGCGAGATGCCGGCCAGCCGATCGCTCAGAGCGTTGTCCAGCTCCGTGGCTTTGGTCATGGGAACTCCAGGCAATAAAAAACCCGCCGGGGCGGGTTTGGGGTTTATCGTGCTGCGCTCGGGCTAGTAAAAGCTGTTCTCAACGCACCAGTCATAAGTCTCTCGCTTGAACGTATCGATCTGCTCTTGTCGCTCAAGAGACGTGGGGTGCCTAGGGCGTTTGTAAGCCGAGGTGACAAGCGTGCTCAATATCTCATCGCTGTGCTCACCATTCCCTTTCACGGCGGAAATAGCATTAGCCATCGGCATTCCACCCTGGTGGCCAGTCATGATGGCCCCGCCCAGCTCCTGCATGATCTCGCAGGATTCAGCACCACCAGACCGGGCAGTCGCAGCGGCACGGGATCGCAATGCCTCAGCAGAGATGGCGGAAGGCGGCGTTGCGCTTGCGCCGGAGTACTGGTTGAAGCTGGAGATAGCGCTTCCAAAAAACGTAACGAGCAGGAAGACGATGAATGCCGCAAGCATCATCGCTGGTAGAGCTGCCAAGATGATCTTGGTCATCAGCCATATCAAGCTAAAGAACGGTATTTGCACACCCGTCACAACAACTTCCCCGTCGATCGCAACAAGCTCATTGTCGTTGCTTACAGCACGCGGGGGCGAAGGCCTTGCAGTCGCCGCCATTTGCGAAGCGATTGAAGGGCCTTGCGTGACTCCTCCTTTACCGTTTCTCTGCGCCTGAACTTTGGCATATACCACACCGCATTTAGGGCAGATGCCTGGGCTTTCGGCCTGCTCGGCCATAGTGGGTTCATAACGGCACTTCGGACATTCCATAGTCATTTCTCCCTAGTCAACTGAGGAAGACTATAGCCCGCACGAAGAACCCAGTCACTTCCGTCTGGTCGGAGTGCGGATCCCCTTGGCTATCTCAGCCTGCAGCCGCCGGTCAAACTCGTTTACCAGGATCGTCTGGATCTTACTCAGCCGCGCCCCGGTCATCATCAGATGAAACCAGTACGCCACCGATGGCCCCAGCGCCGGCTCCGGCTTGGCGGTGCCATACCGATATGTGCGCTGCGCACCGCCCAGCTTACCTACACTGGCCGTGCGGCGGCTCTCGGTACGCAGCGGCTTACGCTTGCTGCCCTTGGGGTTAACAAAGCCCGCCGCGATCTTGCGGCCGGTAATGCCCTGCACCCACACAATGGCCCGCGTAGGGTCCACCGCGTTGAAGCCCCACTTCTTGTACTGCTCCACCAGCACGCCAGAGGAGGATGGAATAATGCGGGCGTTGGTACGCTTGCTACCGGCCCGCTTAATGATCAGCCTGCGGTTAATGTTGCGACGGCCGCCACCAATAATGCGAGACAGGTCAGGCAGCAGTTCGGTCTTACGCACCGTCGTCACAGTAGTGTTGCAGGTGCCGCGCACCACTGGATCAATGCGGCGGTTCAGCTTGCCCAGATCCTCCCGCGCCTGCTGCACATTCCGAGTGGTGAGGGTCACCTTCACGTCACACGCTCCAGCCACACCCCGCGCACCACGCCGTCATCGCTGCGGTCGTCGTAGTCAACCACCCGATAACTCACCGAGCCCACCTCCAATCCGTCACCCGGCTCAGCGCGGCCCGTCTCGATCAGGGCCAGCTCGGCGCGTGTCTTGTAGCCCACTACCTGCTGCATGGTGTCCAGTACCGGGGCCTCATGCTGCAGGAAAACCCGGCAACAGCGGATCCCGCTGCTGTCCGACATCAGCTGCGCGGGCTCGCCAATCAGCTCGGTGGCAGCGATCTGCACCTCCACCCCATCGCCCATCACATCGCGCACGTTATCGATGTGCAGCAAACGCCCACCCGCCTCCAGGTACCGCCCCTGCAGCAACCGCTCATCCCACCACGCCCGCACGGTCACCTGCGCACTACTGCGCAAACCCACCGGCGCCGGGGTAGCACCCTCCTTCGCCCGTATCCCCACCCACAGCCAGTCAATGGTAACGGGCTGCAGGTCGGGGTTCAGCTCGAGGAGGTTGGCGGGGGTGTTGAGGTTTCCGGCTCTCATCCAATATTCACCCAGCGGTAAGGGCCCCAAAGGGCGTTGGTTGCCTGCGGCATCACAGCCACAATCGTGCCAAGCACCACAGCCTCGCGGTTGCTGTACCACTGCCCAATCAGCAGCAGCGCACCCTGCTCGATCGCCTTGTTAAGCACGACCTCATTCGTCACGGGGTCGGGCAGCTCCTCTGCCGTGGCAACCAACTTGCGGTTGGTCTGATCGTCAAACGCCTGCACAGCGGCCTCAACCAGGGCCGCGATGTATTCGTCTTCCTGGTCATGCCTTACCCGCAGGTGCGCCTTCACCGCGTTGATGTTCAGCATCACTTGGCTCCGGCATCAGCCTTGGCGGGCGCTTTGTTTTTGGCGGGCGCTTTGCTTGGTTGAATGGGGGGCTCAGTGGCTTTGCTTGGGGCGTTTGCATTGGCTGCTTCCTCCTCGGCCTGACGCTTCTGCTCGGCTTCGGCCGCCGCCTTGGCGGTGGCTGCTTCCTCCTCGGCTTGGCGCTTCGCCTCAGAGTCATCAACAATCCCCATCTCCCGGGCAACCTGCGCTGCCCGTTCAGGCAGTTCATGCTCGCCCGGCTCAAGCTCGATCACCTTCATTCCATCGGGGGAATACTTGAACGCGGCCAGCAGCACTACGAGTGTCTTTTTCATGATCGGACCTCAAATGAGAAAGGCCCCGATTAGGGCCTTTCTGCTTACGGTTGCTGGACCTTAGATCGCGACCTTCATCAGCTTGATGGCAGTGCTGTCCATCAGGCCGCCACCCACACGCTTGGTGGTGTAGAAGTGCACGTAAGGCTTGTTGGTGAAGGGGTCGCGCAACACGCGGGTGCCTTGCACGTCCGCGATGGTGTACGCCCGGCGGATGTCGCCGAAGGCCAGAGGCAGCGAGTCAGCCGCAACATCGGGCATGTTCTCGTCTTCCTCGTAGCGATAGCCCAGCAGGATGCCCGGCTCTCCTGCTTCCAGGCCGGGGCGCCACAGGTAGTTGCCTTCGGTGTCCTTCAGCTTGCGCAGCGCAGCCAGCGTCAGGCCGTTGCCCAGCCATACCGCGTTGCGACGGTAGCCGCGCTTGAGGCTGTGCACCAGGTCAATCAGGCGATCCGGATCGCTCAGCGCAGCAGCTGCACCGGAGGTGACGAACTGGATGGTGCCGAACGGGCGAGTACCCGCTTTGTCGGTAGTCGCCGCGCTGGGGTAAGCCAGAATGCCCTTGGGCTTCTTCACGCCGTCACCGGTCACGTATGCCTCGCCTTCCTGCTCAGCGAACTCGATCGAAAGCTCCTCAGAGAGCCATCCTTCGACGTTGAAGAAAATGTCATCCAGCGACTTCTGGGTGACCGCCGGGTTGGCATAAATCTCACCAAAGAACGGGGCGATCTGTGCGAGCTTCGGTGAGGTGGTCTCAGGGCGCGCATCTGTCTCGCCGACCCAGCCGGAGCCAGCGCCACCGATGTTCACCAGCTTCTTGTACTCTTCAGTACCCACGGTGATGACGTTGGCCAGCATGCGCATGGTGCTGGCATCGCGCTCAAGCTGTGTGATGTTGCGATCCAGCTCTTCGGGTACTGCGAAGCCGCCGTCCTCGTTGGTGCCGAGATTGATGGCTTTCTGCTCGAGCTCGCGCAAGCCGTCGTCGCGGCCCTTGCGCACGTAGCCCTCGAACGCCTTGCGATGTTCAGCAGTCGTCTCGGTATCCGCACCCGAGGTACCGGGGCGGTTCTTTTTCTTCAGGTTGTCTTCGGTGGCTTTCTTGAACGCTTCCAGCTCGGTGAGCTTGGCGTTCAGCGCATCCACCTTGCCTTCCATCAGGGGGTCCGGCGCGCCCTTCGAGAGCTTCTCCAGCCGTTCGTCGTTCGACTTCTTGAATTCCTGGAAGGCGGCGCCCAGTTCAGTCAGCGCGGTACGCAGTTCGCCATGGCTATCGCCACCGGCTTCACGGCGGCGCATGCCACCGAGGTGGGCCACGCCAACGGAGCGGGCCAAGGGGTTTGGGGTTTGCATAGGGTTCAACCTCTTAACTGTGATGTAAGTTTCTGAATATCGCTGAGTAGGTCATCACCGCCTGCATCACGCAGATTGAGCGCCTTGTAGCCGTCAGCCATGAGGGCCTTGGCTTCGGTTCGGGAAAGTCCGGCGTCACGCAGGAACTTCTCGAATTGACGTGGCCCTTGCAGAGCGTGCTTCACCGTCTCTACTCGGGCTGCGTCGTTGGCGGGGAATGTCACCAGTGACACTTCCCACAAGTTGATATTCTTGAGCCGGAACACGCCGGCCTTGTTATCCCACTCGGCACCGCCGGGGGGAATGTCGTAGCCGATCGACAGGCCAGTGATACTGCGCGCCTTCAGGTGCGCATAGGCGCGTTTGGCCAGCGGGTCGTCATCAATCAGCAGCCGGCCTTCTACGTAGAGGCCCACATCGTCCTCTTCCATTTTGGTGTAGATACCAATGGGCTCATCGAACTTGTGCTGCCATAGCATGGCCGGCTGGCCACCGCGCTCCTTCCAGGCATCAAGCGAGCCCTGAAAAGCGCCCTTGTGCACCACGTCTGAGTAGCTGTCGACCACGTCAAACACAGAGCCGTAGCCGGCAAAGGTGCCGTCATCGTTGATGCTCTTGAGCTTGAATGGCGTGGCCAGGTGCTTGCTAGCGGTCGCTGTTTTGCGATTCATTGGCGGTGCTTCCATTGATGTTCATGTTGGTGGGTGTGAGGTAGATATCCCCACCCTCCCGCGGGTTGCGGTCCTCCAGCTCCAGTACGTCGTTGGGGCTGAATGCGCCGATGTAGACCATGTCCTTGTAGAACTGCGCACGCGCTTTCATGTCGCCACGCACCAGAGCGTTCATGTTGAACTTGGCGAAATGGTCTTCCTCGTCCTGCTCGTTGAGCAGGCTCACGCGGATCTTGTGCTCGATGCGCGTCACGATCGGCATTAGCGCATCGGTCACGTACTCCAACGCCTGGTGCTCGATGTTGTTATTGGTCGAGCGCTCCAGGTTGGCGATCTTGTGCGGCGGTACCCGCATCAGCCCGCAGAGCTGAGTGTCGGTGTACTTGCGCCCCTCTAACCATTGGGCGTCGGAGTTGTTCATGGTGATGGAGGCCCACTTGATGCCACCCTCCAGGATCGCCACCTTGTGGGCGTTATCTGTGCCCTGGTGCATCTCGTTCCAGCTGTCCTTGATGCGCTTGAAGGTGTCATCCTTCAGCACCTGCTCGGTCTCAAGCACGCCGCCTGGCTTAGCACCATTGACGAACAGCTTGGCCCCGTGGCGCTCCGCTGCCACGCCGAGTCCTATCGTCTCCCTGGCGTACTCCAGAGCGCCCACGCCCTTGTAGCCATCCAGCGTCAAGGCACGAACGTGGAATATCTCGTCCTGGGTGAACACGTCCGTCTTGCCGTTGGCGAAGGTCACCTGATACACCAGCGACCAATCCTCGCGCAGCTTCGGCACTACCGAGCCAGGGTTGAGCGGTAGCAGCTCAACCACCTCGCCACCCACCATGTTCTTCCAGGCGTAGAAATTGCCGCGCATCACCTGGTGCGCGGTGCACATCTCCCAGAACTCCTGGGCGGTCATGTAGTCGTTGGGGCGCCGGCTGATCAGTCGGTGCACCTTGTGCCCGCTGGCCACGTCAGAGCCGCGTCCAGGGCGCTGCTTGTGCAGCTTGCACGGCAGCTTGCCAACATCCTCGGACAGCACCTTGATGCAGGCGAAGAACACCGCATACCGCAAGGCTGTTTCAGCATTCACATGCACGCCAGATAAAGCCATGCTGCCGGCGGCGATCATGTCCAGCAGATCGCGGGAGGTCATCGTGTCCGTGCTTTTACGCCGGAACGGGTTAAGTCGTTTGAGCATGCTCACGTTGTTCTGATGCCTCTGGATTCGTAAGCGGAGTTCACGTCGTCAAGCTCTTCGATCGCAGCCATCAACCTGTTCAATGCGTTGAGCAGTGCTGCTATCCCATCGATTCGCTCCGTGCTCTTGCCTTTGTGTGGGCGGTAGTTGCCGTTGCTGTCACGCAGCAAGGCCACGTTCTCAGCGTTCCAGCGCAGCACCGGATGGCCGCCATGGCGTAGTGTCTTGCCCAGCAGCAGGCCCTCAAGACGCTTGGTGGGCGCGCTGAGGTTGCCGAAGTTCTGAGCAAGCTTGACCATCTCGCGGCCGTCGTTGATCAGCTGCGATACCAGGTGCGTGGCGTTCCATGGGTCATAGCCGATCTCCTGCACATCGAAGCGCTCGGCACTTTCGTTGATCACGTGGCGCACGCGCTCGTAATCCACCACGTTTCCGGGGGTGGCCTCCAGCGCCCCGCTGGCTGCCCATAGCGGGTAGGCCACGCGGTCAGCCTTCGCACGCCGATCCATGTTGGCTTCGGGCACAAAGAACCAGGTCAGCACGTAGATCAGCGGATCCTCAGGGATCGGCTCAAACACCAGCACGTACGCGGTAAGGTCAGTCTCGGTCGAGAGGTCCAGCCCGCCGTAGCACTTGCGGCCAGTGAGCATCTCGATATCGAATGCTTCACCGCAGGGATCCCACACGCCCTTCACATCCAGCCAGCGATCATCCTGCTGGCACCAGATGTTCAGGTTCTTGGTTAGTACGTTGACCTGCTGGCCGATGATCTGCTGGGCCAGAGTCACCTGCTCCCGCAAGTAGCTCAGCCGGATCGATACGCCCAGGTTCGGATTGGCCTTGCACCACAGCCGCTCGTCGGTCCAGTCGTCGCCCTCGTCCAGGGTGTAGATCACGCCGCCAACGCTGTCGTTGACGATCCGGCCTTCCAGGATGTCGATCAGCAGCTGGTGCTGCTCATAGCAGATCCCGTTCTGGTTAAAACCAGCGGTGGTGATCGCAGTCAGCATCGGCTCTCGCCGAGCACCCATCGCCGAGATGATCACGTCCCACATCTCGCGGGTGCGGTGCGCGTGCAGCTCGTCCAACAGCGCGCCGTGCGGATCCAGGCCGTCTAGTGTCTTGGCGTCGGCACCCAGCGGCACAAACTCATTGGCGGTACCGGGTACAAACAGCCGATTGCGATAGCTACGGAACAGGCGCTTCAAGCCAGGCGCAAACTGCACCATCAGCTCTGCGTCGCCGTGGGTGATCTTCGCCTGCTCCAGCTTGGTCGCGGCGGTATACACCTTCGCACCTGGCTCGCCATCGAACGCCGAGAGGTGCAGGCCGATGCCAGACAGCTTGGTGCTTTTGCCGTTCTTGCGGGCAACCTCTTCATACCACTGGCGGAAGCGGCGGGTACCATCGGTCCGCCGCCAGCCGAACTGCACAGCCAGCCAGAACTGCTGCCAGCATTCCAAATCAATCGGCTTGCCCGTGTGTTCGCCGCGGATATGCCGCAGGAACTTCGGGAAGAACTCAATGATGTACTCGGCACGGGACGGGTCGAACCACAGGCCCCGCTTGGCGCCCTTCTTCAGGTCCTGGTAGTGGCGCTTGACCGACAGGAACGTCAGCCGGCCAACCAGTATCTTGCCCCGCAGAACCGCGACCCCGTACTCATCCCAGGGGTGCAGCTCTTTGGGGATTAGCTTGGTCGCCCCTGCATAAAGCTTCGGATCTCGTCTAAGAACAGGTCGCCTTGCTCTGCGCCTTTTTCCAGCGCCTTGACCTTCGCGAAGGTCGGTATCGTCAGGCAACAAGACGGTAGCCATCGCAGCAGCTCCCTTTCCTGTCTATCGACGTAGTGCACCAGCTGGTGTGGTTGCTCATAGCCGTTCGGTGTTTTCACCTGAAAGTTTCCGTCGTTCTCCTCCAGGTACTTGTCCAGCAGCTCGATCGCCGTCAGCCAGCGCCGGTACTTTTTCACAATCACAGAGATCGCCAGTCCGGCGGTCATGTGCAACAGCCCAGCCTTGCGCAGCTGGTCACAGATGTAATCCCAGACCCTCAGTTCATCGGGCGAGAAATCAATCGGGCAATCCGGCGACTGAACCTCGTTTGAGGTCGCCGCGACCGCGTGCTCACTGCCCGCCGCCTGGACTTCAATAGGTAAGTCGCTCATAGTCCGGGGTCTGGTTAACCCCCCCCCTGTTTGAATTTCCGCCGTGCGGCGAAACATGGATCCCCCCGTCGTTCGGGAGCATTTCGGTCTAAAGGATTTGCACCCCCTACCCCCTGCCTCTGCTCGTCGCCGTGGTGACGCGCGGCTCGACTCGGGGTGAGGTACCGGGTTCGCGTACCTTCGCGCCTACGCGGTTGTGACACGGCCAGCAAAGCGCCCGAAGGTTATCATCATCGAGGGCTAAGTCCGGTCTTTCGCGATATGGCTTGATGTGGTCGACCATTTTCGAGGGAACAACCAGCCCGATCAGCTCACACTCAGCGCATAGCGGGTGAAGCCTCCTGAACTGCTGGCTCCTCTTCTTCCACCTTTCGGTGCGGTAGAAGCTGTCAGATTCCGGCCGGCGCTCGTTGTACTGCTTGTGCGCCTTGGCTACCTGAACCTGACGGCGAGCGGCCCACTCCTCTTGATGTTGCGTGCAACGAGTTTGACCCAAGGGGGCAACACGGGTGCAGCTAGGCTGGGTGCACACTGACTTGGATGCGGAGGGCATCAGCCGCGCAATGCCTCTCGCAACTCACGGATCATGTCGGTGAGGCTCATCGTCTGCCGCTTCTCTGCGTACACGAACCAAGCCCGCACGAACACCCAGGCAGGCAGACCGCATACGAAGTGCAGCCCGGCCAGCGCTACCGATCCTTCCCACACCTCAGCCCAGCGGTGCAGCTCGAACCACTGGACGACGAACGCCCCGCCACAGATGGAAGCGATCACGGTACAGATCAGCGCGACCACCCATTCCCGCGTTGACTTGGGCTGAGTCATCGCCATCACCACGATAGAGGCGAACGTGGCACCGAACAGAAAGCCGGCGATCTTGACCAGGCCAACACCTGCCAGCCCGCTGGATACCGGCTCACTCATATCTCTGATCCTCATAGTCATCCCCGGCAAGCGCCTGTTGTCGGTTAGCAATAAAAAACCCCACCACCAGGGCAGGGAAAGGAGCAGTGCTCCGATGGAAGGTGGCGTCGTTCCGTGGCCTTGTGACAAGCCGGACGCCAGAAACAGAAAACCCGGCGCGAGGGCCGGGTTTCAGGTTGATCAGTTGGTGGTCTATTCGGACGCACCTATACAGCGTGCTTACTTTGTACCCTTCCATTGCAGTGGCAGCAAGTGGGATTTAATGCCATCGGCTAATGTCCGGTCAATAACCTGCAAACATCCTGAGAATGTCGGTAAATAAGTCTGAATCACCTCGCCCGCTCTTAACGGCTGTCCTACTGTCCCTCTAGCAGAAAACGCTGAGAGTCTCGGTAACTTACTGATATTTATATAATTGTCTGACTGTCTCACTAATATAGATATATTGTGCGCGGAGGGGCTCGCGGGCGCGTGGGCGCCTATATGGGCGCATGTGTATGTGTGTGAGCAAACTCGCTTTAAGGTGGGACGGCAGGACAAACCCGCGCAGGCTATGCCGCTCCGCTGTCCAGCAGGGCAAAACCCAAGCTGGACAGAAGCGGGACGGTAAGCCAGGCGAGACAGAGTCATGCTGCTAGGCGCTCACTAAGCGCGTGACGGATATGCTGATGAGCTGTGTCCAGTGCGTTGTAATACGACCGGGTGCAGCCATAGCCCAGCGATCTAGCGTTGCTTGCGTACTCACCAGGGTGCAGTAGGTAGTGCTCATACACGACGCGCTGCAGGTCATAGCGCAACTGGGTCACAGCCAGTTCAGTGATCGGGAAGTGAGGATCCCCCTGGTAACCTCCCCGCGTGGTCGCCGGTATCACAACGCCCTTAGAATCAATCGCTGCCGCCAGGCTGCACTTCACTCCCAGCGGCCCCACAGGCTCGCCCCTCATCAGCATCCGGTGAACCTCAGCCCAGGCCACCAGCAGATCATCGATTGGCTTGATCAAAACGGCTCCTCCTTCTTTTTTTCAGCTTCTTCGGCATCGGCCGCAGCGCCGGCGGCTTTCCAGCTGGCCGGCTTCTCGTAACCCCAAGGCCGGATCCCGCTACGACCGGCAGCGGACAGACGCTTACGTGTCCAGCCCAGCCGGTGCATGATGTGGCCAACTCGCATCTGCTCAGGCTTGCCCCAATGCCCCAGATCCAGCTTCAAGGCACTGGCGAAGATCTGGTCACCCGTGATCACCTCAAGGCGGTCTGGCTGCTCCAGCCACTCACGGATCGGGTGCTCCCAGGCGTCGACCATGTACCTCGCGTCCTGCTGCTCGGCAAAGTCGCCGGCCTCATGGCTCTCGACCCACCAGCGCTCACCCGCCTCATATCGCGCCACGGCCTCAGCCCATAGCTGGTCCCGCGTCTCTCGCAGCAGCGCCAGGTCAATGTCGTGGCACAGCACCGGCCAATAGCGGCGGTTGCCCGTTGTATCCTTCAGGTACTCCTCCTGGTTGGTGGTACCCGCGAAAACACACTGCCGTGGCACGTCCACTGTTCTGCGGCCGTAGCTCTCACGGTATGTATCGATGTATGCGGAGAAGAACTGCTTGGCCCGGGTGGACTCGGATTTGTTGAAGCTATCCAGCTCGCCCAGCTCCACGATCCACTTACCCCGGATCGCTTGAAATGCATCCTTGTCGCCGAGGTTGATAGGCGAATCCATGAACCACGGCCCGCCCAGCACAGACAGCGCCGTTGACTTACCCTTGCCCTGCCCGCCTTCGAGAATCAAAACGCTGTCGGCCTTACAGCCGGGATTCATCACCCGAGCCACGGCACTGATCATCCAGCGCGCCGCCACCTTCATCGAGTAGACGCTGTTCTCAACCCCCATCGCAGCATGCAGCCAGAAATCGAGCCGGGTTTTGCCGTCCCATTCCAGGTCCGTCAGGTATTCGCGTACCGGGTGCCAGGCATTGTTCGCAGCCACCAGCAGCACTGCCTCAACTACTGAGCTGGACTTCACCCGCAGGTTGTACTGCTCGGCGAGCCAGCTGGTGACACGCACATCGTCCAGATCGGACCACTCCCCGGCCTGTCCGCCATAGGGAGGCGTGCGCCGCTTGAGGATCTTGCTGCTGAATTCGTTGAAGGCGATAACCTCTTTCCAACGCTTATCATTGCCCAGGATCAAACTGATGTTATGCATATGCGGGTGCAATGCCCCGCTGTCCGATCGCTGCAGCTTATCCAGCCAGCCGCCGGCAGCAGGGGGCTTCACCACCTGCATCACCTGCCGGCGCACTTCCTCAAGCCCGGCCGACACGTGCAGATCGTTAAAGTCGGTCTCTTTTTCGCCCCGCTCGCCTATCCATACGGGCGTTACCACCTCGCCCCCGAGGATTCCCGCGGCGCTCTTCGCCTTCTCGAACCCAGGGTTATATGGATCGCCCTTGGCGTCAGTGGTTTTCCAGTCATCATCACAACAGAAGATCAACGGCCGTGCCGGGAAGATCTCTCGCAGCACCTTACCGACCGGCAGAAGGTTGCCCGCATCAAACGCCATAGCCACGGCCAGCCCGGTAGCCATGTGCAAGCTGGCACCAGTGGCATAGCCCTCGGCAATCAGGATCGGTTCACCCGGCTCAGGGTGCGGGCCAATCAAGTGATACGCCCCTTCCTTCGCCACCCCATAGGGCCAATAGGTCTTGTCCCGACCCATCGATTCCTGCACCGCGGGGTAGATCGCCTGGAGGCCGACGATCTTGCTGCGAGCGTTCTTCATTGGCACCAGGAAGGCACCCGACCGAGGTGCATAACGCACCCCAAAGCCTACAATCTGCTTGCGGGCCAGGTAATCACTGCTGCCCTTGGTCGGCAGCTGGGCCCACACCCCCGCAGCACGCTTTGCGGCCCGGGCGGCCGCTCTCTCCTGCTTCTCCTGCTGTTTGCGCTTCGCCTCATCCTGCCGGGCGCGCATCAGCTCGCGATCCTCATCGCTCAGCTTCACGCCCTTCATCTTGATGTTCTGCTTCTCGCCCATCCGCCAGTTACCGAATGAACCGAAGATCAGCGTGTCGCCCTTCTCAGTACGGTGGTCATACGCCGCGTACCAGCCGGTCTTTTCCCGACCCTTGTCGCCTTCCGCTTTCACCCTGACTATCTTGCCGAAGGTCAGAGGCAGATCCACCTGCAGGCCGTAGTCCGTGAACTGGGCCAGCACATCGTCAAACACCCTATCCATGCTGCCGCGTCCTCTGCTGGTGATCAGATTCGCATGGCATACAGCGCTTGCACCCCGGAGCAGCTGCGCGCCGCGCCTCGGGTATCTCTTCGTCGCAGTCAATGCAGATGGTCAGTGAAGGGCCGGCCGGTGCAGCGGTACGGGCTGCGTTGATCATGGCCTCATTCCACTCATCCACGTAATCGCCGGCGCGATCGATAGTGTCAGTCATGTCCGGAGCCCTCCGCGTCATGCTCGAGCACACGATCAAGCGCGATGAGTGCGCCCTGCGCCTGGCGGATCAGCTTTCGGCACGCCGCCAGCTCCTCCCGGTCTATGTGAGAATCATCGGCCAGACCCTCCGCCACACCCTGCATCAGCGCAGACTTCTTCTTGAGCACGTCACCCACTGCCTGAATCACAGAGGTCATCGCTGCCGCCGTATCAACAGCAGGCAGCACCCCGCGCAGATCCACCCACGCCGCATCGCCGAATGACTCGATGATGGAATCCAGAATGCGCGGGTCTCGGGTGGCAGTGATGATCTCTTCAATGTCTTCAGGGTTTGCGGTATGGCTGTGCTGGGTGGGGCTGACTTTATGCTGCAGGGTGGATGCACTGCGGCCATACAGCGCCGCGATCCCGGCAGCACCACCAGGGCGAAAGTCCCGGCAGGCGTGGTAGAGCGCTAAACCCAGCGGCAGAATCTCCCGCTTGGCCCGCTCCAGACAACTCTTTGCTTCTCGGCTCATGGCAGTAACTCCAAAACTATGCCAGTGCCACGGGCGGACTGTTTTGCTACAGTCAGTTCCGTGAGCACACGTGGTGGTCACAAGTAGGGCCGCTCTTAGCGGAAAGGCCCTGCACCGGGAGCAGAGCGCTTGCATGCGCCCTGCCCCCAAAATGGCCAGTTGCTCTGTGGTGGAGAGGCTGGCAAGCCCCGGCATCCGTGCCGGGACGAACGTGCAACGGGCGGTAGTACCTTGTGGTGCCGCCTGTTGCGCTAGCAGCGAGGCCAGACTTTGGTGGTCACACCTCGCTGCATCAACGGCCGGCGCTCTGTGGTGGAGAAGCCGGCAAGTCCTGACTTACGTCAGGGCGAGTGATAGCCGGGCATAGCCCGGCGGTTACTTCGCCTAAGCGGCTTTCGATGAGGAGTAATCCGAGGTGCCCGTCGCAGAGACTTCATCGACAAGCAGCGCACCCCCAGATAGCTGGTTCAACTGGTACTGCCGCAACAGCGGGATCCCTTCTTCGGGCCACTGCCTTACCGCCTCGTAGCTAATGCCTAACGCCTTCGCCAGAGCCGGGATACCTTTGAAATATGTAATTGCTTCGGAGCGCTTCATGAGAGTACCTCCACTCAGTTGCCGATATTCAAGCATGCTTGAACTTAATAAAGCAAGCATGCTTGTCAAGATTGCTTGTATGTTTTTCACATGAATATCGTCGAACGAATCGAAAAGCTCCTACTCCACCGGAACGTGAAGCCCCGGAGCATGCGCAGGTCTTTAGCAAAAACTTGCGGCATAAGCTATCAGGCGGTGAGCCAGTGGTTCAGCGGCGAAACAGGTAACATCAAAAACGAGAACCTAGCCGCGATAGCAGAAACATACGGGAGCACTGTCGATTGGCTGCTCACCGGGAAAGGTGAGATGACAAGAGATCAAGGAAGTACAGCAAAGGAGAGCAATGTGATTTCTGCCGACTTTTCAGGCCGTGGGCAAGACATGGTTGATATTCCACGCTTGAGCCTAGCCGGGTCCATGGGCCCGGGTCTCGTCCAGCCAGAAGATTATGTAGATGTGATCGAGCGGATGCGGGTCAGTTCAGGCTGGCTTCGCCGAAACGTCAACGCAAGCAGCCCTGCAAACCTAGCCGTCATCACTGGCTATGGTGATTCCATGGCCGGTACATTTAACGATGGCGATCTGTTGTTGGTCGACCGAGGGATCACAGAGATCAAGATCGATGCGGTTTACGTGCTATCCCTGAAAGGGGAGCTGTACATCAAGCGCCTGCAACGACGGCCAGACGGCGTGTTGCTGATGCTCTCGGATAACGAGAAGTATAAACCCTACGAGATCCGCAACGGTGAACTGGAGCAATTCCAGGTCCTGGGGCGCGTGCTGCTCGCATGGAATGCAAAGAGGCTTTAAGAGCTAATCGCTGACAGACAGGCCTCTGAAACAAGGTTCACGGCGGAAACACAACCAACCTTAAGCCTCTATGAATTGGTAACGCCTGCGAATCAAATAGAAACAGATAAGGAACTCCATGTGACACGGATGAGTCGAAAAACTGGACGAATGGACGTATTCAGCGAATGGGCTACATTGCATATATGCATGCAACTAACATATAGTTGCAACCCTGCTGCAGAAGGCGCTGTCCAATGAGCAGAATAGCCAAGCTCTTGGAAAAGCTGCAGCGTAAGCCATCACCTAAGGACTTCACATGGAAGGAGATCACTCGGGTACTAGAACATTTTGGCTACCACCCTCTGCAGGGTGCGGGGTCTAGAGTCAAATTTGTTCACCAGAATACAAAGCAAGTCATATCTCTTCACAAACGGCATCCAGACAGCACGCTCCTGGAATATCAGATTGAGTGTGTGCTAGCCAAACTCAGAGATGAAGGACAGGTAAAATGAGCACTAAAAAGGTTCTTGAACACAAGGGATTTCAAGGGTCTGTCGACTTCTCAATAGAAGATGGCATCGTCCACGGAAAGATTCTGCACATAGCAGACATGATTACTTACGACGCCGATAGCGTTCCGGAGCTTGTGAAGGCTTTCGAGGAAGCTGTCGATGATTATCTTGAAACCTGTGAGGCGATAGGAAAGAAACCCGACAAGCCTTTTTCAGGCACGTTCAACGTCCGAATCGGCGCGCCTCTGCACATGGCCGTAGCTAAAACCGCGGCTAGAGAAGACAAGTCGGTCAATGAGTTCGTCCGTGAAGCTCTGGACTGCCATGTTAACGGCAGGCATCAAGAGATCCACCACCATTACCAACCCCCCGCTGACTATACAGCCGAATATCTTTTTCATGATGCGTCCTCACGCAAGCGCCGGCCATTTGATCTCGATCTCCAAATTCAAGGGGCTTTTGAATGAAAGCTTCCGACGTCAGGCTTGATCTGGTAAGAATCGAAAACATCACTGGCACTGCATTTGGGCAGAGCGACGAAGCAGAAACCGCAAAGCTTAAAGCGATTTTTAACGCCAGAATCGTGTCTGATCTGGAAGGTCTGAGCAAGGGAGACCTGTTTGAGCTAAGGCTCAGGTTCGCGGCAATCATAGGTGATGAAGAAACGCCTTCGTATGAAATCGAGGTCGCTGGTGATTTCATCATCGAGGATGAGCATATCGTCAAAGAAATCAAGACTGAAGCAGGGGTTTACGAAACGGCCTCGCTGCTATTCCCCTACCTCAGGCAGTTCTCCAAGCCGATTCTAGAGAGCCTTGGAACGGGTAACATAGATTTCCCTTTTTACATTGCCTTGCCCCCACCCACTAGGAAAAAAGGCTCCTCAAAAGCAAGGGCGGACAAATCTGCTTGAACTGCCTTTGAGGCACTAACCAGCCCGCCGCGTGCGGGCTTTTTCATACCCTCTCACTTTTATTCAAGCATGCTTGCATTTATAGTCACCTCATGCTTTCATTTGTTCAAGCTTGCTTGCACTTTTGACTTCGCGAGCTCATCTCTCCACCACAGAGCTGAGGTATCACCATGCAATCCGCCACGGTCCACGTACTACCCTCATGCGACATTGACCGCCTGTTCGCACTGCGCCAGGCCGCCCGCGACACCGGCGCAAAGGTCGTCATCCAGAAGCCCAAGCTGGTAACCCGCCCGCCCGCACCCATCGATCCCGATGGCGGGAGGGCTGCGTGATGATCCGTCTATCACCGATCAGCCAGCTGTTGCTGCCCGCTCAGGTACGCTGCACTGGCAGCTTCCACGTCAAGTTCGCAGGGCATCGACACGCTCCAGGCCATCAGCCCCCTAACGCCACGCTGCAGGTCCACCAAGAGGCCAATCAGGTCCGCTGCCATCTGCGCGCCGGGCTGGACTTCCACACGCTCAACCTACCAACCATTCCAGCCGACAAGCTGACCGCCCGCATCAAGGAATGGATTGAAGACTGCGCCAATGGCCGGCTGGAAGGTGCCGCATGACCGACACCATCGCCACCTACCTGATGATGCTGCTGCGCATGAGCATCCAGATACAGACCCAGGGCAAGCACCTGGCCGAGTTCAACTACTGGGAAAACTTGGGTCGCGTATCGGTCCGCGTTCTATCCAATGGCGCCGGCACCGTGCATGAGGGCAAGGCACTTTCCATCGACATATCCGGCGTGGTGCATATCCGTAGCACGGCCCGTATTGGTGAGATAGATCCCGAATCCCGGACCTACCCGTCAACGGAAGCAGGAGTAATCGCCTGCCTCGAACGCGCAGCCACCGAGCTGAAAGCCTACGTCGACGGATCGATATCGGATCCCATCCAGGAGGCCCGCCATGCTGCGTAACCTCGCCCAAACCGCCAAGCACCTCGGCATCAAGCGCAAGCAGCTCATCTTCAAGATGCGCGAAGCCGGCCTGCTGAATGACCAGAACCTACCCGCCCACCCCATGCGCGACAAGTTCTACCTGCAGACCAAGCACGGCCAGTGGTACCACCCCGAGCTCGGCATGCAGTACAGCGAGTCCACCAGGGTCACCCAGTACGGCATCAACTGGCTGGCAGACAAACTGGGGCTGGAGCGGCCGAAGGTGCCAGAGGAGCGCCGCCGTGTCGCCTAGACAGTACGCCGCTCACGTCCTCAGCCTGCGCACCATAGCCGAACGGCAAGCAGCGCTGGCTGAGGTACCAGATGAGTGGCGCGAACTGATCAAGACGCACGTACGCATCGCCTGGAACCACCCGCGCGGCAACAAACAATAACGGGCAACACCATGACCGACACCAACCAGAAAGCCATCCGGCTGGGGCTCGCCCCCTCGGCCGGGACCGTCGAACGCCTCTTCGCCATATTTGGCGACGAGATGATACCGGCCGAAGAGGTACGCCAGCGCTACTACCGCAACATGAACGCCGACACGTTCAAGGCCGCGCTCGGTACCGAGAAGATCCCGCTGCCGGTCAGCACAATGAACGTCAGCAACAAGGCAATACCGCACATCAACATCCGTCACTTGGCCGCGTACATCGACCAGCGCGCCTATCTGGCAGACCAGGAACTGGCCTCCCGACTCAACCCGGGCGACCAACCCAGCTGACCGCCACCACCGGCAGCACACACCACGAGGGCACCACCATGTACTTACAAGAAATCGTAATAGGCATTGCTCTGATCATCTGCGTACTCGCGTACCTGTTCGGCATCACCACCGGCCGCATGCAACAGAGCAAGCTCTGCGCCGAGAAACTGGAGAGGTTCCGCAAGTTGATATTCAGCGAACGACGCCGCGCCCACGAAGCAGAGCAGGCAGTGATTAACCAGGCAGCTGAAGCGAAGTGGCTGGCTGCCCAGCTCCGCCATCAGATGCCCCGGACCGCCCACACCAAATACGCCCTCCGCATGGCGGCAAAGGAACTTGCGCTGGCAAGCCAGACGTTTGGAGCGATGAAGAGCGCCCACTCTCAAACGGCAAAGCAACTCAGCGAGGAGCTGATAAGAATCGCCAGCTCCATGGATCCGGACCCAGCTCCCGCCGCAGCGAACGACACCGCCCCGCACCTCGGTCTGGAGGACGCAGCATGAGCTGGATACTCACCGCCACCGGCCAGCAGTTCGACCTCGTCAACCCCACGCCCGAGATGGTGCACCTCGAGGACATAGCGCACAGCCTCTCGCGCCTGCCCCGCTTCAACGGCCACACCCCCATGCACTACTCGGTAGCCGAGCACAGCATGCGGGTAGCGCAGTTGGTACCCGAGGCCTGCCAGCTCGAAGCGCTGTTGCATGACGCAACGGAGGCCTACGTGGGCGACATGGTGCGGCCGCTTAAACAGATGCTGCCCGGTTACCAGGAGATCGAACGCCGCATCTGGCTGGCCATCTGCGAACGCTTCGACCTGGAGCCGATCCTGCCCACCTGCATTCACCACGCCGACATGGTCATGCTCGCCACCGAGCGCCGCGACCTAATGCCCAAGCACCCCGAGCAATGGGAATGCCTGCAGGGCATCGAGCCGCTGCCAGGGCGCATCAAACCCTTCTCCCAGCCGCACGCCAAGCACGTGTTCTTTCAGAACCTGATGGAGCTGCTGGCCACCACCCACCGAACAAAAGCACAGGCAGGTGCCGCATGAGCCAGACCCTACTCAAAGAGCTTGAGCAAGCCCGCCGCCTGCATCTGGCTAATGTTTCGCTAGTCCAGAACGCCCCACGCAAATTCCTGCCAGAGGATGCCGCCCGGGCCGAAGCCACGATCGCTCAGCTACGCAAGCAGGTTGCCGAGATCAACGATCAGATTCAGCGCATCACAGGGAGGGCGGCCGCATGACCCACCACAGCGAGCAAGCCAGTGCCAACGCAGGCACTGCTCACCCGACAACAAAGAGCCTCTGCCCCGCAGGGGCAGGCATTATCAACCAGCCAGCAGCCCCCGAGGGGTCGCATACCCCACCACAAGCGTGCGCCACGCCCGCCATTAACCTCGCTTGCCAGCCACCAAGCAAAGCGCCGCACGCGCAGCTTGTTGAGGGGTATAAGCACCCGCCCGCAGCGTTCCGCACGTTCGTACTCCGGATCGACGACATAGACCAAGCCTGGCCATTCCTAAACAGGCTCACAGGGGCGTTCGCTGAGCGCTTGGCCCTACCCGGTATCACAGTCACCGCGATGAGCATGGAAGACGAGATCAGCCGTGTTGAGCAATTGGAGGCTGATCATGACTAGTAATCCTGAGACCCACACCTGCCCTAATTGCCAATACACCTGGCCACACGGCCAGCACGGCGGGCATAGCTGCATTGAGAGACTCAGGCAGCAACTGGAGGACAAGAAGAGCAGCGGTATTCCAGTCGTGCGCTTTGGTCAAAGCGAGAACGTCACCATCAATTCACGCTTTGAATTTAGAGCGAAGGACGAAGCCGCAGCCCTGACGATCCATGCAGATGGGGAGCAGATAGTCACGCTCACCTTTGCGACGCAGAGCCACGCATCAGATGTGTTGAAGGCACTTGTCTGCCAGCGGGTGCCGAAGTCCGATATCCCAACCATCCACATAGACAGTGGATATGACTCGGTAATGACCCAGCCCGGCACCATGCTCAACCCAGAGGGCCAAGAGGTCACCACCCTGACCATCAGCCAGGATGAAACGAAAGTGCGCCTCACGTTCCCCCGCGATCGGCAAGCAGCAGACTTCTTGCGACGGATGATCTGCGATCCGCCGACGGCGGAAGGTTCGGCCGCCCTAGCGCTGGATCAAGCTAAACAGCAGATAACCGGATTCACTTATGGCTTGCTCCACAGCGCGGATGAGCTTGTAAGCGAGATGGGCTTGGCCTTGGAAGAATGGGAGCAGATCAAAGCCGCGTGCGAATGGCTGGACAGCAGAGTTATCTCCGACATCGACGGCGCATTCAACCAGGACCCGGAGGATGAGCAGCCATGATCACCCCCGACAAAATGACCAACCGCATCACCCTGCACGGCCTCGGCTTCATCCAGGTGCAACTCGAAGCAGACCAGCGCCTGCACGTCTGGCACCCGGAGCTGCCGCGCCGCAGATGCTTTGAGCACTCGGCCATCCACAATCATCGCTTTTCGTTTATCTCGCAGGTACTGGTCGGCAGCCAGAGAAACATCGAGTACGGAGACGTCTGGAAAGATGATGGCGAGTTCGTTCTCTATCTGCACGAAGGAGCCAGAACAGCCAATGGCGGGCGACCCTGGGTGCCGAACGGCCGCACAGACATGGTCGCGCTTTATGACGACGTGATTCCCGCGGGCCGAGCCTACCGGCAGGAAGCATACAAGTATCACCGCACTGAGCCGCAGGGTAACGGCAAGGTCGCCACGCTCATTCGAAAAACCTTCGAGGGCGTTAACGGATCGCACTCCACCTGCCGCTTCGGCGTTGAACCAGACACAGACTTCGACCGATTCCAATGGTCGGAGCAGCGGCTGTGGGAAGTGGTGCAGCACGTATTGCTGGGGGCGCAGCTATGAACTCGAACGCTCCGATCGAGCTGCAAATGCCCAAGTCCTGCATCAGCTGCACCCAATACGCGCCGCAGGGCTTCGACAACGACAAGCACTGCCCCTTCACTCATTGGGGCAAGCCCAAGACGCGCACCCCCTACGGCCGCTGCAGCCAGCACAAGCAGGAAGTATTCGCCACCGAGATCTGCGGCAGCTACCAGTGCGAGCCCGGCGTGTACAGCTACCCGGTACCCAACCGGCCGCACCCGCGATCGCCGATGCAGGAGCAGCTCGCGCTGCAGGGAGGCATGCAATGAAAACCGAAAACGAACGGATCCTCGCCAAGGTACGCAAGTGCATGGCCTTGGCCAGCAGCGCCAACGAGCACGAAGCAGCTGCCGCGCTGCGGCAGGCCCGGAAGCTAATGGACATTCACGGCTTGAGCGAAGAGCACGTAGAGCTGTCTGCGCTCGGTCTGGAGCGAATAGCCTCAGAGCATGCCAGAAAGCCCCTATGGACGCAGGCGTTGCTCACACTGGTTGGTCGCGCATTCCAGTGCTCAGTGTTCAGCGGCTACTACACCACGTCTTTTGTCGGGCGGGCGGAGAACGCGCAGATCGCTGCCTTCACTGCGGCAGTCCTGATGCGTCAGATAAAGCAGGCACGGAAGCGGTTCCTCGAGGAGCGCGTATCAAACGCCTATACCCCGGCACAGAAAAAGAAGCTCTCGCAGGGGTACTGTGAGGGCTGGGTATCTGCTGTACAGGCAAAGGTGCGCGAGTTTGCCGCCCCTCTCCGGGAAGAGGACGACCAGAAGCATACCCGATTCATGGAGGAGATCCACAAGAAGGAAATCAAGGAAGCTCGCCAGTCCAAATCCGCCACCAAGGGCAACAAGCTTGCGGCAATGGCGGCCGCGATCGGCGCGCAAGATGGTGAGAGCGTCCAATTGCACACGCCCGTCAATGGATCTGCACCTTTGCCAGCGCTGAGCTTTCAGAGGGAGACGGCATGAAATACGAACCCGATCTGTACCTAACCTGGGATCCCTTCGAAGGCGATATGGATGTGGATATCCGCTGCAGGAAGGTGAAGCTGGTCAGAGTCCGCAAGCCCCACGTGTGCCACCTGAGCATGGGCGGACCAGAGCCAGAACACGAGATCCAGCCGGGAGAGATGGCGCGCCATGAAAGCGCATTCGTGGATGGCAGCCACTGGGGCAGCTACTACTGCTGCATACCCTGTATGGATGCCTGGTTTGATGAGCTCAACTACGACCTGTACGACGATGACCTTGACGAACTGGAGCCCGAAGAGGAAGCGCCCCAGCGCTGCGAGCGGACGGCCGATATGTTCGGAGGTGCAGCATGACCCAGTCAGGCAAGCCCCGCCCGATAGACCAGACCGGCGTCACCTACATTCAGGTGACTTGCGACATCTGCGGCCAGCGCCGCAACACCCACAAGCACCGCAAGCAGCAGAGATGCTCACAGATCAGGCAGCAAATGCACCGGAGGGCCTCATGAGAGCCGACAAGACAGACTATCGCTACCTCGACCAGCTGCCAGACAGCTCTGTGATCTGCGTCGACGAGGTGCTCGCCCTGGTGCGCGTGTCGCGGTCGACCTGGTATGAGGGGATCAAGAAGAAGCGGTACCCGCCGGCGGTCTACATCGGTCCCAGCTCACCGCGCTGGCCGCTGGGCAGTGTGCGCCAGGTCACAACTGGAACATATAAGCCACCGGCCGAACAGACCAGGGACCAGAACGAGGACCAGAAAGCAGCCTGAGCGAAACAGGGACCAAAACAGGGACCAGATTCCAGAAACACAAAAGGCTTGCCGGGTTGAACCCTCGCAAGCCTTTGTTTTGTATGGTGCGCGAGCCCGGATTCGAACCGGGGACCTACCGCTTAGGAGGCGGTCGCTCTATCCAGCTGAGCTACAAGCGCACTGAAGGGCGTTATTGTTGCTAGACGGGACACGTGACAATATCAAAGTCCAGTCGCGGCGCATATTACCTGATCTATCAGGGGCTTGGCCAGCGACGCGAAAGCACCGCCCGCACTTGCAAAAAGCCATCTGTCGGAAATACGTCACAAAATAGAGGCATTTTTTTGGCATAGGCTGACAGCAGCAGTCGAAAGCGGGTATAAAGTAGTTTGAAAATAGAGTGGTAAATTCAGCAGCACCTCATACGCGCCGTATTCGCGCTATACTGGCTTCGACAGGCTGGCGCAGCGGTTACGCCAGTAGTGCTCATTCTCCCAGACGATTAATGTTGCCCCATATGAAAACAGCAGCTCAACATTACACCAGCCGCACTGCCGACAAATTTGTTGTTCGCTTACCTGATGGTATGCGTGAACATATCGCCGAGGTCGCACGGCAGCATCACCGGAGCATGAACTCCGAGATTATCGCCAGGCTCGAACACAGTTTGCTCGACCTGCCTACTCTGCCCGAACAGCCCATTAGACAGATGCTCAATGACACCCAGCTCGATAACCTGAGTCATCCAGAGCGGGATCTGCTCCTGCGCTTCAGGGAAATGAGCCGGCGTCAGCAGAACGCCCTTCTGGCACTGCTCCCTGGCGAAGAACAGGCATCCTGATCCCCGCGTCAAAGCTGCCGAAGATACAATCGGGCTTTTGACAGCGGATCAGAGTACAGACCAAAAAAAACCGCTCTCGACAGAGAGCGGTTTTTTTATGGGCGCTTGCTTTGCCTTATCAACCGACGAAGGTGAGCAGAATACCCGCAGCAACCGCCGAACCGATAACACCAGCCACGTTGGGGCCCATGGCGTGCATCAGCAGGAAGTTCTGCGGATTGGCCTCCAGACCTACCTTGTTGGATACCCGGGCAGCCATTGGCACCGCAGATACACCGGCAGAACCGATCAACGGGTTGATCGCCTGTTTGCTGACCGCATTCATCAGTTTGGCCATCAGTACACCCGACGCCGTACCAACACAGAACGCCGCCATACCCAGCACCAGAATGCCCAGTGTGGTCAACTGCAGGAAGGAATCAGCAGACAGCTTGGAGCCAACTGCCAGACCCAGACCCAGCGTCACTATGTTGATCAAGGCATTGCGAGTGGTATCAGCCAAACGCTCTACCACACCGCTTTCACGCATCAGGTTGCCAAAGCAGAGCATGCCTACCAGAGGTGCAGCAGAGGGCAATAGCAGAGCAACCAACAGCAGCAGCAGGATCGGGAAGATGATCTTCTCGGCCTTGCTGACGACCCGCAGCTGCGTCATCACAATCGCCCGCTCTTTCTCGTTGGTCAGCGCACGCATGATCGGCGGCTGAATCATCGGAACCAGAGCCATGTAGGCGTAGGCCGCTACTGCAATCGGACCCAACAACTGTGGGGCCAACTGAGAGGTAACAAAGATCGAGGTCGGACCGTCCGCCCCGCCAATGATCGCAATAGACGCCGCTTCCTTGAGTGAGAACTCGAAACCGGGGATACCCCATGCAGTCAATGCCAAGGCGCCCAACAGGGTACCGAAAATACCGAACTGCGCAGCGGCACCCAGCAGCAGAGTCCGCGGATTTGCCAACATGGGGCCAAAGTCGGTCATTGCCCCGACGCCCATGAAGATCAACAGCGGAAAGATCGTGGTAGGCAAGCCCACTTCATAGATCATGTAGAGCAGGCCACCCGGATCGCCCATGGCCGCAACGGGCAGGTTGACCAGAATGCCACCGAAACCGATGGGGATCAGCAGAAGCGGTTCGAAGCCCTTGCGGATAGCCAGGTAGATCATTCCCAGGCAGACCAGAATCATGACGACCTGACCAAACTCCAGTTTGAAGATACCCGTGCTTTCCCAGAGCTGAAGAAGATTATCCATTCAATTCTCCTCAGCCGATGGTCAACAAGGTATCGCCGACGCTCACAGCATCACCGACCTTGACGTTGATATCGCCGACGGTGCCTGCCTTGAAGGCCTGCACTTCGGTCTCCATCTTCATGGCTTCGAGGATCATGACCACATCACCCTCCTCCACATGATCACCGGCATCCACCAGCACCTTGAAGATATTACCCGCCAGAGGCGCCTTCTGTGGATCACCGCCACCGGCTGCCGGCGCCGGTGCGGAAGAGGCTGAAGCATCCCCGCCACCAATCGGCTTGATACCAGTAATGTCGCCACCATCTGCCACCTGCACGACATAATCCTTGCCGTTGACAGTGACGGTGTATACCTCGGGCTCACCCGGCTTCGCCGCTACGGTTTCCTTGCCGGTAGGCACGGGCTCAAAGGCATCGGGATTACCGCGGTTCTCGAGGAACTTGAGGCCGATCTGGGGGAACAGGGCGTAGGTCAGTACGTCATCGATCTCGTCACTGGCCAGCTTGATGCCCTTCTCCTGGGCGATGCCCTTGAGCTCAGCAGTCAACTTGTCCATCTCGGGTTCGAGCAGATCAGCCGGGCGACAGGTAACCGGCTCGGCGCCATCAAGAACACGGGCCTGCAGTTCCTTGTTGAACGGTGCCGGCGCAGAGCCGTACTCGCCCTTGAGAATGCCCGCAGTCTCCTTGGTGATCGACTTGTAGCGCTCACCGGTCAGTACGTTGATTACCGCCTGGGTGCCAACAATCTGGGACGTGGGCGTAACCAGCGGGATAAAGCCCAGGTCCTCGCGCACGCGGGGGATTTCGGCCAGCACTTCGTCGAACTTGTCGCCGGCGCCCTGCTCCTTGAGCTGGCCTTCCATATTGGTAAGCATGCCACCGGGAACCTGTGCGACCAGGATCCGCGAGTCAACGCCCTTGAGATTACCCTCGAACTTGGCGTACTTCTTACGTACTTCACGGAAGTAGGCTGCACATTCTTCCAGCAGCAGCAGGTCGAGACCGGTATCACGCGGCGTATTCTGGAAAATCGCTACCACAGACTCGGTCGGCGAGTGACCGTAGGTCATGGACAGGGAAGAGATGGCAGTATCGACGTTGTCGATACCTGCTTCAGCTGCCTTGAGGATCGCTGCTGTAGAAAGGCCAGCTGTTGCGTGGCACTGCATGTGCACCGGAATGCTCAAGGTTTCTTTCAGGCGCGAGACCAGATCAAAGCCGACGTACGGGTTGAGAATACCGGCCATATCCTTGATCGCGATGGAGTCGGCGCCCATGTCCTCGATTTTCTTGGCCAGATCCACCCACATCTCGAGGGTATGAACCGGGCTCGTGGTGTAGGAAATCGTGCCCTGAGCATGCTTGCCCTGAGCTTTCACAGCTTTCAATGCAGTTTCCAGGTTGCGCGGATCATTCATCGCATCAAATACGCGGAAGACATCAACACCATTGACTGCAGCTCGCTCAACGAACTTTTCGACCACGTCATCGGCATAGTGACGGTAGCCCAGCAGATTCTGACCACGCAACAACATCTGCTGGCGCGTGTTGGGCATGGCTTTTTTCAGTTCGCGGATGCGCTCCCATGGATCTTCGCCCAGGTAGCGGATACAGGCATCAAAGGTGGCACCGCCCCAGGACTCCACCGACCAGAAACCAACCTGGTCTAGCTTGCCGGCGATCGGGAGCATGTCATCAAGACGCATGCGCGTTGCCAGAATGGATTGATGGGCGTCTCGCAGAATGACATCCGTTATGCCCAAGGGCTGCTGCTTGGTATCGGTCATAGTGTTATGGCCTTTGTAGTTTTAAGTAGAAAAACGCGCAAAATGGGTGTGTCAGCCGCGACGGCTGCGATGTTGCTTGATTGCTGCCCCGATCACTGCGACAACCTCGGGATCGACCGCGGCGCCGGCAGCCGGACGGGCTCTCTTCGGCGGCTTGGCCACGGGCAACGCTTCAGGAAAGAAGCGGGTAAGAATTGCTGACATGGCGGTGGTTACCGCCACAAGAAGTATGAGGAATATGAAAACCGAGCCCATGCCCAGCAGCATCAATTCCAAGCCTTCCATTACCAGTTCGGACGAGTTCATTTTCTCTCCTGCATCATTATGTACGGTGCATCAGGGACGCCCTTCGGCACGAGTGGCCGGGTTGTCACACCGCAAGCCGTACAGAATGGATAATCTGCTAGCAACAAACTATCCGTTCTGCTCGCAAAACCGGGCTAATGTAGCCTGATGTGACATTTTTGGCAAACCAGGCGACATCGAACTACAGCAGAAACACAGTGGCCAGCCCCAGAAAAATGAAAAACCCACCGCTATCAGTGATCGCTGTAATCAGGACACTTGAGCCCAGAGCCGGGTCGCCTCCCATGCGCACACGTAGCAACGGAATCACTACACCCATAAATGCTGCCAACATCATGTTCAGCACCATTGCCGACATCAGCACTACTGATAAAGCTATGTTGAAATACAGCAACCAGGCGATTACCCCCAGAACGGCACCCCAGACCAGACCGTTGATCAGCGCCACCCCCGCTTCCTTGCGCAAGAGCCGCTCACCGTGGGACAGCTGTACCTGACCAGTTGCGACCCCTCTGACTATTAAGGTGATGGTCTGGTTCCCGGAGTTCCCCCCAACTCCGGCGACGATTGGCATCAGCGCCGCCAGGGCTACCAGTTGCTCTATCGAATTCTCGAACAGGCCTATGACCCGAGAGGCGACAAGTGCGGTGCACAAATTCACTGCGAGCCAGGCCCAGCGATTGCGAACCGACTTCCATACCGAGGCAAAAATATCCTCTTCCTCTACCAGACCAGCCGCATTCAACGCATCGGTCTCATTTTCCTCGCGTATGTAGTCGAGCATCTGCTCAATGGTCAGACGACCCTGTAACTTGCCCTTGTGGTCTACCACCGGCGCAGACACCAGGTTGTAGCGCTCGAAGGCCTGAACAGCCTCCCCTGCATCATCATGGGGATCAAAAATAACCGGGTCGGTGGTCATTACGTCCGCTACTAGCTGATCATCCGACGTCACCAGCAGCTTCTTGACCGAGAGCACGCCCTTGAGCACGCCTTCCAGGTCGACCACAAACAGCTTGTCAGTATGATCCGGCAGAGTCTCGAAACGTCGCAGATACCGACTGACGACTTCCAGCGTGACATCATCACGAATGGTCACCATATCGAAATCCATCAGGGCGCCAACCTGATCGCCATCAAACGACAGGGCCGATTTGAGTCTCTCACGCTGCTGAGCGTCCAGCGTGTCCATCAATTCGCGAACCACATCCCTGGGTAGATCAGGGGCAAGATCCGCCAGCTCGTCGGCGTCCAGATTGGTAGCGGCCGCTATGATCTCGTGATCGTCCATATCGGCGATCAACGCCTCCCGAACGGCGTCTGACACCTCCAGAAGAATTTCGCCGTCACGATCTGACCTGACCAGCTGCCAGACAGCCAGACGCTCCTCAAGGGGCAAGGATTCAAGTATGAAAGCGGCGTCCGCCGGGTGCAGCTCATCGAGCTTGCGCTGCAGCTCGACCGTATTCTGCTTGTGCACCAACTGCTCAACCAGATCCTGGTGCGCGCCCTCCTGCTTATGCACCAGGTTCTCGACCAGACGATGCTTGCGCAGCAGAGTCGTCACCTGATCCAGACGATCCGTGAGACTTTCGGGGGATTTTCTATTGGGAACAGGCATGGCGTGACTTCCCTGAAAGACACAGTGGGCGAACAACAACAACCGAGCAGGAGGCTCATCAGCGAACAAGCCGGGACCAACATCCAGAAGCACTGAAAGCCTAGCAGGCTTTCATTTCAGGCAAAAAAAAACCCACCGGATAACCAGTGGGTTTCTTAATTGGTGCACTCGGGAGGATTCGAACCTCCGACCGCTCGGTTCGTAGCCGAGTACTCTATCCAGCTGAGCTACGAGTGCATTGTGGGGCGTATTATAGGGACTGTTTTTTCGCTGTCAAACGCTTTTTTCCCTTCTGATTCAGAAACTAACGTATGACCAACCCTATACCACATAAGTGGCGGAGAGGGCGGGATTCGAACCCGCGATACCCTTTAACAGGTATACTCCCTTAGCAGGGGAGCGCCTTCAGCCACTCGGCCACCTCTCCGTAACACGCGCAAAATAGTAACTGCGCGCTGCCTTTAATGCAAACAAAAACTCAATGAAATTAACTATTTGGTTCGTCATCCTTTTCTTTCTGGATGCGCTGATAGATTTCTTCGCGGTGCACGGCCACTTCCTTGGGGGCATTAACCCCAATTCGTACCTGATTACCCTTTACGCCCAGTACGGTTACAGTGACTTCATCACCTACCATCAGGGTCTCACCAACCCTTCGAGTCAAAATAAGCATTCCATTTCTCCTTGCTCATGATCAGGACACAGCAGTCTGCAAAAAACCGGCATGTTGCCTGTCACCCTGCCGCTGCGGTAACCGTATGACAACGCAAGAGAACAACTCGTTCGCCTTGACGTTGTGACGCATACCTCAGCAACTGAAGGACAGATGGGACGCGACAGCCAGAAACCACGCCCCCGCGATTACGCTCACCGCGCAACCGCAAACCTTTACAGATGATCTTCGGTAGCCGAATCGGCATCAAGGCCAAAGGCACTGTGCAGACTGCGCACCGCCAGCTCGAGATACTTTTCGTCAATCACCACCGAAATCTTGATTTCGGAGGTGGATATCATCTGGATATTGATACTGTCATTGGACAAGGCCTCAAACATCTGGCTCGCCACACCCGCATGTGAGCGCATACCCACACCGACAATCGAGACCTTGGCAATCTTGTTGTCACCCCCAACTTCCCGCGCACCCAGGTTATCGGCTACCTGACGCAAGATCTCTTCAGCCTTGCGCAAATCGTTGCGATGCACGGTGAAGGTAAAATCGGTGGTGTTATCGCTCGAAACGTTCTGCACGATCATATCCACTTCTATATTAGCAGCGCTGATCGGGCCGAGTATCTTGAAGGCCACGCCCGGTACATCCGGCACGCCCCGAATAGTCAGCTTGGCTTCGTCGCGGTTAAAGGCAATACCGGAAATGACGGGTTGTTCCATTGAAGCATCATCCTCGAACGTGATCAGGGTCCCGGGACCCTCCTTGAAACTATGCAGAACGCGCAACGGCACATTGTATTTGCCGGCGAATTCCACCGATCTTATCTGCAATACCTTGGAGCCAAGGCTGGCCATTTCGAGCATCTCTTCAAATGTGATGCGCTCGAGACGCCTGGCACTCTCCACGACCCGCGGGTCTGTAGTATAGACGCCATCCACGTCGGTATAGATCTGGCACTCATCTGCCTTGAGCGCAGCTGCAAGAGCCACCCCAGTTGTGTCCGAGCCGCCACGCCCCAGGGTGGTGATGTTGCCCTGCTCGTCAACGCCCTGAAAGCCAGCCACGATAACCACTTTGCCCGCAGCGAGCTCACCGCGGATATTGGCATCGTCAATATGCTGAATACGCGCCTTGTTGTGCGCATTGTCAGTCACTATGCGAACCTGTGATCCGGTGTAGGAAACTGCCGGTACATTGATCGCCTTGAGAGCCATGGCCAACAGACCAATGGTGACTTGTTCACCGGTGGACAGGATGACGTCCATTTCGCGCGGATCAGGTTCACTCTGAACCTGCCTAGCCAGATCGATCAGCCTATTGGTTTCGCCACTCATTGCAGACACAACGACGACCAGGTCCACACCCCGAGATCTGAACCCTTTGATCTTCTCGGCTACCTGGCAAATGCGCTCGACACTGCCAACCGAGGTACCACCAAACTTCTGGACAATAAGTGCCATTATGTTTGCACCAGCCCCCTGTGAATATCGGTTTCCCGACGGTTCGTCAGCCACCCTCAGGCAACTGATCCTTGTTTGACCTGCCTCTACTGCTCGCCCAGCCAACTGGCAGCATCGGTTAGCGCCCTGTCGATCGCAGCCACGTCAACACCACCACCCTGAGCCATATCCGGACGCCCTCCGCCCTTGCCGCCAACCACGGCAGCAGCATTGCGGATCAGATCACCGGCCTTTACGCGGCCAACAAGATCCTTGGTGACACCGGCAACCAGCACGACCTTGCCATCGAACTCACCTGCCAGCAGCACTACGGCCGATCCAAGCTTGTTTTTCAGCTGATCCACCAGCCCCAGCAGCGCTTTGCCATCCTGACCGTCTACCCGTTTGACCAGAACTGGCATTCCGCCAACTTCCTTAGCTTCGGACGCCATGTCACTACCTGCGGCACTGGTCAACTTGGCCTTGAGCTGCTCTACGTCCTTCTCCAGCTGTCGGCTTCGCTCCACCAGTGACGCAACCTTGTCCAGCAGGTTTTCCCGGCCACCCTTGACTGCCTGACCGATTTGCCGCAACTGGTCGTCAGCTTCGCGAGTCAACTCTAGCGCGCCTGCTCCCGTCACTGCCTCGATACGCCGCACGCCCGCAGCAATACCGGTTTCGCTGGTGATTTTCAGCAGGCCGATATCACCTGTGCGGCTAACATGGGTACCACCACAGAGCTCAACCGAGAAGCCATCACCCATAGTCAGCACGCGAACCCGATCGCCGTACTTTTCACCAAACAGGGCCATTGCACCCTTGTTCTTTGCGGTTTCAATATCGGTCACCTCGATCGCAACAGCCGTGTTGAGGCGAATCTGCTCATTGACCATGTCTTCCAGCTCGCGCAGCTGCTGCGCACTAATCGACTCGAAGTGACTGAAATCAAACCGCAACCTTTGACTGTCAACCAGGGAGCCCTTCTGCTGGACATGGTCCCCGAGCACCTGACGCAGCGCCGCGTGCAGAAGATGGGTAGCCGAGTGATTAAGCTTGGTCGCCTGGCGAATATCACCGTCAACCACCGCTTTTACCTGGTCACCCTTGCGCAATTCACCACTGGCCACGACACCATGATGCAGATGCGCCGCACCATTCTTGGTGGTGTCACGCACATCGAAACGCAGGCCGCTTGTGGTTATCTCGAAATATCCGGTATCCCCCACTTGCCCGCCAGACTCGGCATAGAAGGGTGTCGTATCGAGTATGACCACGCCTTTTTCACCATCGCGCAGCCACTCGACCTCCTGCCCCTCACGGAATAATGCAACTACCTCGCCCGCGCCCTGAGTACCTTCGTAACCCTGAAACTCGGTTTCCAGGTCAATCTTGACCAGGCTGTTGTAATCCATCCCGAACTGACTGGCAGAGCGGGCGCGTTCACGCTGGGCCTGCATAGCACTTTCAAATCCTGCCTCATCCAGCGTCAGTCCACGCTCGCGAGCAATGTCTCCGGTCAGATCCATCGGAAAACCGTAGGTGTCATACAGCTTGAAGACCACGTCACCCGGGATCTCGGTGCCCTTCAAACTGGCCAGATCCTGTTCGAGAATCTTCAGACCCTGCTCGAGGGTCTTGGCAAATTGCTCTTCCTCGGTCTTGAGAATCCGCTCGACGTGCGCTTGACGGGCTTTAAGCTCCGGAAAGGCTTCTCCCATCTCGGCGACCAATGCCGTAACGATCTTGTGGAAAAACACGCCCTGAGCGCCCAATTTGTTGCCGTGTCGGCAGGCCCGGCGAATGATACGGCGCAATACATAACCGCGGCCTTCGTTGGACGGCACCACGCCATCGGCGATCAGAAAGCTGCAAGAGCGGATATGGTCAGCCACCACTTTCAGCGACGCCGCATCGTCATGCTCGCAGCCGATCGCCTTGGCCGAAGCCTGCAGCAGGTTCTGGAACAGATCTATTTCATAGTTTGCGTGCACATGCTGCATTACCGCACTGATCCGCTCCAGGCCCATGCCGGTATCGACACTGGGAGCAGGTAGAGGCTGCATTTCGCCCTCTACCGTACGATTGAACTGCATGAAGACGTTGTTCCAGATCTCAATGTAGCGGTCACCGTCCTCTTCGGGGCTACCCGGGGGGCCGCCCCATATATCAGGTCCATGATCGTAGAATATTTCGCTGCACGGACCGCATGGACCGGTATCGCCCATCGCCCAGAAATTGTCCGAAGCATAGGGTGCGCCCTTGTTGTCACCAATGCGCACCATGTGCGCTTCGGGTACGCCAACTTCCCTGGTCCAGATGTCATAGGCTTCGTCGTCCGTGGCGTACACCGTGACCCAGAGCTTATCCTTGGGCAGGTTCAGCCATTTGTCCGAAGTCAGGAATTCCCAAGCGTAGAGAATCGCATCGCGCTTGAAATAGTCCCCGAAGCTGAAGTTGCCCAGCATCTCGAAAAAGGTGTGGTGCCGAGCTGTATAGCCAACGTTTTCCAGATCGTTGTGTTTACCGCCGGCGCGCACGCATTTCTGGCTGCTGGCAGCGCGGGTGTAGGCGCGGGTCTCCAGACCCAGAAAACAGTCCTTGAACTGGTTCATCCCCGCGTTGGTGAATAGCAGGGTCGGATCGTTCTCCGGTATCAACGAACTGGACGCCACACGTGTGTGGCCCTTATGTTCGAAAAATTGGAGGAATGCTTCTCGAATCTCTGCGCTTTTCATAAATTCCCTACCAGAATCGGGTGCAGCCTGAGCTCCGGGCGCAGGCGTGGTCTGGCGCGCATTATATAAGCATCAGGCGCCCACATGCATCATGCCTCAAGCCGATTATGACAAAGAGAGTGCGGGTCAGAGTGCCAATTCAATGGCCTTGACGAGCGCGGGGGCATCGGGCGCCACCTGGCTGGCAAAATCACCGACTACCCGCCCGTCCCTGTCGATCAGGTACTTGTGAAAATTCCAACCTGGAGGCTGGCCGGTGGCATCGGTCAACTGACGGTACAACGGGTGGGCATCGGCACCGGTTATCGTCTGGGGATCTGTCATGGCAAAGGTCACGCCATAATTGACGTAGCAGACATCGGCTACCTTTTCGATCTCCGCAGCCTCTTGCCGGAAATCGTTGGAGGGCACACCGAGAATTTCCAGGCCCTGCCCGCGGTAACGTTGATAAAGGGCTTCCAGCCCCTTGAACTGTGGAGTAAAGCCGCAAAAACTGGCTGTATTGACAATCAACAAGGGCTTGCCGGCGAAGCGTTCGCACAGGTCGACGGTATCCTTGGAGCGCAATGCCGGCATTTCATGCTGCAGAATGGCGGCGCAATCAGCCAGGACCGACTGACTGGCAAAGACACAGATCAATAGCACCGAGGTAGAGGCAAAGCGGCGCATGGGGAATGCTCCATGATGCGTGGGTAGAGAGCGGAGTATAGGAACCTGGCGGCAGCGGACCAAGAAGACTCATGTAAGCCGTTGTGTCACCTGGCGTAAGGCTGAACTCTGGATTCGTTGCCGCACAGCGATACCGCCCTGACTGGCTTTCCAGAACGCAGACCGAGACTTTCCGCGCTATCACGGGAAACCACTAGAGTCCCCGCAGCCATGCGCGCCGGGGCGCTGATCATGCGGCAATCGTAGCGACTGCGATTGTGAATGAGAAAGGGCTCGGCATCATCCCCCGGCGTGCCGATAGCCAGCACCAGCACCCGGCTCTCACTGACCGATCGGACCTGGGCAAGCGGCGCCTCCAGTGTTGCGCCGCCATCAAATATATCGATGTAACCCTGGTAGCTGAGACCCTCTTCCTGAACAATCGCCAACCCGGCCTCGGAGTCGGGATGTACCTTTCCAATCGCCTCTCGAGCCGCTTCGCTCAGAAAACAGGCATACAGGGGAAACTTGGGCATCATTTCGGCAATGAACGCCTTGTTGCCCATACCGGTGAGATAGTCCGCGCGCGCGAAATCCATGCGAAAAAAGTGCTGGCCAAGACTATCCCAGAAGGGGGAGCGGCCGTCGCGGTCGGAACGCCCACGCATTTCCACAATGACGCGGGGAGAGAAAGAGCCAATGAACTCGGCCATGAACAGGAAGCGTGCTTTTGAAATCAGCCTCGCTATATCGCTTTGGCGATACTGCTCCGGCAAATACAGTGAGCACAATGCAGTCGCACCGGTCAGATCGTTGACCAGAAAAAGGGTCGGTTGCTGACGATACACATCCAACTCGCGACTGGCTGCCACCGTCAGCCCCATCCGGTAGCTGTACCACGGCTCGCGCATACCCGCCGAGCCCAGCATCCCACTGGTGCCTACTACCTGACCGATTTCATTTTCCAGCACAAAAAGGTAATCGCTGTCGGCTCGCTCTACCCGCCCAAGGAAACTCTGCTCCACATTCTGCAGGCGGCGCAACAGACGCTCTTCGCTCGCAGGTAGCGTTGTCAGTCCGGCCCCCGCGTTGACAGCGAGCTCCAGAAGACTACCAATATCAGTGACCCGGGCTGCACGTACGAGCATGTCAGACCTCCCTCGCCAGTCGCAATGTATCCCCGGTTACCACACCCAGCAAATCTGCCATACGCTGATCGAGCACTACCGGCTGGCCTGGCAGGACAGCCAGCGGCATCACGCAGGCTCGGAAATCGCTGATCCGCTCATTGGCAACCAGCCAGCTTTCACCACTTGTGGCCATCTGCCCCACTTCCACAGGAACCACTAGGCTATTGCGCACCGTATGCAATTCACGGGTCCGCGCATGCACTACCGGTCCACCATCGAATATATCCACGTAATTATCAGTCTCGAAACCTTCCTGCATCAGCAGATCAAACACACGCTCGGCCGACGGATGCACCTGACCTATTACTTCCTGGGCCTCGTCGGAAAGCATAGGGACATAAATCGGATAACCGGGCATCAGCTCGGCCAGACAACTGCGCCCGCGACTACTTCCGATACGCTCGGCCTCACTATAGGTGACCGCGAAAAAATGCCGCCCAACCGCGTCCCAGAAAGGGGCGTTACCCTGCTCATCGCTTACACCGACGATTTCCACCGAAGTCGATTCAGCGAAACGCTGGGGGTGGCTGGCCATGAACAGAAGCCGACCCCGCGCATTCAGGGTCACTGCGTCGGCATGCTGAAAAGCCGACTCCAGATGAAAGCCGGAAAGCAGGCTGTGCCCCGTCAGGTCATGACACAGCGACAGCACATGCATGCGGTTATGCAGCCCGAGCTGCCTGGAAGCGTGCACAAACATTTCGTTGCGAAAGGCATAAAAAGGTTCGCTGAAGCCCGCTGAGGCCACCACGCTACTGCAGCCTGCCAGTGCGCCACTGAGCGTATCCTCGATAACAAAGAAATAGCGCTCCTCCCCACTGAAGCTGATCTCCTCGGTCATGGATGCCTCGGACGCCTCGAGAATCTCCGCAAGTAAAACCTCATCATCCGGCAGCGCAGTGACGCCTGCCGGACTGGATGCGGCCAGACGGCGAATTTCGGGAAGATCCGAGACTCTGCTCAGGCGTTGAACCAGCATGGCGCTCTCCGCGGTTATTCAGCCAGGTGGCCAAGGGCCTTGTGCAGGCGCTGCATGGCTTCAGTGATATCAGCTTCACTGATAACCAGGCTGGGGGCCATGCGCATCACATCAGGGCCGGCTTGCAATACCAGCAGCCCTTCCCGCTGTGCGGCTTCCTGGATCTGCCTGGCCTGACCGCGCCATGCATCGGCCAATACCGCACCCAGCAGCAAACCCTGGCCGCGCACCTGGGAAAAAACGGAAAACTCCCGGTTTACCGTCATGATGCCGTCGACCAGCAGCCGGTGACGAGCATCAACACCGGCCAGAACCTGCTCGGTATTAATAATGTCCAGCACCCGTTCGGCCACCGCGCACCCCAGGGGGTTGCCACCGTAGGTACTGCCATGGGTGCCGACCGCAAAGTGCGCAGCAATGGCGTCGGTGGTCAGCATTGCAGCAATCGGGAAGCCGCCCCCCAGGCTCTTGGCGCTGGTGAGAATGTCCGGCGTCACATCACTGTGCATATAGGCATATAGTTTGCCGGTACGCCCCATGCCGCTCTGCACCTCGTCGAAGATCAGCAACGCGCCATGCCGATCACATAGTTCCCGGACAGCCTGCAGATACCCCGGCGCTGCGGGTATTACCCCGCCTTCACCCTGAATCGGCTCGATAACCACCGCGCAGGTACGTGATGATATCTGCCGCTCCAGTGCAGCAAGGTCGTTGTAGGGCACGTGACTGATGCCCTCCAGTGCCGGACCGAAGCCCTGCGAGTACTTGGGCTGACCGCCAACACTGACGGTAAACAAAGTGCGTCCGTGAAAACTGTTGGTACAGGCAATGATCTCATGCTTGTCGGGGCCGACGGTTTCATGGGCCCAGCGCCGGGCCAGCTTGAAAGCGGCCTCGTTGGCTTCGGCGCCGGAATTGGCGAAAAACACCTTGTCTGCAAAGGTGGCATCGACCAGTTTGCTGGCCAGACGCAGCGCAGGCTCGTTGGTCAGCACATTGGACACATGCCAGAGCTTGCCGGCTTGCTCGGTGAGCGCGTCGATCAGTTGCGGATGGGCGTGGCCCAGTACATTCACAGCGATACCCCCGGCCAGGTCGACATACTCGCGACCCTGCTGGTCCCACAGGCGCGAACCCTCACCGCGCACCGGGATCATATCGATAGGAGCGTAGTTGGGGACCATGACCCGGTCGAAATCCGCCCGGCCTACCTGCATTACATCTGACATCCGACTGCTCTCCTCTGCCCCTCAGGGCCATTATCCTGATCTGCTTTGCTTGTTATACCCTGCACCTGACTACCCTTCAGGCCCTGGATGCCACATCCATTGCCTGCTGCGCACGTCGCTGGTTACGATCCTCACGCGGCGTTATCCCGAAACAATTACGGTACGCGCTGGAAAAGTGTGGCCCCGACGAGAAGCCGCAGGACAGTCCGATCTGGATAATCGATTTACTGGTCTGCAATAATAATTGTCGGGCGCGGTTGAGCCGTAATTCAAGATAGTACTGTGACGGTACGCTATTGAGATACTGCTTGAAAATACGCTCAAGCTGCCTACGTGACACGCACACATGTCGGGCAATTTCATCGGTGGTCAAAGGCTCTTCGATGTTCGACTCCATGAGGATCACCGCCTGGGTCAACTTCGGATGTGTACTGCCAAGGCGATTACGCAAAGGGACTCGCTGACGCTCACTACCATCGCGCAGGCGCTCTACCACCAGCTCCTCAGCTACCATAGCAGCAAGGTCTGGGTCGCGCTCTTCAGCCAGGAGGGCCAGAAACAGGTCTTGGGTAGCCTGGCCCCCACTGCTACTCATCCGCCCGCGGTCCTGGACGAAAAGCTCGCTACCAGCTAGAACCGCCGGAAAACGTTCACGAAAGTCATCGATCATTCGCCAATGCACCGCGCAGCGACAATCATCCAGCAGTCCGCTCATGGCCAGGGGATAAACCCCCCCTTCCAGAGCACCTATCACCTGGCCCGCGCGAATCAGGTTGCGACATTGATTTGCCAGGCCAACGGGCAAGGATGAGGGCAAGGCCACGCCGTCTGCCACGAGCCAGAGACGGTCGTGGGTGGCATGCTCGCAGCTCCAGGGACGGGCTGGCAGTTGCCAGCCCTCGTCACTGATCAGCGGCTGATCGTCCAGCGTGAAGCACTCAACGCTATACAGTTCGGCTTCGGCCATTCTGTTGGCTGAGCGCAATACCGCCAGAGCCGGCATTACGGCAGACGGATGGGTGCCTGGCCACAGCACGAAGGCTACCCTTCGCAGCTCAACTGCCATGCCTTGCCCCACCATCGCCATGCGACCTGCACATGTTCCGATTCAGCCCTGTTATGCAAAGGCGCATTGTGCCACAAGCCCCTGGCCGCTGGTATCGGGCACCGGATCGCAGGCAAAAAAAAGGGACGCAGCGCTGTAACGCTGCATCCCTTCTGACCGGCTACCCTTGCATGGGCAGTCGGAGCCTGGCCTTGGGGCTTACTTGTACACTTCAAACAGGCCGGTAGCGCCCATGCCACCGCCGACGCACATGGTAACGATACCGTAACGCAGGTTACGACGCTGGAGCTCACGAACCAGGTGACCGACCTGACGCGAACCGGTCATGCCGAAGGGGTGACCAATGGAGATTGAACCACCGTTGACGTTGTACTTCTCGTTGTCGATACCCAGATAATCACGCGCATACAGGCACTGTGAGGCAAAGGCTTCATTCAGTTCCCACAGATCAATGTCCTCGACCTTCAGACCGCGGGCTTCGAGCAGCTTGGGTACCGAGTAGACCGGGCCGATACCCATTTCATCAGGCTGACATCCAGCAACGGTGAAACCCCGGAAGTAGGCCTTGGGCTTGAGGCCCAGCTCCAACGCTTTCTCAAGGCTCATGACCAGGGTCATGGAAGCACCGTCAGACAACTGGGAAGCGTTGCCGGCAGTAACCGAACCGTCTTCAGCGAACACCGGCTTCAGGCTGTTCAGACCTTCCAGCGTCGTTTCCGGACGGTTGCACTCGTCACGATCAACCACGCCTTCAACAATGCTGATTTCGCCGGTCGTCTTGTCCTGTACCTGATACTTGACCGGCATCGGCACGATCTCGTCATTGAACAGACCTTCAGCCTGGGCACGCGCAGTACGCTGCTGGCTCTGCAGAGCATAGGCATCCTGGCTTGCGCGGCTGACATTGTAGCGGCGCGCTACTACCTCGGCAGTCTGACCCATGGGGTAATAGATACCGGGCAGCTCTTCTTCAAGGCGCGGATTGTAGAGGTGATCCGTGTTGCGGCTCTTGGCCGTCATGGTGATGGACTCGACACCACCGGCGACTATCGCGTCGGAGCAGCCTGAGGCGATCTGGTTGGCCGCGATGGCGATCGACTGCAGACCGGACGAGCAGAAACGGTTTAGCGTCATACCTGCGGCATTGATACCCAGGCCCGATAATACGGCGACGTTGCGACCGATATTGTAGCCCTGCGCACCTTCGTTGGAACCGGCACCCACAATGCAGTCATCAACCAGCAGAGGATCAATTCCAGTGCGCTCGATCAGGGCATTGACGCAATGGGCGGCCATGTCATCGGGCCGAGTGATGTTGAATTTGCCACGAAACGACTTGGCCAGACCGGTGCGAACGCTGTCTACGATAACCACTTCACGCATATTGATACCTCGATTGAGTTTGTCGGTTCGGAGCAACTGATACAGAACCAGAGTTTGGGCAACAGTTAACGCAGTCCCTTCGGACGAGGACTTTAGCAGGGCCCGGAGACTAAAACCCGCACCGTGGCGCGGGTACTATCATCATTCCGCGTGATACCCGAGCATGCGCAGAACATGTCGGCGCTCAGCCAGCAGAGGGCTCCAGCTTCTTCCCGGCAAGGCGGATCATCTCGTCATAAATGACCTGTGGATTGGCCTGCTTGGCTGCCCAGGCAACACGACCCGCTTCATGGGGAAGGATCATGAATATATCCGCCTCACTTTCCCTGTAGACAACATCAGCGACATCAGCCGCACTGATGGGCGAACTCTCGAGCAACTTGGCTACCTGTTGCTTGGCGGCCTGATCCGGGCCGCGAAAAGAATCCAGCAGATTGGTCTGGAAGAAAGACGGGCACACCACGTTGACCTTGATGCCCATCGGGTGAAGTTCCGCCATCAGACTTTCCGAAAGCGCCACAACTCCGGCCTTGGCCACGTTGTAATTACTCATGCCGGGGGCCTGCATCAACGCGGCCATGGAGCCGATATTGATGATGCGTCCCTGTTTCTGCTTCATCAGCATCGGAACGAACGCCTTGCAACCCTTGACTACCCCCATCAGATTGATACTGATCTGCCACTCCCAGTCCTCGAGGGTAAGATCCCAGAAGAATCCACCAGAAGCCACCCCGGCGTTATTGATCAGCACATCGATGCCGCCCATTCGCTCATCGCAACTCTGGGCCAGGGCAGCCAACTGACTGAAGTCACGAACATCACAGCGCTGCCAGAAACCCTTGCCACCTGCGGCCTCGACCATTTCCAGGGTTTCTCTGAGACCAGCTTCCTGGATGTCTGCCAGCACCAGGCGTGCACCCTCTCGGGCATAACGCAGTGCCAGTTCACGACCCAGACCGCTGCCGGCCCCTGTTACCACTATCCGCTGCCCGCCAGTGTGCATATTTGACTGCATGTTCACTACCTCCGGTCGCACTCCGACTAACAGCGCGGGATGCATTTTGTTGTTTTGTCTCAAACCTAATTACCGGTTCCAGTCTAAACACAAGCTGCGACGCAGATAGCAAAAACCGAGCATTATAAATTCTGCGAATAACCGTTCGCCCTTTACGCTTTGTCGGGTGAATGTGCCGCCGGGGCTTAATCCTTTGCTGGCCTGGAATTCACATAACCACATACCAAGGGGCTGTGATTACGTTCATAGCACTCGACCCCCATGGCTTCGATCTGACCCTCGATCAGCGCTTCGAAAGGGTGCAGGAGGGCCGAATAGTCGCGGTCAGGCTCTATCATTTGCAGAGCATGAACACCCGCCTCGATAGTAGAGAGTGCGTCCGGCACCCTGGTCTTGCGCAGGCGATAGCGGCTGACCAGGCCACCTGGCAGGCAAACGCGTGGCAGATTCTGTAATACGGGGTTGAGCATGAGGATCTTGCGCGCCTTGCGCCAGGTACCATCAATCAGGACAAGGCGCCGGGGACGTTCATCACCTGATTGCGCCGGCACTGGCAATTGAGCCCTTTCGCCCGGAAAAAGCAATTCGGTGAACCAGGCTGGATCCGATATCTGTTGCAGAACGGGCGAATCAGGAGGCAGTTGCTCGGCTACGAGAAGGTCAGCATGCGCCAACCCGGCAACCAGCAAGCGACCGGTATTAAGCGCATGCTTCTGCTCCTGCGGATGCTGGATCACCAGGATGCGAGTGGCACATTGCAGGGTTGGGATCAGCGCGCACAAACAAAAATTTGCAGGCCGCAGACAAACAGCGCAGCGCGCTTTCAAGGGCTTGGTCACAGGAGCTCAATCAAGGCAAATGTGGCTAAATCCTACTCAGTATCTGCGTGCGCCGAAACAGCCGAACAAAAAAAAGCGGATCTCTATAACGGGATCCGCCAAAGGCCTTGCGAGCCATGCACTGGTTTGGGGCCGGCCAGACGCCGGCCCCTGAAATTTCAAGGGGCTTTTTGACCACGCTTCTTCTTGTGGCTGTCTCGCCAGATGAACAGAGCCACACCACCCAGAAATGCGATCATCAAACCTACTGTCCCTACCCCGGCAAGTACCACTTCATCAATAAACATGAGGTCTCTCCTCTGATTGCCCATGCTTGAAGAATACCCCTGCACATTGTCAGGGTTATTGACGCGGATCAATTAAGAGAAGGAATTTTGCAGGTGCTGGAATTCAGGTGCCGGGGTTAAAGCAGCAGTGACCCGTGTCAGGGCTTGCGGGGCTTCTTTTTTTTCTTGGTGGGCCTGGTCAGTTTAGTCGCTGGCTTGCCCGGCAACGGAAAGGCTTTTTCGAACTCGCCACGCATTTTTTCCAGACGCGCTTCATGAACCAGGTGCAGGCGCTCCTTACGTCTGGTGGCAAAATCGATTACAGGTAGAGGTTCAGTTTTCTCTGTCACGGCGCAGGGTCCCAGGCTTTGGCGCTTAGGTTAGCACCCCTTCAGACTTGTATGTCAACCAGCAGGCCCTTGCTTGGCAGGTCGTCAATATCGCGGCGTTCATTCACCGGCTTGCGGCGAGCACGATTGCGACGCCGATCAGGAAAATGTCCCTCGGCTCGCTGACGGCGCTCACCCGAACGCTCCATATGTTCGTGCACCCGCTCCGCCTCAGCGGTGGGCTGGACATTGCGTTTGGTCTTGACGGGATCCTGCTGTGCTCCGAGCACGGGAAGATTGGGTATAAGCATGGCTGCCTCACTGGGCCTGACTGCAGCAGGCCGACGCACTGATGAGCAGCGTTGACGACAATCCGATCGCCCCGATGCCTGATATAAGGTGTCCCGGCTCCGATCAACTGACTTCGGTTCAACATCCAGGCTCTTATCTTATCGACCACGAATTCCTCTTCTTTATCCCCCGATTGTGTGATCCGACCCACATTTTGCAACTTTAATCAGCCGTGGACACGAATTTCACAGGCCAACAGGTCGACTATAAGCGGTTTCTGCGCCGGACATGTTCAGTTAATATACTGGCCTTTTCCGGATGGGCAGGAGAGCGGCATGACGATATATACCCCGGGGCAACGCTGGGTAAGTGACAGCGAATCGGAACTGGGACTCGGCACGCTGCTGTCGCAGGACGAACGTTTACTGGTCATTCTTTTCCCGGCCAGCGGCGAAACCCGCCACTACGCGCTGCGAAATGCGCCACTTACCCGTGTGCGATTCAGCCCCGGCGACAACATCACGCATCACGAAGGTTGGGCCCTGACGGTAACTGCCGTAAGCGAACAGGACGGGCTGCTGGTTTATAGCGGGCTGAAGGAAAACAATGAGCCTGCAGAGTTTGCTGAAACCATGCTGGACAACTTCATCCAGTTTCGACTTGCCAGCGACCGGCTGTTTGCCAGTCAGATAGACCCTCTGCCCTGGTTCAGTCTGCGTTATGAAAGCCTGCGCCATCATTGCCGCATTCAACGCTCTCCCCTGCTTGGTCTGGCCGGTGTGCGCACGCAGCCTATCGAGCATCAGTTGCATATCGCCCGCGATGTGGCCGATCGCATTGCCCCCCGGGTTCTGCTAGCCGACGAAGTAGGTCTGGGCAAGACCATCGAAGCGGGCCTGGTCATTCATCGTCAGTTGCAAACCGGGCGGGTCAAACGGGTACTCATCGTTGTGCCTGAGAACCTGCAGCATCAATGGCTGGTAGAAATGCAGCGCCGGTTCAATCTGCGCTTTGCCCTGTTCAATATCGAACGCTGCCAGGGTGCCGAGGATAATCCGTTCGAAGAAGAGCAGCTTGCGTTGGTAGCGCTCGAGTTTCTTCTGGACAACCCCTTCGCCCGCCAGTGCCTGCAAGCCAGCGACTGGGATATGCTGGTGGTCGATGAAGCACATCACCTGGTCTGGGACGAGGATGAACCCAGCCCCGAATACGAACTGGTCGAACAGCTCGCTGGCAGAATCCCCGGTGTCCTGTTGCTCACAGCCACGCCCGAACAGCTTGGCCAGGCGAGCCACTTTGCCCGACTGCGGTTGCTGGATCCGGACCGTTTCCACGATCTCGAAGCTTTTCGTGAAGAGGCCTCAAGCTACCAACCCGTGGCCGAAGCGGTGCAAACCCTGGTCGATGCCAAGCCCCTGGCAGATAACGAGCGACAGGCCATCAGCCAGTGGCTTGGCGGCAATTCCGACGACCTGCTCGATCAACTGGACAAGCCAGGCAATACGGCAAGCGAAGCGCGCGACAGTCTGATCCGCCAGTTACTCGACCGCCATGGCACAGGCCGGGTGCTCTATCGCAATACCCGCGCCGCGATCAGTGGCTTTCCAGAGCGCCAATTGCACGCCAATGCATTGCCCTGTCCGGACCTTTATCTTGACTTGCAGGGCCGCAGCGCGATCTATCCCGAGACTGACTTCCAGACCGGCATTGAAGCCACTCCCGCTCCCTGGTGGCAGGAGGATCCGCGGGTTGGCTGGCTGATCGACACGCTGAAAACCCTCAAACGTAGCAAGGTACTGGTGATCTGCGCCCATGCCGGCACAGCAATGGACCTCGACGACGCCCTGCGCGTGCGTAGCGGTATTCCTGCGGCCGTATTCCACCAGGGCATGTCCATTATCGAACGTGACCGCGCGGCAGCATTTTTTGCCGACGAAGAGTTTGGCGCCCAGGTACTGATCTGTTCCGAGATTGGCAGTGAAGGGCGCAACTTCCAGTTTGCCCATCATATGGTCATGTTCGACCTGCCCGCTCACCCCGACCTGCTCGAACAGCGCATCGGCCGTCTGGACAGGATCGGCCAACAGCAAACCATCCAGCTACACGTGCCCTATCTCCAGGACACGGCCCAGGAGCGACTGTTTGTCTGGTACCACCAGGCCCTCAACGCCTTCGAGGAAACCTGCCCGACCGGCAACGCACTGCAACACGAGTTCGGAGTACGGCTACAAGACCAGCTCGATAACCCCGATCCGGAAGACTGGACACTACTGCTCGCCGAAGCACGCAGCCGCCGGCTGGAGCTTGAGGAGGAGTTGCACGCCGGACGCGATCGGCTGCTGGAGATCCATTCCCGCGGCCATGGCGATGCCCAGCAGATGATCGAAACCATCGAAACCCAGGACAATGACTTTCAGCTCGCTATATACATGGAGCGGCTGTTTGATGTGTTTGGTATCGATAGCGAAGATCACTCCGATAACGCGCTCATTCTGCGGCCCGGCGAGCGCATGCTGGACGCCGGATTCCCGCTGGGTGATGAAGAAGGTGTGACCATCACCTATGACCGCGAAACAGCTCTTACCCGGGAAGACATGCAGTTCATTACCTGGGAGCACCCCATGCTTCAGGGAGGTATGGATCTGGTACTGGCCGGCAGCATGGGTAACAGCGCGGTAGCCGTATTGAAGAACAAGGCGCTCAAACCCGGCACTCTGCTTCTGGAATGCCTGTTTGTCAGCGAGGCGATTGCACCTCGGGCTTTGCAGCTGCAGCGCTATCTACCGCCTACGCCGGTTCGGTGTTTGCTGGATGTCACCGGTAACGATCTGGCGGCCAAGGTGGCCTTTGATACCCTGGATGGACAACTGGACAGCGTACCTCGACACCTTGCCAGCAAGATCGCAAAAAGTCAGCGTGATGTTATCCAGAGCATGTTGAATAAGGCCGAGAGCGTAGCGGACGTGAAGCACCAGGAACTGGTTGAAGAGGCCAGCCGCCGCTTCACCCTGGACCTGGATGAAGAAATCAATCGACTGCAAGCCTTGCGCGAAGTCAATCCGCTGGTCCGGCCGGACGAAATAGACACGCTGAACGTGCACAAGACAGAGGGCTTGACGCAGCTGCGTCATGCCAAAATCAGGCTGGATGCCATCCGGGTGCTGGTGGTGGGCTGAGCGTCTAGACAGCGCAAAGCAGACCAAGGAAACGCTGCAGCTCTTCGCGCCTGGCTATCGCATCCCGATAGCCCAGCGCGATCAGCTCCTGGCAATATTCGGCCTCGAATAAAAGATAGCTCAGCACACTGCCCCCGGAGGCACGTGTCGCCCCGCTACCGCGCAGAAAGGTGCGCAGTGAAGCGGGTAATGCGCGGCGGTGTCGCGCGGCAATGAGATCCAGAGGCTCGCTAGGCGCAATAATCATTACCTCCACTGGCAAGAGACCCTTGCCATGCTGACGCGCGTCCTCCGGCATGAAACTCGCCAGGCGGTTCATGCGCTCAAGCAGCTCCAGATCACTCTCCAGATTGTCGACAAAGGTGCTGTTAAGCAGATGGCCGCCCATTTGTGCGAGGGTAGGCGGCAATACGCTCCCCACTTTTCTGGCGCGCCGACCGGTGTCGACTGATTCGGCAAGATTGTCCGACAGACCAATGACCAGCACCCTGTCAGCACCCAGATGCAGGGCTGGGCTGATCGGAGCCCTCTGACGCACAGCACCGTCACCAAACCACTCACGGCCGAGCTTGACGGGCATGAACAGCAGGGGAATCGCCGCCGACGCCATCATGTGATCGATACCCAACTGGGTCTGGATGCCGACCCGGCGGTGGCGACTCCAGGGCTTGATACGTTCATGGCCCTGGTAAAAACAGACCGACTCTGCGGACTGGTAACCGAAGGCGCTCACCGAAACCGCCCGCAAATGCCCCTGGTTCAATGCACCTTCGATGCGGCCGAAATGCAGGTGCTTCTCCAGCAAGTGCCTCAGCGGCCGATTATCCAGCAGCGACGTGGGTGTGCGGCGCCCTATGCCCAGGAGGTTGGCGCCAGTCCAGCGCACTGCCTGGGCGATTACACCGGGCCAGTCAGAGCGATAAACCTGGTTGCAGCGAAAATTTGCCCACACGGCGTTCAGTCTGTGAATTCCATTGGCGAAGTCACCGGCATTGGACGCTAACGCCAACGCGTTGATCGCACCGGCGGAGGTACCACAGATAACAGGGAAGGGATTAACCGCGGGCTCAGGCAGCAACTCCGCTATCGCCTTGAGCACACCCACCTGATAGGCCGCCCTGGCACCGCCACCGGCGAGCACCAGAGCCGTTGTGCCCGGCACACAGTCGTCAGGGTGCACCTCATCGCTCATGCCCGGCTCCGGCGCTTGCGCTTGCGCCGCTTGGCATAGGGACGCTCTTCACCTTCCGGACGCGTCTTGAAACGCCTGTGAACCCACATATATTGCTCCGGCTGTTCCAAGATCGCCTGCTCAGCCCACTGGTTTATGCGCAGGGCATCGGCTACCTCATCACCGCTGGGGAAATTCTCCAGAGGTGCATGGACGGTCAACTGATAGCCCTGACCATCAGGTAGACGCGTCTGGGTAAAAGGAACTACCAGGGCCTTGCCGAGACGGGCAAAGGAACTTGTCGCCGTCACGGTCGCCGCCGGCACGCCGAAGAAGGGCACGAATACACTCGCCTTGCGCCCGTAGTCCTGATCAGGTGCATACCAGATCGCCCTGCCACTGCGCAGCGACTTGAACATGGCTCGCACGTCTTCTCGCTCGATCGCCCGGGCATCAGCATTGTGGCGCTCACGACCCCGCCGCTGCACCAGATCGAACACCGGATTACGGTGCTCACGATACATTCCATCGATGGTTACCCGTTGGCCGAGCAGCGCTGCACCCAGCTCCAGGGTAGTGAAATGCAGGGACGTGAGCACAACGCCCTGACCTGCAGCGGCGGCCTGCTGCAGGTGCTCGAGCCCATCAACCCGGGCCAGACGCGCAAGCCGATCACGTGGCCACCACCAGGCCATGGCCATTTCAAACAGGGCGATACCATTGGAATCGAAATTGTCGCGAACCACCCGGCTGCGGCGCTCATCAGACCAGTCGGGGAAGCATAGCCGCAAATTGGTCTCGGCTACCTGCCGACGTTCGCGCATGAACACAAACATGCCTGCACCCACCAGGTGGCCGAGCCCCAACAGAACTCGATAAGGCAAACGCACCATCAGCCAGAGCAGACCCAAGCCGAGCCAGATCGGCCAATAACGCGGATGCAACAGCGCGGGACGAAAAACCGGAGCACTCATAAGTAACGCCATCATTATTAAAAGTGCATTCTACCCAAGCAGCGCGCAGCTTGCGATCAGCGCGGCCAATCTATATAAGTGTGCCCACTAACCGTGCTCTGTGGATCTGAAATGACTGTTGATACCAATCTCGACCTGCTGGATAACGACCCCGTGTTCAATCTCAAGGGCGGCATGCTGACCGTTACGGTGATCGAAGTAGTCCGTCTGGACACCGGCCGTTTTGCCCGGCAACTGGGCGACAAAGCGGCACAAGCGCCCAATCTGTTTCGCGACACGCCCGTGGTGCTGAGCCTGGAAAAGCTTGACGCTCATATGAACGTAAGCACCTTGGCAGGCCTGCTGCAGATATGTCGCAACCACGGGCTGTTACCGGTGGCACTACGCGGCAGTGACAACTTCCGGCCGCTGGCCCAACAGAGCGGACTGGTTCTGATGCCCCCCGGTCGTGGGCGGGACCGCACGGTGGATATGCCGGTAAGCGACGAAGCTCCAGCGCCAGCAGAAAATCCGGCTAAAGAAGATACCCCAGAGCCCGCAGCCGCTCCAGGCCAGAACAGAATCGTCACCCAACCGATACGCTCGGGCCAGCAGGTCTATGCGCCAGGCGGAGACCTGATTGTGATGGCACCGGTCAGCGCTGGCTCCGAGCTCCTCGCCGATGGCAACATTCACGTCTACGGACCTTTGCGCGGACGTGCCCTGGCTGGCGTGCGCGGCGACACCCAAGCGCGGATTTTCTGTCAGTCACTGGAGGCCGAACTGGTGTCCATCGCTGGCCATTACAAGGTCGCTGAAGATCTGCGCAAGGAATCTCTGTGGAAGAACGCGGTCCATGTATGTCTGGATGGTGACAGCTTGAAGATAGCAGCCCTATGACTGATACTGTGCAACCATCAGCGGGCGCCCGCAAACCGTAGCCTTGAGCCATCACAAGGTGTCTTCCGGGCATCTCGCAAAACGCCGTCGCGGCGCATCCAAATCACTCAATTTATCGGACAGGAAGGTCACTTTGGCTAAGATTATTGTCGTCACCTCAGGCAAGGGCGGAGTTGGCAAGACTACAACCAGCGCAGCCATAGGTACCGGGCTCGCCTTGCGCGGATTCAAGACTGTTATCGTCGACTTCGACGTCGGCCTGCGCAATCTCGACCTGATCATGGGTTGCGAACGCCGGGTGGTCTATGACTTCGTCAACCTGATCAATGGCGACTCCAATCTCAACCAGACCCTGATCAAGGACAAGCGCTGCGATAAGCTGTTCATTCTTCCCGCATCGCAGACCCGTGACAAGGACGCCCTGACCGAAGACGGTGTTGAGCGAGTGCTCAACGAGCTGAAGGAGACCTTCGATTATATCGTTTGCGATTCCCCTGCCGGTATCGAGAAAGGCGCGCATCTGGCCATGTATTTCGCCGACGAGGCCGTGGTAGTGACTAACCCGGAGGTTTCTTCCGTTCGCGACTCAGATCGTATGCTGGGTCTTTTGGCCAGCAAATCGCGGCACGCCGAGAAAGGTGAAAAGATCCGCGAGCATCTGTTGCTTACCCGTTACAACCCCGCCCGCGTTGCCAACGGTGAGATGCTTTCGGTAACCGACGTAGAAGATATTCTCTCGATCCCGTTGCTGGGCGTTATTCCGGAGTCGCAGGCGGTATTGAAAGCCTCCAACCAGGGCGTGCCGGTCATCATGGATGAAACCAGCGATGCTGGTCAGGCGTATAGTGATGCAGTCTCCCGCCTGCTTGGTGAAGACGTCCCGCATCGCTTCCTGGAAGCTGAAAAGAAGGGCCTTCTGCAGCGCCTGTTCGGGGGTCGGTAATGAGTATTTTTGATTATTTCCGCGATCGCAAGAAGCCGACCACCACCGCTTCGATGGCCAAGGAACGTCTGCAGATCATTGTCGCCCACGAGCGGGGACAACGGACCCAGCCCGACTACCTGCCGCAACTGCAGCAGGAAATCATCGACGTGATCAGCAAATACGTGAAAATTGACCGTGAACAGGTCCACGTGGCCCTTGAAAATCAGGATGACTGTTCGATCCTGGAACTGAACATCACCCTGCCCGAACGGCCCTGATCCCTGCAGGACGCCTGGGCCAGGCGTCCTGCTAAATGCCTGGTAGATCCATGCCCCTTAGTGAAATCTCGATCCTCCATGAGGATCCGTCCTTTCTTGTTGTGTGCAAGCCTTCGATGCTCCTGTCCGTGCCCGGTCGCGCAGAGGACAACAAGGACTGTCTGATTACCCGGCTGCAGGACAACGGCTACCCCGAAGCACGTATCGTGCATCGGCTCGACTGGGAAACCTCGGGCTTGCTGGTATTGGGCCGCAACGCCGATAGCCACCGGGAGCTGTCACGCCAGTTCCACGACCGCGAGACCGAGAAGATGTATATCGCGTTGTGTTGGGGCCAGCCAGACACGGAAACAGGTCAGATCGAGCTGCCACTGCGCTATGACCCTGCCACCAAGCCCAGACACGTTGTTGACCACGAGCAGGGCAAGCACGCGCAAACCTTCTGGCGGGTTATCGAGCGTCTTCCCGAGTATTCTCGCGTGGAATTGACCCCAATAACCGGTCGCTCACATCAGCTGCGGGTGCATATGCTATCGATTGGCCATCCATTGCTTGGCGATCAGCTCTACGCCCAAGGGGAAGCCCTGGACGCCTGCCCTCGCCTGGCCCTGCATGCAGCCCGCCTGGGAATAAGCCACCCGGAGACGGGTGAACGCATGATTTTCGATAGTCCGGCACCGTTCTGACAGTTTGCTGCCAAGGAGCTAAAGCATGACCCACAGTCCCACCAACCAGCGGCTCGCTGACTTTATCCAGGCTTCACCCACGCCCTTTCACGCCACCCAGCACATGGTAGAAAGCCTGCTTGCGGCGGGCTTCGAGCACCTCGACGAACGAGCGGACTGGCAACTCAAACCAGACGGACGCTACCTGGTGACGCGCAATGGTTCTTCCCTGATCGCGTTCACCCTGGGCAAGCCGGAAACCGGCATCCGATTGGTGGGCGCCCATACAGACAGTCCCTGTCTGCGCGTCAAACCACAACCAGAACTCAATCAGCAGGGTCTGTGGCAACTTGGCGTAGAGGTCTACGGTGGCGTTCTGCTGGCTCCCTGGTTCGATCGCGATCTGTCCCTGGCTGGCCGGGTGACGTTCCGTAACCGAGACGGTGATTTGCAGAGTCGACTGATTGATTTTCGCCGCCCCATTGCAACCATTCCCAGCCTGGCGATCCATCTCAATCGGGGTGTGAATGACAACCTGGCGATCAATGCACAGACTGACCTGCCACCGGTCCTGGCCCACAGTCAGGAACCGACGCAGGATCTGCGAGAGCTGTTGCGCAGTCAGCTGGAAAAGGAGCATCCAGATTGCGGTCTGGAGCAGGTGCTGGACTACGAACTGAGTTTCTATGACACCCAACCACCCAGCACACTGGGGCTGGACGGCGATTTCTTCAGTTCAGCGCGTCTGGATAACCTCCTCAGTTGTCATGCCGGGCTGGCTGCGCTGATAAACAGTGGGGCAGGCCAACCCTGCATGCTGGTCTGTACCGACCACGAAGAGGTCGGTTCAAGCTCAACCTGCGGCGCAGATGGTCCATTTCTCGAGGACGTGCTCAAGCGCGTCATCCCTGATAACAGTGCGCGTATCCGCACGATCCAACGCTCCGTGTTGATTTCGGCGGACAACGCCCATGCAGTCCACCCCAATTTTGCCGACCGGCATGATGGCAACCATGGCCCTCGTCTGAATGCGGGCCCGGTGATCAAGATCAACAGCAACCAGCGCTATGCCACAAACAGCGAGACCTCATCATTTTTTCGGGAGCTTTGCGTTCAGGCTGACGTGCCAGTGCAAAGTTTCGTGGTACGCAGTGACATGGGCTGCGGCAGTACCATCGGGCCGATCACGGCCAGCAGGCTTGGCGTGCGCACCGTGGATATCGGTGTTCCGACCTTTGCCATGCATTCGATCCGCGAAATGGCTGGCAGTCGAGATACAGAGTACCTGATCCGCGTGTTGACGCAGTTCTACAACACCGAGCGGCTTGTATGAACGCAACGAGGAGGCCCGCCTTTAGCCGGCGGGCCCAAGAAGAGCTGCCCTACTCTCTTACAAGAATGACCTTACCCACGATCTTGTCAGCCGCAAGCTCGGCGAAAGCCTCTTCCGCCTGATTCTGATTGAAGGTTTTCGCTACTATAGGCTTGAGTTTGCCCTGGGCAAAGAGCGGCCAAAGACGCTCCTCCATCCGCGCGAGCAAACCAGCTTTGTAGTCAGCGTCACGTGTGCGCAATGTCGAGCCCACCAGAGTGATCCGCTTCATCAGCATTTTCGCCAGATCAAGCTTGGCATCGCGCCCACCCATCAGGCCAATCAGCACCCAGCGGGCGTCCACGCCCAGCAGGTCCAGGTGGTCTCCTGCATAGGTCGCCCCCACGGGATCGAGGGCAACCTGAAAGGGTCCTTCCGACTGCAAAGAAGCGATACCGTTCTGACGCAACGCACCCCCGGTAGCGCCTAACTCCTTGCAGGCCTGAAGTTTTTCTTCACTGCCCAAAGTTACCCAGCAGGGGTTGCCGAGCGCCTTGCACAACTGAACCGCCGCGGTACCCACGCCACTGGCACCGGCATGGATAAGAACCTTCTCGCCTGGCTGGGCCGCACCCAGCTCGAACACGTTAAGCCAGGCCGTGCTGAACACTTCGGGGATCGCTGCTGCTTCAGCCCAATTGAGCCCCGCAGGCACCGGTAGCAAATGACGTCCATCAACCACCACCTCATCCGCCATCCCGCCACCGGCCAGAAGTGCACAGACACGGTCGCCAACCTGCCAACGACTCGGACCACTGATCTCGACTACTTCCCCGGCACATTCCAACCCCAAAACGGGCGTCACACCGGGCGGCGGCGGATACATCCCGGCTTTTTGTAACAAATCCGCACGGTTCAGCCCGGATGCCTTTACGGCGACCCTAACCTGCCCTGTCATAAGCTCTACTGCGGGCTGTTCGCGCCATTGCAGCGAACCTCCCTCGGCTTGCAATCCTCTCACGGTGCCTCCATAGTGAAATATCAGCTAATCAAAGATGGGAACCAAGATTCACCCATCGAGCCTAAACTTGCAATCGAACTATTTTCTCCCCCGGACGCGACCACTCTAAATGAAACGACCACATTTTCTGCGCACCACTTGTTTCGTTGTGCTGTTTGCCATGGGCTTTGGCGCTCTGGCAGCCGAACAGCGTGAACCCCTCGACCTCGAAAGTCTGCAGCCTACCCGCGAACAGATGCTCGCCAGCCTCCAGACTGTGGAGCTGCTCAGACTCAGCCATTACAACAAACTGCGGCTGAACGATGAGCTTTCCAGCGAGATATTCGATAACTACGTAAAAGCGCTCGATCCCCAGCGCAGTCTGTTCACCGCTGCCGACATCGCGATTTTCGAGCGCTACCGATACAAGCTGGATAATCTCCTGCCTGCCGGCGATTTGAGCGTTGGATTTGCCATGTACAAACGCCAGATGGATCGCCTCGATCAGCGCCTGGCATACGCACAGGAGCTGCTCGACAAGGGCGTGGAAACCCTTGACTTCGCCTCTGATCAAACCATTCTGATTGACCGCGAGGATGCCTCCTGGTCAGCCGACGAAGACGAATTGGTGCAACTCTGGCGCAAGCAGATAAAGGATGAAGTGCTGCGCATGAAGCTCGCCGGTCGCGACATGGAAATCATCGAGGAAATGCTCGGAAAACGCTACAAGGGTCAGCGTCTGCGCCTTTCGCAGACTCAGAGCGAAGATATTTTCCAGGGTTATATCAATGCCTTTACCCAAGTGTACGACCCGCATACCCAGTACATGTCACCCGAGGTAGCTGAAAACTTCGATATCAACATGAGTCTTTCGCTGCAGGGCATCGGCGCGGTACTGCAAAGCGACGAAGAGTACACCAAGATCACCCGCCTGGTCCCCGCAGGTCCGGCTGCCAAAAGCCAGCAACTTGCCCCTGCCGACCGAATTATCGGTGTAGCGCAGGGCAACGACGAGATGGTCGATGTGGTTGGTTGGCGCCTCGGTGAAGTGGTAAAGCTGATCCGGGGCCCCAAGGGCTCGGATGTACGCCTGGAAGTGATTCCTGCCAGCAACCCACCGACTGACCTGTCAACCCGCACAGTCGCACTGGTGCGGGAGGAGATCAAGCTTGAGGACCAGGCTGCGAAGTCCACAGTCCTTGAATTTGGCGACGGTGAGGATACCCAACGTATCGGTGTCATCCAGGTACCTAACTTCTATATCGACTTCAAGGCTTATAGACGCGGTGACGATGACTACACCAGTACCACGCGGGATGTACGTCGCCTGCTGAGTGAGCTGCAGAAACAGGACGTCGACGGCGTTGTGCTCGATTTGCGCAACAACGGCGGTGGTTCGCTGCAGGAAGCTACCGAGCTGACAGGTCTGTTCATTGACAAGGGTCCGACTGTGCTTGTGCGCGATACCCAGGGTGATGTGCAGGTGCTGGACGACCCGGAGACAGGTGTAGCCTATACAGGACCCATGGCCGTACTGGTCAACCGTCTTTCTGCCTCAGCCTCGGAGATCTTTGCAGGCGCCATGCAGGACTACGGGCGAGCCCTGGTGATTGGCGAACCCACCTTTGGCAAGGGCACTGTCCAGTCTATCCAGCCACTGAATCATGGTGAACTGAAGCTGACGCTGGCCAAGTTCTACAGGGTATCGGGCCAGAGCACCCAGCATCGTGGCGTTGTGCCTGACATCCACTATCCCTCTCTGCTGGAAACCACTGACATAGGCGAGAGCAATCTGCCCGGTGCGCTACCCTGGGATACCATTCCGCCAGCCAGATACGAAGCAGACGGCCACCTGACTCCCTTTATCAAGCAGTTGGCGACACGCCACGAATTGCGTGCTGCAATCGATCCGGAGTTTTCCTACACTTTGGCCAGACTGGATCTGAACCGTACCCTGGAGGAGCGCAAATTTCTGCCTCTCAACGAGGCCAAGCGCAGGGAGCAGCAGGATGCCTTTGATGAAAGCCTGCTACTTCTCGAAAACAAACGACGCGAGGCACGGGGTGAAAAACCTCTGACCGAGCTCGAAAATGATGATCCTCTCGCTGACATTGCTCCGGCGATGGCCGGGGCCGATGAAGAAGATATGAAGGATGATGCCTTTCTGACAGAAACCGGCCAGATCCTGATAGACCTCCTCGAACTGCAGCACCAACTGGCGCACGCCGGCTAGGTTGCCCCTATTCCGGTGCTTTGACAAATAACGTCTCAGCACCGGTTTATCCGGACCACCCTTCTCCTCTGACTCTGACTGTAAACTTTCTGTAACAAATCCAGCACACACTTGTCGCCTGCATGGGCAACGCACTTCGTTGCGTCAGCGCCCCAACCCGAGCTTCGGAGACCGCGATGAGCACGCTGGAAAAGTTACTGGATATCATTCATGGCGGCCACATCACGGTTTTGTTCCAACCTATTGTTTCCACTGTGCAGCAGCGGATCATTGGTTATGAAGCTCTCAGCCGCGGCCCTTCCAATAGTCCACTGCATTCCCCAATGGTCCTGTTTGCGGCGGCGCGGCAATACGGCAAGCTGACCGAGCTGGAGATGCTTTGCAGGCAGAAAGCGGTAGAAGGTTTCAGCCAGCAAAAGCTGCCCGGCAAGCTCTTCCTCAACGTTTCACCGGAAAGCCTGCTGGAACAGCAGCATTATCCGGGTCGGACCCTGACAATGCTTGAGACGGTCGGAATGTCTCCAGAGCAGGTGGTTATTGAACTGACTGAACAAGCACCCATCGACAATTTCGGACTGCTCTACAGCGCCCTTCACCACTATCGGGACATGGGCTTTTCTATCGCCCTCGATGACCTTGGCGCGGGATACTCCAGTCTGCGGATGTGGTCGGAGTTACACCCTGAGTACGTCAAGATCGATAGACACTTCATCGACGGCATTCATATTGACCGGATCAAGCGAGAGTTCGTCGGCTCTATTCTCGATATGGCCAAAGCGTCCCGCGCCCATGTGATTGCCGAGGGCATCGAACTCCCTGAGGAGCTCGAGGTACTGCAGGACATGGGAGTGGACTGGGTTCAGGGCTACCTGCTGGGGCGCCCGGAAGCTCACCCAACGGCCTGCCACAAATCCATTATTGAGAAACTGGAGCCCAATGAGCAGCGATTGACTGAGGAGCCAGGATTGCACAGTCTACTGATCCAGGTCGACAGCGTGCGCCATAACGAAACGGTCAAGAACGTTCTGACCCGATTTCAGCAACAGGCCAGCCTCAACAGCCTGGCGATCGTCGACGACCAGAACAGACCGATCGGAACTGTGCACAGTCATCAGCTTGCCCAGGCCATGCTGCGTCCCTTCGCTGTGGAGGTTCAGAACCGCAGGCCCATCAGCCAGTTGATGGAGACCGAATGTCTGGTCGTCGACATACAGCAAAGCTTACAAAGAATCAGCCGCCTGTTGACCAGCCGTGCGCGCCAGCGCCTGGACGAAGACTTCATTATTGTCGACAACGGCTACTACCTGGGTCTGGGGCGGGTAATAGATGTTCTGCGACAGATAACCGAGCTGAAGATCCGACAGGCTAGGCATGCCAACCCCTTAACTCTCCTACCAGGCAATGTGCCGATCAATGAATGCCTTGGCCGCCTTCTGTCCAACAAACAGGAAGCACACCTGTGTTACGTCGATCTGGATGGTTTCAAACCATTCAATGACATCTACGGGTACGGTAAGGGAGATGAGGTGTTGCTGGGCCTGGCACAGATACTCCGGGATGTGTGTGACCCGCGCTGCGACTTTGTCGGGCATATTGGTGGAGACGATTTCATGCTGGTGCTGCGTAGTGCCGACTGGCAGGACCGACTCTATCTTCTGAACCAACGCTTCCAGAGCCTGTCACGACATTTCTATCGGCCGGAACATCTAGCCGACGGCGGGTTCGGCGCTCCCGACCGCGAAGGACTTTGGCGCAAGCATGATCTGTTGAGCATATCGGTGGGCGTACTCCATCTACCTGCCTGGAACCATGGCATTACCGATCCGGCAGAGCTTGCTGAAAAGGCGTCCCACGCCAAACACGAAGCAAAAAAGTCCAGGGGCTTCAGTATGGTTTGCAGACAGTTGGGGCAGAAGCCGGGCACTACCCTTAAGCCCATCGCCCTCTGAGGAGAGGCACATGTGATCGGCTAGCATAACGGCAGCTGAATACCGTGAGCGATCTTCCAATCCGATCCGTTCCCAGCTAGCTATCCGCGCGGCCCGAAGTTACCCACAAGTTCTGTGGATAAGTCTGTTAACAACTACTGGGAAACCCTCGGCATCCCCGTAGTACTGCGGCTCGCCATAAACTGAATGTTTTTTGATCAAAGAAAAAAGTTCATTAAAATCAATGAATTAAAAAGATTCGTGAAAAAACGCATGGGGTGGAAAGTCGGGGCTTGAGTGTTACCGAAGAATGTGCATAAGAGTAACACTGCATGCCCCGTGGAGAGCTGAATGCCGACACACGGGGCGTTACGCGAGTGTTACAGGTGAACTGGCAGGAATTGCTCCTGACCGGTTTACTCTTCGCCTGAGTCGTCTGACTGGATGCCCAGCAATTCCATTTCAAATACCAGAATGGAGTTGGGCGGAATCACAGGACTGGGGCTGGCTTCACCATAGGCCAACTCGCTGGGGATGGTTACCTTGAACTTGTCGCCCACGTTCATCAACTGCAGAACTTCGACCCAGCCGGGGATCACGCCACTGACCGGCAGATCAACGGGCTCGCCACGACTGACAGAGCTATCGAATACCGTGCCGTCAAGCAAGCGGCCTTCATAATGCACGGTTACGACATCGTCCGGACCAGGGGTAGCTTCGCCTTCACCTTCTTCAAGAACCTGATACTGAAGACCTGAATCGGTGGTAACTACACCTTCAACCTCAGCATTGTCTGCCAGAAAATCCACATTGGCCTTGGCAGCTTCCTCCCCAAGGCTTGCAGCACGTTCCTGTGCCCGTGTCTGCAGTGCTTCGAATGCGGCAGTCAGATCATCATCTCCAACCCGCGATTCCTCGCCAGCAAGGGCATCCTTCATTCCCAGGGCCAGAGCCTCAGGATCAATATCGTCCAAGCCATCGTTCATCAAGCTCTCGCCCATGTTCAAACCGATGCCATAGGAGGCCTGTTGGACTGGATCGGACAGCTCCGGCTCCTTCTCACACCCGGCCAGGGCAAAGATACTCAATGCAATACTGGCTGCCAGCAGATTTCGCTTCATGCTCACCTCAATAGACGCGCCCCAAAGGGCTAAGTTAAAAATCCGAGCTTAACAGGGCTATCGGTGCCAAGCTACCCGCACAGGAATCAGGGCAACAGCCCTATCCGACCAGCAACATTGACGTGCCAGGTTTTTTTAACCACCGTTACGTTCAGACCCGATGAACCCGATCCGTGGAAGCAGCAGATGAACAACGATCATGAGAGTCCAACAGTAGATGAATCTCCCGTAGCAAAGCGGCTGGACCTTAAACTCAGTGAAAAAGCCCGGCCTCTATTTGAACAAGCAGCCCAATTCGCACACGCCAAGGGATTATGGGTATCCATAAGCTCGAGCATCAACGAGCACGCAGTGGCTGAGCTGATCCTGAGCGCACGCTTTCCCGACGACGCGGCTCCCAGCGTCTATCGGCTCATTGCTGATGACGCCAAACAGACAGTCTTTCATGAGATGGAATTTGGCCGAAACAAATCGACCGACCGCCAGGAGACCCGACCCGCCGCACTAAACGACATGGTTATCGACACCCAACTTGAAACCTTCTTCAGCAAGGCCTTCGATTTGCACCTGGATTACCTGACCGACAAACAGCACCCCCCCGGCTTCTGGTAATACTGCATGCCGGCGCCAGCAAGCAGCCTCCGCGAGCAGGCGCCGCTACAAATCAGGTGAGAAAATCTGGTCATCACTGGTAATCGGGACCTGCTCCTTCATCCGCCAAGCCTGTCTCAACATCCATTCTTGTATCTATCTCGACGCCAATTCCAGGCACAAGGTTCAACCTGTATTTGCTCTCCAGCCCCCGCGTTAGATAGCCGAAACTTTTCCTCATACCCCCGGTCAGCTGAACTGAGAGCAACCTGATTTTCAGCTCAGGTTCCGATCTCACGAAAGCGCACGTTTCGTCTGGCAGAGAACGAAACCCGCCTTTCGCGAACAACCGTCGAAATGGGTTACCGGTCGAACTACCGGGCGAAGAACGAGCTACGGGGAAACCTGTATCGGAGGGGTGGCATGGGTAAGGCTATGGTAAGTCCAGGGTTGAGCGAGCTGGCACAACCAGTCACCGCGGTGGGCCGCGGAAAAGTGGAATGTCTGCAGAAGAACCGCAAGAAGATCTTGTTCGTGACCTCAGAACTTGCTGATCTGGCCAAAGCGGGTGGGCTTGGTGATGTGTCAGCAGCACTGCCACGAGCACTTGGACGCTTTCATTCAGTACGTGTGTTGATACCGGGGTATCCGCAAGTAATCAGCCGCGGCCACCCCATGGAAATACTCTGCGAACTGGAGGGTTATGCAGGCCTGCCAGCGTGCCAGATCGGGACCATGCTCCTGCCTGATGGACTGACAGTTTATGTGGTGCTCTGTCCCGAGCTGTATGACCGCCCCGGCACACCCTATGGCGACGAACACGGCCGCGACTGGCCAGATAACCATATCCGCTTTGCCCGTTTCGGGCTCGCGGCAGCTGCCCTTGCCTCAGGTGAGGTCTGCGCTGATTGGCAACCAGACCTGGTACATGCCCATGACTGGCCCGCGGGCCTGGCCCCTGCTTACATGGCCTGGCAGGGTCAGCGCACACCCTCGGTGTTCACCATTCATAATCTTGCCTACCAGGGCTTGTGCGATCTCAATTGCATGCCGGAGCTGGGGTTGCCTGCAGAGGCGGCAACTGAACAGGGCATGGAGTTTTACGGCAAGTTGTCCTTTCTCAAGGCGGGTATCAATTACGCTGATCACAACACCACCGTGAGCAGGAACTACGCCAGGGAGATCACCACAGCTGAATTCGGCTGTGGGCTTGAGGGCTTGCTCAAGTTGAAGGCAAGCACCGGCGGACTCACAGGCATTGCCAACGGGATTGATGAGTGCTGGCATCCGGACAGTGACAGCCGGCATCAATGGCCTGACAAGAAATCCAACACCCGGCACGTGGAAGCGATGTTTGATCTCGAGCCCAACGATGGCCCTCTGTTCGTGATCATTTCCCGTCTGGTCTATCAGAAAGGCCTGGACCTGATACCCCAAGTAGCGGAGGTGATCATCAAGGCAGGTGGTCGTCTGGCGATACTCGGCCAGGGCGAGGAGTCCGTCGAGACGATGCTCACGGAACTCGCTGGGCGCTATCCGCAGCGAATTGGTTTTCATCGCGGTTTTAACGAGCTCGACGCAAGGCGGATGTTTGCTGGCAGTGATTTCCTGCTTATGCCCTCCAGGTACGAACCCTGCGGTCTCAGTCAGAGTTACGCGCAATGCTTCGGATCACTACCAATTGCCAGACGTACCGGCGGCTTGGCTGACACCATCAAGGATGGCGAAACCGGCTTCCTGTTTGACGACAGCACCGCCGAAAGCTTTGCCGACGCAATAGTGCGAGCGACCCGTGTATATCGCCAACCCGATCTGCTTGAGGCCATGCGCCGCCAGGCCATGAATGCACCGCGGTACTGGCATCATGCAGCCAAGCCTTATGACAAGCTCTACCGCAAACTGATTAACGAGTCGCTGGGTAAAACAGGGCCGGCCGTTCGGGGGTCGGAGCACGGATGACCCGTCTGAATTATCAGCACGGCGCAATGCGCCTTGCTGACGGCAAAACGCGCTTTTCCCTCTGGGCTCCAAGCGCAGACAGCGTCAAGCTGCTGCTGGAAAGTGGAGCATCTCAGGAGATGCGCAGCGAAGCCGATGGTTGGTTCAGACTTGCTGCTCAATGCCCAGCAGATTGCGGATACCGTTATCTGATAAATGGACAGACGGAAGTCCCCGACCCCGCATCACGCTTTCAGCCCGATGGCGTAACTGGATTTGGTCAGGTCATCGATCCCCTCGGTTATCCGTGGTCGACGTCAGATTGGCGCGGCCGGCCCTGGCACGAAACTGTGCTGTATGAACTACACGCCGGATTATTGGGAGGCTACCAGGGTGTGGAGCAACACCTGCCAGACCTGGCCCGTCTGGGTATAACAGCAATTGAACTGATGCCCCTTGGTCAGTTCCCCGGAGAGCGAAACTGGGGTTATGACGGCGTGCTACCCTTCGCGCCCCAGTCCTCCTATGGCACCCCCGATGAACTCAGGCACCTGATCGATCGTGCCCATGAATTGAACCTGATGGTATTCGTCGACGTGGTTTACAACCACTTCGGTCCGGATGGCAACTATCTGAATGAGTATGCTGCGCAGTTTTTCCGCGAGGATATTTCCACACCCTGGGGCGCTTCAATCGACTTCCGCCGCCCCCAGGTGAGGAACTTTTTTTGCGAAAACGCGTTGATGTGGGTCCTGGATTACCGCATCGATGGTCTGCGTCTGGATGCAGTTCATGCGATCGGCGAAAGGGACTTTCTCATCGAGCTGGCAAAGCGCGTACGCCAGGCAACCCCACCTGGTCGCCACGTACATTTGGTGCTGGAAAACGAAAACAACGACGCAGCCTTGCTTGAACAGCATTTCGACGCGCAGTGGAATGACGACGGCCACAACGTGCTGCATACCCTGTTGACCGGCGAAGCCGAGAGTTACTACAGCGACTACGCCAGTGAACCGACGCAGAAGCTCGGCCGTTGTCTGGCAGAGGGATTCGTCTACCAGGGCGAGCTGAACCGTCGGGGCGAGCCCCGGGGTCAACCAAGCGCGCAGCTGACGAGTAGCGCTTTTGTGCTCTTTCTGCAGAATCATGACCAGACCGGCAACCGCGCTATGGGTGAGAGACTGACGGTGCTTGCAGATGAAAGGGCGCTCAAGGCCGCAACGGCTTTGCTGCTGTTGTCACCCATGATTCCCCTGCTGTTCATGGGCGAAGAATGGGGCTGCCTGCAGCCCTTTCTGTTTTTTACCGACCACAATCCGGCATTGGCCAAGGCAGTGCGCGAGGGCCGGCGCAATGAATTCTCCGAGTTTTCCAGCTTTGTGGATCCGGACCGGCGTGAAGCTATCCCTGATCCTAACGCCCTGGACACCTTTACTCGATCCATTCCGGACTGGGCCGAGCGTTCACTTCCGAATCACGAGCAATGGCGCAACCATTACCGGCATCTACTCGATCTCCGCCATACGCTAATCATTCCGCGACTCCCCGCAAGGCAATCGCTGGGCTGTGAGGTTCTGGCAAAAAAGGCCGTGGCAGCGACATGGCAGCTTGGTGACCGAAGTCTGTTGCATATCGACCTGAACCTATCTCCCGACCCGGTGCCTGTTAGAGAGCGCAATGGCGCTGACGTCATATTTCACTACGGTCTGAACCTGTGCGGCAGAGGGCATTCGACACTGCCGGCGTACAGCGTGGTCATCAGCATGGAATTCACTACATGAGCGACGCATCACTGGCCAGTCTGGCACGGGCCGCAGGCATCAGCACAAAATGGACTGATGCACATGGCATCCCAAAACAGGTCGGTACTGAAGCCCTTCACGCTCTGCTGCAGAGCCTCGGCCTTCCCGCCTTGGGTGAGCAGCAAATCCAAGCCAGCCTGGCCGAGCAACAGGAGCGCCTGAGGCGGGCGGCTGCCGGCCCGCTACTCGCCATGGTAGCGGACCAGGCGGTCACCTTGGCTGGCCGATTTGCTCCAGGAACCCCGTACAAACTTATTCTTGACGACGAACGCCGCTTGCATCGACGCCTGGACCACAACGCTTGCATCACCGGCATTTCCCAATGTGGCTACCACCAGCTATTGATTGAAGATCAATTACTAACCTTGGCAGTAGCCCCACCCACTTGCCAGAGCGTAGCGGACTTATGCGGCCGACCCGGGGCGCGGGTCTGGGGGCTGTCTACGCAGCTTTATTCACTGCGCCGACCCGGTGACTGTGGCCTCGGAGATACCGTGGCGCTTGAGCAATTGGCGCGTCAGGCAGGGAAGTTGGGTGCTGATGCCTTGGCCATCAGCCCGGTACACGCCATGTTCAGTGCTTCGAGCGATCAATACAGTCCGTACTCCCCTTCCAGCCGTTTGTTCTTCAACCCCCTGTACGCCGCCCCTTCCCGAGTCCTTGGTGAGGACGCGGTAAAGCATGCTGTAAACGAATGTGGGCTCGAGGACGAGCTCGCCAGGCTCGAGACTCTTGCGTTTGTTGACTGGCCCGCGGCGTCTGCGGCCAAACAGAAGGTTCTGCGCTGCCTGTACAGGCATTTCAGTTTCAAAAGCAACGAACTGACCCAGGACTTTGATCGTTTCTGCCGCAAGGGTGGCATTGCGTTGGAGCAGCATTGCCGTTTTGAAGCCCTGCATGCGTACATGTTGCAACACCAGCAGACCCCCAACTGGCAACAATGGCCAAAACCCTTCCGCGATCCCAACAGTACCGCCGTTGCACAGTTCGCCATTGAGCATGCAGCAGATGTCAGCTTTCACATGTTCTGTCAGTGGCTGATCAATTGTGGCTTGGAACGCGCGCAATCGGTCGCCCGCAACTCCGGTATGGCAATTGGTCTGATAAGCGATCTGGCCGTAGGCGCCGATGGCTCCGGAAGTCTTGCCTGGTCACGGCAGTCGGAGCTTCTCAGCGCCATTACGGTGGGGGCCCCACCCGACATCATCAATACTCAGGGGCAGAGCTGGGGAGTCTCGGCCTTCTCTCCGTGGGGCTTACAGGAGGGTGGTTTTAGCGCCTTTAAAGACATGCTCCGGGCAAATATGACTCACGCCGGTGGTATTCGCATCGATCATGTAATGGGGCTGAAACGGTTATGGGTGATTCCCGAGGGTGCCTCACCGGACATGGGTGCGTATCTCAATTACCCCTTTGCAACGCTGATGCATCTGGTGGCTCTGGAGTCCTGGCGCCATCAGGCAATCGTAATTGGCGAAGACCTGGGGACTGTACCCCGCGGAATGCGTGGGGAGCTGGCTGAACGCGGCGCATTGGGCATGCGTGTGTTGCACTTCGAGAAAAATGCTGAAGGATTCATTCCTCCCGAGAAGTGGCCCGATGATGCATTGGCAACTACGACCACCCATGATTTACCGACCATTCTGGGCTGGATTGCCGGACGCGACATCGAGTGGCGTGAAAAAGCCGGGCATCGTGGAGCGCAAGAGACTCAGTCTGATCGCGAGACCCGCGAAACAGAGAGGGCCGAATTAAAGACGGCGCTGCGTCAGGCCGGGGAGCTCCGCTGTGATCAGGAAGAAGCTGTGGAACAGCTCGACGCGTGCATCGGCTTCCTTGGAAAGACGCCTGCTCCTCTTGTATTACTGCCCCTTGAGGATGCGCTTGGGGAGCTGGAGCAACCCAATCTTCCTGGACCCGGCAACATCCATCCCAACTGGCGCAGACGGTTTACGGTAAATGCGGATTACCTTCTGAACAATGCCAGTGTGCAGGGCCGGCTGCAGCGGCTGAGTGAAGCACGTGCAACGCGTGAGCGTGAATCATCATGAATCACGAGACACTGATCGAACTCCGCGCGACCGCCAGAATGCAGTTGCATGCCGGCTTTACCCTTGATGACGCTACTGCACTGGTTGGGTATTTCGCGGATCTGGGTGTCAGCCATTTTTACGCATCCCCTCTCACCAGCGCTCGCCCAGGTTCGTTGCATGGCTACGACGTGATCGATCCGACCAGGATCAACCCCGAACTCGGCGGGGAAGCAGCACTGCAACGTCTTGTGCACGCCCTGCGCGAGCGTCAGATGGGGCTGATTGTGGATATTGTGCCCAATCATATGGCCGTCAGTGATGCCAATCCTTGGTGGCACAGCGTATTGGCATGGGGGGTTACAAGCCCTTATGCGGACTTCTTCGACATCAACTGGCACTCGGCTGACGCCCTGATGGACGGCCGATTGCTGGCTCCGTTCCTGGGCCGAGACTACGCCAAGGTACTGGATGCCGGTGAACTGCTACTCGATTTCGACGTAGCCAATGGCACCTTTTCGGTGAACTACTTCGACAATCGATTTCCACTGACTCCGCCCAGTTATGCGGACATATTGCACTGCAGCGACGACCTGCGGCTGAACGAACTAGCAGTGCGTTTTGCCGCGCTGGAAGGCTCTCGCCAAGCGCCGGAGCAGGCGCAGCACCTTTGTAAGGAACTGGCACAGCTCTGCGTGAACGACGCCCAGCTGGACCATTTGCGCCAGGCTATGAAGTCCTTCAGACATGAGGATTTGCAAGGCAACAATCGATTACATGCTCTGCTGGAACGTCAGCACTACCGGCTTGCCAACTGGCGTACCGCCGCAGACGAAATCAACTGGCGCCGCTTCTTCGATGTCAATGAACTAGTCAGTTTGAAGATCGAGTCTCCCGAGGTATTCGAGGCCGCACATGTAAAGATTTTTGACCTGGTAGAGCGAGGCCTGATTGATGGTCTGAGAATCGATCACATTGACGGCCTGGCAGATCCCCATTCCTACTGCCGCAGGCTAAGACGCCGCATCGAGGGGTTGCCGGGGCACCCACCGGGGACTCGTTTCCCCATCTATGTGGAAAAGATTCTCGGCGATGGCGAGGCGCTGCCGGTCGATTGGCAGGTGGACGGCACCACCGGCTACGAATTCATGAACCAGGTATCGCTTCTGCAACACGATCCGCAAGGTGCCCCGCCGCTGCAGCAACTGTGGGCAATTGAAACCACTCGCCCTGCAGACTTTTTGCAGGAGGTGTACGAAGCGCGGCGCCTGGTGCTCACACACTCACTGGCCGCCGATTTCGAGACGGTGGCGCAGGGTCTGATGGCCCTGGCACGCATGAATCTGGATACACGGGATCTGACGCTCAACAGCATACGCCGGGTACTGCTTGAGCTGATTGCCAACTTCAGCGTCTACCGAACCTACGCAGCTGCCTGTGGGCGCTCAGAACAGGACTGTCAGTATTATCAACAGGCGGCGCTGGCGGCGGATCAGAGGTTATGCGAGTCAGATAAAGATATTCTTGCCGCGCTGGATCACTGGCTTGGGGGAGAGAGCTTCAACCAGTTACCGCCAGGGCCCGAACGTCGCCTGCGCCAGCGTGTTTTGCGCCGCTTTCATCAGTTGACCTCCCCCGCGGCCGCCAAGGCAGTGGAAGACACTGCATTCTATCGTTCAGGGGTATTGCTTTCACGCAACGATGTGGGGTTCGATCCCGGGCATTTCAGTGCGTTAGTAGAGGCCTTTCATAACGTAAACCTCGAGCGCAATAAGTCGTATCCGCGCAGTTTACTCGCCACCGCCACCCACGATCACAAGCGCGGTGAGGATACCCGGGCTCGCCTTGCCGTCATCAGTGAACGGGCTCCCTGGTATATCGACAGGGTTCGCCAATGGAAACAGCTCGCCGCACCCTTGCGCAGCTCCGGCGCAGGAGTGAGAGCACCCTCGGCAGGTGACGAATTGATGCTGTATCAAACCCTGCTGGGCAGCTGGCCGCTGGACCTCGAGAGTACTAACCAGAGCGGTATGCGGGCGTACTTCGAACGTGTCGCGGGCTGGCAACAAAAAGCCCTCCGCGAGGCAAAACTGCTCAGCAGCTGGAGCACACCCAATAGCCCGTATGAGGACGCCTGCCGTGAGTTTCTCGCCGTCGTTCTGCTGGGCTCGCAGGGTCAAAGCTTGCGCGCGCAAATAGCGGATGCTGCCGCCGACCTGGCACCTGCAGGTGCGCTGAACAGCTTGGCCCAAAGCCTGCTACGGCTGACTGTTCCCGGCGTACCAGACCTTTACCAGGGTGCTGAATTCTGGGACTTCAGTCTGGTTGACCCGGACAATCGCAGACCCGTCGACTACTCCACGCGCCAGGCCGCGTTTGCTGAGGAGCACTCGGCAAATCAATTGCTGGAAAACTGGAAGAACGGGCGGATCAAGCAACAGCTTATCGGCCGTGCTCTCGATTGGCGGCGCGAGCATGCAAGCCTTTTCCGGCACGGCAACTATCAGCCCCTGCAAACCATCGGCGAGCACGCCAACAAACTGTGCGCTTTTGCCCGCGAATACGAGGACCGCAGCATCATCGTTGTTGTGCCCGTGCTGGTCGCGTCCTTGCTTGGCGATGCAAGCGATCCGCTGGTACCGGCGAAACAATGGGGTGATACCGCAGTACAGCTGCCTGCGCACCTGCACAAGCGCAGGCTGGAAAACCTGCTGGCAGCCGAAACAGTAATGGAACGCAGCGGCCAAATAGCTGCCAGTGAATTGCTCGCACGGTTTCCTGTCGGTTTCATATCCGTTCAATCCGATGGCCTTGAGGAGCACCAATCATGAGTAACGGACAAGATAGGCGCTATGAAGACTTCCTGGCCCAGCAGCAATCACGAGTGACCGAAGGCCAACCGTTCCCGTTGGGTGCCACCTGGGATGGCCTGGGCGTCAATTTTGCGCTGTTCTCAGCCCATGCGACCCGGGTGGAATTGTGCCTGTTCGACAGCACGGGTGAGAACGAGCTGGAACGGATCGAATTACCCGAATACTCCAACGAAATCTGGCATGGGTACCTGCCGGATGCGCATCCGGGCCAAATTTATGGCTACCGGGTGCACGGGCCATATGAACCCGAGGCAGGTCATCGCTTCAACCATCACAAGCTGCTGATCGACCCCTACGCAAAGCAGCTCGTAGGGAGCCTGCAATGGTCGGAGAGCCTGTTTGGCTACACCATTGGTTCAGCCGATGGAGATCTCAGCTTTGATGAACGTGACAGCGCTCCTTTTGTACCCAAGGCCAAGGTGATCGATCCGGCATTTACCTGGGGGCATCTGCACAACCCCCGCGTGCCCTGGAGCCAGACCGTGGTGTATGAAACCCATGTGCGGGGCATCAGCATGCTCCACCCGGACGTGCCCGAGAACCTACGCGGTACCTATGGTGGGCTGAAAACTGCCGAGCTGATAAGCCATATCAAGTCCCTGGGCGTCACCAGTGTGGAATTATTGCCAGTCCATGCCTATGTCAACGACCAGCACCTGCTAGAAAAGGATCTGAACAACTACTGGGGCTATAACAGCATCGCTTTTTTTGCGCCCCATCCCGAATATTCGGCCAGCGGACGCATCAGCGAATTCAAGGAAATGGTCGCACAACTTCACGACGCCGGTCTCGAGGTATTCCTCGACGTGGTTTACAACCACACAGCCGAGGGTAACGAGCTGGGGCCGACCCTGTCGATGCGCGGCATAGATAACGCGACCTACTACAGGCTGATGCCGGACGAAAAGCGCTACTACATCAACGATTCCGGCACCGGCAATACCCTGGACCTGGGGCACCCCTGCGTGTTGCAGATGGTCACCGACTCCCTGCGCTACTGGGCGACTGAAATGCGGGTTGACGGCTTTCGGTTCGATCTCGCCACCATTCTCGCCAGACATGCCCATGGCTTTGACGAGCGACACGGTTTTCTCGTTGCCTGCCGCCAGGATCCAGTCCTCAGTGAAATCAAATTGATCGCTGAGCCCTGGGACTGTGGCCCGGGCGGCTACCAAGTGGGTGGTTTCCCGCCCGGCTGGATGGAGTGGAACGATCGGTACCGAGATACTGTACGTTCTTTCTGGCGTGGCGACGAAGGGCAGATAGGTGAACTGGCCAGCCGTCTGACCGCCTCGGGAGAGTTCTTCAACCAACGCGGCCGCCGGCCCTTTGCCTCCGTCAATTTCGTCACGGCCCATGACGGATTCACCCTGCGCGATGTCGTCAGCTATGACAACAAGCACAACGAGGCCAACGGCGAAAGCAATCAGGACGGCAGTGATCACAACTATTCCTGGAATCATGGCGAGGAAGGCCCAACCGAAGACACTGACATACAAGAGCTGCGACTGCGCCAGATGCGCAACATGCTGGCCACCCTGATGCTGTCTCAGGGCACGCCCATGCTGCTTGCCGGTGACGAGTTCAGTCGTACGCAGCAAGGCAACAACAATGTCTATTGTCAGGATAACGAGCTGGGCTGGGTAAACTGGAACCTGGACCAGGAGGGTCGCAGCCTGCTGAAATTTACTCGCAGACTGGCGCAATTGCGCAGCGCCTATCCGATTCTGCGTCGCGGCCGCTTTCTGATTGGCGAGTATGAAGAGGAGCTTGGCGTCAAGGACGTCACCTGGCTGGCGCCGGACGGCAGCGAGATGGCCGCGCAGCAATGGGAGGATCCTCAGGCCCGCTGTCTGGGCATGCTGATGGACGGACGCGCCAGACCCACGGGCATCCGTCGTGGTGGACACGATGCGACCCTGTTGCTGATCCTTAACGCTCATCACGAGCCTGTCGGCTTCCACCTCCCAGAAGTGGTTCAGGGCGCCTGGTGGCATTGCCTGCTGGACACCAGCCGCCCTCGCCTGCGGTCGGGTGAACGACACGAAATGGGAAATGAATATGAGGTTCTCGAGCGCTCCCTGATGCTCTTCGAATTACAGAAAGAGGAGGAGGACTGATCAGGTCCGAAGAGCCAATTCGGGCCTGAGCCAGGCCTTAACTATGCCTGAACTATGCCTGAACTATGCCTGAGGTTGCCGGTCGTAGATTTCATGAAACACCCGTTTCCTTAATCAACGTACCGGTACAACCAAGGTAATCCAGGATCAATGAGTCACGCTTGCAATCCAGCTCCAGAGCCCCGGCAGCTTATAGCCTTTGACCTTCGCCTACTCTTGGGCCTGACTGCGCAAGATGCACGCCAAGCAGGAAGTGAGCACGCCCCATGACGATAATGAGTGTTGAGCGTAAGCCCACGGCCATGGCTTCACCGGTGAACAGGCTGCGTATTCTTACCGTGAACACGCACAAGGGTTTTACCTGGATGAATCGGCGTTTCATCCTGCCCGAGCTGCGTGAAGCCGTTCGCACCCAGTCTTCGGATGTGGTCTTTCTTCAGGAAGTGCTCGGGGAAAATATCAAGCATGGCTCGCAGTACTCAAACTGGACTCCGGTGCCGCAATACGAGTTTCTCGCTGACAGCATGTGGCCAGATTTTGCCTATGGCCGAAATGCCGTGTACCCCCATGGTCATCACGGTAATGCCCTGTTGTCCAAATTTCCGATCTTGCGCTATCAGAATCTCGACGTGAGCGTCAGCGGCACCGAAGAACGCGGGCTGTTACACGCCGTGCTCGACGTTCCAGGACACAAGGAAGTACATGCCATTTGTGTTCATCTGGGGCTTCGCGAACACCACCGCCAGGAGCAACTGGGGCTACTGAGCGATCTAGTCAACCGCTTGCCGGCAGGTGCCCCGGTCATCGTCGCAGGTGATTTCAATGATTGGCGCCAGCGCGCGGACCGGTATCTGGCAGACGCTGGCATGCATGAGGCCTTCGTCAGCGAGTTCGGCACACCGGCCAGAAGCTTTCCTGCCCGTTGGCCTCTGCTTTGTCTGGATCGAATCTATGTTCGTAACGCTACCTTCCGGCATCCGGAAGTTCTGTCCAAACGTCCATGGTCGCATTTGTCTGACCATGCCCCCCTGGCGGTCGAGGTTCTTTTATGAAGGCGCACTGGTGTGACGGCAATCAGGTGGAATTATTGATAAACGGCGAGGCTTTTTTTCCCAGCGTGTTTGAGCGCGTTCGCGCTGCGCGTGAAGAAATCCTGCTGGAAACCTTCATTCTGTTTGAGGACAAGGTCGGGCGCGAGCTGCAACAGGTTCTGATCGAAGCGGCTAAGCGCGGTGTACGCATCGAGGTGCTGGTGGACGGCTACGGTACCGCCGATCTGAGCACGCCCTTTGTCAAGGAAATGACCGAAGTGGGTATCAGTGTTCACATGTTCGACCCGCAACCCAAGTTGCTGGGTTATCGAACCAACCTGTTCCGTCGCCTGCACCGCAAGATAGTGGTCATAGATTGCCAGGAAGCCTTCGTTGGCGGGATCAATTTCAGTGTCGACCATCTGGCCGAATCCGGCCCCATGGCCAAACAGGATTACGCCGTGCTGGTACGGGGCCCGATTGTGGCTGATATTCACAGGGCAAGCATGGATCTGTTTCACCGCACCCGCAACAGTGCCCCTGACTGGACTGACCGCAGCGAGCATAAGGTCCAACGTCGCGCGGGAGGCGCCAGTATGCTGCTTTCCATTCGTGACAATGACCATCATTTGCGCGATATCGAAGCACAATACATGCGGGCCATCCGCTCGGCGGATCATCGCCTGGTTATTGCCAATGCCTATTTTTTTCCCGGCTACCGATTGATGCGTGCTTTGCGGGTCGCAGCCAAGCGGGGGGTGAATGTTGTGCTCATTCTTCAGGGTCAGCCAGACATGCCCTGGGTCCGCCTTGCCAGCCAGTTCCTCTACGGCTACCTGCTACGATCGGGGGTGAAAGTATACGAGTACTGTGAGCGGCCATTGCATGGCAAGGTGGCACTGGTAGACCGTGAGTGGTGTACCGTCGGCTCGAGCAATCTTGACCCCTTGAGCCTGTCACTCAACCTTGAAGCGAACCTGATGATTCGCGACCATGCGCTCAATCAACAACTTTTCGAGCATCTCAACAGGTTGGCCGACGCCAAATGCAACGAGATCACGCTTGAGGAAGTTAATCGGGGTGCCTGGTGGAAAACCCCCGTGAGCGTGCTCTGCTTCCACTTCCTGCGCCATTTTCCTGCCATGGCAGGCATGTTGCCTGCCCACACTCCGCGGCTGGAACCCCTTACGCCAGGCGCAGAAGAAGCCGAAATGATGGAATTGAACCAGGATAAACCCTCATGAGCGTAGCGGCAGAGGCCAGGCAAAAAAAACCGAAACGCAACAAATGGTTCTGGATCAAACGCCTGACGACCATCGCCTTTTTCATCCTGATTCCAACCCTACTGTATTTTCAGGCGCGCAATATCGATTGGCAGGAAGTTGCAGCAACACTGCGAACCTATCCTCCAGGTATCCTGATAATTGGCGCTGGCATCGCGCTGGTCAGCTATTTTGTCTATTGCGCTTTTGATCTGCTGGGTCGCTATTACACCCGGCACGGGTTGCCAGTGAAACAGGTCGTTCCCGTGGCCTTCGTTTGCTATGCATTCAACCTGAACATGGGCGCGCTGGTGGGTGGCGTAGCTTTTCGTTATCGCCTTTACAGCAGGCTCGGGCTTGACGTGCCAACCATTACCCGTGTTCTTACCTTGAGCATGATCACCAACTGGCTGGGTTATATCATACTGGCTGGCGGCATATTCGCCCTTGGATTGATCACGTTGCCCGAGAGCTGGGAGATCGGTGGAACCGGTTTGCGCATACTGGGCGTTGGGCTGTGGATCGTTGCTGCGGCGTATTTGCTTGCCTGTGGACTATCCAAACGCCGCAGTTGGCACTGGCGTGGTCACGAAATACTGCTACCCCCTCTGCGAATGGCATTGGTCCAGGCTGGCCTCGGAGCGCTTAACTGGTCATTGATGGCGTTGCTGATCTATTTGATGATGCCCGAAGACGCCTTCTATCCAACGATATTGGGTATTTTGATGATCAGTAGCATCGCAGGCGTAATCACGCATATTCCGGCGGGCCTGGGGGTGATCGAGGTGGTGTTTATTACCGCATTGCAGCATCAGTTTGCCAAGAGCGAATTGCTTGCGGCTCTGATCGCGTATCGGGCACTGTATTTCATATTGCCCCTGGTCATAGCCTGCATTATTTACATGGTTCTGGAGAATAGATCCAAGACGCTACGCAACCAGCAATAAGGATCACAGCCGAACAGGCTGTGGCTGGCTGCCCACAGCTTGCCGACCTTTGTTCAGGCTGCTGGCTTGAGTATCAGAGTGGCCAGGGGCGGCAGATCGAGTAGTATCGATTGCGCTTTGCCATGGGCTTCCCGCTGTTCCGTTGCGAGACGACCCAAGGGACCGGCTGCAGAGCCCTGATAACGTTCGGCATCACTGTTGAGTAATACCTCCCACTCTCCGACAGCGGGCACGCCTACACGATAATTCGCCCGAGGCGTAGGCGTAAAGTTGTGCACCACCAGTAACGGCTCGGCGCCCTCCTCCCCCTTGCGCAACCAGGCAAAGACGCTATTGGTCCAGTCATCACCAATCAGCCATTCAAAACCCGCTTCGCTTTCGTCCAACTGATGCAGAGCGGGCTCCTTACGGTAGAGCCCATTGAGGTCCTGCACGAGGGTCTTGAGGCCACGATGCTCGCCGTATTGCAGCAGATACCAGTCCAGCTGGCCGTCATGATTCCATTCACGCCACTGACCAAATTCACACCCCATGAAGAGCAGCTTCTTGCCTGGATGACTCCACATGAAACTGAAATACAGTCGCAGATTGGCGAACTTCTGCCAGCGATCCCCCGGCATCTTGTCGAGCAGGGATTTTTTACCATGGACCACCTCATCATGGGAGATGGGCAGCATGAAGCGTTCGGAAAACGCATACAACAGCCCAAATGTCAGCTCGTGATGGTGATGGCTGCGGTACATCGGGTCCTGGCTGACGTACCCCAGGCTGTCATGCATCCAGCCCATGTTCCACTTGAAGTCGAAGCCTAGTCCGCCCTCACGTGTAGGACGGCAGACGCCTGGCCAGGCAGTCGACTCCTCGGCAATCACCAACGCACTCGGCACCTCGGTACCGACCACGTCATTGAGATGACGCAGAAAATCGATTGCCTCGAGGTTCTCACGACCGCCATGACGGTTGGGTATCCATTCACCTGCTTTGCGTGAGTAGTCGCGATAGAGCATTGAAGCAACTGCGTCAACGCGCAGGCCATCGATATGATAGGTCTGCAACCAGTGCAGGGCTGACGCGATCATGAAGCCATGCACCTCGTTGCGGCCAAGGTTGTAGATACAGGTGTTCCAGTCCTGGTGGTAACCCTCGAAAGGATGCTCGTACTCGTACAGCGCCGTACCGTCGAAACGCGCCAGACCATGCTCATCGTTGGGAAAATGCGCTGGCACCCAATCCAGAATCACGCCGATTCCAGCCCGATGGCAGGCATCGACAAAGCCGGCAAAATCATGGGGTGAACCGTAGCGGGCCGTAGGGGCGAACTGCGACAGTGGCTGATAGCCCCAGGACCCGCCAAAGGGATGTTCCATAATGGGTAACAGCTCGATATGGCTGAACCCAAGCTCCTGCACATAGGGAATCAGCTCAGCGGCCAGTTGCTGCCAATTGAGCGGCACACCTTCATCATGGTCCTCACCTGCCCTGTGTCGCCAGGAACCCGCGTGCAATTCGTAGACTGCCAACGGCTCCTGGTGCGGATGCGCCTGATTGCGCCGTCGCATCCAGTCATCGTCATGCCAGTCAAAGACGAGCGGTGAGGCCACCACTGACCCGGTTTGCGGGGGTAATTGTGCGGCCAGTGCCACCGGGTCAGCCCGCAGTGGCAGCACACCCTGTTCACCCAGAATCTCATATTTGTAGACCTCTCCGGGCCCCAACCGCGGAATGAAGATTTCCCACACGCCGGCTGACCGGTGTAACCGCATTGGGTGCCGGCGGCCATCCCAGCTATTGAACGGACCAACCACAGAGACCCGTCGTGCGTTGGGCGCCCAAACAGCAAAACGCACACCCTTGATACCGCCGCAGGTGCTAACTTGCGCGCCGAAGACCTTGCCCAATTCCCGATGATTACCCTCGCTGAACAAATAAATATCCAGCTCTCCCAGCTGTGCAGCAAAGGCGTACGGGTCCTCGGTTTCCTGCACCGCGTCGGGCCAATGAATCCGTAAGCGGTACTCGCAAGGCTCAGACAGTTGAATGGTGAACAGACCCGATATCTCACCCGGTATCATGTCGCCGATGATTTCTCCATTGCGCGCATCAAGCAGCTCAACTCGTGGCGCCCCTGGTTGGTAGGTGCGGATAACCGTGCCTGTTCCCTCACTATGCGGCCCCAGCAATGCAAAGGGATCACCATGTTCTGCGCGTTCAAGCGACTGGAAAGCCGTTTGCCGACTAACATTCGTCGTTGCCCCCGATTCATTCATTTTCATCACCGATCTCCAGGCGCGACCTGCTCAGTTCCACTAATCCCCGCAGTGGCACGTTCAACCACTCGGGGCGGTGGTGGGCTTCGTAGAGAATTTCGTAAGCTGCCTTCTCTATACCGAAAAGGGCAAGGGCCGCATCTTCACCTCCTTGATCAATCCAGGCATGTGGAAGCTCAGCCGCAGCAAGCCGATAGGCGGCCATGAAAGCGTCGCGGGTTTGTGCAAGATAGGAAGAAACGATAGTTGCCCGCGCCATGTCAGCCTCAGCCGAGAGGTCAGTGCCATGTGCATCCCGAGTTGCCAGCGCAGCTGCATAATCAAAGGAACGCAGCATGCCGCTGACATCCTTCATGGGGCTGAGGTGCATCCTGCGTTCTTGGAGGCTGCGCGATGGCTCGCCCTCAAAGTCAATAAAGTAAGCATCCCCTTTCACCACGAGAGCCTGGCCGAGGTGCAAGTCACCGTGCACCCGAATGCGCAGGCCGCCTTCGCTGCTGCGCGCCAGCCGGTCGATCAATTGCAGCACTGCCGTGCGATGGGACTTGAGCCAATCCAGATCGGCTACGGCATTGTCAGGCAAGCGGTCCTGATGCCTGCATGCTGCATCAATCGCCTCGCCAACCTGCGAGGATATATTTCTAGCCCACCCACTAACGTCTTCCGCTGTGCTTGATAAGTGGCCAAAATCAGCATTGTCCGTGGCCCGAGCAAGCAAACTGTGCATCTCCCCCAGGCGCTGACCCAACATGGACGCAAAAGCAGAGAGCTCGGCCAGCGCCGTGTACTGGCTTTCCATGGTCGACACGCCGCCAGAAAGCTCGTCGCGCACCGCCCGTCCGAGTGTGTCCTGGGTCCACTGCCAGGCGTCGCCCTGACTGTTGAGATAACCCTGCAGTACCATGAGGGTATGCGGCACACCCTCATGGTCGACACGCCGCACTTCGCCCAGCAAGGGTGCGACATTGGTAAAGCCGGCTTCGGTGAGATAACCACCCATTTCGGTTTCGGGATGGATACCAGGCATGACGCGACGGATTACCTTGAGCATCATGCGCTCACCGATAACCAGCGAACTGTTTGATTGCTCGGCGGAGCTGAGGCGAATCTCTTCGTCAGACCTCTCTTCAATTGCCTGCAGCAAAGGGCCGGGTAAAAACTGGATTTCCTGCTCATCGCTCCTTATCACCTCGCCGCTGCGCAGGCTGCTCACAACTGTTTGAGCGAATCGGTCAAGGGCCACCGCATCGGTCAGGAGTCCAACACGATCAAAGCGCCGCAAACGAGCCATGGCCAGAGCTACAGCTTGACCCGCACCATTGCCTGCTCGCTGCTCGTCGATGAAGCCCATCGGCAGTTGATAAAGGTTTGTGCCACTAGCGCCATGCACTTTTATCTCACCGAGTACTGTCATTTCGGCAGTCGGTCCGAATGGAATTGCATAGAGAAGTTCAACCCGGGTGGCACTCTCCCCCTGCCCGGCAAACCAGCGCCGACTGCCCAGGTAATCCGGTAGCGACTCGTGTTCAAGAATCTTCCTGCAGGATTCGTTCATCAGCTCGCTGAGGTCACGCTTGACTACCAGGGTGCGCAGCTCCGGCATCGGTTCCGTAGTCGGGGTATGCCAGGCGGGCATCTGAGCCTCCTCGGCGAGCAGGAACCAGAAGAAACCGTAAGGCGCCAGTGTCAGCAGATAATTGAGTTTGCCGATCGGCGGGAAAGACGTCCCACCGACCATCTCCACGGGTACCGATCCCTCATAGGCAGCCAGCTCCAGCTCTGCGGCCTGAGCCGAGCGTGACAGATTGGCCACACACAGAATGGTTTCCTTGTGGCCCTCATCGCTTTCATACTCACGCACATAGGCGATTATCCGTCGATTGGACGGTGCCAACATTTTCAGGGTGCCGCGGCCGAAAGCCTTTTGCTGTTTGCGCACCGCGAGCATACGGCGCGTCCAGTTCAGTAACGAGTGCGTATCGCCCAACTGGGATTCCACGTTGATCGTCTGGAAACCGTACAGAGGATCCATGACCGGAGGCAGTACCAGGCTGGCCGGGTCAGCCTTGGAAAATCCGCCGTTACGGTCGATAGACCATTGCATGGGCGTGCGCACGCCATCACGGTCACCCAGAAAGATATTGTCACCCATCCCGATTTCGTCACCGTAATACAGCGTCGGGGTGCCCGGCATGGACAACAACAGGCTGTTGAGCAGCTCGATCCTGCGGCGGTCACGCTCCACCAGCGGCGCCAGGCGCCGACGTATGCCCAGGTTGATTCGCGCCCGACGATCGGCCGCGTAGTAGTTCCAGAGATAATCGCGCTCACGGTCGGTAACCATTTCCAGGGTCAGCTCATCGTGGTTGCGCAGGAAGATGGCCCACTGACAGCCCTCGGGAATCTCTGGTGTCTGACGCAGGATGTCGGTGATTGGGAAACGATCTTCCTGGGCGATGGCCATGTACATGCGCGGCATCAATGGGAAATGGAAGGCCATATGGCATTCGTTGCCATCGCCGAAGTACATCTGGGTGTCTTCCGGCCATTGATTGGCTTCGGCCAACAGCATCTTGTCCGAATAGTGGGCGTCCACTTCGGCGCGGATCTTTTTCAGTACCACGTGGGTTTCCGGCAGGTTCTCGTTATTGGTGCCATCGCGCTCGATCAGGTACGGAATGGCATCCAGCCGCAGGCCGTCAACGCCCATATCCAGCCAGAAGCGCATGACGCTGAGAACAGCCTTGAGCACCTGGGGATTGTCGAAGTTCAGATCCGGCTGATGGGAGTAGAAACGATGCCAGAAGTACTGACCGGCCACAGGATCCCAGGTCCAGTTGGATTTTTCGGTATCGAGGAAGATGATCCGGGTGCCGTCGTATTTCTGGTCGGTATCAGACCAGACATAGAAATCCCTGGCCTTGGACCCCTTGGGTGCATGCCGCGCCTTCTGGAACCAGGGATGCTGGTCGGAGGTGTGGTTGATCACCAGTTCGGTAATCACCCGCAGGCCGCGCTTGTGTGCCTCGGCAATAAATTTGCGGGCGTCGCTCATTGTGCCGTAGTCCGGGTGAACACCGCGGTAGGCAGCAATGTCATAGCCGTCATCGCGCCGTGGTGACGGGTAGAACGGCAATAACCAGATGGTATTGACGCCCAGATCGGCGATGTAATCCAGCTTCTGAATCAGACCGGCAAAATCGCCTATTCCGTCATTGTTCGAGTCAAAAAAGGATTTGACGTGTACCTGGTAGATCACCGCGTCCTTGTACCAGCTAGGGTCATTGAGAAAGGTGACCTTGTTGTCTTCACTCGCATTCATTACGTAGCTTCCTCATGATGCCGGGCGGATGCGCCAGATGCCGAAGGGCATATGCCAGGGCTCGATGCGCATCCATTGAGTCTTGCCGTACCAGGTCCAGGTATGCCCCGTCATCAGATCCTCGCCATGCATATGCGCGTCGTCGGGCAAGCCGAACTCCCAGAGTGGCAGATCGAAGTGGGCCTCCTGCGCGTTATGCGGATCGAGGCTGATGGCGACCAGTACGAAATTGGACAGGTCGTCTGTACGCTTGCCAAAAAACAGGATGTTGTCGTTCCAGGCGGTGTAAGCCTGAAAACCCAGATGGGTCTGCAACGCCGGATTCTGCCTGCGGATCAGATTGAGGCGGCTGATCTCCGCAACAATGTTGCCTGGGGCGTTATAGTCGCGTGGGCGAATCTGGTATTTTTCCGAATCCAGGTACTCTTCTTTACCCGACAGCGGCGCTGACTCACATATTTCAAAACCCGAATACATTCCCCATAGACCCGAACCCATGGTCGCAAGGGCCGCACGGATGAGAAATCCCGGGCGTCCTGAGTGGTGCAGAAAGCGTGGATTGATATCAGGCGTATTGACGAAGAAATTGGGGCGGTAGCAATCGCGCCACGGCGCCTCATTAAGCTCGGTAAAATAGCTCTCGAGCTCGTACTTGGTATTTCGCCAGGTGAAGTAGGTATAACTCTGGCTGTAACCCACCTTGCCCAGACGCGCCATCATCGCCGGCTTGGTAAAAGCCTCTGCAAGGAACATCACATTCGGATGATCGGCACGAATATCAGCAATCAGCCACTCCCAGAATGGCAGGGGTTTGGTGTGCGGGTTATCCACGCGAAACAGGGTTACACCGCGCTGGACCCACCCCAGCACCACATCGCGTAATGCCAGCCAGAGATCCGGGACTGAGTCCTTCTGATAGAAATCAACGTTGACAATGTCTTCGTACTTTTTCGGCGGATTCTCGGCATGTCGGATAGTGCCGTCCGGGCGCCAGCTGAACCAGCCGGGATGCTGCTTGATCCATGGGTGGTCAGGCGAGCACTGAATGGCAAAGTCCAAGGCGATTTCCAACCCTTGCCTCCGTGCCTGCCTCACTAGCTCAATGAAGTCATCGAGCGTACCCAGCTCGGGATGAATAGCATCATGGCCACCGTCGGGACTGCCAATGGCGTATGGGCTGCCTGGATCACTCTCGCCAGCAACAAGTGCGTTGTTGGGCCCTTTGCGGTGGGTGCGTCCTATGGGATGAATCGGAGGAAAGTACAGCACGTCAAAACCCATGCGACTGATTTGCGGCAACCTGGCGGTAACATCGCGGAAGGTACCGTGGCGAGTCTGTTCAGAGGTAACCGACCGCGGAAAAAGCTCATACCAACTGGCAAACTGCGCCAGTTGACGCTCAACCTCCAAAGGGTAGGCGCGGCTGAACACCTGGTCCGCCCGCATACCGTGCTCGCGCAGGGTCTCCAGCGTCTCAGTTGAGAGAAAGAAGGCCAGTTGCTCGTCCCTGGCATGGGCAGCGTTCATCTGGGCCACCACCCGCTCAAGAACCTGTGCACTTTCAGGCGCTGCCGACTGAGCAGCTGCGCGCACCAACTGCTCACCTTCCCTGAGTTCAAGCGTTATGGGCACACCTGCTCGGTACTTCTTCTCCAGCTCATCCTGAAAAGTGGCGAAAGGGTCACGCCAGGCTTCGATGACATATACGAACTTGCCCGGTTGCTCGGGCACAATAGTGGCTTCCCAGTGGTCATTCCCCAAAAAGGTCATGGGTGACATATGCCAAAAGGAGTCGTTCAAACGGCGCCAGTGCAGATGGACCGCCAGCTTCTCGTGGCCGTCGGTGAACACAACGGCACTCACATTTGCCCTCTGCCCTTCAATACATTTAACGGCAAAGCGGCCCTCATCAAGTACCGGTGACACGGACTCGATGGCAATACGGGGTAGCGTCACCGCATCTTCTACTGTGAGCCCTAGGGCGGGATATTCACTCTGGTTGCCTGAAGCTGACAATGACATTGATGACCCCCTGAAAACACAGGATGAAAGTATCCGTTTCCCTTCTTTTGCTGCTTACAAGAGATGACTGGCGCACCGGCGGCTAGTTCAACGAAAATCCACAACATGCAATCTTTAGCGAGCGGGTCTGTCTCAAGTGGACCGGCGACGTTGTCGATATTTTCAAAAGCGCACCAAGCCGCGCTCAGAGGCAAAAAGGATTGTTTGTATGGAATATCTGGACTGGGTGCAGTGGCCCGCCATGGTAGTAACCGTAGCCGCAGCGTGGCTGGTCGGATCCCGGCTAAAACATCGACGTGAAATAGGCTTCTGGGTATTTCTGTCCAGCAACGTGCTGTGGATGATCTGGGGTGTTTACGCTGAAGCCTGGGCCCTGATCGTCTTGCAGGTGGCGCTGGCAGGTATGAATTTTCGAGGCATGGTCAAAAACTGGAAATGAGCGCTCGCTTGGTACCGCTGTGCCTGACAAGGGCATCCCTTGCCGAGCCAACGACGTAGTTGACCTAGGACTAGACGGTAACAACTCCGTTCGTCGGGCACACTGAATTATCCGCACGTGCGTGATGTCAGTTACTGCATGTTACGAACGGAGTTACATCATGACTGAGCTGAAATCCAACCTGGATCAAGATAATGCGCTAGAGAGCGTGGAAGCGATTGATCACGCCACCTTTCTGGCCAACACCAATTTCAAGACTTCTACCGAGTCGAGGCCCAATGGTGATCTGGTGTTGGTTGTCGAGTCGCCGCGCTATGGCATTTTTCGGCGGGTGGTGCCGAAGGATCTGAAGGATCCAGCGGAGTTCGTCAACAGAGTCAAACTCGACCTGCTGATACAGAACGGGGAATTACCACGTGGCGAGATTTTGCGCGCCGCCCGCAAGGACCGGATCCCCACATACACTTTGGGTACGCTGCACAGGACGCGCTATGCCAGCCTGTGGGAAAACCGCAAGATTGAAAAGGACTAGCCCCATTACCGGGCCGGGATTTGACCTCACTCGATGATCTGAAGACATCTTGTTGCAACTCCCATGGTTCATCTGGAACTTACGCGGATATCTCGGTTCTACAGTTGTGAGTTGAATGAAATATCAACCCTGATACATCCAGGTCACTGACCGGTCAAATAAGGTGAACTTCATGAAATTTCAAAACATCGTTTATACAACTGCACTTACCATCGCCATGGGCGCTGGATCTGGCGTAGCCGTTGCCGGCAACCATGCTGACGCACAGGAGCATGGTAAGAATCATGCCGAAGCCAATGACACCATGACCAATGAAAATGCCAAGAACAATAACCTCAACACAAATGATGTCGAGGCTATGCGAGAAGAAGCGAATGATGAAGCGTTGCCAAACTCGGGCAACCGTGCGGTCCCTGGTGCACCCAAAGCCGGCAAGAACCCCGCCATTGACTCAGAGGCCGGTGAGCACGATTTGGTAGATTGAAAACTACATATCCTGACAAAGACCTCTCTGCGCGATCTTCATAGATCGACTAGTCTCTAAGCATATTAAGCAATTCAAGTTAATTAACATGAATGCGAGACTCATAGTTGTCTTTCATGATTTTCAACAGCCATCTTGATGCACAATCAATTCAAATCAGTTATTGGGAAATCCCGCTCATGCGGCATTTTAATAGAGGTTATATATGAAGTATTCAAATATTACCGGTACTACTGCTGTCGCCCTGGCTTTGGGTGTGGCGACCTCATTCGCTGTGGCTGACATGCATGCCGACCATGGCGATAAAGACATGAAGCACGACGCCATGTCGGCGCAGCACGAAGACAAGAAGTCCATGAACAAAACGCCAGATGCCAATGAACTGGGCGATCGCAGCGAAACCGGCATGGGTATTGAAGCCCGCCCGGGATCTGACGGCACCGACCGCACCGTAACGGGTGAGCCGGATGTAGGTCTGGATGCGGAAAATGAAGCCGGTAACTAACACGCTGGCTTCACTCAAAGGGTAGCCAATGGCTACCTTTTTTTTTGCAGGCACAAGTCCAGTCTGTTCCGACACATTTCAGTCAGCGCCATTAGTAAGCATGAGGAGAGAACATATGAACAAGGCAGGTAATCTAGCAAGCATTTTCGCTGTATTGATCGGCATGAGCGCTATGCCAGTGATTGCAGCTGACGAATTGAGCGGGACCGGCATGGGCGACACCACTCGCACCAGCGGGCCTACTGGCACTCCAGGAACTACGGGAGAAGGCGGCAGCGCAAGCCGCGAAGGGCTGCTTACCGAGCCCAATTATGCTGCGGGCATAGGAGCAGAAGCCTTCGTTGAGCAAGTCACCGGGAAAAACCATGCGATCATCAAGGCAGCGGAATCGATACTTGATGAGAAAAGCGCAGTCAACGACCCCAAAGCTCGCGAATTTGCTCAGCAAATGATCACTGCCCATAAACAGCTCAATCGTCAATTGATCGATCTTGCCGGAAACGAAAAGATCGAAGTGTCCGACGCTGCCACCCTGATCGACCAGGCTCAATCGATGGTGTTAAGCGTTCGCGGTGGTGAGTCCCTTGTCGAGGCCTATGCCAATAATCAGGTGGGTGATCATCAAGCCCTACTGGACTTATTCGACCGCGCCGCAGTCAGCGATCTGGGAGAAATTACCCAGTTTGCCAAGGACGCTCTACCCAAACTAGAAGCACATCTGGAACAGGCGCGCGCCCTGCATCCTGAAACCCGAGATAGAAATAAGTAGCGGCTGAATTCCAGACACAAAAAAAGCGACTTAGGTCGCTTTTTTTGTGTCTGGAAGCCGGAACTTCCAGCTAGCAATATGGCGCAGTGGACGGGACTCGAACCCGCGACCCCCGGCGTGACAGGCCGGTATTCTAACCAACTGAACTACCACTGCGCGTTACCTCGAGTGGTGGGTGATGACGGGATCGAACCGCCGACCCTCTGCTTGTAAGGCAGATGCTCTCCCAGCTGAGCTAATCACCCTTTACTCTCGAAGTGGGGCGCATTCTAGGCAGCTTTTCGCTTGCTGGCAATACCTTTTTCAAAAAAAATTCTCCCCTTTTTCAATATGTTAATTCTTCCCCCGGATCGACTGGCCGCCAGCGCCTGCGTCAGGCACTATTGCTGACTTTTGCGCCGCAAGTCGAGGACAGCATCATGTGGTTTCGTAATCTTCTGCTTTATCGTTTCAGCCAGACCATTCCCTTCAACGAAGCCGAGTTGATTGCCGCGCTCGAACAAAAGCCCGCCCGGCCATGCGGGAGCCAGGAAACCCATACTCTTGGCTGGACAACGCCCTTTGGCAAGCATTCTGAGAATATCGTGCAAGTTGCCGATGGCTATTGGTTGATCGCCCTGCGCAAGGAGGAACGCATACTGCCGGGCAGTGTGGTTCGGGAAAGCCTGACCGAAAAGGTCGACGAAATCGAAGCGCGCGATGCTCGCAAGGTTTACAAGAAAGAGCGCGACACGCTCAAGGACGAGATCATGATGTCGCTCCTGCCCCGTGCCTTCACCCGCACCCAGACCACCCTCGCATGCATTGCACCGCAGGAAGGCTGGATAGCGGTCGACACCTCAAGCGCCAAGCGCGCGGAAGATCTGCTCAGCCTGTTGCGTGAATGCGCAGGCAGCCTGCCTGTGCGGCCCATGACGGTGAAGATCGCTCCCGGGGCATGCATGACCGAGTGGGTCAAGACGGGACAGGCTCCAGAGGGCCTCGTAGTTGGTGATGAGTGCGAGCTGCGCGACACAACAGAAGATGGCGGCGTCATTCGTTGCAAGCGTCAGGATCTGGCAAGCGATGAAATCCAGCAGCACCTGACAGTTGGCAAACAGGTTAGCCAACTGGCCCTGCAATGGCAGGAGAAGCTCGGCTTTACCCTGGATGACAAGTTGTCCGTCAAACGCCTGCGTTTTGAAGATCTGCTGACAGATGAAGCCGATGATCAGGGCGGTGACGATATGGCCGGGCAGCTCGATGCAAGCTTCACCATAATGGCAAAGAGTCTGTCGGAGTTCATTCCTGCCTTGACTTCTGCGCTTGGCGGAGAGGAAATCCCACAGGGGATCTGAAGACCGGGAAAGAGTAAAAGCTATCCACAATATCTGTGGACAACTTTGTGGATAGCCTACTCAAAACCCTGTCAGAGCCGTGTAATATGCGGACACCACTCAGAATGGTTAAAATTTGATCAATTATTTATTCTTTAAAATCAATGAGTTATGATTGATCTAAGTAATTCAGTGGCTTACAGAGCACCCTGCAAGCCGATTTCAAGCATCGTTTTGCAATTGTGTACAATGTCAACCTGCTGCGGTTGCAAAAGATCAGACAATACGCCGGGAGACGGGAACTTGGGCGTTACAATACCCTCAGGGCGCCAAGCGTTGTTCCAACCAGCGCTTGGCATCAGTTGCGGCGGAGCTACGTGGATATTCACGAGCCACATAGCGTAAACGCGAGGCACCCGCCTCGCGTCGGCCCTTCTCGATCTCCCCCATAGCCAGTCGATATTCAGCCCGCGCCATACCCTCGTGAAGAGCTTCAAGGCGCGGCGCCACCTCTGCTCGATAAGCTGATTCAGGGTAGGTACGTACAAATGAAACCAAACCATCATGGGCACGCCTGCCGGCCTTGAGTTGCTCGACTGCGTCCCCTTCTGCCAGCTCGAACCTGACGAAGTCCGTCAGCGCCAGAAGGTAATCCGAATAATCAGGATTAGGCGCATTGTCGTGGCGGTCGCTATAGCCCTCGAGCAAGCGCTCCACTGTCCCCAGCTGCCCATCCTGGAGGCACTGGAAGGCCACCTCCTGCTCGAGACCAGGATTGCCAAGGGGCAGGACCTGGTCAGCCACCATGGGGTCGCAGGCGCCCATGCTGAGCTTGGCCCTGATATCAACTACCTCCGGTGAGGTAGAGGTGGTTCGAGCCGTATTGGTCGCGCAACCGGTAATAAGTGCCATCGCTAATACAAGCAGGGTCAAACGCATTGGGATTCTCCTTGAAAGGTTGCTGGACTGATCATTGCAGGCGTGCACGCCAGCTTATCCATCCGTCAGCTGCCGGCTTACCCAGCAGGCTCAGGCCGCCCACCAGGCCAGCTTCTGCAGTCGCCCTGGCTTGCAGGCGCGTGTCCAGCACCATCGCCTGGCCGGGCCGCCAACGCGCTGTACCCTCCAGGCCCAGCGGCCCTCCCTGATCTGACAAGGTGAATTGCAACCAGCCCTCGCTGTCGGCAAGGTCGGCCACCAGGTTGCCCAGCGCGAGCGCTGTGGGTAGACCACCTGCAGCGGAGTCCCATATCAGACGGCCATCTGCACGGGTGACGTGTTCCATATCCTGCAGCTCCAATACAGGCACATCCAGTTGCCAGGTGCCTTCGAGCAAAAATGGCGCTTTGTTGATCGACGCCATGGCTGCCGCATCCAACTGCCCGCGCACATTTTCCAGAGTCAGCGTGTCAGTACCGACTTGCAGCGTAGCCCTCACATCGCCCTTGCGTGGCTTCCACAAAAGATCCAGTTCAATGGCAGCAGTCAAAAGTCCTGTCGGCCGCCAGGTCCAGGCCAGCGACCCCTGATCAACACCATCAGCTTCAATCCGATTGACCCTGCCCGTCCAGAGTGTGCCGGTCAGGCCAGAGAGCTCGACCTGGGCAGGCAATCGATCCTTGATGTGGCTCCATACAAAACTTGCCGGTAGGTTCCATATCAGGCTTGCCAAAAAAAGCACCAGCGCGAGTATGGCCAGCCGTTTGCCGTTCATTGTGCGCTGTTTCATCGTGGCTCCACCAACACGCGGGCAGACACTATGCCGGGTTCAGCCCCGGCGTCCACAGCCAGCTGACTGACCACCAGACCCTGGCGTTGCTCAAGCTCGGCCAGCCAGCGCACCAGAGCGTCGAAGGCCACCGCATCGAACCAGAGCCGTGCGCCCTCGCCTTCAGGCTGCACCCGTTCCATCGACTCCTTCAGTCCTGCCGCGTTGGCAGAGACCTCGATCAACGTGAGTACCGAGCCACCGGCAACGCCCGGGGATGCCTGAGAGTTGCTCTGCATCCCGGCCCGACGACGCACTTCAAGAGCGGCCTGCTGCATCCATGTATGGTCCGCAGACAGCTGCATCACGTCCTGGCGCAGGTCCGCACGCTTGTTGATTATCGGTTCAACGATCAACAACCAGATGATCAATAGCCCCAGAACTGTCATACCGACCAGAAGAATGATCCGTTCGCGCGGGGCCAGACCGGCCCACCAGTTATTCATGATTCCCTCCGGGATACTTTAAGCCGCGCTGTTACGCCTTCACTTCCAGAATCTGCACCCTGCAGGGTTTCCTGCAGCTGAGGCTTGCTGGCCAGACCTGCACGCAGGGCTTCCAGTTCGGCGAAGGATGCCAGTTGCAGCTCTATCTCGAGCTCTCCCGGAGTTGCACGGAACTGTCTTATATTGGCGTTATCAGCCTGCGCTATCACGGCAAGGGCCTCGTGCAGCAGCTCACCGCCACTGCTCGCGGAGCTACCCGGAGCATTACCTTCAAGAGCCTGGCGAAACTGTGTAACCGGTTGCACCATCCGGCTGTTGGGTAGGCTGCTCTGGAATACTGATTCAATTCCTGCTACAAGACGATCGCGTTCACGTGCCAACGCCAACCACTCAAGGCTGAACTGGGCCAGAAGTACCGCGATCAGAACACCCGCGGCAATCATGACCGGCCGCATCTTGCGCCAGGGGGGTGCGGCCATGCTGGTAGCATAGGGACCGGTGAGCAGATTCAACGGCGGGTTTGGTTGCAGGCAGTATGTGAGTGCATGCCCCACATCTACCTGATCGACTACTTCGGTGACAGTGACATCCCGATCATGCTCCAGACCCAGATCGGCCCGACTGAATCCGCTAGTCTGCACAACGCGCTCATCCTCAGGCAACGCGCTCAGGCGGCGCTTCAACCACAGCCCCAGCAAGCCCGCCTCGATGAGTACTGGCTCCTCAAAGCGTGAAGTAATCAGTGCCTGTAGCGCAGCGCCCGGCCAGGGCGATGGCCTGACCAACAAACCTCGTTCCGGAATATCCCCAGCGTGCAGTATCGGGAGTGGAATCAGCGCCTCAAGACGCCATTGCCGGGAGTCAAACAGAGCCTGCCAATGCGCCATCCTGTCTGTTTCTACCACGGCCGCAGCCAGGCGGCCGTCGGTACGTCGCGGCCCGGGGACACAATGCAGCAGCTCCAGGTCCTGGCTTACCTGATCCTCCAAAGCGAAAGGCAATGCCGCGCGAATAGAGGCAGCGCGCCGGACCGGCATATCGAGCCGATACAGGCTCACCGACGTTGCCGGCGCCAAGGCTCGGAGCCGCTGCCCGGCGAATCGTGTCTTCAAGGTCTGAAGGCTATCGCGCCCATGCTCGCGAACGCCACTCTCGCGCTCCAGGTGCCACCAGTGCACCAGCAAAGTGTCCTGGTCGTCTTCCTGAAGTTCTTCGGGTAATAACACTATCAACATGATTCGATCCGCTATTGTCAGGGCTCACAGGCCGTTTGTTCTCTGAGGACCACTTTTCCGTTGGCGGCATCGATCAGCGAACACTGATAGAAACGCCGCTGGCCAAATTCCGCTACCAGTTCCAGACGCATGTACCAAGGCGCCTGGTCCCCGCTCGGCCGACCAGTAAAAACACCCTTCATCAGATCGGGACTGCGCTCCAGATCTATGGGGCTCGCCTGCCCGGGATAGGCTGTAACGAAGGGGCTAAGGGCCTGCCATGCTTCGCTGGTCATGCCCAGCACCGAGTTGAGCTCCGAGGCAACGAGCATCGCGCGATTACCCGAGACTCGGGCCGGATCTGCCGTGCGATAGGCCGGGTCGTCGGTTTCCGGGTCCATCCAGTCGGAGACCGCCAGGGCCAGTTGAGCCCCGGAGGGCATTACCACGCCCTTCTCGTTACCCACTTCATCTACCAGGCGTGCAAAGTATCCCTGCTCTGTTTCATCCGCACCCGCAAGCGCGTTGAGGTTGTAACGGCACTGCATGTTGTCCACAGTGGCCTGCAAACGAATTTCATCGACCATGAACGGCATGGTGGGTGAGCGGCAGGTATCCCAGGGCAGGTCATCAGCTCCTTCGATACGCTCGAGAAACTGAAGCACCATTTTTTCTCCACCTTGAGCGATATGCCGCGACTGATCGCGCTCGAATACCGCACTGGTTCGCCGGATATCAACCTGACTGCGCATCGCCATTGCCACTGCAGCAGTTACCGCCAGGGCAACGACCAGCAGCGCGGTAAGCAGGGCAACTCCCTGTTGCCTGTGCGCCATGGCACTGCGGGCCAGGTAACTCACTTGCCCACCGCCATCATCCGGCGAATGACCCCGTATTCAGGTAGATCCAGTACGATTTCCACCGCCATCGGCAGCTCTACACTGGCTGTATCAGCGTTGGCTGCCGGCCAGGAGTCCACGCGCTCAAGCCCTGCCTCATTGCGCACCACCAGGGCAAAACCGCTTTCGATACCCAGCAATTCATCCTCTGCAACCAGCTCACCAAAGGGTTGTACCCGGGCGCTTTCAGTATCGACAATATCCACGCCAGGCCAGAGTTGACGCTCCAGTCCGCGGTCGGTGATCAACCAGGCTGTGCGCCGCAGACGCTGATCGCCCCCTGCACCGGCCCTGACCAGCTCCAGCAGCTTTGCATCACCGCCAGCACGCAGCCGTAATGGCGGCAGACGATCACCGAACTCGTCGCGCACAGCCACCGCAACCACCTGCGCCAGATCACGCTCCAGCACGCTGAGGGTAACCTGCAGGTCCGCCAGCCTCTGGGCGTGCACCTGGGTGACTTGATCGGCAGTCAGTACCGCTCGCAATCCGCCGTAGGCCACCACGCTCATGATCGCAAACACGGCCATGGCTATCAGCATTTCCAATAACGTGAAACCCCGTGCGGTGTTGCTGAATGGGTTTCTCATGGCAATACAAACCCACTGACGAAGGCACGTTGATCATCTTCCCCCTGCTCCAACAACCAGAGGCGAATATCCACACGCTTCACCGCAGGCAAAGGCATGGGCGCTTGCGGGGTATAGTTATTGATCTCTACCCGGTAGCCATAGCGAAAAGGACCCATCACCGTATCGCCGGTGCGATTGCCCTCAGCGACTGGACGCATACCGGTTTCATACTCGGCCAACAGATTCTGGCCAGCCCAGTGGGCCAGCGTGCGCTCTTGCAAATACAGAGTATTGCGCGAATGGTCGGATCCACCCTTGACCAGGGCTGCGAGTGCCACAGCAAGGATGGTCATCGCCACCAGCACCTCGAGCAATGTGAAGCCTTTATTCCGGGAAAGCATCGAGCACCTCGACACTGCCTTCCATACCGATGCGGATATGTCGCTCCAGCGGTTTGCCCGGGACTTTGAGGGTGATAATGCCCGGCGTCATTTCGCCGGTGTTGCCCAGACGCACATGGGGCTCCCATCCGCCCGTCTGGGGTAAGGGTTGCCGTTCGCCCTCCTGTTCGTAAGCCAGCTCTATGACGCCCTGCTCAAGTTGCCGAACTCCCAGCTGCTGATCCACGAGGGGCCGCCACTCGCGGGTCGAGTCATCGAGAATGACCAGTTCCAGAAAGCTGTAACTGTCTGGACGCAGGCCCAGGGCTCGCTCTGCCGCACCAGTGATGAGCAACTCGTCGCGGGCCAGAGTCAATACGCCAGCAAGGCGCTGGGTTTCAGTCTTTAACTGACGCTCTGCGCCATCACCCATCGACAGCGTAGCCAGGCTGGCCACAATACCCACCAGAACCAGCACCACCAAAAGCTCGATCAGGGTGAATCCCCTCTCGGCCCTTGCGTGAATGGTCATGGCGGGTATTGTCATGATTAGCGCTGCTCGTTCTGGTCAACGTTCCAGTTACCCAGGTCAGCGTTGGCCCCTTCACCACCAGGGCGGCCATCGGCACCCAGGCTGTACAGATCATAGTCGCGGCCATCGCGCCCAGGGCGCAGATACTGATAGTCGTTACCCCATGGATCCTGTTGCAACCGATCGATATACCCGCCCGAGCGGTAGTTACGCGGCGCATCGTTACCAGTCGGCTGCACCGCAAGGGCCATCAGGCCCTGCTCTGTAGTGGGATAATTGAAATTGTCTAGTCGATACAGATTGAGTGCACTCTCCAGCGCACGTACGTCGTTCTGCACCTTGGTAATCCGTGCCTGATCAGGGCGATCCATGACCCTTGGTACTACCACAGCGGCCAGGATGCCGAGTATCACGACCACTACCATGACTTCGATCAGGGTGAAGCCGCGCTGCTTGCCAGACGGTTGTTGCTTTCTCATGGTCATAGTCAGTTCACCAGTTGGTTGAGTTCAAATATCGGCAACAGGATGGCCAGCACGATGATCAGCACCACCGCTCCCATTGCCAGGATCAGCAGTGGCTCGAAAACGCCCATCACAATGGCGATGCGTGCTTCGAGCTCACGTTCCTGGGTTTCTGCGGCGCGATCGAGCATCTGATCTAGCGTGCCACTGCTCTCGCCGCTTTTGATCAGGCTGAGGGTCATCGGCGGAAAATAGCCGCTTCGTTCCAGCGCATGCCCAACGCCCGACCCCTCGCGCACCCGTTTGGCGGCATCACTTACCGCATCCCGCATGGGCACGTTGGTCACCACGCTGGCGCTCATATTCAGAGCATCCAGCAGCGGCACGCCACTGCCAGCCAGAATATTCAGCGTGCGCGCAAAACGCGCCGTGTTGAGACCCCGGATCAGACGCCCCAACAGCGGCACTCGCAACAGCCAGGCGTCCCAGCGGTAGCGCGCAGCCGGCTTCTTGAGCAACTGCTTGGTAGCCACCACCGCGCCGACCAGAACAACCAGCATCAACAGACCCCAATTGCGCAGGGTGTCACTGGTCGCAATCAACGCGCGGGTGAGCCACGGCAGCTCCTGATTCATGCCGGCAAACACCTGGACCACTTCGGGCACCACGTAGGTGAGCAACGCTATGGTCACCAGGAGCGCAATGATGGTCAGAATGGCCGGATAGAACATCGCCAGTTGAATTTTCTGGCGCATAGCATTCTGCGCTTCGACGTTATCAGCCAGCCGTTCCAGCACCAGATCCAGCCTGCCCGCCTGCTCACCGGCAGCCAGTGTGGTGCGGTATATGGCCGGAAAAACCGACGGAAATTCGCCCAGTGCATGTGCCAACGGCAAACCTTCCATGACTCGGGTGCGCACCGCTGCGAGGGTAGACTTTACCTTCTGGGTTTCGCTTTGCCGCGCGACAGTGCCCAGCACCTCTTCGATAGGCATGCCCGCGCGTGCCAGAGTGGCCATCTGACGCGTGGCAAGCGCCAGCTCCAGGGGCTTGATGCCGCGCTGAAACATGGGGGTGCGCATCACCGATTTGCGCTCGGCGACCTGGTTGACCGACATCGGCATCAGACCCTGTTCGCGCAGCCGGCTGCGCACCTGACGGGAAGAGTCCCCTTCCTCCACGCCCTTGCGCGTGCGTCCCGCCGGATCTACCGCTACATAATCAAAAGCAGGCACGGTCAATCCTCCCGTGTGACGCGGAGAACTTCTTCGAGCGTAGTCTGCCCGGCCAGCACGCGGCGCAAGCCATCCTGGCGAATACCCGACTGGGCCAGCCGGGCGTGGCGGATCATGGCCTGCTCACTGGCACCGTCATGAATCAGACCCCGCAGGGTTTCATCCACTTCAATCAGCTCATAGATACCGGTACGTCCCCGGTAACCGTTGTTGTTACATTCATCGCAACCCACCGCGCTATAGAGCACCGGCGCTTCACTTTCCTCTATTCCCATCAGTCGACATTCGCTGGCCGATGCCTGATGGGCCTTTCGGCAACTGGTGCACAGGGTGCGCACCAGACGCTGAGCGAGCACACCATTGAGGGTCGAGGAGAGCAGAAACGGCTCTACACCCATATCGCGCAGACGGGTAATGGCGCCCGCGGCAGTGTTGGTGTGCAGGGTGGAGAACACCAGGTGACCGGTCAGGCTGGCTTGGATCGCGATCTGCACGGTTTCCACGTCACGTATCTCACCGACCATCACCACGTCGGGATCCTGACGCAGAATGGCACGCAGGCCGCGGGCGAAGGTCATGTCTACCTTGGTATTGATCTGCGTCTGGCCGATACCGTCCAGGTAGTACTCGATTGGATCTTCAACGGTAAGAATATTCTTGCTGCGGTCATTGAGCTGCATCAACGCCGAATACAGGGTTGTGGTTTTACCCGAGCCAGTGGGGCCGGTCACCAGAACAATACCGTGGGGCCGGGCGATAATGCGCTCCATTGCCTCGTAATGGTCAGCGCCCATACCCAGTTGGCGCAGCTCCAGGCGGCCAGCCTGCTTGTCGAGCAGACGGAGTACGACCCGCTCTCCATGCCCGGATGGCAGCGTGGACACCCGCACATCAACAGCCCTACCGACCAGGCGCAAGCCGATACGACCATCCTGAGGCAGGCGCTTTTCGGCAATATCCAGCTTGGCCATGACCTTGATACGCGAAACGATCACCGGCGCCAAAGCACGGGGCGGCTCGAGAATTTCACGTAATACACCGTCGACACGCAAACGAATCGAGAGACGGTTTTCGAAGGGTTCGATGTGAATGTCTGACGCGTTTTCCTTGACCGCTTCGGAGAGCAGCGCATTGATCAAACGAATGATCGGCGCCTCATCCTGGGATTCAAGCAGATCCTCAGGCTCGGAAAGTGACTGGGCTACCGACATCAGGTCGGCGTCTTCGCTCAGGCCCTCGACAAACTGCATCGCGTCATTCGCAGAACGCTCGTAGCGGTCGCGCAGCCGGGCAGCAAATGCATCATCGTCGAGTACCTGCGGCTTGAGCGGATGTCCTACCCGACGTCGCAACTCCAGCAACGCCTGGGGGTCACAGTCAGACCGCACGTATACATCCAGCTGGCCGTCCTGAACGCTGCCCGGCAGCACACCAAAGCGCCGTGCGAAGCGGTAGCCCGTTTCCGCCTGGGGCCCCGGCTCGGCCGGGAGCACAGCGGCAATGTCGGTATCGCTCATCGCTGCATTCCTATTGGCCGGCTGATGGAGGTGTGGGAATACTCAGGCTGGCCGGAGCCGCACTCGTACCCGTCATCGCATTCTCGAATGGCGGTGGCAGACTTAACAAGTAGTTCCAATCAGGCAGGATCGGCCGTGCATCCGGCAGCATGCTTTCCTGACGGTTCTGGGCATCTACCTGACGATCGCGTATGTAGGTGTATTTGGATTGCGTCAGATCCGCAGCAGTCGCGGCGTCACGAATAATCACCGGGCGCAGGAAAACCATCAGATTACGCTTTTCTGTTCGCGCCGTATCATAGCGAAACAGCCGACCAAGACCGGGAATATCGCCGAGACCCGGAACCTTGTCGCGGGTTTCGACCAACTGATCATCGATAAGGCCACCGAGGACGATCAACTGGTTGTCATCCACCATCACGTGAGTCTTGAGGCTGCGTTTATTGGTAATAATATCCGCGGCGCCTGTGGCACCTGCCGCAATCTGGGAGACCTCCTGCTCGATCTCCAGGCGTACTGCACTGCCTTCATTGATCTGAGGTTTGATCCGCAATTTGATACCCACGTCCTGCCGTTCGATGGTGTCGAATGCCTGCCCTGAGTCTTCGATGGAGCGCCCAACGATGAATGGCACGTTCTGACCGACGACGATCTCGGCTTCTTCATTGTCCAGGGTCATCAGGCTGGGGGTCGAGAGTATGTTGCTTGAGCTGTCGCCCTGCAGGGCGCTGACCAGCAAGGCAATCTGGGTACTGCCAATATTGCCGAAGCCACCGAGGCTCAAACCGTCACCCAGCGAAGGGGGCGCTGTAACGTCACCGTCAAGGAAGGCACTGCCGCTGGCCGCCAGATTGACAATACCGCCACTTGCGCCGCGGTTGAAGTTGATAATACCCACGCCGCCATTCTCGCTGCCAATACCCCACTGCACGCCCAGCTCCTTGGCGCGGTCATAGGAGACTTCGGCAATCACTGCCTCGACCAGTACCTGGGCGCGGCGAATATCCAGCTGCCGAATGATTGAAGCCATTTCACGGGAAAGCTCCGCCGGGCCGTAAATCACCACCGAATTGGTGCTTTCATGGGCTTCAACCCGAATATTCGATTGCTGATTATTGAGACTGCCGCCGGTCATGCCGCTTCCGTCGCTGCTCTGCACACCCGATGCCGCGCCCGTACCCGGGACGACGCGCCCCTCGACAATACCGCGCAATACCTCTGCGACCTGCTCGGCCTTGGCGTACCGCAGGTAATGCACCTGAGTCGCACCATCTTCGGCGGGCATATCCAGACGCTTGATAATGTCACGCAGGGATCCACGGCTCTGCGGGTCACCACGCAGGATCACGGTATTGGTACGCTGGTCGGCAATGATTCCGGGGCGCTTGGTAAAGTCCTCCCCCGGAGTGGGCGCATCCAGGGTCTGCAACACCCGCACCACGTCACTGGCCGAGGCATGTTCAAGGGCAACGATCTCGAAGTCTTCCATAGACTCCAGGTCAATCCTTTCTATCAATGCCTGGATACGGCGCACATTGGCAGCGGTATCGGCAATGACCAGGCTGTTTGATTCAGCGGCCGCTGCCAGATGACCACCCTTGGGCACCAGCGGCCGCAAAATCCTCACCAGCTGGCCCGCGTTGATGTGCTTGACGCTGATCACGTGGGTAATGATCTCATCGCCGCGACTATCGGACTGCAGGTTGGAGACCTCGTTTTCCTTGGCTTGGACTTCCGGCAGGATGCGTACCACGCCGTCGGCGCCGGTTACCGCAGCAAATCCGTAGGTCTTGAGTACGCCCAGGAACAGGTTGTACAACTCGCCGCGCTTGACCGGCTGACCGGATACCACATTGACCTGACCGCGCACCCGCGGATCAACGATAAAGTTGATACCGGTTTCCTGACTGACGATTTCGATCAGACCGTTGATTTCGGCATCACGCAGATTGAGCACCAACTCTTCGTTCGGGTCTCCGGCGAAATCAGGAGTCTGCGCCTGTACCGCTACGCTCAGCAGACTCAAACCCAGCGCCAGTGGCACAGCACGGCGGGCAAAACGGGACAGCATCAGCATCGTGTCTCAATCCATCGTTATTGTAATGGTCATGGGTTCACCGTTGCGATCAAGCGACAGACTGACGGTGTTTCCGGTCAGTGTCTGAAGAATGTCACGGTAATCGTTTATCTCGGCGACAGGGGTGCCCTCCACGGCAGTCACCACGTCGCCCGGCTGCAGACCTGCAGCTTCGAATTCGCGGGCATTGCGCGCCGGGCTGACTTCAAGTCCGTACATCGCCCCGTCAATCAGCACGGGCGTGGCGCTAACCACCTCCATGAATCGCTGGGGATTATTCATCCACTCTTCGCGGTCAATGCGCGCCACGCCGCCGTCGGCAGCAAGGGTGAGATTGGGATCGACCTGTGGCAGAGCCGCGGCCCTGCGGGCTGGCGCCCTGGAGGCGGCAAGTGAAGCGCGCTGCAATCGCAACGTCTCCAGCTTTCCATCCCTGGCCAGAATCACCCGATCGGCCAGAACCTGCTCAAGCCGCACATTCCCGGGTAGATCCGCACCCACCCGATAGGCCTTTTCAGGCTGGCCCTGTGGAGCCAGAATCGCGGCACTCCGCGCTGGGTCAGGATCGGTAAGCACGCCTTTGAGGACCCAGCTAAGGGAGGTATCAGGTGCATTGAGCGCAGCACTGCGTTGTTTGCCGGCAGCGCTACCGAAAACCGAAAGAGCAGCAACATCGGCAAATCCGCCCCTCGCACCTCCGGCGACTCCGTTGCTAATGGTCAAGGGTATGGGCGCGGGCGACGGCAGAACGCTCTGCGGCTCAATCACAGTCCAGGTCAAACGCCCCAGCAAGATGGCAGTGATAGCAATCAGCACAATCACCAGCAATCGCAGGGAAGAATCCAGGGGGAATCGGGCGTCCAGGGGCATGCGTTCTCCAGGCAAAGACAATGGGCTGGGTCAGGCGCCCGGGCCGAGACAGACTATACCGACCTTTCTTTGCAATTTTATTGTTATAAGTCTGAAACAAGCGGAACAGACATCCCGATTGTCACGAAATTGCCATCCGCCGACAACCCCCCTGAACGGGTTAAAACCTGGGCTTGGCAAAAGAGTATGGAAATAATGTCTCAAGATCATCCTTCACCAAACCGCACAATCACCCTTATGGGTTATACGCCTGAAACACTAATCAGTGCCAGTAATGAAGCTCCATGCATGCGGGCAAAACCGGACCAACAACCGCATCTGACGCTTGCTACTACGGGCGTTTGACGCTTTACTCTAATGAGCAATGCCAGCACACAAGTGTCTCACTAAAAAACAATTTCGGCCTTGCCTCTCAGGAGAATAACAACAATGAACATGATGAAGAAAACCGCCTATCTGGGCATGGTTATCAGTGCGGTTGCGCTGTCTGGCTGCCTGGGTGGCGGTGGTGGCAGTAGCAGCAGCATTGCCTGCCCTACCGCTGGCAACACACCGGCCGGCGCTACCGCTCAGCAGGAACGAATCGATAATTGCTTCTTCGAGGTGGATGAGGACCAGTTGGCCTTCGGACCGCTAGTCGCTGATGTGCCCGCCTACGAAAATACCAGCCGCTGGCATGGAGTGATTGACAACGCGGGATATCGCGTAGAGGTTCCAGAAAACTGGAATGGCATGCTGGTCATGTATGCTCACGGGTTCCGGGGTGAAGGCTCTGAATTGACCGTTGATAGCCCGCCGATGCGTCAGTACCTGCTCGACAACGGTTATGCCTGGGCTGCGTCCTCGTACAGCACCACTTATTACGATGTGCTGGCGGGCGTTGAAGATACCAACAAGCTGGCCCTGGCATTCAATGACATTGCCGCTGAAAATGGACGCCCACTGGCGGCTCCGACCAAGCGCTATATCACTGGCGTTTCCATGGGCGGGCACGTAACAGCAGCAGCCATCGAACTGGAAACCCAGCAAACTGCCAACACCTTTGTTCCCTATGATGGTGCGGCTCCCATGTGTGGCGTACTGGGCGACACCGAGCTATTCAACTACTTCGGCGCCTACAGCCTATCGTTGTTCCAATTCGGCGGCGTACCTGCCAACACCTATCCGATCAACGATGTCGAGGCCAAACTTACAGCAGCACGCACGGCTCTGTGGACCGACTACGCAACCAACAAGAACGTCGACGGACTTACACAGGAAGGCCTACCCTTGTTCACCACGCTGCAAAACCTGAGCGGCGGTCCGCGTCCGGTTTATGGCGTTGCATTCGGTGGCTTCCAGGATCTGCTGCAGGGATTTGCAGGTGCTGATGGCACAGTCACAGGCATTCTCAACGAGAATGTGGTCGATACCCGCGATGTAACTTATCGCTTCCAGACCACACCCGGACAGCCCCTGACTCCCACAGAGCAAGGGTTCAACGACACGATTTATCAGATTACCCCTGATGCCAATGCCAATGCCTTGCGTGATGATGGGCTGCGCTTCATTCCCAAGGTGAACGGCAATCTGTACAAGGCCATCCCTGTTGTCACCGTGCATACCCTGGGCGATCTGTTCGTACCCATCAGCATGGAGCAGATCTACAAGCAGCGCATGATCGATAACGGCTTCGGTGACCAGGTTGTACAGCGCGCAGTTCGTGCGCCAGGGCATTGCGACTTCTCGTTCGCCGAGTTCGAGCAAACGCTGGACGCCATGCTGGACTGGGAACAGGACGGCATAAAGCCAGCAGGGGACGACTTCCTGACACCTGCCACAGTGGCTGACCCGCAGTTTGGCTGTCAATTTACTGTAGATGGCGCTCCACAGACCGCTACGCGGGCTGCGATTGCTCCGCTGATTGGCGCGTGTGCTCCAGCTGTCCCGGCAGCTGCAGCTCTTTGAGGGAGTGCTGAACCGCAACTGAAGAGGGGCTGGCACTCACCGTGTCAGCCCTTTTTTCTTCCAGTCCCAACACTTCGATCGCCTTGCGCTTGACGTTACTCCGCCGCAATTCCTGAACTGTCTCCTGCACCACTTCCAGCTCCTCGCGGGGCAACTCCCTGGCGACCTGCTCCTGTACCTGAGCCATCGCGGCTTTCGCCTTACCCAGCATAAGGCCGGCCATATTGACGATCACCAACGCCTTCTGTGGGCCCAGCACCAGCAGCGCCACTACCAGCACCAACACCCACTCGCTGAGACCATTATCAAACATGCCTGACACCCCACTCAGGAAACAACTTTTTCGGACTGATGAGCCCGGCTCTGCTGTCGCTCGGCCTCAACATCGATAGCCAGTGCGTCACGGGACTCCTCGCCATCCTTGACGGCTTTCTTGAATCCACTGAGAGCGCCACCCAGGTCACCACCAATGCTGCGTAACCGCTTGGTGCCGAACAACAGCATCACGATCACCAGAACAATTAACAACGAACCTATACTGACTCCACCTATACCCATGACTCTTACTCCGAAAAGAAACGACGCACCTGCAAAGTGCGCCGTTTGATAAAAAAGGTGCCGGCAGAGCCCAATGGAAGCTGCCGGCTACCTGATCAGCTACCGATCACACCGCCGTCATCCTTCCAGATCACCACTGTCGCCGAACGTGGTGGATACTGGCCTGGATTGTTGTCGGGCCAGGTGCTTTGGTAATTACCCGCAGCAAAATCTGCCGGGGAAGTATTGCCACCAGGGTGCTGGACGTTGATAAACATGGTCTTCTGGTCCGGAGTAGTAATTACTCCAGTGATTTCCTGCCCCAGAGGTCCAACGAGGAACCGCTTGAGGTCGCCGCTAGTCGGATCGGCAGCCAACATCGCGCAGTTGCCGAAGGGATCAGTGGCGCCGCTGTCCATCTGAATCCAGACACGGCTGTCCGGATCGATCCACATGCCGTCAGGAGAACTGAGGATATTGTCAGCCGTGAGTGGTTGACCCTTTGGATCCTGACCAACACTGGTGTCAGATCCGAACGTGCCGCTGGTACCGGCAAACAGGAAGATATCCCAGTCGAATGTGGTAGCAGCATGGTCGCCGCCTGTTTCTGCCCAACGGATGATGTGACCATGTGGGTTGGCGCCCCGTGGGTTGGCCTCATCAGTCTGATCAGCCGTACGTCTGCTGTTGTTGGTCAGCGTGAAGTACACATCGCCATTTGCTGGATCGACAGCACCCCACTCCGGACGGTCCATCGGTGTAGCACCAACAGTGTCAGCAGCCAGACGAGTATTGACCAGCACATCAGCCTGGCTGGTAAACAGCGGTGCGACCAGGCCATTTTGACCGTATACCAATGGCAGCCATTCGCCAGTACCATCGTCGTTGAACTTGGCGACATAAAGCGTACCGGTGTCGAGCAAACTACCTGACGCTGTAGCAGAGTTGTAGTTAGTGGCAGTGACGAACTTGTAGATGTACTCAAAACGCGAGTCATCACCGGAATAACAAACAACCGGACGACCTTCTACCGCGGGAGCGAACACGACACCCTCGTGAGCAAAACGGCCCATCGCAGTGCGTTTGACCGGGGTGCTCGTCGGATCATAGGGATCGATCTCTACCATGTAGCCGAAGCAGAGAGGTTCATTCCGGTAGTCCTCGAGTGCCGAAGCACCTTTGATGCTGGCATCAAAACGAATGTACTCATCGGCGCCCGAGGCAGCCGATTCCCAGCCGTAACGTCCATTGGCACCCGTGGGTACGCCGTAGCGGGAGTGTTCGCGGGGATTGTCGCCGCCGTTGGAGAAATAACCGGCCCAGTTTTCCTCTGCAGCCATGTAGGTGTTCCAGGGAGTAACGCCATTACCGCAATTGTTCAGCGTGCCCCGTGTCATGGTGCCCTGTGGGCTGTATTTGGTCTTGACGAAGTCACTGCCGCGTACCGGACCCTGAATCGCCATTGGTGTCAGCGCCGTGATACGACGGTTCATGGCGTCAAACTTGACCTGCCAATCGTTGTTGACGCCCTTGACGACGCGCACGACTGACACACCGTGAGCATTCATTTCCTTGAGCACTTCATCATCCGGACGCTTGCCACCAACCAGCGGGGGTACAGCACCGCCGCTCAATGCCACGCCCTGAGCGCTAGCATGCATCAAGCGCGGTTCAATGTACTCGTGGTTAAGCACCAGCAAGCCATCTTCGGAGCTGTCGTTGATCGGAAAGAAGTGCATGCCATCGTGGTGCGAGCCAATCTGAGAAGCCTGATCGGCACCTGTGCTGTTAACTGACCAGGCAGGAAAATCGCCAGTGATCGGTGTGCCCCAGGGAATCAGCACCTGATGGCTGTAACCTTCGGGCACCACGATAGTGTCTGCACTGCTTACCGGTACAGCAGAGAAGCCCAGCAGCGCCGCAGGCGCCGGAGCAGGTTCAGCAGTGCCGTTATCATCGTCGCTGTCGGAATCGCTCAGACAACCGGACAGACCGAGACCCATGAAGCCGACTGCTGCCGCGCCTGCGCTGCCTTTGAGAATCTGGCGGCGACCCAGACGGGCCTCGAGAATGCTCGAAAAAAGCGGATTCATCTGGCGTGTGCTCAGAGGCTCATCGCCCTCTCCGTGATCAATAATGGCCAGCTGGTTTTGCATATCTGTGGACATCCGGACTTCCTCATCAGGTTATTAGAATCGACCGGGATATGATGGGAATCGAACATGACAGATCGACACCGAAAACGTGAAGTTTTGAGTGCTATTGCGCTACAGCCGGATGTACAGGATATGACAGAGAAAGAAGCTGAACTGCGGAAGTACACCGGCATTTGTTAGCTTCAGGAAAACCCAAAACCCACACCGGTATTGCAGCTCATTATCGGGACATTAAACCCTGCAGCCAAGCTGGCCTGACGACCAGCTCCGCCGCAGTTCAAGCTCTACTGTATTGAGTCGGCCAACCCGGTTTCCAACGTTGCTTCGCTGCCCGGCCCTATTTCGACGAACGAATCATTGCCAAGAGTATACGGAGGCCACGCAAGGCTATCGGTACTGGGGTTGCCAGTTTTGGCGAAGTTGGTCCACATGGTCATGGTTTGTTCCGCAACAGCCACATCCGTTGCGCCGTACTGCATGGAGGCAAACACATCTGCCTGGTCACCCTGCGAGCCGGTCACACCGTTGCCGTTGAGGTCACCAATCACCGGACGGGCACCCTGTGGCGTCAACACAAGCCCCAACAGGTAGTTCTGCACCATTCCGGCGGGGTAATTGAACAGATATGGCAGCTCACACCCGTGACAGCTGGCCAGCCCCATCGCGCTCCAGCCGGTTGGCACCCGACTGAACTTGTAGATGAACTGTTCGGACTGGTACTTCGCCGTGCGTTGCGCCAGCCAGATCGGCAAAGCCGCTCGCAGGGTGGTGTAGTCGCCCGAAGTCACGCCGGCCATCAAAGGCACATCGCTCGGCATACCATTCAGCACATTCTGATAATAGGTATTGGGCTGATAGTAATTATCCGCGTTCGGCCGGTAGGTCTGGCGCGGGATATTGTTGTCCTGATCTGCCTTCACGAGCTCGTTCCAGGGCAAGGCCCGGGCTTGCTCCAGAGTAGTCACACCCGCCCGTTCGAAAAGTGCAGCGCCTATGGCTTCTGACTCGACCAACGAGACCTCCGGACCGCCGGTGGTATCCAGTGGCGCAAAACCGCTCTGAACAATTGCCTTGTGGAACAGCCCCGTGGCCTGGGGCGAGTTCATCAGTGAATAGGCCTTGCCGCCACCGCCGGACTGGCCAAAAATAGTCACATTCCCCGCATCGCCGCCAAAGGATTCGATGTTGTCACGAACCCATTCCAGCGCCATCACCAGGTCCATCTGCCCATAATTGCCGGAGCCGCCGTAACCACTCTCTGCTGTGAGCAATGGATGGGCGATGTAGCCAAACGGCCCCAGGCGATGGTTGACAGTAACCAGCACCACACCCTTCTCGGTCAATCCGTTCGGGTTGTTGTACTGGGGCGAGTTGGCGGAGAGGATCGCAAAGGAGCCGCCATGAAACCAGACCATCACCGGGAGGTTTTCAGCGTCCTTGGGCGCAGTAATGTTGAGATATAGCGAGTCTTCACTCATGCCCCCTTCGTTGACGGCCTCAAGCGCGGTGTCCTGTGCCGACTGGTCAGCCCAGGAGACAGCATCCCGCACACCGTCCCAGGGTGCCAGCGGTTGCGGTGGTGTCCAGCGCAACTCACCGAGGGGCGGTTTGGCATAGGGCACGCCAAGGAATTGCCAGGTGTCCTCGTTAGCCGCAAAGCCACGCAAATCTCCGGCCTCGGTGGTGACCACAATCCGTTCGCTGGTCGAGCGGTTGAAGTGCGCCATCGCATCGGCCGTAGCGGTCACGGAACGCGCCCGCGGATCGGTGTCGGTGAAGGCCCCAGCGGTTTCCAACTGCGCCACTACCGTGGCCAGATCGGCCCTGAAGTCGGCAACAGGCTGTGTCAGATCCAGCTCGGCGGCCTTGAAGGACACCTCGTCACGGATCTGCTGGGTAATCTGGATGCCGTTATTCAGGTCGCCGTCCGCGTCCAGACTCTGCAGCAGCACCAGCATGTTGGTAACCCGGGGATCACCCACGCCGCTGGCACCGTCAACGATACTCAGTGGAGTCAGTTCCTCCGCCCCCGGGGCTGCGCCCAGATCGAGATCACCAATGGCGAAGCTCAGGGTTTCACCGGGAAAGTAGTTGAACTTGCCCCCGGCATTGGTCTGCGCCGAACCAATCGAGGGTCCACTGTAATCCAGCCCTGCCACGGGACTATCGACGAAGGTGCCGCTCAACGGATCATCGTCTGAACCGCCACCACCCAGGCAGCCGGTCAGTGATAGCAGCGGTGCCAGAACCATGGTGAGCAAGGCAGCGCGCAAGGGAAATCTTGCAGTATCTGGTTTGAGCATATCGTTCTCCATTCTGATTGGCGGGCCTCACCGGTGCCTACCGATGCCTACCGGTGTCCTGACCTGCGGGCATGAGGTCATGCGCGCAGGCCGGGGGCCTCTATCTTGTTGTTGTGGATCGATCAGTCGGCAAACTCGTCGGCGACTCCGGATTTCACCTCGGCGACGTCGCTCAGCTCGACATACTGCTGCGTCTGCGCGTCATACTCGGGATACTCGATCTCGCCGGTGATGCTGGGGTTACCGGTCTTGGCGAAGTTGGTCCAGATGCTAAGCATGCGTTCGATCACTTCGCCGTCAGTCGCATCAAAACCGGCGGAGGCGTAAATATCCGCTGGATCACCTGCCGAGCCGCTCACGCCGTTGCCATTGAGGTCACCAATCACCAGCGATTCGCCCGTGGCCGGATCAATCACCAGACCGAGCAGATAATGGGTGATGACACTGCTGGGCATATTGAACATATAGGCCAGCTCGGCCCCGTGATAGGCCTGTACACCGCGCGCCTTCCAACCGGATGGCTGGTGACTGAACAGAGTGGCGTAGGTAGCCGCCTCTTTCAGCGGAGCCATCCAGGGAAAGACATCCTTTACCGTGTTGATCGGATCTATGGTGTCGTTGGTGTTGATAACGAACATGAAGGGGACGTCATTGTCCTTGTCTTGCTCGAACAATTCGCGCTCGCTGATGGGCAGATAGCTGTTGTCGATATTGGTATAGGGCTGCAGCGTGGCCGCAGCCGCCATCACCTCAAGCCAGCTCTTCTCGCGCATTTCCACGAGCGAGGCAGCGTTCAAGTTGTTCTGCAATTGAGTGCCAATCTGCTCTGCGGCCTCCAGGCTACGAGTATCCGGATACAGAGTACCGCTCTGGCTGATCGCCTGATGGAACAGGCCCGCTGCCTTGGGTGAAGCCATCAGCGACAACACCTTGCGGCCACCACCGGACTCGCCAAAAATGGTCACGTTACCCGGGTCACCACCAAAGGCCTCAATGTTGTCACGTACCCACTCCAGGGCCATGATCAGATCCAACTGACCGTAGTTGCCCGAACCGCTATAGCCACTCTCGGCACTGAGGTCGGGGTGGGCAATGTAGCCAAATGGCCCCAGGCGATGGTTGACCGAGACCTGCACAACGCCTTTGCTGGCTACCGCCTCAGGGTTGTTGAAAGGCGTGGTATTGCTGGTCAATGCGGTAAAGCCGCCGCCATGGAACCAGACCATCACCGGCAATCCCTCGGCTTCCTTCGGCGCAGTCACGTTCAGATACAGCGAGTCTTCACTCATGCCGCCCTCGCCGAAGCGCTGCAGCGCCGGGTTCTGCGCCGCCTGGTCGCTCCAGGCTACCGCGTCACGCACACCGTCCCAGGCGTCAGGCTGCTGAGGCGCCTTCCAGCGCAAATCACCCAGTGGAGGCTTGGCATAGGGAACGCCGAGAAACTGCCAGGTATTTGCATCGGCCTCAAAGCCACTGATGTCTCCTGAGTTGGTGCTGACTACCAGGCGCGGGCTGGTAGAGCGCTCGAGATGCTCCTGAGCATCGGCGCTACTGACCAGGCTTCGTGGGCGCGGGTCGGTATCGCTGAAAGCACCTGCCGCTTCGAGCGTAGCTACCACGGTGGTCAGGCTCGCACGAAAATCGGCCGGCGCCTGATCAAGCAACAAATTGCCGGCGTTGAGTGACACCTCGTCTCTGATCGCTTCGGTAATCTGAATACCGTTATTCAGATTACCGTCGGCGTCCAGCGTCTGGAGCAGCACCAGCATGTTGCTCACACGCTGGTCATTCGCCCCCGGGGCACCATCGACAATGTCCAGCGGCGTCAATATCGTCGCACCCACTGCAGAGCCGAGGTCCAGGTCACCAATGGCGAAGCTGACGGTTTGGCCGCTGGCATAAGTGAACTGACCATTGGCATTGGTCTCGCCGCTCCCGTCTTCAGTCTGAAAATCCAGGCCGGACACAGCGCTGTCGACAAAAGTGCCGGTCTGTCGATCATCGCTTGAGCCGGATCCCCCAAGGCAACCACCCAGGGAGAGAAATAGCGGTACAAACGAAGCACTTAGCACAGCCGAGCGCAGGGGATGTTTGATGTTCGAAACTTTCATGCAGATCTCCGATTGTTTTTGTAATGGAGTTCTTCATGCCGCGACCTTCGTATTGTCTTACCCGGAACTATCGCAGGACATTACCTCTCCGCAATCCGCCGAAGGGCGTACACGCTGAACGGTCAAATCAACACGCCCTACCCGCGCAAGCCAGGCAGGTCATGTTCAGATACGCCCCGAGCATAGACCTCGTCCGGGCACTGAACACAGGGAAAAACGCGATTTTTTCGGAGCTTTTCTTGCCGCAAAAACGCGTCCGAAAAGAGACAAATCCGCTTTGTGACTGATAGGTCAGGGTCTGCCTGATGAGGATCTGATGAGAGCGTTTCAGCACGAAAACTGTCACGCTCCGATGATAAACTCCCGTTTCATGGTGTTGCCGACGAACGTACCGGTTCTGCCCTTAAACTCGTTCACTCCTGGGAAAACAGTTTGGTGAGGAAGCCAACAAGACAAGACACGACAACAAGATACAACCAGAGAGCCGTCATAAAAGGGAATGAACAGTCATTCATAACGCTTATGGCACAACTCAACTACCAGGCCAATTCCATTAGATGAATCACTACGAGACAGGTCTTCGATGAAAACTCCAAAACCAACCAGCTACGGGCATTGAGCATGTGCATCAGCAGGACCTGCCAGAGAGCGATGATCCTACAACCTGACCACGGCAATGAATTGGAGCAGGAAATGCCAAATGCCCGTACTTAAGTCGGCGTGCGGCAACAGATCTGCACGAGTGCTCATCCGCAGGAGACCGCAAAGTGTGAGAACAGCCGGGGAAAAGCGAAACCTGGAAACAACAAAGCCCCGAATAACGGGGCCTTGCGGTCTATTTCTGGCGGAGAGTCAGGGATTCGAACCCTGGGAACTGTTGCCAGTTCAACGGATTTCGAATCCGTCCCGTTCGACCACTCCGGCAACTCTCCAGTCGGCGCGCATCATAACAGCTTTGCTCGACGCGGCGGAAGGGGTCAGCCTAGCTGTCAGCCGAGCTCTACGCCCAGACGCTGCGCTACCTCTTCATAGGCTTCAATTACACCGCCCAGGCCCTGGCGGAAGCGATCCTTGTCCATTTTCTTGCCTGTGGCCTTATCCCACAGGCGGCAACCGTCAGGGCTGAATTCATCGCCCAGTACGATTTCGCCCTTGAACAGCCCGAACTCCAGCTTGAAGTCCACGAGTATCAAACCGGCGGCGTCAAATAGCCTGGTAAGGATGCTATTTACCTGCAGCGTCAGTTCCTGCATACGCTTGAGCTGGTCAGCCGTCGCCCACCCGAAGGTCACTACGTGAGACTCGTTGATGAAGGGGTCACCCTTGGCGTCATCCTTGAGGAATAGCTCGAAGGTCGGTGGCGTCAGCGCCTTGCCTTCTTCGATGCCCAAGCGTTTGACCAGACTCCCGGCAGCATGATTGCGCACCACGCATTCAACCGGGATCATATCGAGCTTCTTGACCAGAACCTCGGTATCGGACAACAGCGCATCGAACTGGGTAGGAATGCCCGCATCCTCAAGCTTTTGCATGATGAACGCATTGAAACGGTTGTTAACCATGCCCTTGCGGTCAAGCTGTTCAATCTTTTTGCCATCAAAGGCAGAGGTATCGTTACGAAACAGCAGGATCAGACGATCCGGATCGTCGGTAGTGAATACCGATTTGGCCTTGCCGCGATAGAGTTCTGTGCGTTTTTCCATTATCGGCTCCCGCTGTGCGCGAAAAGTGGTTGGGTCATACCCGTTATGTCTTGCCAGGGGAGTCCCTGGTTCTGTTCAGCCAGGTGTAACTCACCTGACCATCCGGCTAAAGCGCCTTGCAATTCATCCAGCGCCAGTTCTGGCCGGTTGTTCTTTTCACTGATGTGCGCAATCGCCACGTGCCGCAGGGTGGAACGATCGATTTGGGCAAGTAGCCCAGCGGCCTGCTGATTACTCAAATGCCCCAGATCTCCAGAGACCCTGGCGCGCAAACTGGGCGGATAGGGCCCGTTGGCCAACATGTGAGGATCATAGTTGGCTTCCAGAAAGAGCCCGTCGAGCGCCCTGTAGCGCTCAATGATCCAGGGGGTAATCATGCCGGTATCAGTCAGAATGCCGAAGCGGTGCTGACCACTGTCGAAGATGTACTGACAGGGTTCACGGGCATCATGAGGAACCGCCACCGGCTCAACATGCAGCTCGCCGATTGTGAAGCCCTGATCAAGCTGCACAACCTCGACCGGCGCCTGAAAATCGCGCAGCGCATGCAGCGTGCCGTGGGTCATGTAAACCGGTAGCTGGTACCGCCTGGCCAGACCTTCAACGCCTTTCACATGGTCGGAATGCTCGTGGGTGACCAGGACTGCGCTAAGTTGCCGCGCACTCAAACCTGCCTGGGCCAGCCGCTGCTCCGTTGCACGCAGGCTGAAACCGCAATCGATCAGCAGACGTGTCTGACCGGACTCGACAACCGTGGCGTTGCCACGACTGCCACTGCCCAGCGAGCAATACCGCATAGGTTATACCCGCTCGATCAATTCAGATTCGTCTGGATGCGCTCGAGCACATCGGCTGCAACCCGCGGGTCTGCAGCACTATTGATGCTCTCATCCACCGTGACCTGCACACTTCCGCCCACCGCGGTCAGGCGAACTTCGGTACGCTGCGCCCTGTCGTCTTCGGGTTCTTCATCACGGCCAAACAAGCGTCCGAAGAAACCAGGCTTTTCCTGGCTGCTGGCTGACTGAGCCAGATCAATATAGTAAACACCCGAGCTACGGTTCAGGTCGGCTATGCGGATATCGGCCTGACTCAAAGCCTGTCCGATAGCGGCCCAGGCCCGGTTGAAGTCACTTTGCAGGGTCAGGACCGGATTGCCTGCACCGTCGCGCGCAAGCACTGCGCGCGGGCCTGCCTGAGCGGCAACCAGTGAAGTGATTGAAGCGCCACTACGGGTCTGATTCAGATAGGTCTCGATTTCCGCCAAGACGGCCCGCTCAAGATTGGCGTTATCAGAATTTTCAGGCCAATCATCGCGCGTACCGCCCTGGCTGCGCGACATCTGGGTGACATAAATCTCGCTGTTTGCACCTTCAACGCCGGGTTCAATACGCATACGGAAACGGTGCTCCTGACCATCGACCCTGCGACCTTCGCCAATGGCGGGAAGAATGCGGCGCAGCAGCGGGTTGTCGGCCTGCAGATCAAAGGCTATCCAGTCAGTCTGCAGCTGTCCCAGGTTAGGGGTCTCGCTTGCCACCGGCACTTGGTAATCATTCCAGAACTGGCGCACCAGAGGCCAGGCTTCGGCGGCGCTGCGCTGCGCCTGAACCCATCTGGTCGAGCCATTCTGTTGCAGCGAGAACTCGGCTGCATCGGCGCTGACCAGCATGGGCTGGGGCCGGGGCAACTCGAACTCCCCGGTATTTTCCTGGGCCTGAGTCTGACCGGGCACGGGCAGCAGATCACCCAGCGGCTTGCTTTCAACGCCCGCGGGAATATCAATTCTCGGCTCGATGACGACGCCCTGATAGTCCGATCCACGATCCCGGAAATAGCCATCTTCACCAGCGAGATAACCACAGCCACTCAGACCAGCGAGCAGCGCGAGCGTTAAAGCACCCAGTACAGGCTTCATAAACAATTCCTTGGTATACATGGTTCGAGGCGAGTTCACAGAATGCCGCATTCGCGTAGGGCAGCACGGACCGTTTCATGACAGCGAGGGCTGAGCGAGGTCAGTGGCAAGCGCAATGAGTCAGCCATCATGCCCATCTCGTGCAGCGCCCATTTCACTGGAATCGGGTTTGATTCAATGAACATGGCCTTGTGCAACGGCATGAGAGACTCGTTCATCTGGCGCGCCAGATCGGCGTTGCCTTCAAGTGCTGCTTTGCACAACTCGTGCATCGCCTTGGGCGCCACATTGGCAGTGACGGAAACGTTGCCCTTGCCGCCCATCAGAATGAGCTCCACTGCAGTAGGGTCATCCCCGGAATAGACGGCCATGCGGTCCGCAACGCGGTCTATGAGCTCGCGCGCACGCTGAAGATCACCCGTCGCTTCCTTGATGCCGATAATGTTGCTGATATCGGCAAGCCGCTCCACGGTTTCCGGCAACATGTCGCAGGCCGTTCTACCCGGGACGTTGTAAAGTATCTGAGGCACGGCTACCGCATCGGCAATAAAGCGGAAGTGCTGGTACAGGCCTTCCTGGGTAGGCTTGTTATAGTAGGGCGTCACCAGCAGGCAAGCGTCGGCCCCCACGCTGCGAGCCGCTTCTGTCAGCTCTACCGCTTCGCGGGTTGAATTTGCACCTGTACCGGCAATAACCGGTATGCGACCCGCTACCTGATCGACCACACGACGAATCGCCTCTTTGTGTTCGGCCATGTCCAGCGTTGCTGACTCGCCAGTGGTACCTACAGCAACAATCCCGTCAGTACCTTGTTCGAGGTGAAAATCAACCAGCCGTTCAAGAGCCTGCCAGTCAAGCCCGCCCCGTGAATCCATCGGTGTTGCCAGCGCCACCAGGCTGCCTGAAATCATGCAACTGCTCCAGTTGAAACATTGACCCGCAATGGTACTTTCGCCGTGCTGTCAGCACAAGGGAAGCCACACACAATTCGCGGCCGCGCACAGGCTTCTCACACGCCATTACAGGACCTCGACTACAAGACAGTCGCACACAAGCTGAGATTGATCCCAGGGGCAGACGGGGCGACAATAATACCTCTGACGACCTGCCGGACCTGCGGGGCAAGTCGTAAATCAGCTTTTGAGGAACACCATGTCGACCCCAGCACCACAGAAGGAACAGTTCCTGGTTATCAGCGCCCTGGGCGGGCAAACCACCACCCTGGTTACCACCTTTACACGATTGTGCATGGAGCAGCGCTGCTTGATCGTCAGTAGCCGCATGAGCAGACACGGCACCTGCTCTGCCCTGCTTCTGCAGGTCAGCGGGAACTGGGATGCGCTCGCACGTCTGGAGACGCTGCTTCACACGGTGGCACGTCGCGAGCAGTTCACGCTCTCGATGAGCCGCAGCACCACCCTGGATGAACGACCCCAGGCGCTTCCCTACAACGTGTTCGTCACCGCGGCACAGCGGCCTGAATTGTGCGGCGAGCTTTGCGCCTTCTTTCAGCAACTGGAAATCGACATTGAGGAGCTGTTCAGCTTTACCTACATGGCACAGCACACCGGCACAGCCATGTTGAATATGACTTTGACCATCGCCATTCCGGCCAAAACGCAGCTTAGCTGGCTGCGCGAACAGTTTCTGGATTTTTGTGACGAACTCAATCTGGATGCGGTGATAGAGCCCTGGCGGCCAGTGCACTGAGATCCGGAACCATAGCCCCTGCCCAACCTGCAACCAACAGCCAAGGAACCTCCCGGCATGACCATCGAACTGGACCAACCCGTACCTGCCTTCAACGCTCAGGCAACTAGCGGCATAAAAGTAGACTCCGAGCAGCTTATTGGTCAGCACTATGTGCTGTATTTCTACCCCAAGGACAATACGCCGGGATGTACTACCGAGGGGCAGGATTTTCGCGCCTGCCATGAAGATTTTGCTGCGGCCAATACCCGCATATTCGGCGTGTCACGCGACAGCCTGCGTACCCATGAGAACTTTCGCAGCAAACAGGGCTTTCCCTTTGAACTGATCAGTGACGCGGACGAATCGCTCTGTCAGCTGTTCGACGTGATCAAGCTGAAGCAGATGTATGGCAAGGAGTACGAGGGAATAGAACGCAGCACATTCCTGGTAGATGCCCAGGGCGTGCTGCGGGCAGAGTGGCGCAAGGTAAAGGTCAAGGGCCACGTTTCAGAGGTATTGGCTGCAGCCCGGGCTCTCTGAAACCACCACTTTCTAGGGAGCCTCAGCAACCACCTCGCCAGGTTGCAGCTCCCGACCCTGATTTTCTCCCTGCGCCCCCGGCCATGCATTAAGGACCGCCTTGAACAGAGTGGCGAGCGGGATTGCAAAGAATATCCCCCAGAACCCCCATAGCCCACCGAAAATCAGTACCGCCGCAATGATGGCGACTGGATGCAGATTGACAGCCTCGGAAAACAGAACAGGAACCAGCACGTTACCGTCCAGGGCCTGAATAACCGCATACACAATCATCAGCACCATGAACTCGTTGCCCAGGCCCCACTGAAAGAGTCCGATCAGAGCGATGGGGATCGTGGCAATGGTGGCGCCTATATAGGGCACCAGAACAGAGAATCCGACCATGACCGCCAGCAGTGCAGCGTAATTGAGGCCCAGAACGGCGAAGCAGACATAGCTGACGGCACCTACGATCAAGATTTCCACCGCCTTGCCACGAATGTAGTTGCCTATCTGCTGATTCATCTCGGTCCAGACTTCATTCATCAAACGCCGCTCGCGGGGAAGCCGCCCTACCAGCCAGGCGATAATCTTGTCGCTATCCATCAGAAAGAAGAACACCAGAATCGGCACCAGCACCAGATAGACCAGGATGGTAAGCAACATGGGTAAACCAGCCAGAGACTGGGACAAGAGCCATTGCCCGAACTGCCCAAGCTCACCATTGATCGACGCCACTATCCGATCGATCTGACCAGAGGACACCAGTGCAGGATACTGGTCAGGCAGGTGCGCCAACTGCGCCTGCCATTCAACCAGCATACGTGGCAACTCATTGAACAGATTGATCACCTGCCGCCACACCAGCGGCACGACAATACCGAACAGAGCCGCCAACGCACTAAGAAACAGCAAAAACACCAGCCAGACGGCAATCGCCTGGTGAACTCCCCACTTCTTGAGGCGGGTGACCATACCCTGCAACAGATAGGCGAGCACCACCCCGGTCAGCAGTGGAGCAATGCTGTCACCAAAGGAGATGATAATCGCAAAACCCAATGCGAGGAGTACCGCCAGAACGACTGCTTCCTCGTCGGAAAAGTAGCGATGCACCCAGTTACGGAATACCTTGATCATGCCTGTTGATCTCACTCCTTACGCAACCAATAATGAAATTCATGGTCCTGAACGGAGGACTCGAGCAGGGAGTGACCGGCAAGCTCGCAAAATCGCTTGAAATCCCGTTGCGAACCAGCGTCCGTCGCCAAAACCTGCAATATCTCTCCACTTGCCATCTTGTTGAGGGCCTGCTTGGCCTTGAGCAGAGGCAATGGACAACTCAGCCCCCGGGCATCAAGTCTCTGGTCGGCGGTGAAGGTGCTGGGGGCGTCAGCCATGCGAGGCTCCTGATCAACTAGTGCTACAGTATAGCCCTCGGGGGTTGATGGCAGACAATCTTATCCCACTGGATACGCAGGTAATCATGTATAGCATCACAGCGCTACCCATCAGGCGACTACGCACCGGTTTACAGGGGCTGGCACTTGGGCTGCTGGTCAGTTTCGCTGCGCCATCCCTTGGCGCCACAGAATTCAACCTACCGTCCCTGGGAGATACCAGCTCGTCCATCATGTCTGCGCAGCAGGAATACCAGCTGGGCCGGGCATGGTTGTCCATGCTGCGCGGCGCCGTTCCCACAATGGATGATCCCCTGCTCAAGGACTTTATCGAGCGTCATGTCTATGGCCTGGTAGAAACCAGCCAACTGTCTGACCGACGCCTGGCCTTCGTCCTGATTGAGAGTCCGCAGTTGAATGCCTTTGCCGCGCCCGGCGGGGTGGTCGGTGTGAATGGCGGACTCTTTTTGAACGCCTATACCGAAGCCGAGTTTGCCTCGGTCATGGCCCACGAACTTGCCCACCTGTCACAACGCCATTTTGCCCGCAATCTACAACAGCAGGAGCGCATGCGCATCCCCATGATGACCGCCATGCTGGCCGGTGTCATTCTGGCAGCGGCTGGTGGCGGTGACGCCGGGATCGCTGCCCTGGCGTCCACTCAGGCGGCGGCAATACAGGAACAACGGCGATTCTCCCGCCAGAACGAGCAGGAGGCTGACCGAATCGGATTGATCAACCTGGAACGTGCCGGATACGACCCCGAGGCAATGCCCGACATGTTTGAGCGTCTCGCGCAAATGGGCAGGTTCAGCCGCAAGCCGCCGGAGTTTCTCTTGACCCACCCGGTGACACAGTCGCGTATCGCCGACTCACGCAACCGGGCAGAGCAATTGAAGAATGGCGGACAAAGCGATAGCCCGGAGTATCAGATGATGCGTGCCCGGGTACAGCTACATTATGAGCAAAGTCCCGGACTTGCGGCGCAGCGCTTTCGAATCCTGCTAGATGAACACGAGGGCGACCACGCGGCAGCAAGGTACGGACTCGTTTTGGCATTGATTCGCGGCGGGCAGCATGCAGAGGCTGCCAGCGTTATCGAGCCACTGCTCGCCAGTCAGGGCGACAATCTGGCTGTCAATCTCGCAGCCGTGGAGCTGGACATCAGCCGAAGCAAACTGGATCAGGCGCTTGCCCGCGTAGACCGCCTATTGCTGATCAATCCGGAAAGCTATCCCCTGCAGGAGGCCAAGGCGGATATTTTGTTGCGAAGCCGGCGTTATGCCGAGGCGGAAAAGGTGATCAACCGGCTGGCGAGCCAGCGCGAAAACGACCCTGATGTGTGGTACCTGACCGCAGAGATACGCGGCCTGGCGGGCAATATCGTGGGCGTCCATACCGCCAGGGCTGAGTACTTCATGCTCGCCGGCGACCTGGACCAGGCTGCCGAGCAGTTGGACCTGGCAGCCGTGCGCGCGGGGGACGATTATGTCCAAAGCGCTCGCATTCAAGCCCGTCAGCAGTACCTGATGGAGCAGCGCGCCATTATAGAAAATATGTGATCAGGCGTTCCCGACGGCGTTGAGACGAGCCTGGCGAGTGAATTCGAGCATTCGTTCCAGCGGCTTCACCGCCTGGGGAACAAGATGCTCAGGCACCAGGATTTCATTAGTGCCCTGTTCCAGACTCTGCAATAGTGCCGGCAGGGTGTTCATGGCCATCCAGGGGCAATGTGCACAGCTGCGGCAGGTAGCACCACTACCCGCAGTTGGCGCCTCGATCAACAACTTGCCCGGAGCGCCCTGCTGCATCTTGTAGAAGATGCCCCGATCAGTGGCAACGATAAAGGTAGGATTCGGGAGGGTCTGAGTCGCCTTGATCAGCTGGCTGGTTGAGCCCACCACGTCTGCAAGCTCCACTACCGACATGGGTGACTCGGGATGTACCAGAATAGCAGCATCGGGATATACGGCCTTGAGATCCAGCAATGCCTTGGCCTTGAACTCCTCGTGAACGATGCATGAACCCTCCCAGAGAAGCATGTCTGCACCAGTTTCACGCTGTATGTAATTACCCAGATGCTGGTCAGGTGCCCAGATGATCTTCTCGCCCTTGTCCATCAGGTGGCCAACGATTTCGAGCGCGCAGCTCGAAGTCACCACCCAATCCGCCCGCGCCTTGACGGCGGCTGAGGTATTGGCATAAACGACTACAGTCCGATCCGGGTGCTGATCGCAAAAGGCAGAGAACTCCTCTATCGGACAGCCGATATCCAGTGAGCAGGTGGCCTCGAGCGTGGGCATCAGAACCTGCTTCTCGGGACTGAGGATCTTGGACGTTTCACCCATGAAGCGCACACCAGCTACTACCAGGGTGCTGGCCGGATGTTCCTTGCCAAAACGCGCCATTTCCAGGGAATCGGAGACGCAGCCACCTGTTTCTTCGGCTAACGCCTGTAGCACAGGATCGGTGTAGTAATGGGCAACCAGGACGGCATCACGTGCGAGTAGCGCCGAGCGGATACGTGCTTTGTAATCGGCCTCTTCCGCTGTAGTGAGGGGCGCAACCTGCTTGGCCGCAAGATGGGCCTGAACCAACACCCGCTCGGGAATCTGTGACATGACAAGGATCCTGTAGTCGTGACAATGGCTGGCATTATACCACGCCGTCTGCTCTGAATAATGGATCACTGCCGTGGCGCTGGCCTGCTCCAGCCCATCACCTTGAAGGCGACCTGAACGGGCTGTAATCCTACAGCCCGCTTATCCTGACGGTCACACTGCAGGGCGTGGGCATTTATACGTCCCGCGCCCAACTCAGGATACAGACTGGTTAACTGCGAGCGCGTTCTGCGTCACGCAATGCCTTGATCTGATCGTGGTTACGCAGCACACCCTGATACTGACGTTCTACGACCTGGCGTACGTCAGCGGGCAAATCCGCTTCGAGAGCTTCCTTGTAGCTCTTTTTGGCGACATCTTCCCCGCGCTCGCACTCGTTGAGAATAGCCTTTTCGTCTTTTCCCGAGATCATTGACTTGAGGTCGACCCAGCGGCGGTGCATATCACCTGCCAGGCTAGTATCGTCTTCCGGGTCACCACCCAGACGTACCACAATCCCCTGGAGCTCTGTAGCTGCCTTACCACATTCCATGGCGTGATCACTGAGCAATGCCTTGAGCTCGGGCCGCTTCACGTCGTCCGCGCATACCTTGAAACCTTTCTCACCATCCTTGCAAGTCTCGATAAGATCGTTGAGAACCTTGATGGTTTCTTTCGCTGCTGAAGTCATAGACCTTCCTCCGTTCATTACATGATTGCGATGATGGAAAAGACAGATTGCGTCATTCCATTTGCCAGAGTTTGGACTTTGCCGGCATAGGGAGGTTCAACCATTAAATTGAGGGGCTAGAGACAAGGAAATGCCACGTCGAGCTTTCAGTACGCAGGAAAGCAGCCGATTGGACGGAATCAGGAAGCGGAAAAAGGGGTATGGGGTATTTCAGGATAAACAGAGGGGAAAAATGGTGGGTCGTGTAGGATTCGAACCTACGACCAATTGGTTAAAAGCCAACTGCTCTACCAACTGAGCTAACGACCCGGAACGCGCGCTATAGTACTGATTTATCAGATAAACTCAAGTTTTTTTTACATCCCCGCGTAACGTGTCGGATCCTTTAGCCCCGCAGCCTCGAATCCCTCTGAGCGCAGACGGCAACTGTCGCAGCGGCCACAGGCTCGCCCCTGATCATCTGCCTGATAGCAAGAAACGGTCAGGCTGTAATCGACACCCAACTGTACACCTGATTCGACTATCCGAGCTTTACTCATATTCTGCAGGGGAGCCCTGATGCGAAACCCGACACCTTCGATGCCTGCACGTGTAGCGAGATTGGCTACTGTCTCAAAAGCTTGTATGAAAGCCGGCCTGCAGTCGGGGTAACCGGAATAATCGACAGCGTTAACACCAATGAAGATGTCCTTTGCCTCGAGTACCTCTGCCCAACCCAGCGCCAAGGCCAGAAAGACGGTGTTACGTGCCGGCACATAGGTAACAGGGATCCCTTCTCCCGCCTCCTCTGGTACAGCGATACTGACGTCAGTCAGGGCTGAGCCCCCCATTCCATCAAGATCCAGCTTGATCACCTTGTGGGCTGCTACAGCGGCGCTCGCTGCGAGACGTGCCGCTGCGTTGAGCTCTGCCCGATGGCGCTGACCATAATCGAAGCTCAATGTGTGACACAGATAGCCTTCCGCCTGGGCCATCGCCAGAACCGTTGCAGAATCCAGGCCGCCAGATAGCAGCACGACCGCTTTTTTACTATTCGTCATATCAATGTCCAGGCTCGTCGTTCCACAGATATTTATGCAGCTGTAGCTGAAAACGGACTGGCAAGTTGTCCTCCATAATCCACTCAGCAAGGAGCTTTGGGACTAGCTGTTCGTGGCTGGGCGAGAACAGCACTTCATCTACCCGCTCCGGCAACGAGTACTCGTCCAGCTTGAAGCGCGCCCATTCATAATCCTGCCTGCTACAGACCACAAACTTCACCTGGTCATGTTTACCGAGCACCGCCATATTTCCATACAGATTGCGGCCGGACTCTGCCGAATCTGGCGTTTTCAGGTCTACCACCCTGCTCACACGCGGATCCACTGCACTGACATCCAAGGCGCCACTGGTCTCGAGCGACACCTGATAGCCCGCATCACAAAGCGCTTGCAGCAATGGGAGACAATTAGGCTGGGCGAGAGGCTCACCACCGGTTACGCAGATGAAACGCGGTTTGAACCGCTCTATGCGTGCAAGAATTGCGGACAGGCTGTGAACTTCGCCACCAGTAAAGGCGTAAGCAGTATCACAGTACTGACATCGCAAAGGGCATCCCGTCAGACGTACGAAAACGGTGGGTAACCCGATCGAGCGGCTTTCACCCTGAAGGGAATAAAATATCTCCGTGATCCGGAGCGTTGCGCAAAGATCGACTGACATGTTTGGCATCCAGGGCTGGACTGCTGAAAAGGCAGAGGCCCGTTGGGACGATCGCTTGCACACCTGATGAATCAGGAAGCAAGCATGATGGCCGTAATAGTAAGAGTGGGGCGGGTATCTCTCAGCCCAGGCTGTCCAGATCGCGCCTTGCAAGCTGGGCTGCCGACGAGTTCGGATGCCGTGAGAGCACTTGCTGATACAGCTCTACGGCCTTGTCCCGGTTACCCAGGCGGCGCTCGACATCGGCGAGCTTGTAGAGTGCGTCGGCTTCCTTGCGATGTCCGGGATACTCGCTGACTACCAACGCGAACGCGCGGCCAGCTGATTGCAAATCGGACTCTACCAGGTGAATTTCACCCAGCCAATACTGCGCATTCCCGGCGTATTCGCTATTCGGGAATTTCCTGACGAAGGCACTGAAGGCCTGGATCGCCTTTTCAAAATCTCGCGCCTTGACCAGGTCAAAGGCTGCATCGTACATCAATTTCTCACGCGCCGGATCGACCTCAGCCGTGCCGGTATTGCCTTGCGGTGCTGTTGCACTGCCAGTGTTTCCCTGCTGACTCGCAGTGGGGCTTTCAAGTGCATCAATTGGCGCTTGCTGATCGGCATCGCCAGGTGTAACCCCGGTGCCCGCTGACAGCCTGCGGTCTATATCCTGATATCGGTCCGACTGGTCCTGCTCCATTTGCTTGAGCCGATATTCCTGCTCCTCCAGCCTGCCGCGCAACATCGCGACCTCCTGTTGAAGCTGATACAGCTGCTGCAATAGCTGGCCCTCTATCGAGGGGCCAGCTGTGGTCTGCTGGGCGGCAGGGGTAGACGATTGACTACCGCGGACACCGCCCGCGCTACCGTCAATAACCGGCACCTGGGCCATTGCCGCGATAGGCAATAGCATGAAGGCAGCTGTTAAACCCCTGAACCCTTTCATATGACCTCTTACTTACGCAGTTCTACGCGACGGTTCTGAGCCCAAGCTTCTTCGCTGGAACCCATTGCGGCCGGCTTCTCTTCACCGTAGGAGACCAGCTCCAGCTGTGAAGGAGAAACGCCCTGGCCAGCCAGGTAACGCTGAACGGCAGCAGCACGACGCTCGCCCAGAGCCATGTTGTACTCGCGTGAACCACGCTCGTCGGTGTGGCCTTCCAGCACTACACGGTTACCAGCAGCACGCAGATCCTTGGCATGCACATCAAGGGCGCGGGTAGCTTCAGGCTTCAGCTCGGCGCTATCGAGTTCGAAGTAGAAAGTAGTGACCGCGCGCAGAGCAGCCTCTTCGCTGGACATGTCGTCACCGCTTGAAGCTGGAGTGGTGTAACCAGCACCGGCGTTCGGATCAACCGCGCCAGTTCCGCCGGTGTCGCCACCTTTGGAGGAACAACCAACAATCACGCCCATAGCTACAACCAATGCCGCAAACTTACCAAATTTAATTACTTGCATCATAAGACTCCTCGTAAACCCCACATGTTTTAATGATTTTTTACACCCTAGGGCAGGTATGGGGACCATGAGGGCACTCGCAGGTCCGTGAATTGGGTCGGAATTACCGACCTTGCACGGCCATTGGTAGACACCAGCATGAGTACGCCCCGTCCCTGTTGACGGGTGGCATAAATTAACATGACGCCATTGGGAGAAACAGTGGGTGATTCATCCAATGAAGTTTCTGTTAACACTCTCAGATTACCGCGCTCCAGGTCCTGGATGGCAATCTGAAAATTACGGGTACCCTCTTGACGGTGCACCATGACCATGGTCCGACCATCAACGGAGAGTTTGGCATTGGCGTTGTAGTTGCCGACAAAAGTCAGCCGCTCGGTAACACCAGTATTGATATTCTGTTTATAGATCTGCGGACGGCCACCACGGTCAGACGTGAAGACGATGGTGTTGGCATCCAGCCAGTCCGGCTCGGTATCGATAGCAAAGTGGTTGGTGATGCGTCGCAGCTGCTTGTTGGCCAGCTCCATCACGTAGATCTCGGGATTACCATCGCGGGACAACACAAAAGCCAGGCGTTCACCGTCAGGTGACCAGGAAGGGGCGCCATTGAGGCCCTCGAAACTGGTGATACGCTCGCGGCGACCGGTCTGGATGTAATGCACGAATATTTCCGGGCGCCCTGACTCGAAGGATACGTAAGCAATACGCTGCCCATCTGGTGCATACGAAGGCGTCAGGATAGGTTCCCGTGATTGCAGCAGTGTGACTGCTCGAGCGCCGTCATAGTCCGAGCGCTGCAGAGTAAAACGGGTATTGTCGACAGAAAATCGTTCAGCAGCGACGTAAAGGAGCTTGGTATTGAATGCGCCCTTGATGCCAGTAATTTCCTCGAAGACCTGATCGCTCAGATGGTGCGCCATATCACGCAACTGACTTCGCGTGCCACTCACGGTACGCGTCATCAGTACTTCTTCCCTGACAACACTGTAAAGGCTGAACTGCAGACGATACTGATCGGAGCCGGGATCGGCATTAATCTGCCCGGCGACAACATATTCGACACCAAGAATGCGCCAGTCTCGAGGAAATATCTCGCTGGCCTGGGTAGGAGTGCTGAGCATATTGCGTCTGTCGAACGGAGCAAACATGCCGCTGTTTCGCAGGTCGTTGGCAACAATTTCTGCCATGTCTTCAGGCAGCGGCGTGCCACCCTGCCAGCCAAAAGGCACCACAGCAATCGGCGAAGCCTTGTCGGTGCCCCGGGTAATCTCGATGGCGCCCTGAGCATACAGATTCTGCGTTACAAGCAGCAGCGCGAAGGCAGTTAGCCAGATTTTCAACATTTTCATCAGAATGACAGGTCCTCTGGTTTGAAGCGCAACGTTCGTTTGCGATATAGGCTATCAAAAGTTGCCGGCTTTTCCCGTGACAACTGCTGCATTTCTGGAATACGACCCACGTTTCTGATGGCTTGCACCGCAGACTGGTCAAAACCCGGGTCACCGCTAGTGCGCACGACTACGGCGCCAGTAATCTCACCCGTAGGCAGCATACTAATGACAACGTCAACCACCATACCATTACGTGCAGAAGGAGGACGTCTCCATTGCTCGCTGACATAACGTCTGATCAAATCATCATAGCTGGCTGCTACCTCATCACCTGACAGGTCAGCCTGAGCCTGCTGGTATTGCGTCTCGTCGGCAAGCAAATCAGCCAGCGCCTTGGCGCGAGCCTCTTCTTGCGCACGCCTTTGCTGGGCCTCTTTCTCCGCCGCTGCCTTGGCAGCGTCAGCCTTGCGCTTGGCCTCCTCTGCGGCTTTTTTCTTCGCTTGCTCCGCAGCCTGTTTTTTCGCTGCCTCATCAGCCGCTTTTTTCTTTGCCGCCTCGGCTTCTGCCTTCTTTGCGGCTTCCTCGGCTGCCAACTTGCGCGCTGCATCGGCCTTGCGCTGGGCTTCAGCCTCGGCTTGTTTGGCAGCTTCGAGCTGTTTGGCTGCCTCCGACTGCTTCTGCTCAGCGGCTTGTGCCGCTTTCTGCTGCTCTTCACGCTGCTGGGCGGCCTGCGCTGCAGCAGCCTGCTCCTTCGCCCTGGCTGCGGCAGCCTCGGCCTGTTCCTGTTTCTGCTGGTCGCGTTTGAGCTCTTCTGCCTCGTGGCGTTGAGCTGCGGTACGTGCGGCCTCACCAGCTATACGCTGATCCGTTTGGGTCTGCGCCGGGCTCTTGGAGTTCAACTGTACCAATGTCGCCTGAACAATTGGCTTGGCGGGCTCGAATTCCGGCGCGCTGCTGAAGGAGACGAAAAGCAGCAATACCACAGCCAGGTGCACGGCCAGGGCCTTGAGCACCGAGGCAACATAACGGCCGGTTTCCGCCTGACGCGGCTCACGAGTGTTCACGGCGCCTCTGTAATCAGTCCCACGTTCGGGACACCCGCTTGTTGCAAAGTTGCCATCGCGGTAACAACCAGGCCGTAGTTAGCTTCGCGGTCGCCTCGTATGTATACCAGCGTGTCCGGTCGAGCACTGATAATCTTGGTCACACCCGACGCCATTTCCTCCAGAGAAATCGCGCTGTCCGTCTGGTTCTCCGTATCAACGGTTTCACCCAGATTCCAGAAATAGGTTCCATCGGCCAACACTGACAAAGTAAGCACCTGCTGATTGCTGTCCGAGGGCATGACCTCACTGGCCACCTGCGGCAAATCAACTTTCACGCCCTGATTCAGCATCGGAGCGGTCACCATGAATATAACCAGCAGCACGAGCATCACGTCGATATAGGGTACGACGTTCATCTCTGCAACGGGTTTGCGTTTCCGGCGTCTGCCTTGAACCTGCATTTTGACTCCGTTTACTCGTCGTTGCTGGCGTGGACGCGGCGATGAAGAATGCTCGAGAACTCGTCAGCAAAGGTATAGTAGCGACTGATCAGTGTTTCCGAGCGCGCGGCAAATCGGTTATAGGCAATAACTGCCGGAATCGCCGCGAACAAACCAATTGCCGTCGCGATCAGGGCTTCGGCAATACCCGGAGCAACTGTCGCCAGTGTGGCCTGTTGCGCTGTAGCCAGACCACGGAAGGAGTTCATGATGCCCCAGACGGTGCCGAACAGACCAATGTAAGGACTGGTCGAGCCGACAGTGGCGAGAAACGGTAGATGCTGATCGAGCTTTTCCTCTTCCTTGGAAATCGCCACGCGCATCGAGCGCTGTACCGCATCCATTACAGCATCCGGATCAACACCTGCCTGCTGACGCATCCGGGAGAATTCCTTGAAGCCGGCGCGAAAGATCTGTTCCAGTCCGGAGTTGTTGTCCGGGTTTCCTGTGACCTGACGGTACAACTTGGACAGATCGATGCCAGACCAGAATCGATCCTCGAAGTCATCGAGCGCGGTTTTCGCGGAGCGGATAAAGGACCCGCGTTGGAAAATGATTACCCAGGACATGATGGATGCCGCTACCAGAATCAGCATAACCAGCTGTACCAGAACGCTGGCGGTAGAAATCAGGTGCCACATCGACATTTGATCAGCTTGCACGCGGTGCCTCTCCTCGCTCGGTCTTGCTATCTATTACCTGCCTGGCCCTGAACGCAGCGTTCAGACCAGACGGAATTCCTCTGGGTTTGTACCGGTCGGCGCTGACACATGCAACCAACACCTCACCCTCACACAACAGGTCCCCATCAACACGTTTAACCTGCTGGCGGAACCGTATGCTGGCCCGCTTGAGATCAAGCACTTCCACGCTGACGTCCAGCTCGTCATCCAAGCGCGCGGGCGCGTGATAACGGGCGGTCACCGAGTGCACGACAAAAATAATGTTTTCAGTCTGCAGGACACTTTGGTCAAACCCCAGGGTACGGACCATTTCGGTTCGCGCACGTTCCATAAATTTGAGGTAATTAACGTAATAAACGATGCCGCCGGCATCGGTATCTTCAAAGTAGACTCGGACTCTCTGCACGAACGGCGGTCCGGAATAGTCAGCGCGCATAATGTAGAGCCAACGGTGAGCTTTGCATAGTGTTTCCCAGCCAATATCGAAAATATTTTTTCAAGCCCCGTCAGCGTCCTGTCCGGTGCCGAAGAGATCATCCGCGGGCTGTGTCATCCGACGGGGCAGATCGAGCCCGAAGTGGGCATAGGCGTGCCGTGTAAGCATGCGCCCTCGGGGGGTTCGGGTAATAAAACCCTGTTGAATAAGAAAAGGTTCAAGCACATCCTCTATGGTGTGCCGCTCTTCACTGATGGCTGCAGCCAGGCTATCGATACCCACTGGACCACCATCAAACTTGTCGATCATCGCCAACAACAAACGACGGTCCATGTGATCGAAGCCCTTGACGTCAATATCCAGCAGGTTCAAGGCCTGGTCGGCTATTTCTGCCGAAATGGCACCGGTGCCGCGTACTTCTGCGAAATCACGAACGCGACGCAGCAATCGGTTGGCGATTCGCGGTGTACCGCGGGACCGACGCGCAATCTCGAGCGCACCATGGGACTCCACCTGCAGGCCGAGAATCTTTGCCGAACGGGTCACAATGGTCGCCAGATCATCGACTCCGTAAAACTCCAGCCGCTGCGTAATGCCAAACCGATCACGCAGCGGGTTAGTCAACATACCCGCCCTGGTGGTGGCACCCACGAGCGTAAAAGGGGGCAGATCCAACTTGATGGAGCGGGCAGCAGGCCCTTCGCCGATCATGATATCGAGTTGGTAATCTTCCATTGCCGGATAGAGGATTTCTTCGACTACCGGCGAAAGACGATGAATCTCATCAACAAAGAGTACATCTCCAGCTTCAAGGCTGGTCAGCATGGCTGCCAGGTCGCCCGCGCGCTCAAGGACCGGACCTGAGGTGCTCTTTATCTTGACGCCCATCTCCTGGGCAATGATGTTGGCCAGGGTCGTCTTGCCCAGTCCGGGCGGCCCGAAAATCAGTACGTGATCCAGGGCCTCACCGCGGCCTTTGGCTGCCTTCATAAACAGCTCCATCTGCTCACGCACACTCGGCTGACCGATATAATCAGCCAGGCGATAGGGGCGGATAGCCCGGTCAATAACATCTTCCTGCTGCCGCGGCGCGGCAGCGATCAAGCGATCTTCTTCCAGCATGGATATCCCGTGCGTTGAATGCAGAACAATTAAACGATGCCCTTGAGCGCGCGACGAATCAACTCTTCGCTAGTCATGCCGTCCTCTTCGACCGCTGCTACGGCGCGGCTGGCCTCCTGCGGCTTGTACCCGAGACTTATGAGGGCACTGACCGCATCACTGCTCTGTGAGGCTGGAGCGAGACTGGCACCCTCCCCGCCCAGCGGCTTGAAGGAGCCAGGCAAGGCTTCCCATGCCTTGAAACGGTCGCGTAGCTCTATCAATAAACGCTCCGCGGTCTTCTTGCCCACGCCGGGCACCCGCACCAGAGCGCTGGTGTCCTGAGCCTGTACCGCCCGAATCAGCTCATCAACCTCAAGACCGGACATCAAAGCCAGCGCCAGCTTGGGGCCCACGCCGTTGAGTCTGATCAGCTCACGGAAAAGTTCGCGTTCGCGTTTCTCGACAAAGGCATACAGCAGTTGAGCATCTTCGCGCACCACCATGTGAGTATGCAGGGTAACCGACTGCCCCAGGCCCGGGAGCTTGTAAAAGGTGCTCATCGGCGCGTCCAGCTCGTAACCTACGCCTTGTACGTCCAGTAAAATATGCGGCGGTTGCTTTTCGAGCAGCACACCTGTCAGTCGTCCAATCATTGAAATGTCTCTTCGTTGACGCTCATCTGTGGCGGACCCGGCCGCTGCGCAACCCGAGGAGCCCGCCACCCAGCTGCGTATTGAGTGCCGTCGAATGGGCATGACAGAGCGCCGCTGCCAAGGCATCAGCGGCATCCGCCTGCGGCGTCCCGGAAAGCCCGAGCAGCTGAGTGACCATGTGTTGCACCTGGGTCTTGTCAGCTGCACCGGTACCAACTACCGATTGCTTGATCTGCCTGGCGGTGTATTCATGCACATCCATTCCGGCGTGCACCGCTGCAACTATTGCAGCGCCGCGGGCCTGACCCAATTTCAGTGCCGAATCAGGGTTGCGCGCCAGGAACACCTGCTCGATGCTGAGAATATCCGGCTCATATTTTCCGATCAGTTCACTCAGGCCCTCGAAAATCAGTTTGAGCCTGCCCGGCAGCGGCCCGCCGCCGAGACGGATACAACCCGAGGTGACGTATTCACACTTACCCGCGTGCTCGCGGACAATACCGTAGCCTGTCGTGCGCGAACCTGGATCTATACCCAATATCAGGGCCATGCGTGGTGATTTCCGCTAATTGGATGAGCCCTAGTGTGCCATATCCGCCTGGCCATTCGATAAAAGAACGCGGGCAAGAAAAAGGGAGGCACATGCCTCCCCGTTCCATGCGCTCGACGCTCTAACTCAACTGGGCCAGAACATTGTCGGGTATGTCAGCGTTGCTGTAGACGTTTTGCACATCGTCCAGATCTTCAAGCATGTCAACCAACCGGAGAACGCTCTCGGCTCCCTCCAGGTCCAGGACAACGGTGGTCGCAGGGATCATGCTGATATCCGCAGCCTCACGAACAAATCCCTGCTGATCCAGATGATCGCGAACGCCACCGAACTCTTCGAAAGTGGTCAATACGTCAATCGAACCGTCGTTATTGCTAACGACGTCCTCAGCCCCTCCTTCCAGGGCCACCTCGATCAGAGCGTTCTCATCCGCACCCGGTCCATAGCTGATCTGCCCGCGCCTTTCGAACAGGTAGGCCACAGACCCGTCGGTGCCCAGATTACCGCCACACTTGTTGAAGGCGTGGCGAACTTCACTGACCGTGCGATTGCGGTTATCGGTCATCACTTCGACCAGGACCGCAACGCCACCGGGACCATAACCCTCATAGGTCAGCTCCTCGACGTTGTCCGCATCAGTGCTGCCCACACCACGCGCAATTGCGCGGTCGATGGTATCGCGGGTCATGTTGGCGGTCAGTGATTTATCCACCGCCGCTCTTAGCCTGGGGTTATCCGCGGGCTCGGGGCCGCCAAGCTTGGCAGCCACAGTCAATTCCCTGATCAGCTTGTTGAACACCTTGCCACGCTTGGCGTCCTGCGCTGCCTTGCGATGCTTGATGTTGGCCCATTTGGAATGTCCGGCCATGATCGACTCCGTGGTTCTGGGCGGGTTATTCGACCTTGGGCTGCTCGCGCAGACGGATGTGTAGCTCGCGCAGGGCCTTGCCATCCACCGCACCCGGGGCCTGAGTCATGACACAGGCCGCACTCTGGGTCTTCGGGAAGGCAATGACTTCACGGATCGACTGGGCACCGGTTACCAGCATAACCAGGCGATCCAGGCCAAAGGCCAAGCCACCGTGCGGCGGCGCGCCGTACTTCAATGCATCAAGCAGGAAGCCGAACTTTTCCTGCTGCTCTTCTGCACTGATGCCGAGAATGTTGAAAACCGCCTGTTGCATTTCCTTGCGATGGATACGGATCGAACCGCCACCCAGTTCGGTACCGTTAAGCACCATGTCATAGGCGCGCGACAGAGCCGTAGCCGGGTTGGCAGCCAGATCCTCCGGGCTGCACTTGGGCGCAGTGAAAGGATGGTGCAATGCGCTCAGGCTGCCATCGTCGTTCTCTTCAAACATCGGGAAATCGATCACCCACAACGGCGCCCACTCGCAGGTCAGCAACTGCAGGTCATGTCCAAGCTTTATACGCAGGGCGCCCAAGGCCTCGGAGACGATCTTCGCCTTGTCGGCGCCAAAGAAGACAATATCGCCATCAACCGCGCCAACCCGGTCGAGAATGATTTCAAGGTTCGCCTCGGGAATGAATTTGACAATCGGTGACTGCAGACCTTCAACGCCCTTGGCTCGCTCATTGACCTTGATATAGGCCAGGCCCTTGGCGCCATAGATGCCCACATACTTGGTGTAATCGTCGATCTGCTTTCGCGGCATGCTGGCCCCACCAGGAACGCGCAGCGCAGCAACACGGCCCTTGGGATCGCTAGCCGGCCCACTAAACACCTTGAAGTCGACTTCGGTCAACTGGTCGGCCACGTCGACCAGCTCCAACGGGTTGCGCAGGTCCGGCTTGTCCGACCCATAGCGACGCATCGCCTCTTCGAAGGTCATATGCGGGAAGTCGCCAAGGTCCACGTCCAGCACTTCCTTGAACAGCTTCTGGATCATACCCTCGGTCAGACCGATGATGTCCTTCTCGTCCATGAAGCTGGTTTCGATATCGATCTGGGTGAATTCCGGCTGGCGATCAGCGCGCAGATCCTCATCGCGAAAGCACTTGGCGATCTGATAATAACGGTCGAAGCCGGAGACCATCAGCAACTGCTTGAACAGCTGTGGTGACTGCGGCAAGGCAAAGAAAGTACCAGGGTGGGTGCGACTGGGCACCAGATAGTCACGAGCCCCTTCAGGGGTAGCACGGGTCAGGATGGGTGTTTCCACATCCAGAAAGCCATTCTCGTCCAGATAGCGGCGCACGCTGCTGGTAATGCGCGAACGCAGCTTCAGTTTGGCGGCCATCTCTGGGCGGCGCAGATCGATAAAGCGATAACGCAGGCGGGTTTCCTCGCCCACATCTGAATACTCGTCCAGGGGGAAGGGTGGCGTTTCGGCCTGGTTCAGCACCTCGAGATCGTACCCCAGAACCTCGATCGCACCGGAGGCCATGTTGGGGTTCACTGCACCGGCAGGGCGAGGGCGGACCTTACCGGTTACCTTGACCACATATTCACTGCGCACGCGGTCGGCCAGAGCGAAGGTTTCTTCGCGATCTGGATCGAATACCACCTGCGCCAGACCTTCACGATCGCGGATATCCAGGAATATCACACCACCATGGTCACGACGTCGATGAACCCAGCCGCAAAGGGTGATTTCCTGATCCGCCAGCGATTCGTTCAACTGGCCGCAATAGTGGGTACGCATCATGTTGTGGTATTCCTGTCGTAGAGATCGGGCAGCCTGCGCGCCGGGATGAATGCCAGTCGCGAAGCAGCACACTGAGAAAAGCGCCATAATATACCCGAAAGGTACCCTTGTCGGCGAGAACCTCAATCCCTGATTTAACTGTGCTCCAACGACATGACTCCACATGGAGACGCGCCAGCTGCGAGGAGATTGCTGCAATATTCGGTTTCGACAAATTGGCAGTTGAGCATGCAGGCGTTACGTTAGCGTCTATACTGCAGCTCAAAAGGACAACAACACAGTCGCAGTTACGGCCAACTGCGGCAGTCCAAACCCGTTTGAATCAATCCCATCCAACAGGAGTCATGATGAAAATCGATATTGGCATCAAAGAAAACGATCGCGAGAAAATTGCTCAGGGTCTGTCGCACCTGCTGGCGGACACCTACACGCTTTATCTGAAAACCCACAATTTTCATTGGAACGTGAAGGGCCCCATGTTCCAGACACTGCATATGATGTTTGAAACCCATTACATGGAGCTGGCACAGGCGGTGGATGATATCGCTGAGCGTATCCGGACTCTCGGCTTCCCCGCGCCCGGCACGTACAAGCAGTTTGTCGAACTGAGCAGCATCAAGGAAGAAGAGGGTGTACCGGATGCGCTGGACATGGTTCGCCTGTTGGTCGAGGGTCATGAATCATGCGTACGCACTGCACGGGAGTCTTTCCCTATCTGCGACGAAACCCACGATGAGCCAACGGCTGACTTGCTGACCCAGCGGATGCAGGTGCATGAGAAAACCGCATGGATGCTGCGCAGCCTTCTCGAGAAATAATGTCTGCCGCTGCATTGAATTAACGTCGGCGGGTGGACAGCCACCCGCCGATGCTCAAGTTACAGCACTGCTCTACCCTTCTTGACTTTCTCTTTACCCCACAAGTTCACGCTTTGAGCCCTTGACAGTTTCAGGTTACAGTGCGCGCCCCGGCAAAAGTCTCTATGCGCCGGCCACAGGCACTTCCCCATTACCAATGTCATAGCATCCAAGGTGAAATTCTTGAATACGTTACGTTATCTGCACCTCATCATCGGCCTCGCCGCGTTAATTACAGGCCTGGTCAACACACTACCTTTCTTCGCTCAAAGCGGCCTGATCAATCTCAATGGAATTCTTCTGTTGTTTACCGGCCTACTCAATCTTCAACAGTTCACCGCACGCCACCGTGTGGACACCGCAATCAGGTTCGGCGTCGCCATCGTTGTTTCGATCGGTTTGCTGGTCGCAGCACTGATCCCTCTGATCTCAACTTGGGTTCCCGCGCTCGAAACACTGGTCATTTATGCAATTGGTATGGCCATCGGCGTCGTTTGCCTGGCAACAGTGATGACTCTGGCAAACGAGATACAGCAGCTTTCGTTCAGCCTGCCCGGCAGACAGTCGGATCGCGAAGCGGGTACGGTAAAGTGGTTCAACATCAATAAGGGCTTTGGCTTTATTTCACGCGACCAGGGCGATGATGTGTTTGTGCATTTTCGCGCCATCCGTGGCGAAGGCCACCGGGCATTGGAAGAAGGCCAGAGGGTCGAGTTTGTGGTTGCCCGCCGCGAGAAAGGCCTGCAAGCCGAAGATGTGGTCATTCTGTAAACCAGACTGATTACCGGCGCCCTCAGAGGGCGCCACCTTCCGTCACAACAATGCAGGATCAGTAATGTGGCGGCGGCTGATCCTCATCGTTGGCTGGTAAAGAGCTGGCGAGATCAGCCTGCCTCCTGGCCAACACCTCCACTGCTCGACGCAACTTCTCCAACTCCATCTGCTGCGCGGCCAACGTTTCGCTCAGCGACTGTATGGTGTCATCCTGAAATACCAGGCGTATTTCCAGGTCTGCAACTCTGTCTTCCAGATCGCTCATCACACTTGCTCCGCAAATTTGAAACCAGATGGCAGCATCTGCTTGATTTGTGTCAAGCGCACTTCCAGATCCTCACCCGCAAAAGGCTTCACCGGCAAACGCCCCCACACAGGTGCAGGCCAGGCCGCATCAGTGCGATAGCGAACCACGTGGTGAACGTGCAACTGACTGACGACATTACCCAAGGCGGCAATGTTCATCTTGTCCGCGGAAAACGTGCTGCACAGCAACCTGCTCAACAACGCAGACTCGGCGGATAGACGCTGCTGATCCTTATAATCAAGCTGAAATATCTCGGTCACATCGCAAACCCGAGGCACCAGTATGCACCAGGGATACTGAGAATCGTTCATCATCAGCAGCCGACTCAAGGGAAAATCCCCGATATGAACGCAATCAGCTGCCAGCTGTGAATGTAGCTTGAACATGTGGCTCCTGTTGGCCTGAAGGCAAGATGGGGATGGGAATCGCTGCCCGATTCGATCCCGCCCGTCTCAGCGTGAGACATTTGTGAAACGAATCACATAAAACTGTGATAATTGGATTACAATAGCGCGGTTAAAAGACCCCAGCCGAGGTATGATACTCGGATAAATTGTAGGTCAAAGCTACAAGAGCATGTTTTTTAAGCCTAATGTTTCGCTATTCATCTTTTGATGCTTTAATCTGCTGGGATAACAATAAAAGATGATTGGTTGCGGGTGCCGTGACCATGGCTTGTTTTTAATCTGAAGGAGCAAATAATGAAAAATGTTATCAAGTGGAGTTCCATTGCACTGGCCGTTGCCGCCGCAAATGGACTTATCGTGTCACAAGCTACCGCAGCTGTTGAAAACAACGAAGGCTTCATCGAGAGCTCTTCGGCTACCCTCAGCAACCGCACCATGAACTTCAACCGCGACTTCCGCAGCCCTGGTGTAGGCCAGAGCAAGCGTGACGAAACCGCTACCGGCTTCGTACTGAACTTCGAATCCGGCTACTCCCGCGGCCCGATCGGCCTGGGTTTTGACACCATCGCGATGATGGGCATCAAGCTGGACAGCACCAGCGACGACGCAGGCACTGGCCTGCTGCCAAGCAGTCAGGGCAACACCGGCCCGGGCAACTATGCTGAAATCCGTGGCGCGGTCAAAGCCCACATCGTAGAAGACACCGTTCTGCGTTATGGCGTACACCTGCCGTCCAACCCGGTTATCGCCTATGACGACGCTCGTCTGCTGCCGAACCACTACAACGGTTACAGCATCACCAACGAGTCTATCGACGGCCTGTTCGTAGAAGCTGGTCGCATGAACGATCGTGGCGATATGAGCAGCTCCTCCGAGACTGATGGCGCTTTCATCCTTGACGAGAAAGTCACGTATCTCGGCGGCACCTACACGTTCTCTGACGACCTGAGCACCACCCTCTACACTTCTGATGCTGAAAATCTGTGGAAGCGTCACTTCCTGGGCGCCACCTACAACATGGCGCTGGGTAACGACCTGTCTCTGGTCACCGACCTGGCTCACTACCAGACTTCGGACGAAAGCGGCCCAGCTGACAACTTCGACAACGATGCTACCTCTCTGGCTCTGACTCTGGGTGCCGGTAACCACGCATTCGGCGTTGCCTATCAGCAGATGGGTGGCGATGCTGGCTTCGCTTACTATGATGGCGCAATCTTCCTGGCCAACTCGGTACAGTACCTTGACTTCAACGCCAAGGACGAGCGCTCCTACCAGGCCCGTTACGACTATGACTTCGCTGGCCTGGGCATGCCCGGTCTGACGTTCATGACTCGCTACATCACCAGTGACAACATCGATGCGGCTCCTGCCGTGCGTGACAGCCGCTGGGAGCGTGACACCAACATCAGCTACACCGTTCAGAACGGCGCGCTGGAAGGTGTTAACGTGTTGTGGCGTAACGCTACCATCCGTCAGGACGACACTCTTGACGGCGGCGACGTCGACGAGAACCGCCTGATCGTTTCCTACACCTGGGATCTGCTCTAAGCAAACCCGCGGTAAGAAACAGAAAACCCGGCTTCGGCCGGGTTTTTTTATGCCCGATCGAAAAATCCCAGGTCCGGTGCGGGCTATACGCCAACTGGTCACAACCGTACAATATGGTCACTGCTCAAATCGCCTCAGGATCTACTGCCCCATGCGCACCAGCCAATATCTGATCTCAACGCTCAAGGAAACACCCGCTGACGCCACCGTCATCAGCCACCAACTGATGTTACGTGCGGGAATGATCCGCAAGATCGCATCGGGTCTCTACACCTGGCTGCCGATGGGCCTGCGGGTTCTGCGTAAGGTCGAAAACATCGTTCGCGAGGAAATGAACAACGCAGGCGCCCTGGAAATCCTGATGCCCGCCATTCAGCCTGCAGAACTCTGGCAGGAATCCGGGCGCTGGGAGCAATACGGCCCCGAACTGTTGCGCCTGAAAGACCGTCATGATCGCGAGTTCTGTGTGGGTCCCACCCACGAAGAGGTCATAACTGATCTCGCTCGCACTGAAATCAGCAGCTACAAGCAGCTACCGCTGAACATGTACCAGATCCAGACCAAGTTCCGTGACGAGATACGCCCACGCTTCGGTCTGATGCGTGCCCGCGAATTTGTCATGAAGGATGCCTACTCCTTCCACCTGGATCAAAGCTCGCTGGAACAGACCTACCAGGGTATGTACCAGGCCTATTGCAACGTTTTTACACGACTCGGACTCAATTTCCGCCCGGTGGTCGCTGATAACGGGTCCATAGGTGGAGAAGGCTCCCACGAGTTCCACGTGCTCGCTGACTCCGGAGAGGATGCAATTGTATTCTCGGATACCGGCACCTACGCAGCCAACATGGAAAAGGCGACTGCCTTGCCACCGCAGGGCGAGCGACCGACCGCCAATGCCGAAAAAACCCTGGTGGAGACCCCCGGCAAGTTCACCATCGAGGCCGTTTGCGATTTCCTCGGGCTACCCGCTACCCAGACCGTAAAAACCCTGGTCGTTCTGGGCGAAGCCGGAGAAAGCAAGCAGCATCCCATGGTCGCGCTGGTTCTGCGCGGCGATCATGAGTTGAACGAAATCAAGGCGGAAAGGCATCCGGCCATTCACGCACCTCTTACCTTCGCCAGTGAAGCGCAGATCCTGCAAGCCATCGGCTGCCGACCCGGTTCGATCGGGCCGGTAGGCCTGACGGTCAAGGTCATAGCCGATTACGAAGCTGCGCACCTTGCGGATTTCGTATGCGGTGCAAATCAGGATGGCAGCCATTTCACGGGGGTTAACTGGGAGCGTGATGCAAAGTATGACGAGATAGCCGATCTGCGTAACGTCGTTGAAGGCGATGCGAGTCCGGACGGCCAGGGAACACTAGTTATCAAACGAGGCATCGAGGTAGGTCATATTTTCCAGCTGGGCCGCAAATACAGCGAAGCAATGAACTGCACCGTGCTCAATGAGCAGGGAAAAGCCAGCACCCTGAGCATGGGTTGTTATGGCATCGGTGTTTCACGGGTTGTGGCTGCTGCAATCGAGCAGAATCATGATCAGCGCGGCATTATCTGGCCCGACGCCCTTGCTCCCTTCCAGGTAGCCCTGGTGCCGCTGAAAATGGAAAGCTCCGAACAGGTCAAGGCCGAAACCGAGCGGCTGTATAGCGCGCTACAGAGCGCTGGAATCGATGTGCTTCTCGACGATCGGGACAAAAAAGTCAGCCCTGGCGTCAAATTTGCCGATATGGATCTGATTGGCATTCCGCACCGGGTCGTCATTGGCGACCGCGGCCTGGACGAAGGCCAGGTCGAGTACAAATATCGCCGGGAAAGCGAGGCTCGTAACATCAAGGTCGAGGATATTCTCGCGTTTCTGGTGCAAAGCACCGCAAAGGCCTGAGAAGAGAAAAGCTATGCACATCATTTCGCCACGGCTATGGACACTACCGCTTTCCAGGGAACGTTTGAAGCCTGGTTTCAAAGCAATCGCAACGCTCGCCAGCGTACTGCTGACGGGCTGTGCAGCGCAGGCACCGCAGACGGAGTATGCGCGCGATCGAGTGGATCGTGACCTGGTCAGCCATACTGTGCAGATCGACATAGGCGATTCAGCCGTTATGGCGCTGCCGCAGCGCAAGGTGCGTGTCACCGAGCAGTTATTTTATCAGGTTGATTACTTCGACCGTCACGGCAACTTACTGGACACAAGAGAGGAATATCAAAGTCTGCCCTGGGCCGAAAAACCCATCGTGGTCATTGCTGGCAACTTCCAGACAACCCTGTACACAGACAAGGACGGGCATCTGCAGCTGAACCTGCTGAACGATGGATTTCTGGATCTTGATTACCAGAACCTCAGAGTCATTCAGCTCAGCGCCCAGGCAGATCAGGCCGTGCGTGGCGAGGTAAACCTGCTGGTGGGTCGTGATTTGCGCAGCAAATTGCATGAAGCTGTGGCGCTGATATATGACAACCTGGAAGAAGATGACGTGGATCAGTGGGCTTACAGGGTCAAGCGCCTGGCTGAATTGGGTCTGGACGTTGAATCCAATCAACTGGAAAACATGCTCATTCTCCTGACCACCGGCGATCCGATGCTGCAGGGTGAATTCATCCAGGCACTGGAAATTAACAGCCGACCCTGATATGGCAATACGCACAGGGATAGTGGCGTTGGTTTTGGCAGGCTGGCTTGGACTGGCAGGGCCCGTGCAAGCTCAGGACCCTGAAGTGGTTGATCAACAGCTAAAGGCACTGCTGGCAGAAACGGTGGCGCGCTCAAGCAGCTTTGATGATCGTTTCGATGCGGAGGTCTGGCTGGTCGACATGTCGGCGCGCATGGCACCCTACCTGCCGGATGAACAGGAGAGGCTCGAGTTCCTGCGTCTGGTACATCAGGCCTCCAGCAGCGCAGGTCTGAAGCCTGACCTGGTACTGGCCCTCATTCACGCTGAGAGCCTCTTCGACCGGTATGCCTTGTCGGTAGCGGGGGCCCAAGGAGTGATGCAGGTCATGCCCTTCTGGAAGCATGAACTGGGGCGGCCCGAAGACAACCTGATCGATCTGGCGACCAACCTGCGCTACGGGTGCACCATCCTCAAATATTATCTGGACAAGGAGAAAGGTAACCTGCGACGCGGACTTGCTCGCTACAACGGTAGCCTGGGGAGCCAGAAATACCCGGATCGGGTTATCGATTACTGGTACAGCTACTGGTACGTCAACGAGTGAAAGCCAAGGCTCACAGCTGTACGAAGCCGGCGATGTCCTGCCAGATGCAGGCATCAAGGTCGACCGAATCGACTCGCGCAGCACAAGGCCCCTCACGCAGCCATTGCGCCAATGCCTCGACATTACGCTGCTCACCGCACAACATCACCTCAACCGAGCCGTCGTCCCGGTTCCTGACCCAGCCATCCACGCCCAAATGGTTGGCTTGCTGGACCGTGGCATGCCTGAAGCCCACACCCTGAACCTTGCCTCGTACAAACCCCTGAACACTTAGCCTAGTCATTTTCTACTCCACCTGTAGGTAACAGGGCCATCAGCTCCTGCTCGGTCTGCGGTCCCTGGAGCGTATGTGAAAGGGTACCCTGAGGATTGATGACATAAGTGGTCGGCAGAACCTGCGGCAAGGCCAGTCCGTAAGCCTCGGCAAAATCATGGCCTACAACGGAAAAACCGATATCCATTTCTTCACTGAGCGCACGCAGCTCTTCCCCCTGATAAGCGTCAAAGTGAATACCCAGAACCACAACCTGGTCAGAAGCCCGCGACAGTGAATTCAATTCCGGCAGCTCCTCCCGACAGGGTGCACACCATTCGGCCCAATAGTTGACCACCACCCATCGACCTTCGAGGTCTGCTGCGCGCACCGATGCGCCCCTGTGATCGATCCACTGGGGTTGAGTGCAGGCTACCAGGGCCAGCAGAGACGTCAAAATAACCCACGCCTTGATTTGATGCTTCATGCTGTTACCTCATCAGGCGCGCGAGCGCTCAATTCATCCGGCGCCATCTCGGCAACCAGCCAGCTCTTGACGCTACCCCCCAGAGTCTCCCTGCGCTGATCCTCAAGACGCCCCAAAGAATCAAGTAATGCCGGGTACCAGGGTGCATTCGAGTGCAGACGGGATGGGAGCTCGACTGTGCTGGGAACTGGCCAGGGCATACGGGCAAACAGCTCCGCGAGCTCCATCTGGTCCAGATCCCGGCTGAGAACATATCCACCATGCTGGGCCCGGGCAATTATTCGTTCGGATTCCAGCCATTCTGTCTGCTCCAGCCATAGCTCCTCGTGCATGACCCAGCCCGCATTGTTGACTCTACCCAAGTCGACCACATCGCCACGCTTGTGCGCCTGCAGGAACACCTGCAGCAGCCCCAGCATGCTCAGCAAGCCCGGAAGCATCGGGCGCTGCCAGGCATTGCTGTTTCCCAGATTGGCTACCAGTTCGGCGCCAAACAGAATGATCAGCCAACTGACGTAAATCCACAGCAGAAAAAGGGGAAAAGCAGCAAAGGCGCCGTAGATCAATTGATACCCGGGGAACAGCGCCACGTACAATGCGAAAGATGCTTTAGCCCCTTCAAACAGCAGCGCTACGAGAACACCTCCTGCCAGGCCATGACGCAGGGGCACCCGCGTATTGGGTACAGCCACGTATACCAGCGTAAATGCAGCGATACTCAAGATCAGCGGCAGCCAACCCAGCATCAAACGGGTAAGGGTGTCGATAGCCGCGCCCGTATCAAAGAAATTGAGTGACGTCAGGTAGGTGCTCACCACAAAGCCGGCCCCTAACAGCAGAGGGCCCAGGCTGAGTACCGCCCAATACAGCAGAAAACTGGATACGCCACGCCTGGCCTGCCGGATGCGCCAGATCGCATTGAATGCGCGTTCGATATTCAGCAGCATCAGTAGTGCCGTAATCAGCAGCAGCGCTACACCCACACCGGTGAGCTGGCGGGCCTGATCGGAAAACTGACTCAGGTACTCGCGCAAGGTGTCACCAGTAGAAGGCACAAAGTTGCTGAAGATGAAATCCTCTACCTGACTGCCCACCTGATCAAAGGCTGGAATAGCCGCCAGCATCGCGTAGCTGACCGTCATCACGGGCACAACGGCAAATAAGGTGGTGTAGGTCAACGCTGCTGCGTTCTTGACACAGTTGTCCTCGCTGAAGCGTCTAAACAGGTAACGGCAAAAATGCAGTAACAGGTTGAGTCTTGGCGACATCCAGATACCCTGACAGCCAGAAGAGTTAGCGCTTAGAATAAACCCCATACCCGGCATAAGCCACCGGCCCCGCTCACAGGAACGGAGACTCCCATGTCCGTAGCACGTATTTACCACAACCCTCGCTGCTCGAAATCCCGCCAGACGCTGGCACTGCTTGAAGAGCAGGGAGAAGCACCAGAAATAATCGATTACATCAAGACACCTCTGGACAACGCGTCAATCAGCGAACTACTGACCATGCTGGATATGGGCGCACGCGATCTGATGCGCAAGAACGAAGACACCTACAAGGAGCTGAACCTGAGCAATCCCGAACTCAGTGAAGCACAGCTGGTCCAGGCGCTGGCTGATTACCCGAGGCTAATCGAGCGCCCGATAGTGGTACGCAACGGCAAGGCCGTACTTGCACGCCCTCCGGAAAAGGTATTGGAGCTGTTTGCATGAGCCACAACGCGCCCTACGTTCTGGTCCTGTTTTACAGCCGCCACGGTGCCACCGCAAAAATGGCCCGCCTGATCGCCGAGGGAGTGGAAAAGACTGGCCTGGAGGCCCGCGTGCGGACCGTCCCGGAAGTATCAGCCGAGACGAAGGCCACCAGCCCCGCCGTACCTGCATCGGGTGCGGTGTACTGCACGGAAGACGATCTGCGCGATTGCTCTGCGTTGATCCTCGGCAGTCCTACCCGATTCGGGAACATGGCTGCCCCGCTCAAGTACTTCATCGATGGCACCAGCAGCCTTTGGCTGGCTGGCAGCCTGACCGACAAGCCGGCAGCCGTGTTCACCTCGACGGCCAGCCTGCATGGTGGCCAGGAGAGCACCTTGTTGTCCATGCAGTTACCGCTGCTGCACCACGGAATGTTTTTGGTAGGCTTGCCCTACACCAATACGGAACTCACGGAAACCCGGGGCGGCGGTACGCCCTATGGTGCAAGCCATCACGCAGGCACCGACGGATCTCGTCCACTCGACGCCCATGAATCAGCATTATGCCGAGCCCTTGGTCAACGCGTTGCCTCCCTGACCCACAAGTTGCATGCCGGAGCTACCCATGTCCAAAGCTGAAAAACCCTTGCCGCCTCTGGAATATCTCGAGCCGCGCATGCGCCTGACCAGAATACTCTCGCTGATCGGCTATCTGGCGGTGATTGTCACTTTGCTTGTTTATAATGCGATGTTTGCGGATCTGCATGGCGCCAACCCGCTGGTCATAATCGGCACTCTGCTGGTACCCCTGTTGATTTTCATGCCGGGCATCGTCATGGGCAATGTGCGAGCACATGCCTGGCTGTGCTTTGCCATCAACCTGTACTTTATCTACGGAGTGCTAGTCTGTTTTCAGCCCGGACGACTGATCTACGGTTCATTACTGGTCGGCTTCAGCCTGCTGTATTTCATTCCAGCGATGGGCTACGTGCGGTGGGGCTTTCAGGCCAAGCGAGTGAGAGAGGCCGGCTGAGCAACTACCAGTCCATGATGCGCTTGACGAAGGGAATGGTCAGACGATGCTTGGCCTGCAGGGACGCCTGGTCAAGCTTCTCAAGGGCAGCAAAGAGCTCACCCATACCTCGGGCGCCCCGGCTCAACATATACCGCGCCACCTCGTCCGATAGCTGCAGACCCCGGCCCTCTGCCCGCAGTTTCAACACCTCCTGCTTACCCAGATCATCCAGGGCCTGCATTTGCAGGACCAGACCCCATCCGAGACGCGAAGTCAGGTCGGGGAGATCAAGCGCCATGCTCCGGGGTGGTGAATCGGCGGCCAACAACAAATGTCCGCCTCGCTCGCGCAGCCGGTTGTAGAGATGGAACAATGCTTCCTGCCAATGTGCATGACCTACCACTGCGTCCAACTCATCCAGGCACAACAGGTCCACCTCTTCCATCCCTTCAAAAAGAACCGGTCCATGCTCGATCATGTCCGCCAGGGGGAGGTACATCGCCAACCCGCCTGCCTCGGCCATGTGATGACAAGCGGCCTGGAGCAAGTGGGAGCGCCCACTACCGCAAGCGCCCCAGAGGTATAAAACGTCATCGGCCGGATTGCTTTGTGGATCGGCCAGCGCACGCACCGCCTTGACCACCAGCTCATTGGGCCCGGCGTAAAAATTGCTGAAGGTGGCTTCGTCGCTGAGCTTGACGCTCAACGACAGTTGTATGGGATTTCCAGTCGACATCAGGGAATGGGAGCCTCGGATTCCGCGACAGCTTGCCCATCTCCGGTAGTCAGAATGTCTTCCTCAGGATCGCGATAGGCGCTTGAATCCTTGTACCGACCCAGCATGTACCGCACCAGAACCATGAGTACCGCTGCAATCGGCAATGCCAGCAATACACCCACAAAGCCGAACAGCTGCCCGCCAGCCAATACGGCAAAGATAACAGCCACCGGATGCAGACCAATGCGGTCGCCGACCAGCAGCGGCACCAGCAGAGTGCTTTCAATCACCTGCCCGAGACTGAACACGGCGACGACGGCAACCAGGTGGAACACATCCCCAAACTGGAAAATGGCTGCAATCAGGGCGGCGCCTACTCCGACAACAAAACCCAGGTAGGGCACGATACTCGCCAGACCCGCAACCATGCCGATCAATAACGCAAGCTCCAGCCCGATGAGCCACAACCCCAGGGAGTAGATAACGCCCAGGCAAAGCATGACCAGTAATTGCCCCCTGATGAAGGAGCTCAGTACTTCATCACAGTCACGCACGAGGCTCACCGCAAGCCCCTCATGCTGTCTGGGTAACAGGCCGCGGATACGCTGCATGATTTCCTTCCAGTCGCGCATCAGGTAAAAAGCCACAACCGGGATCATGGCCAAATTGACCAGCCAGGTCAGCAAAGCCATGGTCGAACGGGTAGCCTGCTGCAGAATAATCCCCACTATCCCGCCGGTCTTACCCAGATTCTCACGAATCGTGTCGGTGACAGTCTCAAGGCGGAAACTGCTGACATCGACGTTCAGACGCGACTCGAACCAGGGCAACGCAGTCTGGTTAAACCAGACCACCATGGCCGGAATACTGTCGCGCAAGATACCAATTTCATTGATAAGCAGAGGAATGAGGATCAGCAACAATACGGCGAAGATACCCGTAACCGCCGCGAAAACCACAACTACACCAGCCATGCGTGGTACCCCGCGGGCTTCAAGGCGGACCACAGCAGGGTCGCCCAGGTAGGCGAGCAGGATACCAATCAGAAACGGCGGCAAGATGGGCTGCAGCAAATAAATCATCAGCATCAGCACCGCAAATCCAGCGGCCCAGTACCAACGGGTATCAGTGATCATTTCCAGTTCCTTGAAAAGAGGGGGTAACGCTCGACACCTTTAGCGCCAGCGAAAAAACATCCTGTTAGGTGTCGGTTCAGTTTCCTGCAACTCGGGCTCAGGTTCCGCCAAGGCGGCACCCTCTGAACTTTCCGGCATTCTAGACTCACCTCCAACGGGGCCTGATTGGTCATCAGCACCTTCATCGGCAACCTGATCAGCCTGGGGCTCGAGAAGGGGTTCGGGCACGGGGAGCACTTCAAGCTCCGGGGTGGGCATGCGGCGCAGACGCTGATCCAGAGCCAGCAAACGCTCCAGCTGCGCCTCAGTGCCCGGAAATTCGAGACCAAAACGTACCTCGTCGCCCCTGATACTCAGAACACTGGGCATCTGTCTACTACCCAACTGCTGAAAGGTTCGTTGCAAGGCGGCAAACTTGTCCAGGCTATCAATTCCTTCAACAATTACTTCCCAAGTCGACACCTCAGCGGCGCTGGATGGAGCAACGGCATACTGTCCGAATACCCTATCCGCCACCAGGAGCATCAGTTGATCAGCCGCTGCAGCCTTCGAATCGGCGGAGATGCGCCCGCTCTCGGACTGCTCGTTCAACCACCAGTGCCACGCCAATACCGGTCCTTGAGCCCCCTCATCGATGGACAACGCCAGCACGGCCTTGGCATCATATCGCTCGCTGGCCTGCCTCAACGTTTCCCCTTCTCCTTTCTGGATGCTCTGGACATCTACCAGCGCCCTGTCCTGAAGGTCGGCAAGGGGTAGACTCAGGGCTACTGCGCGGTTCTGCGCCGCCTCGTCTAGCACTGCGGCCCAGTTACTGCCCTGACCAAGCATTTCGATTCCGAGACCAGATTCCTCTACCGCCCAAAGCATAACCGTCGGCCGATTGGGCCCCAATACCGGAAGACCTGCTTCGGTGAACAAGTCACGCAAGGAAGCCGGTTCGAACTCCACCCGCACACCACCCTCTTCGATGCCGGCAATTCGCCGCATGAGATTTCGTGGATCCTGCATGGCAGCCAACACCGCCTCGTGATCAACCGCTCCACTGCCGGCCTGCCGCGCGACCATAATCTCGAAGGCTTCACGCAAGGCCATGCTGCGATCCTGCTCCTCTCTAGGCGGTATTTCGACCCGATAAAAGCCCTCGAGTACCGCTGCATGCACCAATGTTATTGGTGTGAGCACCAGAACCAAAAGCAGCAAAACCAGATTTCTACGCAACTGATACATGAGAGATTCCCGCGGACCTGACAGCATGAATAATGCGCATACATTAAACGCGCGTCGCCATGCCGGCAACCAAGGGCACCAACTGGGTATCGGTATCGCTCGGCGAGCATGGTTCTCGGCTCCTCATGTTGCTAAACTAGCGACCTAAAGTGTAACGGTTCCAAACAAGGCCGTTGCTATCCCCCTTTCCAGTCGTCGAGATCTCAGCATGAGCAGCCAGACCCCCCCAAAGCCTTCCATCAGCTACAAGGACGCTGGCGTCGACATCGATGCCGGCAACGCGCTGATTGACCGGATCAAGCACGTCGCCAAGCGCACCAGCCGACCGGAAGTCATGGGCGGTCTCGGGGGCTTCGGCGCATTGTGTGAAATACCGGAGGGATACCGGCAGCCGGTTCTTGTCTCGGGCACCGATGGCGTCGGCACCAAACTGCGTCTGGCAATGGATCTGGGCAAACATGACAGCATCGGCATCGACCTGGTGGCCATGTGTGTAAACGATCTGGTGGTCTGCGGCGCCGAGCCCCTGTTCTTTCTCGATTACTACGCCACCGGCAAGCTGAATATTGATATTGCCGCCGAGGTAGTCAGCGGCATTGGTGCCGGCTGCGAACTGGCGGGCTGTGCTCTGGTTGGGGGTGAAACGGCAGAGATGCCTGGCATGTACGAGGGTGAAGACTACGATCTGGCCGGCTTCTGCGTCGGCGTGGTCGAAAAATCGGAGATCATTGATGGCAGCCGAGTTCAGGCCGGCGACGTTCTGCTGGCCCTGCCCTCTTCAGGCCCCCACTCCAACGGTTACTCCCTGGTACGCAAAATCATCGAAGTATCCGGCGCAGACATCAACCAGATTCAGCTGGACGGGAAAAACCTGAACGAGCTGCTGATGGCTCCGACACGCATTTACGTCAAAGCGTTGTTGCAGCTTATAAAGGAGACAGGTGCGGTCAAGGCCATGGCTCACATTACCGGCGGCGGTTTGCTGGAAAATATTCCACGGGTGCTTCCGTCCAACGCCGGCGCGCGCATCGATCTCGATAGCTGGTTGCGCCCAGCGGTGTTCAACTGGCTGCAGGAACAGGGCAATGTTGAGGAAAACGAAATGCACCGAGTCCTCAACTGCGGCGTCGGCATGGTTATCTGTGTAGGCCATGAAGACGCAGAGCGTGCCCTGCAGTTACTGAAAGACGCAGGCGAAGAGCCCTGGATCATCGGCAGCGTCGAACAGCTAGCAGACGGTGCGGAACCGGTCACTCTGCACCGCGGGGGTCGCTGACACAGTGACCTGCCGTATTCTGGTACTCATTTCAGGCTCAGGAACCAATCTGCAGGCACTTATTGACGGCCTGAGGGTAAACCCGGACGAAGGCCAGATCGTGGCGGTGATATCCAATCGTCCCGATGCCCTGGGCCTTGAACGGGCACGCAAAGCCAATATCCCTGCCGTTGTAGTAGACCACAGGGCTTATGCTGATCGTGAAACCTATGACCAGGTGCTAATCGAGCAGATTGATCAGTTCGAGCCCGATCTGATTTTACTCGCCGGCTTCATGCGGATCCTGACTGAAAAGTTTGTTTCGCGCTATCGTGGTTTTTTATTGAACATTCATCCATCTCTGTTGCCAAAGCACAAAGGTTTACACACGCATCAGCGAGTACTTGATGCCAAAGAAGACGAACATGGCAGCACGGTGCACTTTGTCACCCAGGAGCTCGATGGCGGCCCTCTGATCGTTCAGGCCAGAATATCCGTATTACCTGACGACACACCTGCGTCGCTTGCCACTCGGGTGCAACAGCAAGAACATCTCCTCTATCCCCTGGCGATGCGCTGGTTCATTGAGGGGCGCCTGCGACTGGTCAATGACCAGGCTTGCCTGGATGGATCAGCTATTGCACCTGAGGGCCTGAGTCTTGAAGATTTCAATAACGACCTGCGAGAAGATCCCTATGCCTCATAGCACGTCGCAACACCGCTTCCTGCAACAGACCATGCGCTGGCTGGTGGTTGCCGGATTGAGTTTTGGCTCGGCTACACTCTCAGCCGCAGAGCTTGCACCATTTACTGCCAGTTACGCCGCAGACATGAAAAAAATCCCCGTTAACGGCGAAGCCATTCACACCCTCGAGCAGAATGCCGACGGAACCTGGAACCTCAGCTTCAGCGCCGGCATGTTCGTTGCCAGGCTTTCTGAAAACAGCACCCTCCGACTCGAAGAAGATCGGGTAGTGCCCCTCAGCTATCACTACGAGCGCAAAGGGCTGGGTCGCAGCCGCGAGACAAGTCAGGTGTTTGACTGGGAAAACCAGCTGGTAAAAGGCGAACACAAGGGAGAAACCTTCACCCTGGCCACTGAACCCGGGTTACTCGATAAAACCACCTATCAACTGGCTCTGCAGCGAGATCTGATGGCTGGTCGTACGGAGATGATCTATCGCGTTGTGGATGGCGACGAGATCGACGAGTATGAGTTCAGGGTGGTTGGCGACGATCGTGTCACCACGCGGGCCGGCCAGTTTGATGCGGTTGAGGTCGAGCGGATACGTGACGCCGATTCCAAGCGCCAGACTACCCTGTGGTTCGCCAAGGATTGGAATTACCTGCTGGTGCGATTGAGCCAAGTCGAGACCGACGGTCAGCATTATCGCATCATGCTCAAGGAGGCTACGCTCGACGGCAAGCCGGTAGTGGGTACCCCTGTAGCCGAATAGCAGCAGGCTAATAGAAGCACTTAAGAACCCACAAAAAAACCGCGGAACCGAAAGGCCACCGCGGTTTTTTGTGGGCAGCTGTAACTTACTGCTGGGTAAAGCGCTCACCCGCTTCGGCGCGGCGAACCAACCCATCAGCAGGCTTCCAGAATTCGCCCTGGCTGGCTTCAAGAGCACGAATCTGCTTGAGCACTTCATCCAGCCCCAGGTTATCAGCATAGCTCATCGGGCCACCACGCTCGGCAGGAAAGCCGTAGCCGTACAGATAAACACGATCGATATCCTCGGCTGACTCAGCATAACCTTCGTCCAGAATACGGGCACCCTCGTTAACCAGGGCGAGGATGCAGCGCTGGACGATCTCTTCAGCACCTACGTCCCGCTGGGTGTAACCGGCTTCGTCCGCTACTTCGCGGGCCAGCATGTCAGTCTCGGGATCGTGGATAGCCTGGCGACTGCCTTTCTCGTACTGGTAGAAGCCGTGGCCGCTCTTCTGGCCGAAGCGCTCCATTTCACACAGCTTGTTGTCCAGCCATACGATTGGCTCACCACGACCGATGCCTGCCAGCTGGCGTGAGCGCCAGCCCAGATCAATGCCGACCACGTCGTACATGCGGTAAGGGCCCATGGCCATGCCAAAGCCCTGCAGCGCCTGGTCTACTTCCCATGGCGTGGAGCCTTCCAGCACCACTTCGCGGGACTGGCGGGAGTACTTTTCCAGCATCCGGTTGCCGATAAATCCGTGGCAGTTGCCAGCCAGGACGGCCTGCTTGCCAATTTTCTTGCCAATCTCGAGGCAGGCGTCCATGACATCCTGGGCAGTCGCCTTACCGCGGACGACTTCCAGCAGCTTCATGATGTGCGCTGGACTGAAGAAGTGCAGACCCAGCACCTGTGCCGGCCGCTTGGTGGCCGAAGCAATCTCGTCGATATCCAGGTAGGAGGTATTTGTCGCCAGGATTGCAGAGGCTTTCACTTCCTTGTCCAGTTCGGCAAAGATCTTTTTCTTCAGATCCATGTTCTCGTACACAGCTTCAACCACCAGATCCATATCCTGCAGATCGGCGTATTGCTGGGTAGTGGTAATCCGACCAAGACGCGCCTGAGCTTCGGCGTCATCAAAACGCTCCTGGGCCACAGAGCGCTTGTACACGCTGGCGATGTCTTCCAGACCTTTCGCCAGCATCTCACCATTAACGTCGAGCCAGGTGACAGGGTAGCCTGCATTGACGAAGTTCATCACGATACCGCGGCCCATGGTGCCGGCACCTATTACACCTACATTCCTGATTTCTTCAAAAGAAGCCATCGCAGCATACCTCCTGGTCGAGTTGGGAATTACGAGCGCGGTCAGAAGGAAACGATGACCGCAGAGTCTGTAAAACAAGGACCGATACATTACGCAAAAATACGCCGGATTTGAAACAAATAAGCTCGATTGGCGCCATTCACAGTGTGAATAAATTCAGTGCAGGCCTCGACCAGAGAGCCTCTGAAGGTTTCACTGATAGCATGTGCTCAAAGGCTGCAGAGGTATTGTGGCTATATTTCGAGCCCTTTTATCGACCAGAATTACAGCGGAGTAATCACCATGGTTGCCCACACCCAATTGCTGGAGCAGGTAAGAGCATGCACCCTGTGCCAGGCCTGCTTACCACTTGGCCCACGGCCGGTGCTGCAACACGATCCACGGGCAAAGATCCTGATCGTTGGTCAGGCCCCCGGGCGTAAGGTGCACGAAAGTGGCATTCCCTTCGACGACGCAAGCGGTGCCCGCCTGCGCGCATGGCTGGGGATGACCCCGGAGATGTTTTACGACCCAGCCCAGGTAGCAATTGTGCCCATGGGCCTGTGTTACCCAGGCAAAGGCAAGTCAGGGGATATGCCGCCGCGGCCGGAATGCGCGCCGGCCTGGAGAGAACAGCTGCTATCCCATTTGCCCTTGGTGGAGTTGACGTTGGTCATCGGGCAGTACGCACACGCCTATCATTTTGCTGACAAACAGCCGCTCACCGAGCGCGTTGCTGACTGGAGAAGCTACTGGCCGGAACGTGTGCCGCTGCCCCACCCCAGTCCGCGAAATAATATCTGGCTAAAGCGCAACCCCTGGTTCGAGCTCGAAGTCATTCCAGCACTAAAACAACGCGTTGCCGCCCTCACACCACATCGGGCGGCATAACCTCCCACTCAGGCTCCTCGAACTCGCCTATCACTGTGATTTCACAGTTTCTCGCGTGCCTCTCGAGGATGGATCGCACCAGCTCGTCGCGGTTGTCATCCTTGGCGTCGCGTGCTGCCTTGGACTCCCAGCTGGCAATCGCCAGCAGCACGTCCGGTTCACCGATCTTGCGATGCAGCCGGGTGCCCAATGCCCCCGGCGTTTGCTGAATCACTTCACTGGCCTGGATCCAGGCATCGGCGTATTCATCCACCGTGTAGCCGGGCTTCATCCGCACTTCAAAAATGAACTTCATCACAGCCTCTCCCGTTCACAGAAACCCTTCATGGCAGATCGGTAACAGCTCCGATCGAGGCGCTGGTAACCGTGCGCGCATATTTGGCCAGCAAACCACGTTTATAGCGCGGCTCCGGCGCTTTCCAGTTGAGCCTGCGCTTTTCCAGCTCCACACCACTGACATGCAGGTCGATTGTATTAGCGTCAGCATCGATGGTTATCTGATCGCCATCCAACACCAGCGCAATCGGACCGCCATCAGCCGCTTCCGGGGCAACATGCCCAACAACGAAGCCGTGACTGCCACCAGAAAAGCGGCCATCGGTAATCAATGCCACATCACTGCCCAGGCCGCGGCCCATGATGGCCGAGGTGGGTGACAGCATTTCTCGCATGCCGGGGCCACCCTTGGGGCCCTCGTAGCGAATGACCACCACATCGCCGGCAACCACCGTGCCACCAAGAATACTGGCTTGCGCCTCTTCCTCCGAGTGGAAAACCCGAGCTCGACCTCTGAAACGGGTGCCTTCCTTGCCGGTTATCTTGGCAACAGCGCCGTCCGGCGCGAGATTGCCGTACAGAATACGCAGATGGCTGTCGCGCTTGATCGGGTTCTCCAGCCCGCGAATGATGTCCTGGTCCGCCGGATAAGGCGCTACGTTAACCAGATTTTCAGCCAGACTGGCTCCGGTTACGGTCATGCACTCGCCGTGTAACAAACCGGCATCAAGCAGCATCTTCATCAGGGGCTGAATGCCGCCTATGGCAACCAGTTCAGACATCATGTAACGGCCGCTGGGCCTGAGGTCCGCCAGCACGGGAACCCTTTGGCCAATCCGCGCAAAATCCTCAAGGGCCAGCTCGACATCCACCGTGCTGGCCATTGCCAGCAGATGCAGCACCGCATTGGTCGAGCCGCCAAGGGCAATCACCACGGTAATCGCATTCTCGAATGCCTTTCGGGTCATGATGTCGCGGGGTTTGAGATCTTTTTCGAGCAGGTTGAGCACCGCCGACCCTGCCGCCCGGCAGTCCTCAAGCTTGCTATCTGAAGTGGCATTTTGCGCCGAGCTGCCGGGCAGGCTCATGCCCATCGCCTCAATAGCCGAAGCCATGGTATTGGCTGTGTACATGCCTCCGCAGGATCCGGGGCCGGGAATCGCCGTCTCTTCGATCTGCTTGAGCTCAATCAGATCCATATCACCCTTGGCGCAGGCGCCTACTGCCTCGAACACCGAGATAATATCGGTGTGACCCGCGCCGGGCAGAATGGTGCCGCCGTAGACAAAAACCGAGGGTCGGTTCAATCGAGCCATGCCCATCACGCAGCCGGGCATGTTCTTGTCACACCCGCCAATAGTGACCAGTCCGTCAAAGCCCTGGCAACCGGCTACAGCCTCGATCGAGTCGGCGATCACCTCACGGGAAACCAGCGAGTACTTCATGCCCTCGGTGCCGTTGGCTATACCGTCGGATATGGTGATGGTGTTGAAGATGACGCTCTTGCCACCCGCCGCATCGACACCCTGCCCGGCCACTTCGGCCAGATGGTTGATATGCATGTTACAGGGCGTGACCATGCTCCAGGTTGAGGCGATTCCCACCTGCGGTTTGACAAAATCCTCACTTTCGAAACCGACTGCCCGCAACATGGCCCGGCCCGGAGCCTTGCCCGCCCCGTCGACCACTTGTGCAGAATGTCGGCGCCTTGTGTCTTCGGCCATGCTGTTCTCCTTCCTGGGCATTCGATGGATGTATTCTCCTGCCAGCCTAGCACTCTTGAGTGCGCCAGGTTTCAGACCCAGCGGAAAATCAGCAAGCATTGGAAACGATTGCCCATCTACCGCGTCCAACCCCGGGAGCTATATGATGTGCCTTGAATATCTGAAGCCAACGAAACTGATCAGAGGTGGAAATGAACACGCGCAGTCTGTTGGACCAACTGCTCCATGCCGGGAAGGATATGCTGCAGAATCAGGGCAACGGCGGTAATCAGCCACAAAGCCGGGCTGGCGGCAGTTCACCGCTGGGTGGATTACTGGGCAGCGTCGGGGGAGGCGCACTGGGCGGCGGCGCAATGAGCCTGCTGATGGGCAGCAAGAAGGCCCGCAAAATGGGCGGCAAGGTGGCCATGTATGGCGGTCTGGCTGCACTGGGTGTTGTCGCCTACAAGGCCTACAGCAATTGGCAAACCCATAACCAGATCCAGGGAGGCGCCAGCCCGGGTCAACCCCAGACGATTGATCGCGTTCCGCCCGCCCAGATTGAACAGCACAGCCAGGCGATTTTGCGCGCCGTCATCGGCGCCGCCAAGGCCGATGGTCATATCGACGATCGTGAACGCGTATTGATCGATGGCGAAGTCGAAAGGATCACTGACGACTCCGAACTCAAGCGGTGGTTCGACCAGGAACTGGCCAAGCCCCTCGATCCTGCCGATGTTGCTCGCTCGGCTGCCACGCCGGAGATCGCCGCGGAGATGTATCTTGCCAGCCTGGTCATGGTCGACGACCAGAATTACATGGAACGCGCCTACCTGGATGAGCTAGCGCGGCAACTGAAGCTCGACCCTGCCCTGAAAACCGAACTTGAGACCCAGGCAGCAAGCAATCTGGGGTGAGCCCCTTGTGAATTAAACAGCAAGCAACGGCAACTGGAGCGTGACCAGCATCCCATCGGGGCCGTTGCTGAATCGCAACTGGCCGCCAAAGCGTTGCACTATCGCATCCACTATTGCCAAACCCAGGCCGCTGCCGCCCCCGGTGTCCTGCCGCCAGAAGCGCCGAGTCAGCAACATCACGCTGTCGTCGGCCAATGCCGGGCCATGATCACGCACCTTGAAATGCACCCAGTTGCCCTGGCTGCTGACCTCGAGCTCCACCCGTGTGCCTTTGACGGTGTGGCGCAGGGCGTTATCCAGCAGGTTACGCAGCGCTACCGTAGCCAGCGCGGGGGGCATGTTCAAAGGTCGATCCGATAACGTGGCCGCAGCGCGTAGCTCCACACCTTCTGCAGCGCCAGCAGTGTCCTGCATTGCCAAACGGGCGACCTGCAGCGCTGTGGCCTGCGCGCCTTCGTCGAAGGATTGCCGACCCTCTACCCGCGCCAGCAAGAGCAACTGTTCCAGTGTGCCCTGCAGACGATCAGCGCCTTTCTCAGCCTGGGCCAGAGCATTGGCGGACTCGGCGCCCGATGTCATCCCCGCTACCTGCAGGTGCACCTTGATCGCCGTCAGGGGGCTGCGCAACTCGTGGGCCGCATCGCCGGTGAAACGGCGCTCGCGCTCAATGGCATGGGCAATCCGTTCGAAAAGCTGGTTCTGACTGTCCTGCAGCGGTCTGAGTTCGCTTGGCAGAGAGGCCAACTGCAAAGGCTGCAGGGACTGCGCATCGCGCTCAAGCAAGGCATCAGCCATGCGCCGTAGCGGTTCCAGCCCCTTGCGCACGCCAAACCAGAGCAATAACAGCGTACCCAGCAACGCTACCCCTACCGGCAATGCCGCTGCCAGCAATACCGCCGATTGCAGTTCTCTGCGCTCATCCAACCGGTCTGCCGTGGTAATGCGCATGCCATCCTGCTCTACCGTGTAGCTACGCCATCTCACCCCATCTATCTGCTGGTCTCGGAAACCAGTCTGCTGCGCATCGAGGGGCTCCGCCAACTCGGGGTGACTACGCGCGATAACTTCGCCGCGCAATGAGCTGACTTGACAGGTGAGGCCATCGGGGATGCCCAATCGCTGGGCAGTAATGGGATTGCCCGTATCCGGTTGAGAGGATTGCGGCAGCTGTACCAGCAAACCAGCCACCATCTGCGCCGAGGCGGCAAGCCGCTGATCCAGCGACCGCATCATCTCTGCCCGCAGGTCGTACAGCATCCAGGCGGCAGCCACGGACCACAGGATGATGAAAGTGGACCCCAGAATCAGCGTCAGACGCAGGCGCAGGCTCATTGTCGCGAACCGGATAATGGGGGATCGACAGGCGCCGCCGCACCGAGGCGATACCCCAGCCCGCGCACGGTCTCGACTATGTCATTACCCAGCTTGCGGCGCAGATGGTGGATATGCACGTTGAGCGCGTTACTTTCAAGCTCGTCGCTCATGCCGTAGATGCTGTCTTTCAGTTGCCCTGCGGTCAGCACTCGGCCCTTGTTCAGCAGCAGGGTACTGAGCAAGGCACGTTCGCGCCGCGACAGTTCCACTGGCGTGTCGTTCACCCAGGCCAGCGCAGCATCCGGGTCATACACCAGCACACCATGCCTGATCAGATTCGAACTGCGGCCGCTGGCTCGGCGCAGCATTGCGTGCAACCGGGCACTCAGCTCACGCAGATCGAATGGCTTGACCAGATAATCGTCGGCGCCCGCCTGCAAACCGGCAACCCGATCGCTGACGGCATCACGGGCGGTCAACACCAGCACCGGGATGGTCACTTCCCGGGCGCGCAGCCGGCGCAATAACAACAACCCATCCTCGTCGGGCAGCCCCAGATCCAGAATCATCACATCGAAGGCGATTGTTCCGAGCATGGCCTCGGCATGTGCCGCGGTGCCCACCGGGTCCACCGTCATGCCTTGCGCAGCCAGACCGGCGGCAATGCCGCTGGCAATCAGGGGGTCGTCTTCGACAAGGAGAATATGCATGGATGTTCCGCTACGGATTTCTGACAGTATCCATTGTAATGATTAACAGCGGATTAAGAGCTGCTGGCTGAACCACACAGGCGTTAATTCGCCCTTAATCCCGCCAATGCATACTCCAGCACATCATTCTGCAGGCGGGGGCACCGAACACATGAAGTGGCGGCATTTTCCGGTTTTACCTGTTTTTCTATTGTGGAGCAGCCTGGCATTCGCCTTCGGCAGCCTCAGCAGCGGGACCGAAGGCAATGCTGAGTTTCTCCCAGTCGAGGAAGCGTTTGACCTGTCTGTCACGCGCAGTGACGACGGTGCAACACAGCTGACCTGGCGCATCGCACCCGGATACTACTTGTATCAGGAACGCCTGACCTTTTCCGGGTTGAATGCCCGACTCCATCCCACACTCCCCGACGGCACAGCCTACAGCGATGAATTCTTTGGTGATTCGCAGGTGTACCGCGACTCGCTGCAACTGACCATTCCGGCGGAGCACTCAGGCGCGTTCACGCTCGGCTGGCAGGGCTGTGCCGATGCCGGTTTATGCTATCCGCCGCAAAGCCGTGATATCGGTACCAACGTTCAGGAGCCAGCGTCTGATACGCAGGCCGAAGACCAGCGCATGGCCGGTCATCTTAAGGCCTGGTCACTGCCGGTAGCTTTGGCGCTATTCTTCGGGCTGGGGCTATTGCTGGCATTCACACCCTGCTCGCTGCCCATGCTGCCGATTCTTGCTGGCCTGGTGGTGGGCAGTGGCGCGACCCCTCGCCGAGGACTGATGCTTGCATCTGTTTATGTATTCAGCATGGCGTTGGTGTATGCCGCACTAGGCGTGCTGGCGGCGCTGATCGGCGGCAACCTGCAGGCCGTCTTGCAGCAACCCTGGGTTGTTGGCAGCTTCGCCGGGCTCTTCGTCCTGCTTGCGCTACCGATGTTCGGGCTCTTCGAACTGCAACTACCCGCCTTTGTTCGGGACAGACTGGATCAGGCCGGACGCAAGCAGACCGGCGGCCATCTTGGCGGCGCGGCGATGCTCGGAGTATTGTCCGGCCTGCTGGTGGGCCCATGCATGACCGCACCACTGGCAGGCGCGCTACTGTATATCGGCCAGACTGGCGACATGCTGCAGGGCGGTCTCGCGCTCTTTGCTCTGGGTGTAGGCATGGGCGTGCCGCTTTTGCTGCTGGTAACAGTCGGCACCCGCTTTCTCCCACGCCCCGGCGCCTGGATGAACCGGGTCAAGGTGGTATTCGGCTTCGTGTTCCTGGCCGCGGCCCTGTTCATCGTTCGGCCGGCGCTGGATGCCTCCCTGTGGCTCGGCCTGATAGCCGTATTCCTGCTGGGCGCTGCCATCACCTTGATGCATACAGCCCGCGGCAGCACTCACAGCACGATGCTGCATACCGCCGCCACGCTCGCGGGCGTCTGGGGCCTGACGCTGCTGTTGGGCGCTGCCGGTGGTGCGATCAATCCCTGGCAACCCTTGGCAGTCTATAGTGCATCGGCCACAGCCGCTCCGGCAGAGAGCGATATGGACGCCTTTACCACCCTGGATACGCCCGCCGAGCTGGATGAGCAACTGGCCGCCGCCAGGGCAGCTGGAGAATGGGTACTGGTCGACTACTACGCAGACTGGTGTGTGTCCTGCAAGATCATGGAACAGAACGTGTTCGGCAAGGCCGATGTGATGGCCAGCCTGGATGGCGTGAGATTGTTGCGACCGGACGTCACTACCAACAGCGCCGCGAGCCGTGAATTGCTCTCGCGCTATGCTATTCATGGCCCGCCTACCCTTCTGTGGTTCGGGCCAGATGGCGAGGAGCGACGCGCCCACCGCATCACCGGCGAAGTCAACGCGAGTGAATTCATGCAGTCGTGGCAAACCACCCGTGAGGACGGCTAATGCTGACAGTCAATATCGGCCCGCTGGCGATGGCCAGCTCACATCTCATAATGTTGGTCAGTCTGTTTCTGGCGACGCTGACCGGTTGGTGGATGGGGCGTCACCGCGAGCGCAATCCGGAAAAACACCTGTTCAATCTCCTGCTGCTGGGGTTGGGCGTCGCCCGCCTGGCGTTTGTGGCCCTTTATTTCGATCACTACAGAGACGACCTCTGGCAGGTAATCGACATCCGCGATGGCGGTTTCATCATCTGGCCGGGCATCGTAGCGGCGCTGGCTGCAGGCCTGTGGCTTGCCTGGCGCGACCTGACTCTGCGCCTGCCTCTAGGCGGGGCGCTGGCAGTCGGTCTGATCTTCTGGGGCGTGAGCAGTTACATGCTCCACACCCTGCAGCAAGGCACACAACTCCCGGACATGACGCTGCTCGACGTTGAAGGTGAACAGGTATCACTTGAGGATCTGAACGGCCGGCCGCTGGTGGTCAATCTGTGGGCCACCTGGTGTCCACCCTGCCGGCGTGAAATGCCGGTACTGGCCGACGCCCAGCAACGGGAAGCCGACATTGTCTTTGCCTTCATCAACCAGGGCGAAGGCCAGGGCGAGATAATCCGCTTCCTGCAAGACACCGACCTGACACTGCACAACGTCCTGCTCGACAGCGGCGGTCAGTTTGGCCAGCAGGTCGGCTCTCAGGCGCTGCCCACCACCCTGTTTTACAACGAACAAGGCCAGCAGGTCGCCAGCCACCTGGGCGAACTGTCCGCGGCGAGCCTGTCCCACCAGATTGCCAAACTCAAAGAGGAAGAAACGCCATGATCCGACTACATGCAAAATATGCACTCCCCGCCCTGCTATTCACCCTGACGCCCTTCGCCAGCGCTGAAGACTGGCCCGCGCCCATTGCCGCTACCGTCAAGCACGGTGTCGACATTGTCGGCCGCTTCGACGCCCCCGCGGGCCTGCAGGGTTTTGCCGGCAAACTCAATGGACAGGGCCTGGCACTGTACCTCACCGAGGACGGACAGCACGTACTGGTCGGCACCCTGCTGGATGCCAACGGCACAGATATCAGCCAGAAACATCTCGACGAATTGGTGTATCAACCCATGGCAAAAGGCATGTGGGCGCAGCTGGAAGCCAGCGACTGGATTGGTGATGGCGCTGATGATGCCGAGCGCGTGGTCTATACCTTCACCGATCCCAGCTGCCCGTTCTGCAGCATGTTCTGGAAGCAGGCACGTCCGTGGGTAGAGTCAGGCAAGGTGCAACTGCGGCATATCATGGTCGGCATATTGCGTGAAGACAGCCCCGGCAAATCCGCCACCATTCTCGCAGCAAAGAATCCCGCGGCGGCATTGCATGACCATGAGTCCGGTGACGGAGTTGTGGCGATGAAGACGATCCCGGCGGCGATCGAGCAGCAGCTAAAAGCCAATTACGATCTGATGAGCCAACTTGGCGCCCAGGCCACACCGGCGATCTTCTTTCAGGATGACCAGGGACGCATGCAGCAGCAACAGGGCGCACCCCGACCGGATCGCCTGGCAGAGATCATGGGGCCGAGATAACACAGCCCAGTGTATTTATCTGAGCGCCGTCCGCGCCCTGCGCTGCCGATGAACTGAGCGGCGCAGGTGTTTATTCATCCCTGGTGGCTCGCACATCGAATTCAACGGCCAGTTCCAGCGTCTCGGGTTCATTCCCCTCAGGCTTGCCCTGCAGTTTCAGGGTGCCCTCATATCGTCCGACAAAATGCGCCGAATCCCCTTCAATCTCGCTGATGCTAAGCTCCCAGCCGGCTGGCGTATCCTGGTTTCCATAGTTGGGCATGAATCCATTGGTATGGAAATAGGTCACTTCCGGGGGGCTTATCAGCGATCCATTCATCAACGTGAAATTGATACTCAGGGTGCCCTGGGTGGCAAACTTCTGCTCCACATGGCCCTGCAACCTGACTGTCTGCATGCCGGGAGTCAGCTCCGAAAAAGTTGCCGTTGATGCGCCTTGCTGCTTGAGGACATTCCAGCTTTTCGATTCACCATTGAGCGAACCCTCGATGGTGTCGGCAACTGCCGGATTCAGTAGCAGAACAGCGACAATACAACTGGAGAGGCTTAGTCTTTGGCGGAGGGTTTGGTTGGGAAGCATCATGGTCACTCCTGTGGTTATCAGTTTTACGACAGCTCGGGCCGAGGGCTGGCCGAGTGAGGACAGGAGCAAAGCCACATTCTGGATCGGTGAAGGCACGGACATCCTGTCAGGGTCATACGGTTCTCGACATCGGCCGGATCGACCCTGAAAGTCTAGACCAGAAATCCGGGGCTCTCTCACTTGAGGAACAAAACAAGCCAATCCTGATCCGCCTGGCACCCAAAAATGGCTGCAGTAGCAGTGAGGCTCCTGCTGCACTGCTTTGCCACGAACTAGTAGTTGAAAACCCGTATCCCTTCATGAGAAATGTGGCCGTTCAGGGCCGCCTCTGCCTTTTCCAGAAGCTTTTCCAGCGTCACACCCTCAAGGTCAGACAAGCTGATGCTCACATCTATGTCCGGCTGAATCGTTACCCCCTGGAGAATGATTGGCCTGGACAGCTTGGCAACAATAGCAGTGATCACGTTGAACAGATCCTGAATCGAATGCACCGGTATCACTGCACCAAAGCGCGCCATACTCGGATGATGGACGGCCAACACTTTGGAGTCAGGTGATTTCAGACGCTCAGCGAGACATTCCAGAACATGGTTCCTGACGACAGGCCCATTGCGACGATAAATCTCGTCTATCCGTTTAAGACGCATATGCAGGACTGCCACGTAGCCTCCGCCCTTTTCTGACAGACGGATCAATTCGGCAAGTGAATCAGCTGACGGCGTTTCGATGGGAGCACTGACTTGCAGTAACTGCGCCTCAGCCAAGGCATTTTCATGGTTGATCAGCTCGCTGAACTGTTGGCCGAAAGTAATCAACCAGGAACGTTCCAGGCGGCTCATGAAGCGAGGTAGCGTATCCATGATACAGAGGGTACCTATGGGCTTGCCGCTGGGACCTCGCAGTACGACACCCATGTAAAAGCGCAGAAAGGGAGGGCCCAATACGGAGGGATGGGAACAGAACAATTCGTCGTCCTGTATATCTGACAACTCAAGCACATCCAGTTTGAGCGCATGGGCACAGAAAGAGTCGTGGACTGAGCTTTCACAAACCTCAATTCCGAAAGATGCTTTTAAAAATTGATGCTTCCGGTCGACCATAGATACTGCCGCCATGGGCACCTTGAAGATCCGCGCCACAAGCTGCGTGTACCTGTCGAGAAGCGTTTCAATAGGTCCGTCAGGGTTTTCAGGAGAGTCTGAAGCAGGCGCTCCAGCCCCCATCATGACCTGAAGAGCTCGGATATTAGCCTCAAGCACTATGGAATATCCTTGTGTGATGTTGCTCCATCAAAGACTGAACAGCATGAGTATTTTAACGAGTTTAATACCGTGACAGATCCAACACCGTGCGTTAGCGTACATAGCAGCCTTCTCGTACACAGCGCCGTGCAAAGGGAACAAATCCAACCCTCGGCTTGATTCCATGCAAGTGATGCCCTCCCGCCCTCTCACAGATACCCCTCCCGCGACAACCTCGGGCCAAATAACACCCCGGAACAAGCCCTCCCTGTCGAGTGTCACAAGGAGGGCCTGTCCAATAACGGAGTACCCTGCATGCCCCAGAAACGTGATCCTCGGCAGAATCATTTGCTGGCGATACTACCCAAAGACGAGTACGACCGCCTGGCGCCGCATCTGGAGCTGGTCGAACTGACGCTGGGAGAGTCTCTGGTGGAGTCCGGGAAGACCATGCCATATGTTTTCTTTCCCATTGATTGCATCATTTCGCTGCTCTGCGTGATGGAGGATGGGAGTTCTACAGAAACAGCCCTAGTTGGAGCCGAGGGCATTGTTGGCATCTCGCTTTTCATGGGCGGCGAAACCACGCCGAGCCGCGCCATCGTTCAAAGCGCTGGCAGCGCCTATCGCCTCAAGGGTCAGCTCTTGAAGACCGAGTTCAACCGTGCAGGCTGCCTGCAGGATATGTTGCTGCGCTACACCCAGGCGCTGATTACCCAGATGGCCCAGACCGCTGTGTGTAACCGGCATCACAGCCTGGACCAACAATTGTGCCGATGGCTGCTGCTGAGTATGGACCGACTGCCCACCAACGAACTGGTGATGACTCAGGAACTGATCGCCAACATGCTGGGTGTGCGCAGGGAAGGCGTCACCGACGCAGCGGGGGATCTACAAAGGGCTGGCTTGATTTCCTACCGCCGTGGCCGTATCAGCATTCTGGACAGATCTGGCCTGGAAAGGCGGGTATGTGAATGCTATGCCGTGGTAAAAAAGGAATATGACCGCCTGCTCAATTATCGACACTCCGCTTGATCACCATGCACGATCAACCATGATTGAGTGTAGCGAAGGTGTGATTGCGTACATAAATTTCCATGTGTGCTCCAGCGTACCGACTGGATAAAAAGCCGGTGTTACTGTCCCTGTTGTCGTCGATAGAGCGTTGTTTTTCTATCGCTTTCTGACCTCGGGGTTCCATGATGTTCTTTGCATGTGCCGATGGCCAAATTTTCATGCCTGGAGTGCATCAATGGATCAAACCGCTGTTCTTTCCAATCCCAACCGACTTCTCGATAGCCTGACTGCTCAGGAGCTGGAGCGTTTTGTTGCGGACAGTGACATGGTGGACCTGAAGTTCGGTCAGGTACTGGCAGAGCCTGGGGAACGGATCCTGCACGTCTACTTCCCAATAGACTGCCTTGCCTCGCTGATCGTGACCTTGGAAAGCGGAGCACGTCTGGAAGTTTCCATGGTGGGAAACGAGGGGATGGTGGGAGTGTCACTGATGCTCGGCGTGCAAGAGAGCTCGATACAAGTATTGGTCAAGGGAGGGGGTACGGCATTGCGCATGTCATCGGCCTGCTTCCAGGATCATCTGGAACGCAGCCCCGCCCTGAAAAAAGCGATTAAACGCTATCTCAATGCATTGATGAGTCAGATAGCCCAGTCCGCAGCCTGTGCCCACTTTCACGCAGTGGAACCACGTCTGGCACGCTGGCTGTTGATGACCCACGACAGAACCCAGGGTGACCAACTGCACCTCACCCACGAGTTTCTCTCTTCGATGCTGGGGGTAAGGCGTTCAGGTGTGACCGTGGCAGCCAAGGCCCTGCAAAGCCGTGGATTGATCGGCTATCAAAGGGGCAAAATCACCGTGCATGACCGCCCCGGCCTGGAAGAAGCCTCCTGTCACTGCTATGTGGCTGATAGGCAGATCTACGACCGGATGCTTGAACGGGTAGCCTTTTCCTAAAAGCAGTGAAAACCTGAAGATTAAAATCGACAAAGCCCCGATAAACGGGGCTTTGTCGATGCAATATGGCGGAGAGAGAGGGATTCGAACCCTCGATACGCTATTAACGTATACACACTTTCCAGGCGTGCGCCTTCAGCCACTCGGCCACCTCTCCGCAATTCTCGAACCCGGCAGGGCCGGTTCCAAGGCGCGCTAATTTACCGAAAGCGCTTCTGTTTAGCAAACCCTTTTTCCCTGGTGCAGACCGGCACCGGCGTATTACTGCGGAACTGGCCGGTCAGCTTTATCTTGGTACACTGCATTCCACACGCGACCATGTCAGGTCGCCTCCACACAAAGGGAATATTTCATGAACGAGCTCGTTTCCTACCAGTTCTCCGATGGCATCGCGCGTCTTACCTTGAGCAACGGCAAGGTCAATGCGGTATCTCCGGCTGTTGTGGAGGCATTCAACAAGGCGCTTGATCAGGCCGAGCAGGACAAGGCCGTTGTAGTTATCACCGGGCAACCCGGCATTCTCTCCGGCGGATACGATCTCAAGGTCATGACATCCAGTGCAGACGCGGCACGGGACTTGGTTGCATCCGGCTCAACCCTGGCTCGACGCATGCTGTCTCACCCCTTCCCGGTGATTGTTGCCTGCACCGGCCACGCGGTGGCCAAAGGCGCTTTCATCCTCCTCTCTGCCGATTACCGTATCGGAATCGAGGGCCCGTTCAAAATCGGCCTGAATGAAGTTGCCATCGGCATGACGATGCACCATGTAGGCATCGAGTTGGCCCGCGCACGCCTGACCAATAGTGCGTTCAACCGCTCGGTCATCAACGCAGAAATGTTCGATCCGGCAGACGCGGTAACTGCAGGTTTTCTGGACAAGGTAGTATCCGCCGAGGAACTGGAAAGCAAGGCGATGGAAATGGCCACGCAGTTGACCAAATTGAATATGACTGCACATCGCAATACCAAGCTCAAGACGCGCAAGGAACTGCTGGAACTGCTGGACCGCTCCATTGCTGTGGATAAGCAGCACGCTCTCTGATAAAAACGGGCGTTACGACTCGAATCGATTTGCCCGGACAAAACACACCGGACTGACTTATTCTGGTGTTTTTTGTTCAGGGGAACACACATGGATTCGCTTTCTCAGGCACTGCTTGGCGCCTCCGTCGGCGGCGCCATGCTAGGCCGCTGGCATGGCCGCAAAGCCCTGGTTGCCGGCGCACTGCTCGGCACCTTGCCAGACATGGACGTGGTGCTGGACTTCGGCGATGCGGTAGCCGACATGACCTACCACCGGGGCTTCAGCCACTCGCTTTTCGTACTCACTGGTCTGAGTTTGATACTCGCCTGGCTCGCAAGACGCCTGCGTCCCCATCCTGATTACACGGCAGTCCGACTATGGCTGTGCATCTGGCTGATCTTCGTCACCCACGTGCTCCTCGATGCTTTCACCACCTACGGGACGCAACTTTTCTGGCCAATGACCACAGCACCGGTGGCGATCTCAAGCATTTTCATTATCGACCCCCTGTACACCTTGCCATTGCTGTTCGCGGTAGTCGCCGGCCTGATTATCGGCATGAATCGCGCGGGCCTGCGCTGGCAACATGCGGCGCTGGTGATCAGTAGTCTGTATCTGCTCAGCACCCTGGCCGGCAAGCAGATGGCGGATTACCGGCTCGATCGTGCCCTTGCGCTCGCGGGCGTTGAAACTGAGCACCGTTTCAGCTCTCCCACGCCTTTCAACACTCTGCTCTGGCGGGTGGTGGCTGTAGACGGAGATGATTATTACGAAGGACTCACCGGATGGTTTGATAGCGAGCTGCCGAAACTGGTCAAGTTGCCGCGAAACTACAGCGAAGCAGCGCTGGCCCTTGAGGGCTCGGAGCAGCATCACAGGTTACGCTGGTTCACTCGTGACATGCTGCGCTACGACCTTATTGGGAGCCAGTGGGTAGTGACCGATCTGCGGCTGGGCATGACTGGCTATCACCCGTTCCGTTTTGCCCTAGCCACCGTTTCCGACGACGGGAAAACCACTTCATTAGTCCGTGACTCCGAGCTGTGGCCTGCGCCGGCGGCTGACCTGGGGCAGCTAGGGGGGCTGTTCCGTCGTGCGATTGATGCTCAATACCGTTTCCCCCTGGAGTCCCTGGCGAACAACCTGGGCGACATGCCAGCAGCATCTGGCGCGACACCATAGGCTTTTCCATAACCGCTGATGATGCCAGGCAACAGCGCAACAGCAGCCGCTCTCTGCGATAATGCAGGCATCACCCCTACGGACACAGAGCATGACAGCGGAACTGAGCGCAACCGGCGGCGAAAATCGCCGGGGCCTGGCAATGATTGCTGCCCTGCTGGCAATTTTTACCACGATCTTTGCCAGCAATCTGCCAACCCCCCTGTACTCCTACTGGAAGGATCAATGGGGGTTTTCTTCCACAGCGCTAACAGCGGTTTTTTCCATTTATGTACTTGGGGTAGTAACCACACTGCTCATCCTCGGATCGCTATCGGACAAACTCGGTAGACGACAGATGATGGTGCCGGGATTGGTGTTCATACTGGCCGGGGCGAGCGCATTTCTCCTGGCCACAGATATCTACGGCCTGGGCCTGGCGCGCTTGTTGACCGGCATTGGCACCGGCCTGGTTACCGGAGCAGCTTCGGCCGCTCTGGTAGAACTTGAGCCCAATGAGAACTGGACTCGTGCGGCGACTCTTTCGGCGCTGTTCTTTACCCTCGGCGCCTTCGCGGGCCCCACGGTCAGCTCGATTGCGCTGCACTTCGGCACCGGCGCTGCTTTCTGGCCTTTTCTGGTCATTATTGCGCTAACTCTCGGCTCCATCATTCTGCTACTGTCCGCACCCTGGCCCACTCACCTCGGTCAGCGCCAGCACAACTTCAAGCTGCGCAACTGGCGACCGACCACCATCAAGGTGCCACGCGAGCTTCTGGGTGCGTTCATATTCGCGGCCGCCGCTATATGCCTGGCCTGGTCTACCGGAAGTCTCTACGCATCGCTGGGTCCATCACTGGCCATGAATCTGACCGGCATCAGCGATCGCGCCGTTGCGGGTCTATTTGCTGCCGCCTGGCAGTTGATGGCGGGAATTAGTCAGTTTGCCTGCCAACGCCAACCCCTCAACCGACTGCTGATCGCCGGGCCCATCATGCTCATCACCGGCCTGGTGATCATGGCAGGCTCAGTGCTACTCAGTTCGCCCTCGCTGTTTGCACTGGCAACGTTGGCCACTGCTACCGGGGCCGGGGCCACCGGGGTGGTGGCAATTGCCTCTATCAGCCAGGTAGCACCACCGGCAGAGCGCGGCGGGATCATCTCGGCGTTCTACCTGATGGCATACCTGACAATGGCTTCTGTGGTGCTTGGCGTCGGTTTTACCAGCGACGTGATCGGTTTTGGCACAACCGTGCTGGGCTTCACCACCCTGATCTCGATCGCCGCACTGGCGTTGATGGTTACCGCTGTGCGCAGTGGCCGTGCAACTTTCTGGTGATTACCCGAGCCACCAACGCCAGGCGAAGAAGCACAACATTGCACCGATAATAGTTACCAAAAGGTTGCGCCATCGCGCGGCAAGGATGATCGCCACAATACCGCCTACGAGATAGGCGTTATCCACACCCAGATCCAGTTGGCTGCCATCAGGCATGAGCATGGCGGGTGCCACTATTGCCGTGAGCACGGCCACCGGCACGTAATTCAAGCCCTGGGCAACCCAGGGGGTAAACCTTACCCGGTGCCCGGCAGCAAAGAGCGTGTAACGGATAGCAAAGGTGATCAGAGCCATACCCGCTACCAAAATGATCTCATGGAAAGTCATGCATCACCTCCCTGGCCCGACTTGGGTCGGCTGACCAACCGCTCGGCTGCAATGCCAGCCATGACACCGACGAGCGAAGCAAGCATCAAACCCAGCTTGTAAGGCAATCCGTGGGCCACCACGGCGACAGCCCCGGCAGCCAGCGCGGCAACCAGCATTGGCCGGGTTCGTAACAAGGGCACGACGATACCGATAAAAGTGGCGACCATCGCGAAATCCAGACCCCATTCGGCCATCTCCGGCAGCGAACGACCAAGCAGGACGCCAATCAGGGTGCAGACAAACCAGTTGCTGTACATCGCCAGGCAGGAACCGAAAAAATACCAGTGTTTGTCTTCCAGGGGCTCATCCGGGCTGAGGTAATGCCTGTGCGCTACCGCATAGCTTTCATCGGTCAGCCAGAACGCCAGCGGCAGACGCCAGCGCTGCGACAGATGGCGTACATAGGGCAGTAGGCTGGCGCTGTAGAGCAGATGCCGCAAGTTGACGATCAGGGTAGTGAGCAGAATGACCAGCAGCCCGGTACCCGAAGCAATCAGCCCAATGGCGATGAACTGGGCCGAGCCGGCAAACACCAGAGCGGACATGGCCAGGGTTGCGGTTGCAGAAAGCCCGGACGAAACGGCCAGAGTGCCGAAAATTATGCCGAATGGCAGAGCGCCGACCAGCATCGGAATGGTGTCCCTGGCTCCGACTAACGCAGACTTGCAACGCGGTGACATGCTTTGGCCCTTTAACGATCAGGCGAGCGAAACTACGCTCTGGCGTTGAAGCACACAAGATACAGTTTGGCGCGAACAGGCCTCAGTGCAGATTCACATAGCGGCTGATCAACGCCCGGAGCGCAGCTGGTTTGATCGGCTTGGGCAGGAAGTCCAGACCCGCAGCACGTATCTGCGCTACCAGTTCGCTACGACCATCGGCACTGATGACCACCCCTGGCAGGTCCTCCGCCAAACGCCCGCGTAGCCACTGGACCAAAGCAGTGCCCGTGTCGCCCGCATCCAGGTGGTAATCCACCAGAATCAATTGCGGCCGGAATCCGGAATCCAGCAGTTGCTCGATCTCCACCCGATCCTTTGCCACCGCGACATGACACTGCCAACGGCTGAGCAAGCTATGCATGCCGGTCAGGATATTTTCCTCGTTGTCTACACACAGCACCTGGGCGCCGCAGACAGTAGGGCTCGGTTGCACGGCAGCCAGCCGTATGCGGGGCCTGACGGCCGTGGCAACCGGCAGGGCGACACTGAAGACGCTGCCACGGCCTGGCCAAGAGCGCACCGCCAGCTCATGACCCAGGACCCGACAGATACCGTCGGCAATGGCCAGTCCCAGTCCGAGGCCTTTTTCAGCCTGGGTGTGGTGGCTGTCCAGCCGCTGAAACTCCTCGAATATGACTCTCAGCTTATCCCCGGGAATCCCTGGCCCGCGGTCCCACACCTCGATCCTTAACTGACTGCCCTGTCGCCGGGCACCAAGCACGACCTTGGAACGCCCCGCATAGCGAAATGCGTTGGTCAGAAAGTTCTGCAGCACCCGACGTAACAGGCGCATATCACTGCGCACGCGCAGTTGGCTGTCATGCACGCGCAGCTCAACACCCCGTTCGACAGCCAAAGCGCCAAACTCGATACGCAAGGGTTCAAAGAGTTCACTGAGGGCAAAGTCATTCCATTCCGGCGTGATGCGACCGGCTTCGAGGCGAGAAATATCCAGCAAGTCGGAAATCAGATCCTCGGCTGACCGCAGGGACGTATCCAGATGGTGCACCAGCTCTTCTGCCTCGGGCGGCAGGTTGGCCTGATGGGACAAGGACGCCGAAAACAGTCTGGCGGCATTCATGGGCTGCATCAGGTCGTGGCTTACTGCGGTGAGAAAGCGGCTTTGGGACTGACTGGCGCGCTCGGTCTGAGCCTTGGCCAGTGTGAGTGCCTGATTGAGCTTCGACAGCTCACTGGTACGTTCGGCAACGCGCTGTTCCAGGCGCTCGTTATATTCTTTCAGAGCCTGCTCTGCCCGGCGAAATTCAGTGATATCGGTAAAGCTCATGACAAAGCCACCGCCAGGCATCGGATTGCCAATGATCTCAATAACCTGCCCACTGGGGAACTGCCGTTCGGAACGATGGGCGTTGCCCTTGCGCATCCAGTTAATGCGCTTGGTCACATGCTCACGGGGATCACCGGGGCCACACAGGCCACGGCTAGCGTTATACAGGATCAGATCAGCAATGGGCGTACCTATCGCAATCAACCCTTCGGGATATTCGAACATGTCCAGGTAGCGTCGATTCCATGCCACCAGGCGCAGCTCGCGGTCGACCACACTGATTCCCTGGCTGATATTCTCGATAGCACCTTGCAGCAGCCCGCGGTTGAACTGCAACACTTCGGTGGCCTCATCGACGATGCGTACCACGTCGTCGAACTGCATGTCCCGGCCTTCGATTGCTGTCTTGACTACGGCCCTGGCCGAAGAGGCGCCCAAGACCCCAGCCAGCAGACGTTCACTGTGGGCAATCCAGGCGCTACCGGCAATTTGTGATCCGGACATAGCGCCCCCCCGGGTCAGAGAGAAACGCTCGAAGCTGCGTTGCGCGCGCTCCTGGCCAACGAACCGCCCAGCCAGCAGTAACAGATCATCCACTGTCACCCGCAGCAGCGCCCGGCTGGGCCCTTCCTGCCAGGACGACGAATCAGGGCTGACAAAACGACTGGCCTGCCAGTGCTCTACCACCCGGGTCCGACTGAACCCCGATACCAGTATGAAAAACACCACGTTGCCAGCCAGCGCAATCAAACTCGCCAGTGTCAGGTTATCCATCGGAAGATCCAGCGGACCGCCGTAAAGGGTATTCAGCAGCGGCCAGCCCTCCAACTGCCAGCCCAGCAAAGGCAGGATCAGCGTGTAGAACCACAGACTGCTGCCCACGGCCAGACCGGCAAATACGCCAGCACGGTTGGCCTGTTTCCAGAACAGCGCCCCGAACATGGCCGGCGCCAACTGAGCTATGGCGGCGAAGGCGATTTGTCCAATGCTCGCAAGTGTGCCAGCCGAGCCAATCAGCCGATACACCACGTAAGCGAGCAACAGAATAACCAGAATGCTGGTCCGCCTGACATTCAGTAGCAGACCGCGAAACTCTTCATAGGTCCGTTCCGGCCGGTTCCGATTGCGCAGCAACAACGGCAACACAACATCATTCGATACCATGGTACTCAAGGCACTGGCAGCCACGATCACCATGCCCGTCGCCGCCGATGCGCCACCAATGAATGCCAATAGCGCCAGGACCGGACTGCCCTGCAAAAGTGGCAGGCTGATCACATAGGAATCTGCCGACACTGTCGGGCCCAGGGTCATCTGTCCGGCCAGGCTGATAGGAAGTACGAACAGACCTGCAAGAATGAGATAGGCGGGAAACACCCAGCGGGCCAGGCGCAAATCACCAGGTTCGATATTCTCGACGACAGCCACCTGAAATTGTCGGGGCAGACAGAGAAACGCCAGGATGGCAATGAACGACTGAAATAGCAGATTGGTGAACAAGGTATCGCGCTGCCAGTACTCTTGTAGCTCCGGGCTGGAAGTGGCCCGCTGGAGCAAGTCCCCCACTCCGCCGAACAGACTGAAGGTGACAAAAATACCTACCGCCAGAAACGCCAGGAGCTTGACCAGGGACTCGAAAGCAATAGCCAGCATCATGCCCCGGTGGTGTTCGGTAGCATCAAGGCTTCGGGTTCCGAAGAGAACAGTGAACAGAGCCAGGACAAAGGTGATGATGAGTGCGGTATCTTCGGCACCGCTGGTACCGGCAAGGGTCCCACTGCCGGTCATGGACGAGCCGCTGAGCAGGTTATACCCCAGCACAATACCCTTGAGCTGCAACGCGATATACGGCAGAACACTGACCAGGCACAAGATGCTGACTGCTACCGCAAGCCCTCGGGATTTGCCGTAGCGTGAGGCAATAAAATCGGCAATCGAAGTGATGTTTTCCTGTTTGCTGATCGCAATCATGCGAGCGTAGAGACGCCACCCGAACAGAAACAGAATGACTGGGCCGATATAGATCGGGAGAAAATTCCACAACTGATCGGCGGCCATGCCCACTGCACCAAAGAACGTCCAGCTGGTACACCAGACCGCCAGGGACAAGCTGTAAACCCATACACGGAGTCGCGGATTGAACTCGCTGGTCTGCCTGTCGCCCCAGAACGCGATAGCAAACAGCAACGCCATGTAAAGGAGAAATATCGAGGCGACCAGCAAACCTGAAAGCATCACGTAACGACACCTTGAACAAGGTGACCAGTCTGTCAGGCCGCCCTGGCTTTGCCCAGCAACCCCGACTACGACTTAGGTCTAAACATCGGACGATTGTTGCAGTCCGGGCTAGAAGTTTTCCAGCAGAACCAGGCCCCAGACAACCGCCAGCAGAATGAGGCCGAGCATTTGCGCAGCGCTGCTCATGTCTTTCGACGCCTTGGACAGAGGATGGGTCTCAAGCGATATTCGATCGATTGCCGCCTCGATAGCCGAATTCAACAGCTCGATGATCAATGAGATGAGCACACTGCCAATCAATAGAGCTCTGGAAACCGGACCAACCGGCAAGACCAGAGCCACTGGAATCAGAATGATCGCCATCCAGACCAGTTGCCGGAACGCGGCTTCCCCGCGGTAGGCCGTCATCAAACCGTCCAGTGAGTAGCCACAGGCATTCCAGATACGCCGAAGGCCGGTAGCGCCCTTGTACGGATTGGTCATGCACTCTGACCCGCATGGGTCAGTTCCATTTGCTGCAACACCAGTGCCGCCTGGGTCCGGGTACGCACTCCCAGCTTACGAAATATAGCAGTGACGTGTGCCTTGACAGTTGCTTCTGACACACTCAGCTCGTAGGCGATCTGTTTATTCAGCAGACCATCACAGACCATGGTCAGCACGCGGAACTGCTGTGGCGTGAGACTGGCAAGCTGAGCGCTCACGGTCTTTTCCTGCTCCGATAGCGGTCCGCCACTGCCGGCTGCAGTTGGCCAACTTATGCCGCCTTCCAGCACTGTGCGCACCGCTTGCTGTATTTCTTCCAGGGACGAAGACTTTGGAATAAAGCCGCTGGCACCGAAGTCTCGCGCACGATTGACCACGGAGGACTCTTCCTGGGCTGAAATCACTACCACGGGGAGATGCGGATATTGACCTCGCAACAAAACCAGCCCTGAAAAACCGTAGGCGCCAGGCATGTTCAGATCCAGCAGAACCAGATCCCAACTGTCTCGCGTTTCCAGGCTAGCCTGCAGCTCGGAAATACTGCCCACTTCCGTGAGCTGAAGCTGCGCGTCAGCGGCCGAAACGAGAGCTTGGCGCAATGCGCTGCGAAACAGCGGGTGATCGTCTGCGATCAGAATATCGTAGGTGGGAGCCATACCTTATGTTCTCGATAATGATGTTATTTTTGTTGGCTTTGTGGTGCAAAGCGTGACAGCCGCCGGAGAACCCGTCAATTAACTGATTGTGCCGACCCAGCGGTCACGCGCTAATCCTGCGCAACTGTATCTGTTTTTGGACAAAACCTGTAGGCATACTCCGCGCCGGAATCAATCAAGCGGAGCCATGCATGAAATCCAGTGCCTACCGAGCCGACCTGCTCATGCTGATTACAGCTCTGATCTGGGGCTCGACCTTTGTCGCCCAAAGCAAGGGCATGGAGCATGTCGGCCCCTTCCTTTACACCGGACTGCGATTTCTGCTCGGCGCTCTGGCAGTTCTGCCTTTGGTGTTGCTCGCCAGGCCCCGCGCCGCTCCCGGCGGGTACCGATTTAGCCGGCCCATGCTGCTGGGAAGCCTGATTCTGGGGCTTGTCCTCACCCTGGGCATTAACCTGCAGCAGATCGGTCTGATGTTTACCACCGTGACCAACTCCGGATTCATCACCGGGCTCTACGTCATTCTGGTGCCAGTTTTCGGGCTATTCATCGGTATGCGCACTGGCATCGGCACCTGGGCCGGCGCAGCAATGGCATTGATCGGGATGCTGTTATTGAGCGTGAATGCAGACTACAGCATCTCACGGGGCGACTGGCTGCAGTTGACCGGCGCGGCCTGCTGGGCCGTACACGTGTTGCTGGTAAGCTCCCTGGCCAGCCGCTTCGATCCGGTGCGAGTGGCTTTCTGCCAATTTGTGGTGTGCGCTGTGATCAGCCTGGTACTGGCAGTGATTTTTGAGCCCATTGTCTGGACCTCAATCGTGCTGGCCGGGCCAGCCATTCTGTACGGCGGCTTGCTGGCCGTAGGGGTTGCTTTCACCCTTCAGGTAGTGGCCCAACGTGATGCCATCGCCTCCCATGCCGCGGTGATTCTCAGCCTGGAAGCCGTATTCGCTGCGCTGGCCGGCTGGCTGGTTCTCAATGAGACACTCAGCCTGAGGGGATTCATCGGCTGCTCCCTGATGCTCGCCGGCATGCTGGTAGCGCAACTGGTGCCCCTGGTTCTGGAAAGGCGACGGGCAATAGTACCCGTTCAGCAAGAGCCCGCCGGGCATCACTGAGTATTAGGTTTTCTGGCCAGATGCAGCGCGAGACGCTCATGCGCTGGTGTGTCCAGCGTGAACGGCCGATTGGCCCGCGACGCAAGGTAGGCTTCGGTAAAAAGGTCGAAATAGTCACCCAGCAACTGCGCATCGGCCTCATCGCCAGCCAGCGCCAGACAGGCAGCGGCCACTTCGACGGTACACAGATGCTCCTCACGACAGGAGCGTCTTAGGCGATAGCGCGAAAGTTGCTCGGTGCGCAGGCTCAGTATCGGCAACCCAGCCAGGCAAGGACTTTTACGAAACATCTTGCGGGCCTGCGTCCAGGTAGCATCAAGAATGACCAGCAGCGGTCGCTTACCTGAAGCGCTGCGCTCGGGTAGCTCCTGCACCACCTGCTGATCGGGTCGCGCGTACTCCCCGGGGAAAACGATATACGGCTGCCATTGGGGGTCTGCCAGTAAGTGCTCCAGCTGCGAATCCGTTTCTGTGCGGGACCAGACAAAAGCGTGGGTCTCGGGAAGACAGTCGGCTATCAACCTTCCGGTGTTGGTTGGCTTGAGCGGCTCCAGGGGATGCATGATCAGGCAGATGCCTACTGACGTTGCCAGGCTGGGTCGCCAGTCACACAGACATGCCCTGGGAGCAAGCAGGCAACCCTCGCAACGCTGCATGAACGAGCCCCGGGCACGAAAGGGCCTGGTCGATTTTTCACGCATCTGGCTCCGGAGCCGGTGAACCGCGTGCTCGGGATACTTCTCTTCGGTCATGGATTTCCACTTTCAGATTTGGTGCTCGGCCAGCATTCTGACACAATCAAAACCGCTCTGGTCGGGCTTGGCACGAACCAGTTCACTCCGGGATGGTCGAATGCTGCAGTCCGTCATACATTCCGGTCAATGGAGAATATTCATGCGTTGGTTAACCCTGTCCACTACCCTGCTCGTTGCAACCCTAATCGCCCTTCCCTCTCAGGCGCAATCGCTCAGGGAAATGCGCTTGCAGGAAACCCTTGAGGACATTGCCGAGCAAAGTAGCATCGGCACTCCTCGGCCACTCAATGATGACATTGTCGATGAAGGCTTCAGTGCGCGAGATGGTCACCTGATCAATTACCTTTCGGTCAATGAAGCTTATGCGGCCCAATTGCAGTCCGAGCCCCTGGTTGTACGCAGCCAGTTGCAGGCCAGCGTGTGCTCCAACCAGCAGTTTCGCCGCCTGATGGACATGGGCGCGACCCTGACCTACCACTTTGTGCTGACTGATACCACTCAGCCCGTCCTGACACACAGCTTTGTATCTGAACACTGTCAGTCCTTCTAGACTGTCCCAGATCAACGAACCAGCCATCAACGCCCGGCACAATGGAATTTTCAGGCGGAGAATATAAACATGGCTCTACTCACCTTCAAAGGCGCGATACGCCAGGTTACCGGCTCCTGTTATCTGCTGGAAGCCAATGGATCCCGGGTTCTGCTGGAGTGCGGCATGACCCAGGGGTACCGTCGGGAAGAGGCGCAGAATCGAAATCGCTTCGACTTCATGCCCGAGAGCCTCGACGCAGTCATTATCTCCCACGCGCACCTGGATCATTCAGGTCTTCTGCCCAAACTGGTGGCTGAAGGCTATAAAGGCCCTATTTATATGACCCAGGGCTGCGCCGAACTCCTGAAACTCATGCTCGGCGACGCCGCCGCCCTGCAGCAAAGGGACACTGACTGGGAAAACAAGTGGCGCAAACGTGCAGGCAAGCCCCTTCTCGAACCTCTTTATACCCAGGAAGATACCGACGCCGCTCTGCGACTGTGCAAGCACCATGAGTATGGTCAGGAAGCGACAGCGGCTAATGGTATCAATGTTACCTTCCATGAGGCTGGCCATATTCTGGGGTCGGCCGTCGTGGAAATAACCATTCATGAAGCGCACAACCTCACCCGCAAACTGGTGTTTTCAGGAGACCTGGGCAATGACCAGTCGCCCCTGTTGAAGCTGCCTGAAACCCTTAAGGAGGCAGACCTGCTGTTGATGGAGTCTACCTATGGCGATCGGGACCACCGCAACCTGGACGAGACCCTGGAGGAGTTCCAGCAAATACTCGATGCCGCCTGGGCCAGCGGCGGTAATGTCCTGATCCCGTCGTTTGCCGTAGGTCGAACCCAGGACATCCTCTACTATCTGGGCAAGTTTTATCAGGCCGGCACGCTCAAGCAACAGGCTGTATTTCTGGATAGCCCCATGGCGATCGCTGCCACGGAGATTTACGATCGTTTTCGCAAGGACTTCAAACCTGCTGAAAAAGCACTGATCGAAAGCCAGAAAAAAGGGGATCTCAAGCATTGGCTGCCGATCCTCAAATGCACGCCAAGCACCGAGGAATCCATGGCAATCAACCGCGTCTACGGCGGCGCGATTATTATTGCCGGCGCAGGCATGTGCAACGGCGGCCGTATAGTCCATCACTTCAAACACAATCTCTGGCGTGATGATTGCCATATCATCATGCCCGGCTTCCAGGCCAAGGGTACCCTGGGCCGTCGACTGGTCGACGGTGAGAAAAACGTACGCATTATTCATCAGAGCCTCGCCGTGAAGGCGCATCTGCATACACTCGGTGGATTTTCCGCACATGCCGGCCAGTCACAACTCATTGAATGGCTTGGGCACTTCAAACGCAGTCCTGAAATCTATCTGGTGCATGGTGAGCTGGAAAAGAGCGAAGCGCTTGCAGCGGCGATAAAAGCCCGCCTTGGCTGGCTGGCAACTATCCCGGAGCTGGATGAGCAAATAGCGTTTTGACGAGCATGCAAACTGATACTGGAACTGTCGATGACCGATGACAAAGACCCGGCGGACTACCTGACACGGCATGTGCAGACCGGTGGAACGGGGTTACAGCAAAAAATCGATGCGCTGGTCGATGCCAGCGCTGGCAATAGCGCAAACGCTCCGCTCTACCGTGAGATGATTCTCAACATCGTACGCATGGCACAGGCTGACAGGGACCGTTGGGACGCCAAGATCATGCTGCAAACCATTGCCGAACTCGAGCAGGCCTTCGCCCGACTCGAGATGTTCAAGCGCCGCCGCAAGGTAACCGTATTCGGTTCGGCTCGAACCCACGTTGACCATCAGCTGTATGCCCTGGCACGCGATATGGGCAGAACCCTTGCCCAGAATGACTATATGACCATCACTGGAGCTGGCAATGGCATCATGGGTGCAGCTCATGAAGGGGCCGGTCTGGACAACAGTCTCGGCTTCAATATCACCTTGCCGTTCGAGCAGCGCTCCAACGACATCGTATACAACACAGATCATGACCTGCGTTTCAGATTTTTCTTTTTGCGCAAGCTGTTTTTCGTCAAGGAAGCTGACGCGCTGGTTCTATGCCCGGGAGGCTTTGGCACTCTGGATGAAACCCTGGAGGTGCTGACGCTGATCCAGACCGGCAAGAGTCCGGTAGTACCCATTATCCTGCTCGACGTTCCCGATGGTGGCTTCTGGGACGGTCTGCTGACTTTTTTCAAAAACCAGATGTGTGATCAGGGATACATACTTGAGGCCGACTTCAATCTGATCACACTGGCGCGCTCACCTGATCAGGCCATGCAGGAAATTCTGCACTTCTACAGCAATTACCATTCATCCAGATGGGTTGATAGGCGCTATCAGCTGCGGATGCACAAGCCACTGAGCGATCTCACACTGGACCAGATCAACGAACAATTCAATGATATTTGCGAAGGAGGGGATTTCGAGCAGGTAGGTACCGGATGCCCAGATCCGGATGAGCCAGAATTGGATGGAATGCATCGTCTGGTATTCAGCTTTAACGGCCGCCATCAGGGCCGGTTAAGAGCACTTATCAATTACGTCAATCGAGTCGAAAATCTGCGAAACCCCGGTAGCGCATGAAATTGAGCTGTTTCGCACGCTGCTTGAGATCTTCTGCAGGGCCTTCAGGAAAGCGTTTGGCGAATGCCACGCTGGCCCGTTTGGACCAATCCCAGTCCAGTCCCAGCACGTCGCTGACAAGATGCTCGGCCACGCCGCGCTCGCGTAACTCCTCTGCAAGTCGCTGCGGGCCGTAACCACGCTGAACCCGGGCATGCACGTAGGCCTCGCAGAATCGCTCGTCGCTTAGTAGGCCATCTTCCTGCAATTGATCGATCACTGCTTCACACTGGTCGGTAGAAGCGCCACGCAGCTTTAGCTTGCGTAGCATTTCGAGCCGGCTATGCTCACGTCGCGCCAGCAAGTCCAGCGCGCTGCGCCGGATTTCCTGGGGCGTTTCAAGCTGCTGCTGACGACCAAACATGATGTCGCGTCAGATTACAGATCAACGTCGGCGCTGGCCTCGACAGCCGCTGCCTTGGCGTTGCTGGGCTTGGGCAACAGCTGATCACGAATAGCCTTCTCGATCTCGTCGGCAATGGCCGGATTCTCGGCCATGTATTTGGCTGCATTGGCCTTGCCCTGGCCAATCTTGTTGCCCTTGTAGGCATACCAGGCGCCGGATTTCTCGACCAGGCCAATTTGCACGCCCAGATCGATGATCTCGGCATTGTGATAGATGCCGGAACCGTAGAGGATCTGAAATTCAGCCTGACGGAACGGAGGCGCCACCTTGTTTTTGACTACCTTGACGCGGGTCTCACTACCCACTACTTCGTCGCCTTCCTTCACCGCGCCGGTACGGCGGATATCCAGACGGACGGAGGAGTAGAACTTCAGCGCGTTACCACCTGTAGTGGTTTCCGGGTTGCCGAACATCACGCCGATCTTCATGCGGATCTGGTTGATGAAAATAACCAGGCAATTGGCGTTCTTGATGTTACCGGTAATCTTGCGCAGGGCCTGGGACATCAGGCGGGCCTGCACACCGACGTGGTGATCACCCATCTCGCCCTCGATTTCGGCCTTGGGTACCAGGGCTGCTACCGAGTCGATGACAATTACGTCGACCGCGTTGGAGCGTACCAGCATGTCGGTAATTTCCAGAGCCTGCTCACCGGTATCAGGCTGAGAAACCAGCAGATCATCCACGATCACACCAAGCTTGCCGGCATATTCGGGATCCAGTGCGTGCTCTGCGTCAACGAAAGCACAGGTAGCACCTTGCTTCTGCGCCTGGGCAATGACCGAGAGAGTCAGTGTGGTTTTACCTGAAGATTCCGGACCATAAATCTCGACGACCCGGCCCCTGGGCAAACCTCCCAGGCCCAGGGCAATATCCAACCCCAGGGAACCGGTTGAGATTGACGGGATGGCCATACGCTCTTGATCACCCATGCGCATCACCGCACCCTTGCCAAACTGACGTTCAATCTGACTCAAGGCAGCCGTAAGCGCCTTTTTCTTGTTGTCGTCCATTGTGCATCCTCTTGGAGTGGCGGGTACGCGAGTGCCCGGAAAACGAAAACTACTGTATATATGGTCAGTATTATTTCACAGAAGTCTGCCGCCGCCTACCCCTTGTTTAATCAGGTTGAGGACTGGCTCACAGCCAACTGCTCTGCGGCCTTGATCAGGCCCTCCAGAGAGTGCAAAACGGTCTGGGCGCGCACTTCCCGGCGATTGCCCTGCAAACGGCGGCAGCCGGAGCTGACTGTGCCGTCGCGCAGGGCCCAGGCAAACCATACCGTGCCCACCGGCTTCTCTGCGGTCCCACCATCCGGACCGGCGATGCCACTTACCGCGACCGCAATATCAGCTTCAGCGGCTGCCAGCGCACCACTGGCCATCGCGCGCACCACCGGCTCACTTACCGCACCATGAGCCTGCAGATCACCCTCATGCACGCCCAGCCAACGGCTTTTGCTCTGATTGGCATAGGTGACAAAGCCCGTCTGGAACCAGGCAGAGCTGCCACTGACGCGAGTGATGGCCTCACAGATGCCGCCTCCGGTGCAAGATTCTGCTGCACTCACATTCAAGCCGTGACGCTGCAATACATTGCCCAGCCGGGCGGCCGTAGCGTCAATCAAGTGATCATAGTTCGACATGCGCACTCCTCTCATAAAACTGAATAGACTATGCCAGTCTCCAACTACGGATTCATCCCCCGGGTTATCCGGTGGTGGCACTTGATGTTTTCAACTGTTTTTGACCTTGCCGGTTTGCTACTCTGGCGCGCTACCCCAGTCGCTCCCTCCAGATCCATGTGCTGAAACCCCTGCGCGACTCTGTGCGATGCGATGAAATAACCTGATTTTCAATGGATTAAGATGAAAAAAGAAGCTCGAAACCAGCCATCCGGATCTAGCCACACACCGATGATGCAGCAGTACTTCGGGATCAAGCAGCACCATCCGCACGAGCTGCTGTTTTATCGCATGGGGGATTTCTACGAGCTGTTTTTTGATGATGCGAAAAAAGCTGCGCGCCTACTCGACATTACCCTGACTGCCCGCGGACAGTCCGGCGGCCAACCCATTCCGATGGCCGGCATTCCCTATCACGCCGCAGAAGGTTATCTGGCCCGACTGGTGAAGCTTGGCGAGTCTGTGGTGATCTGCGAACAGATCGGCGATCCGGCTACCAGCAAGGGGCCGGTAGAAAGGCAGGTGGTTCGCATCCTCACACCCGGCACGGTCAGTGACGAGGCTTTGCTGGACGAGCGGCGCGACAACCTGTTGGCCGCACTGGTCGGTAGCGAGCGAGGTTTTGGCCTGGCCACGCTGGATATCAATAGCGGGCGTTTCTGTGTGATGGAATTACAGGGCTGGGAAACACTACTGGGTGAGCTAGAGAGACTGGCACCTGCAGAATTGCTGATACCCGATGACTGGGAGACGAACACGCCAATCGAGCGACGTCGTGCGGTGCGCCGACGAGCACCCTGGGAGTTTGATCGCGATAGCGCATTCAAATCTCTGACCCAACAATTCGGCACCAAGGACCTGGTCGGCTTCGGCTGCAACGACCTGACGCTGGGGCTGGGTGCGGCCGGTGCGCTGATGTGTTACGCCAAGGAAACCCAACGTATCGCGTTGCCGCACATCCGTAGCCTCATTCTGGAGCGTTTCGAGGACAGCGTGATCATTGACAGTGCCAGCCGGCGCAACCTGGAAATCGACAGCAATCTGTCCGGCGGGCGCGACAACACTTTGCTGGACGTGCTCGATCATACCGCCACCGCCATGGGCAGCCGTCTGCTGGCCCGCTGGCTGAATCGCCCGTTGCGTGATGCAAAGGTACTGCAAGCACGACAGGACAGCATCACTACGCTTTTACAGCAGCATTACCACGAGGAATTACAACCCGCACTCAAGGGTATTGGCGATATTGAGCGCATTCTTGCTCGCATCGCGCTGCGCTCGGCGCGCCCGCGGGACCTGGCGCGTCTACGTGACTCCCTCGCCGCCCTGCCCGCCTTGCAACAGGCCCTGGAACCTCTGGAAACAGCGCATCTGCAACATCTGGCTGGGGAAGTCGGCGTGTATCCGGAACTGGCCGAACTGCTCCAAAGGGCCGTGATTGAAAATCCCCCGGCGGTCCTGCGCGACGGCGGGGTAATCAAGCCAGGCTACGACGCGGACCTTGACGAACTGCAGAATATCAGCGAAAACGCCGGGCAATACCTGATCGACCTGGAAACCCGTGAGCGCGAACGCACCGGTCTCTCCACCCTGAAGGTCGGCTACAATCGGGTACACGGGTATTTCATCGAACTGTCTCGGGGCCAGTCAGCTCAGGCGCCAGCCGACTATGTAAGACGCCAGACGCTCAAGGGCGCTGAGCGCTTTATTACCCCTGAGCTGAAAACCTTTGAGGACAAAGCCCTGTCTGCACGCAGCCGCGCTCTTGCCCGTGAAAAACAACTGTACGAAGATTTGCTCGACCGTCTCAATGAAGACCTGGCACGTCTACAGGACACCGCTGCGGGCCTGGCTGAACTCGATGTGCTCGCCACGCTGAGCGAGCGTGCAAGCACGCTGGATTACCAGCGGCCAACCTTTATCCAGGGCAGCCAGTTGTGCATAGAACAAGGCCGGCACCCGGTCGTGGAGCATGTTCTGGACGGTCCATTTGTCGCCAATGATCTGCACCTGGATCCCGACACCCGCATGCTGATCATTACCGGCCCGAACATGGGTGGTAAATCGACCTACATGCGTCAGACCGCGCTGATCGTGCTGCTCGCGCATATCGGCAGCTTTGTGCCGGCACGCACCGTGGAAATGTCCATGGTGGACCGCATCTTCACCCGTATCGGTTCCAGTGATGACCTGGCCGGTGGTCGCTCAACCTTCATGGTCGAGATGAGTGAGACGGCCAACATCCTGCATAACGCCACCGACGCTAGCCTTGTACTCATGGATGAAGTGGGCCGCGGCACCAGCACCTTCGATGGCCTGTCGCTGGCCTGGTCAGCGGCCGAGTATCTGGCCCGGGTGCGCGCATTCACCCTCTTTGCCACCCACTACTTCGAGCTCACCGGCCTGGTCGATACTGACCCGGGTGTGGCCAACGTGCACCTTAATGCCACCGAGCATAATGAGCGCATCGTCTTTCTGCATAGCGTACTCCCGGGCCCCGCGAGCCAGAGCTACGGCTTGCAGGTAGCCCAGTTGGCTGGCGTGCCACGTCAGGTAATAGATCGTGCGCGTGAGCATCTGGCGGCGCTGGAGCAACAGAGTCTCAGCCAACAGGGCAAGCCCGAAACGCCGACACAAAAAAAACCTCTGCAGAACGACCTGTTTGCAATGGCGCCGCATCCATTGGTCGAGCAATTACACCAACTCAAGCCCGACGAGCTGACCCCCAAACAGGCACTCGAGCTGCTTTATGAGTGGAAGGCGGAGCACAAATAATGCCTGTAAATGAGAGATATTTGCATTAAGACGCGGCGATCATGTTGCGAACTTCGGCAAATATCATCGTCGCTCTGTACCAGAATGCAAAAACTGCTAGACTACGCGCCATTAATCAAGACCGACTTATTCCGGAGACCCCGCCATGACTTTTGTTGTTGTAGACAACTGCATCAAGTGCAAATACACCGATTGCGTTGAGGTCTGCCCCGTCGATTGCTTCTACGAGGGTCCAAACTTCCTCGTTATTCACCCCGACGAATGTATTGACTGCGCCCTCTGCGAGCCAGAATGCCCGGCCAATGCCATTTTTTCCGAGGACGAAGTGCCGGAAGACATGCAGGAGTTCACTGAGCTCAATGCCGAGCTGGCAGAGATCTGGCCGAACATTACCGAGAAGAAAGAGTCCCTGCCCGACGCTGAAGAGTGGGATGGCGTGCCTGACAAGCTGCAATACCTGGAGCGCTGAGGCGTCTCGCAGTCGAAGAATTGAAAGCCGGCCAATGCGCCGGCTTTTTCATGTCTGCCTCTTGAAAACTCAAATCGCAGACAAAAAAAGGGGCGGGATAAACCCGCCCACTCTTTCATTCCCTATGTGAAATCCTTATCCAGTCGTCCTGACTCCATCACCCTGATGATCCCTGTCTGGCATCCTGCCTGACTGCGTGATCCGTCACACATGGGTACATAATACTGCTCAACCCAATGTAAGCAAGTGTGAAATTTAGCGCTAAAACACCATTCTCATATTTTAATAACTTTATTTTTCAAGCACTTACTATTTTTCTGAGAGAAAATCTACCAAGTGCTGACAGCCGCTGGCAGATTTTGCTTACAAAGCTTGTAGGCAAACACTTACAAAAAAGACACTGCACAACAGGAACATTTATCTCAGGCACCAGTCTCAGGCTACCGAATTCACATCTTCCCTGAATCTGCAGATAAAAAAACCCGGCACCTTGCGGTGCCGGGTTTCGGGTCTTGCCTGGAGGCAGTCGGCTTACATCATGCCGCCCATGCCACCCATTCCACCCATGCCGCCCATGTCAGGCATTGCGGGCTTGTCGTCTTCCGGCAGCTCGGCAATCATGGCTTCGGTGGTAATCATCAGACTGGCTACGGAGGCAGCAGCCTGCAGCGCGCTGCGGGTTACCTTGGCCGGGTCCAGAATACCCATCTCGATCATGTCACCGTACTCGCCGGTGGAAGCGTTGTAACCGTAGTTGCCTTCGCCCGCTTTGACCTTGTTCAGGACAACGGAGGCTTCTTCGCCGGCGTTCATAACGATCTGGCGGAAAGGCGCCTCGACTGCACGACGCAGCAAATTGATACCGACGGTCTGATCCTCATTGTCACCGGTCATCCCTTCGATCGCCTGCAGAGCGCGAACCAGAGCAACACCGCCACCAGGTACCACGCCTTCTTCGACGGCTGCGCGAGTGGCGTGCAGGGCATCTTCAACCCGGTGCTTCTTCTCTTTCATCTCGACTTCGGTAGCAGCACCGACCTTGATTACTGCAACACCCCCAGCCAGCTTGGCCAGACGCTCCTGCAGCTTCTCTTTGTCGTAGTCGGAAGTGGTGTCTTCGACCTGCTTGCGAATCTGGCCAACACGGGCTTCGATGTCCTGCTTGGCGCCGGCGCCATCGATAACGGTAGTGTTGTCCTTGTTGATCTGCACACTCTTGGCCTGACCAAGGTGCTCAAGACCAGTGTTTTCCAGGCTCAGGCCGACCTCTTCGCTGATCACGGTACCGCCAGTGAGGATGGCGATGTCCTGCAGCATGGCCTTGCGGCGATCACCAAAACCGGGCGCCTTGACGGCAGCCACCTTGACGATGCCGCGCATATTGTTGACTACCAGGGTAGCCAACGCTTCGCCTTCAACATCTTCGGCAATGATCATCAGCGGACGGCCGGATTTGGCCACAGCTTCCAGGGTCGGCAGCATTTCACGGATGTTGGAGATCTTCTTGTCGACCAGCAGGATGTACGGATTATCCAGCTCGGCAGACATGGTCTCGGGCTTGTTGACGAAGTAGGGAGACAGGTAACCGCGGTCGAACTGCATACCTTCTACGACGGAGAGCTCGTTATCCAGGCCGGAACCTTCCTCAACCGTGATAACGCCTTCCTTGCCTACGCGATCCATCGCTTCGGCAATGATCTTGCCGATGGACTCGTCGGAGTTGGCGGAGATGGTGCCTACCTGGGCAATGGCCTTGGAATCAGCGCAGGGCTTGGCCAGATTCTTCAGCTCAGCCACGATACCGATGGTCGCCTTGTCGATGCCCCGCTTGAGATCCATCGGATTCATGCCGGCAACAACAGACTTCAGACCTTCGGTCACAATTGCCTGGGCCAGCACGGTAGCGGTAGTGGTACCGTCACCAGCGTCATCGTTGGCGCGGGATGCGACGTCCTTGACCAACTGGGCGCCCATGTTCTCGAACTTGTCTTTCAGTTCGATTTCCTTGGCAACAGTAACGCCATCCTTGGTAATGATCGGCGCGCCGTAGCTGCGCTCGATCAGGACGTTGCGGCCTTTTGGCCCCAGAGTTGCCTTGACCGCGTCGGCCAGGATGTTCACGCCAGCCAGCATCTTGTTGCGGCCAGAGATACCGAATTTAACTTCTTTAGCAGCCATTTTTACTTTCCTTCCATAATGTCGTTCAGAGAATGTCAGAAGCGCTTAACTCAGCTTTCCAACACGCCATAGATTTCGGATTCGCTCATGATCAACAGGTCTTCGCCGTCGATCTTGATAGTGTTGCTGCCTGAATAAGGGCCGAAGACAACCTTGTCGCCTTCTTTGAGAGCTGGAGCACGGACATCGCCATTATCCAGGATGCGACCGGTGCCCACAGCCAGCACCACGCCGGTGTTCGGCTTTTCTGCTGCGGAACCGGGCAGAACGATACCGCCAGCGGTCTTGGTCTCTTCTTCACTGCGACGAACCACTACGCGGTCGTGTAACGGACGGATTTTCATCGTTAGATCTCTCCCAATATTGATGTCGATTGCCGGCGAGCCGGCCTCTCAAGTTAACCGGGCCTTTCGACCCGAGGGACGCGCCAACGGCGACGTCACTGTTTTGTTGAGCCCCCACTGGGAGCCTGTAAAACTGGTGAAGCGTTAATGGGGCCCGCGAAAACGATTTCAAGGGCTCCATGGAAATTTTTTCACTCTCGATCCGCAGGCTTGTCGCGATCGATCTGCTCTTCTTTGCCCTGTTTCCACTCACCCTCAATGACGTCATGGTCCCCCTGGCGCCAGACGCCGGGACCGCCCGGGTCACCGGGTTGGAGCTGACCGCGATAGCGCCAGGCCAATAAAAGACATACCAGGGCTGCAGCGTCGGTCAGCACACCGGGGAAAACCAGCAAGATGCCGGCAAGCACACCCCACATGCCTGACTTGAGAACACCAAAGGGTGAGCTGTCCTGGGCCATGCGGGCCTGCAGCCGTTGCAGCATTGTCCAGCCCTGACTCTGGATAACGGCCACGCCGAGAATGCCGCTGGCCAGAACCCACAACAGGGTCATACCGACACCTATCCTCTGGCCGAGCAATATCAGACCCGCCAATTCAATCAGCGGTATGGCCAGCAATGTAAAACGCACTAATGGCATGCGAACCTCGAAAATTATTCAGTCAAGTATGTATATGGGTACGCCACAACCGGCTTTCAACCGCCAGCCAACGCTGTCTTTTGTCCTTTCCCAGGTCAAACGATGACCGAAACGCACCCGCGGGTATTCAAAAATCGGCAGGAGTCGGGCATGCTTGCCCCCGATAAGATCCCCTTGGCTATGAGAGGTGCCAATTATGCAACTGAAAGACAGTGTGATCATCGTGACCGGCGGCGGTCAGGGCCTGGGTCGTTCCATGGCCGAGTATCTTGCGGGCCGCGGGGCCCGGCTGGCGTTGATTGACCTCAATCAGGATCGCCTGGACGAAGCAGTCGATGCCTGCAAGAAAGCTGGCGGCGATGCTCGCTCCTACATCTGCAACGTCGCCGACGAAGCGCAGGTAATCGATATGGTCAGCCAGGTAGCAACCGACTTTGGCGCCATCAACGGGTTGATCAACAACGCCGGTATCCTGCGTGACGGGCTGCTGATCAAGTCACGCGACGGCGAGATCCAGAAGATGAGCCTGGCGCAGTGGCAGTCAGTCATCGACGTAAACCTGACCGGCGTCTTTCTCGGCACCCGGGAAGTGGCCGCCAAGATGGTCGAGCTGGGTAGCCAGGGCCTGATCATCAACATCTCGTCCATCTCCCGCGCGGGCAACATGGGTCAGTCGAACTATTCGGCGGCGAAGGCCGGCGTCGCAGCACTGACCGTCACCTGGGCCAAGGAACTCGCACGCTACGGCATCCGGGTCGCGGGCATCGCACCCGGCTTTATCGAGACCGACATGACCGCGGGCATGAAGCCCGAGGCGCTGGAAAAGATGACCTCCGGCATTCCCCTCAAGCGCATGGGCAAGCCAGAGGAAATCGCCCATTCGGCGGCCTATCTGTTCGAGAACGATTACTACACCGGCCGCATACTGGAGCTGGACGGCGGTATTCGCCTGTAATAAGGAATATTGGCGGGGCTGGCTTCGACCAACCCGCCACTACTCTTCCTGCCCTTTTAACCCAGGCCGCTACCAACCTATCCCAAAACCCAGCCGGTAGCGGGTGTGGTTGATACTGTTTTGCGAATTACCATTCACATAATCCCATTCGGTAAGCAGACTCAGTGAAGCCCAGCTGTTGACCAGATAGCGAATGCCCAATTCCGCGTCCAGACCGAAATTGATCGCCGGATCGTCTGGAATCAATGCTTCAGCGTTGTGAATCGCTTCAAAGCGTTTACTGAACAGATACCGGCGCAACTCCCACTGCAATCCCAGCGCGTTAAAGGTATCGGTGCTGCCATCACGGCTTTCAAGCTCCACACGGTCGAGGCGTGCCGATGTCTCGAAGCGCCCCAGGGCGTCATTCCACCACTCGTAACCCGGCCCCATACCGAACTGCTTGCGGCGGGCGATTTCCTCGATATGGTCGCGTTCATATCCTGCGGCAGTCTGCCAGAACCATTTTTCGTCGAAGAACCAGCTCACGTCATAGTCGGCCTGCCATACGTGGCGGCTTTTCACATCGTCACGGTAGTCGCGCTCGAACTCCCCGCCCACCACATGCCGCCAATCCCCATGACGCGCACGGGTGTCAAAGGCCAGGTCCAGATCGCGCTGGTCCGTGGTCGTATTCTTGATGTCCAGCGCCGCAGTTGCATCCCCTGACCAGACCCAGTCTTCGATGATGGGGTTGGGCTCTAGCATTTGCTGGATTGTACTAATCTCCAGCAGCACAGGCTGCGTACCACCATTGAGAACATTCACCGTGCCAGAGGTGTCTGACGCAGATACCGCCAGAGAACTTTCTGCCTGCCCCGGCGTCTTGATCAGCAGCGCATGCTCTGCCTCGAATGTACTGATATTCTCGACTTTGACCCGAAGACGGCCAGCAAGCTCGGTATTCATGACCAGTTCACCATCTTGAAGTAGTTCGATAGTGCCGCTGATCCGATCACCATTGGTCAACCAGAGCGTGTCAGCAATAGCGGCGGTAGATGTAACTAGGAGCGGAACAAGTGCCAACAGGGGGCGACAACGGAGCATGTGAAACCTATATGATGAGGGCAACAGCGAGGCGCCATTATCCATGACTGAAAACCGAAAGCCAGCTATGCCGCCTTCAGACTTGCAAACGGGTTCAGCCACCGTCCGTGAGACTTTCTTGCTAGTGCTGGCGAGTATTCCGGAAGGCCGTGTCACAAGTTACGGCAGACTGGCGCAACTGGCCGGAATGGGGCGCGGAGCACGCCTGGCAGGGCGCTGGCTGGGGCAATTGCCGGAGGGCACCACGCTTCCCTGGCACAGGGTTCTCAACAGCCAGGGCCAGCTTTCATTACCTCCTGACCATCCAGCGGGTCAGGAGCAATATCAACGGCTCCTCGCCGAAGGTATCATCATCACCCATCGCCGGGTCGACATGAAACGGTACGGCTGGCCGGATTGAACCAGAAGAACAGGAGCAGCATGATCGACCCCGAAACCAATGGCGTAGCCACCACCTCCATCGGCGAACGTGAAGGGCTACGCGTCTACCTTAAACCACGTGTTATCGGCATGCTCTTCCTGGGGTTTTCCGCGGGCTTGCCATTACTGTTGGTCGGCGGCACCTTCAGCGCCTGGCTCCGTGACCTGGGTGTCGAGCTTACCGCCATTGGTTTTCTCAGCTGGGTCGGCATGGCGCATTCAATCAAGGTTCTCTGGGCGCCGCTGATTGATCGCGCTCCCCTGCCCCTTCTGAGTCGCTGGTTGGGACGTCGCCGGGCCTGGATGTTGCTGGCTCAGTTGGTCATTGCCGTTGCCTTGCTGGGCATGGCGTTCACTGACCCGAGGGAAAACCTTACCCTTGTTGCGCTCTGGGCAGTTCTCGCGGCGTTCGGCTCTGCAACCCAGGACGTTGCGATCGATGCCTACCGCGTGGAGGCCGAGGCCAAGCATCGCCAGGGCGCTATGGCAGCGACCTATGTAACTGGCTACCGAGTAGCCATTCTCGCCGCAGGCGCTGGCGCACTGCATCTAGCGTCGCTGGATAGCTGGACTATTGCCTATGCAGCCATGGCCGGGTTGATGGGGGTTGGCATTCTTACCACGCTGATCATCGCCGAGCCTGCGGTGCACGTGACGCATTCAACGATGGAACTGGAGCACCGGGTGAGTGACTATCTGGCCCGAACCAGTCATGCGGGATGGCGCCGGGATCTGACCGCCTGGTTCATTGGCGCCATGGTGTGTCCCTTCGCCGAGTTTTTTCAGCGCTACGGCAAGGCTGCCCTAGTCATCCTGGCTTTTATCGCGACCTTTCGCATAAGCGATATTTTCATGGGAGTTATGGCCAACCCATTCTACCTGGACCTGGGCTTCAGCAAGGCGGAGATCGCCAATATTGCGGCTGCCTTTGGCCTGGGCATGACACTGCTGGGAGCCGCTCTTGGGGGGCTACTGGTAGCTCGTTTCGGCATTGCGCCTATCCTGCTGCTTACGGCCTTCATGGCACCGGCAACCAACCTGACTTTCGCCTGGCTCGCGCATATCGGACCCGAACAGTATGGCCTGATAATGGCCATCATTGCCGACAATATCACCGGGGGGCTGGCCATTTCGGTATTCATTGCCTACCTGTCCAGTCTGACCAATACAGCCTACACCGCGACTCAATATGCCCTTTTCAGCTCGATCATGACCCTCCCCGGTCAATTCGCAGCGGGTTTTACCGGGATGCTGGCGGCAAACACCGGATGGGTAACCTTTTTCATGCTCACTGCGCTGACAGGCCTACCGGCTATCATTCTGGCGTTCATGCTGCTGAGGGTGGCCCATCCTGACAGACTGAAGCGCCCGGGGATGGATTGATCAATGCGAGGAGCCTGTCGGAAGTAGATAAAAAAACGGCGCCGCTAAGACGCGGCGCCGCAAAAAAACCAAATAAAATTGACTGTCAGAAGTTGTAACCGACACCTACGCTGTAGAAAATCGCTCCGTCGTCGTAGCGATCATCAGCATCGCTGGCACTCTTGAACAGGAACTGATATTCCATCATGCCGGTGATGAACACGTCTTCCTTGACCCAATGCTTGACGCCGATCTCGGGGCCGGCAATGAAGCTCTCATCAACTTGCTCGCCATAGATGCCACCGATGCTCGCACCAATGAACGGACGAGTATCGCCAGTACCGAAATGATAATCATAGAAAACGCGTGTGGAGCCATCAAAGTTGGTCTCCTCACCTTCAGAGTCACTTATGCCGATGCTCTGGCGCACGCCCCACAGCGAAGATGGGCTCAAGTATTCGCCCCAGCTACCCTGCATTGATATTCCATTCTGATCGAAATCCTTGTCGCTGGCGCCAGCCCCGCTCAGGGTGATTTCCCTGTCGCCGGCGGACGGCACTGCCATGGCCATGGCAGGAATCATCGCGGCCATGATCAGTGATGTTTTTAAAAGTCGCTTCATGGAAATATACCTTATGGTCTGGTGAACTGGGCGAGCTATATGCACGCCTCTACCCCCTCTGGACAGGGAACGGTCGTGAGGGTTCAGACTATTGGTAAGAAAAAAGTCATAAAAAAACCCGGCATCGGCCGGGCTTCTGACAGCACATTCGAATTTACTCTGCAGCAGAGTCGGTCATCATGTGAACTGTGCGCTGGGGGAACGGAATAGTGATTCCCTCGCGATCGAAATGCTCCTTGGCCAACTCCTGAAGCTCCCAGTAAACGCCCCAGTAATCATCTGTCTTGGCCCACATGCGTAGCGACAGATTGACTGAGCTATCACCTAGTGACACCAACCAGACCACTGGCTCGGGATCCTTGAAGACGCGCTCGTCAGCTGTTGCCAACCCCAACAGTATCTCGCGGGCCTTTTTGACATCATCGCCATAATCAATCCCGATATTCAGATCCACACGCCGGGTGGGTTGGCGGGAATAATTGATGATGTTGCCGTTGGACAAGGCCCCATTGGGAATGATGATCGTCTTGTTATCGGGTGTTTTCAAAATGGTATTGAAAATCTGAATACTGTCGACGGTGCCACCCACGCCCTGAGCCTCGATATACTCACCGGCGCGAATCGGACGGACGATGAGAATCAGCATGCCGCCTGCAAAATTGGCCAGGCTACCCTGTAATGCCAGACCCACCGCAAGACCGGCAGCACCAATCAACGCAATAAAGGAGGTAGTTTCGACGCCAATCATGCCCGCAACACTGACCAGCAGGATCACCTTCAGGCCTATGCCGACCAGTGCGCCAATAAACCCGTGCAAAGTCCGGTCGATATTGCGTTTCTCCATAAGCACATGGATACCGCCAGTCAGCCGGCCGATCAGCCACCAGCCGATCAGCAATGTCACAATGGCCAACAAGACCTGACTTCCGTATTCCACCACCATTGGCAGCCAGGCTTCCTGAAGCTCTTCGAGCTGCGTCATCACCTCATCCATCCGTCCTACCTCTCTGTCATTCGCTCTAGTCGCGGAAATTGTTGAACTGCAAGGGCATCTCCATATCGGCCCCGCGTAACAACACCATCACTTCCTGAAGATCGTCACGCTTCTTGCCTGTCACGCGAACCTGCTCGCCCTGAATAGCCGCCTGCACCTTGGCTTTGGATTCCTTGATCCTGCCGACGATTTTCTTTGCCAGCTCCTTGTCTATGCCTTCCCTGAGTTGCACATCCTGCTTTACCTGCTTGCCTGATGCAAAGGCTGGCTTGACCTCCAGGCACTGAATATCGATCTTGCGCTTGACCAGATTGATCCTGAGAATCTCGAGCATCTGCTCCAGCTGAAACTCGGCATCTCCGGTCATATGTACCAGCAATTCCTTGTCCTTGAACTCGAAGCTGCCCTTACCCCGCAGGTCATATCGGCGCTCAAGGTCCTTCATGGAGTTTTCCACGGCATTGGTGACTTCGTGCTTGTCCAGTTCTGAGACAACATCAAAAGAAGGCATGCATTTACCTCAACTAAACAAAAAATTTATGACATATATTGCAAAACAACTGCATAGGTTCGTGGCATTATAACCCGAACAGAACAACAGACCGGGAGTCCCGCAATGCCCAACCCGCAGCTCAGCATCATGGTGGTGGACGACACCAAGTTCAGCAGTGCGGTTATTGGCCATAATCTGACGCGCGCAGGGTATGCCGATATCCGATTTGCCAGCTCCGCTATGGATGCGCTGACAATGCACGAGGAGCGCCCAGCCAGCGTTATGGTCGCTGACTGGTTGATGCCCGAAATGGATGGCCTGGAGCTGACAACGCGTATTCGTCAGACCGACGAGCAAACCGACCACTACACCTATGTGGTGCTATTGACTGCAAGGGAGGGCGACAACGTTCTGAGCGAAGCCTTCGATCGTGGTGTAGACGACTTCATCAGCAAATCGTCAATGAACGAGCAGTTGCTTCCGCGCATTTATGCAGCCGACCGCACAACACAACTAATCAACCGGCTGCTTGATGAAAACCGCCTCCTTGCCTCCAATAACAGCCAACTTGAAGAACACAACCTAGTCGATAATGTCACTGCTCTGGGTAACCGGCGTTATGCCCTGCAACGACTCGGCGATATTCTACGCAACGTCGAATCGCGCGGCGGCATCTGCTGCACACTGGTATTGGGCGTGCAGAATCTCGAGGAACTGACCACTCGCCTGGGTGAAGGTGTTCAACAGGAGTTGCTGAGAGGCATTGCGCGGCGACTTCAGCAGCTGGTCCGGCCCACCGATGTGATCGCACGGGCGGGGTCCAATACATTCGCTATTGTCACGCTGGCTGAAGATCCCGCTGACTGCAAACCGGCCAGTTTCAAACGACTCCATGATGGCTTGAACCTCAAGGCCTTCAAGACCAGCGAAGGCTATCTCACATTGCGTGCGGGCATGGCCCTATGTGCAGTGAACGACAGACAGACCTTGCCCGGCACAGAACAACTGCTGGAGCTTGTTGAACAACACCTCGAAGAAGCCTACGAAACCAGCCTGATCACCGAGGTTCGCTGGCCGCAACCGGACTGATCGCCATGCACTTCCATATCCTCGGTGCCGGCAGCCTCGGGCTTCTCTGGGCTGGCAGGCTGATACAGGCTGGTTACCCGGTCAGCCTGATCATGCGCACACACGAGGCGGTTGAGCAATGGCAGGCCGCTGGCAGCATGCTCACATTCGAGCACCAGGGTACCCGACAAAAATACCTGATGGAGGCGACGCTGGGCTCGCACACCGAAGCGCTGGACTACCTTGTCGTCGCCACCAAGGCCCACGCCGTTGCCTCTGCACTGGCGCCTCTGGTTTCTCGTCTGCGCTCTGACAGTGCTGTGATAATGCTGCAGAACGGTCTCGGCAGCCAGCAACAGGCCAGAGCGCTATGCCGTAGCAGCAGAGTGCTCTGCGCCAGCGTGACTGACGGTGCCTGGCTGCGTGAGCCTGGCCATGTGGTCTGGGCCGGCCAGGGAACAACCAGGATCGGTGACGAAGCCGGGGGCCTCTGTCCTCCCTGGCTGGAGTCGCTCAAGCAGACCACGCTCGACTGGGTTTGGGAGCAAGATATCGGTCGTGTGTTATGGCAAAAACTGGCCATCAACTGCGCGATCAATCCCTTTACCGCGCTGTACGACTGCCTCAACGGTGAGATTCCCGCCAGAGCAGGTGCAGAGCTCGACGCACTTACCCACGAACTGCAGTCACTGCTGCAAAGCCAGGGCTATGCAGAACAGGCCGCAGAGCTACCTGATGTGATCAGCACTGTCATTCTGAAAACCGCGCAAAACAGTTCCTCGATGCGTCAGGATGTGCATGCGGGCCGGCGTACCGAAATAGATTACATCCTCGGCCATGCGTGCCGCGCTGCGGAAAAGGCCCGCCTGGAGGTGCCAGCAATGAGGCATCTGCACGCGAGGCTGAAGACACATCTGGCAATGCTTGGGCTACCCGGTGATTGATAGCAGGCTTTGCGTGGGCGCTCAGAACGGCTAGGCTTTGCCGCTAATGACAGACTTCGGATTTTTGACTTTCCTAAAGGCATACGCACCATGGGCTTTCGCTTGAGTAAACTCTATACCCGTACCGGCGACACGGGGCAGACTGGCCTTGCCGACGGCAGGCGCATCGAAAAGGATCACCCTCGTATCGAGGCAATGGGCAGCGTCGATGAACTGAACAGCCTTTTGGGCGTGTTGATAGCTGATCTGCAGGCCCAGCACCTGACCGATTTTTGCTCGGTTTTGGCCCCGGTGCAGCATCGGCTGTTCGATCTGGGCGGTGAGTTGGCGGTACCCGGGCATGACATCATCGGCGAGTCAGACGTGACAGACCTGGAGGAATTGATCGATGGATACAACGCAGACCTTGAGCCATTGAAAAACTTCATTCTACCCGGGGGCTCGCGCTGCGTAGCCAGCGCTCATCTGGCTCGCAGTGTTTGCCGGCGGGCAGAGCGGCGCTATCTTTCGCTGGCCAATAAAGAAACAGTGAACGAGCAGGCGCGAATCTATCTCAACCGGCTGTCGGACCTGCTTTTTGTCATGGCCAGGGCTATCGCAAAGCGTGAGCAGACGCCCGAAGTGCTATGGCATTCCAAACCCAAGCCCGAAGCCTAAGGCCCGCAAGACGTTGAACCGCCTGCGCAACAGCACGGACTGTACTGGAGCGCAAGCACGCTACTCAGTCAGACGCGGAACGCGCTGATAATCTGCTGTAATTCCTGCACCAGCCGACTCATGCGGTTGCTGGACTCTTCAGTTTGCCGCGCACCCTCTGCAGTTCGATCACTGACCTGATTTATCTCGACAATATTCTGATCGATGTCGTGACTTACCGCGGTCTGCTCCTCTGCCGCGGCGGCAATCTGCTCACTCTGATCGACTATCTGATTGACCGCCTTGAGAATATTGGCCAGGGCGTCCTGCACCTTGAGCGAAGAGTCCACTGTGGCGCCAGTCATGCCATGACTCGCCCCCATGGCCTTGACTGCCCCATTCACACCGTTCTGCAGACGAGCAATCATCTGCTCGATTTCCTCGGTGGATTGCTGGGTTCTTCTCGCCAGCGTTCTGACTTCATCGGCTACCACTGCAAAGCCACGACCCTGTTCACCCGCCCGCGCAGCCTCAATGGCAGCGTTGAGAGCCAGCAGGTTAGTCTGCTCGGCGACACCTTTAATTACCTCAAGTACCCGACTGATAGAAGAGCTGTCATCGGCCAGTTGGTTAATCGCCTTGACCGAGTTCTCGATCTCGTTGGCCAGCTTCTCGATACCATCGACGGAGGACTCCACCAACTGCCGGCCGGCCATGGTTTCCTTGCTCACCAGTCCGGCACTGGTCACGGCACTGGCGGCGCTGCGCGCCACTTCCTGGGACGTGGCCGACATCTCGTTCATGGCGGTCGCTACCTGTTCGATCTGCGAGCGTTGCGAGGCGACTGCGCGACTGCTCTCCCCCGAAATTGTCTCTACCTGCTGCGACTGCTGATCCACTTGACCGGCCGTCTGGCTGACCTGCGTGATCAGATCCCGAATCCGTCGTACGGTATGGTTGAAATCCGTTGCCAGTGCGCCAAGCTCATCCCGACTGTCGACCTCGACATGTACCGTCATGTCGCCATCGGCCACCTGGCCCATCAATGCGGACAGCCGCTTCAGGGTTCGCCGCGTAGCCATGTAGAAACCGGCATAGAGATAGATAATCAGCAAACCGACAGCTGACAGGGAGATGATCAGCACAGTCATGGCCTGAATATTTTCGCCTAGCCGCTTGGCCAGAACCTCCCCCAGCGTCTCGAGTACCGCCCCATTGAAAGCGTAGGTTTTGTCAATTTCAGCGGTTAGCTGATTAAAATAATCCAGCCAGTTTCCGCTGAGCGTGCTGGCCAGGATGATATCGTCTTCGAAGATACGTGCGGCGGTGTCGAGACTTTCCAGACTGACCTGTCCTGAACCACGCAGCCCGCTGAGCTCATCTCCCGACAGCACCAGGTCCAGAGTCTGCGCGTAATCACCGCGAAGCGTCTGCATGCTTTCAAACAGATCGTCCATATCGCGACTGGCATCGGAATTCAGATAGCCCAGACCAATGGAATAAGAACCAACGGCACGCCCGGCGCCAAGTGTCTGGGTAATCACAGGCGTCACGTTGATCAGCAAATCGGAAAGCTGGCGGATATTGCGATCATAATCCTGGGGCAATCCAGCATAAGCAGCGCTAAAACCCAGTAGAGAGGACAGTTCGCCGAGCGCAAGACTGGTCAATGCCCCGCGATTGCGGACCGACTCCTGACCAGCCTGTTCGTAGGCCTGTATCAGTTCGTCACGCTTGGTCACCAGGTCGCCTGCCTGCGGGTCATCCGGATCAAGATCCAGACCTTGCAGCGCATCCACTACCTGCTTGCGCAAAACCGCTGTGCGCTGCTCCAGATCCGCTGCGAACTCGCCTTGCCCTAGCTGACCGAGCACAACGTCCAGATCACGCAGCATTTCTGCATCGCGCATGATTGACAGATTCTGCTCAACCAGTGTCATGCCATCGAGGGCGCGCTGGGTAATCTTGACCCGTTCATATGCCTGCTCCACCAGCATGCTGCTGACGATACCTAGAGGCACAAAAAACAGGACGCTGATCAGGCAGAACTTCATGCCATAACTCAAACGGTTCATCAACGCTATGGCGGGGGCCATCAGACTATTCACGCATCCATCTCCTCAAATACGTATCTTCTGCCGTACACACATCAAAACGCGTCGGCAAAAACCTGTGATCAGGCCTTGTGTTTATTATATCGGCGGGGCGAACACCACCTTTCGCATTCCACAACCCGCCGTGCAAGCAGTACAGGAGCTGTTCTGATTGTCTCATACTGAGCTATCGGCAATACGACTGACATCTTTAACCGAACAGGCTGATGAATGCTATACAGGCCGCCCAGACCAAGAGACTTCGAGCAAGTAGTGCACGCACCGGTTGCAGGACTGCCGACGCTGTACCGGTGACTCTCTGCTCATCACCCAGGGCTGCGGCAATGCAATCGGACACCACCTGGTCAGCGCTAACCTCCCAGCGCAGCACCCAACTGTTCACCAACCCCAGTGTTCGCTCAAAATCCCCCACCAGGGCCAGACTCAGTGCAAAAAGACGCGCCGGCAACCATTCCAGTGCATGGATCATGCGCCTGACCGCTGGCAGAGCAGGATGCTCGGATCGTAATTGGAAACGCTCCAGCAGCCGATAACCCAGGGCTCCCAGAGGCCCGAGCAACAGGTACCAGAAAACCGGGGTCACATAATCCCGGAAGGTCGCACAGCCCACACTGGCGTCCACTCCACGCAACAGATCAGAAGGTCCTTCACCGTCAAGGTCCAGGTCTCTACGGGCAATGTGGTAAGCCGCTTCCTGGTCACCTCGTTGCCAGGCTTGCTCGAATGATGCTGCCATTGAACCGAGGGAATCGTGACGGCCGATAGCGACCAGCAGCAGAGCGACATGTGCTGCCAAGGTCAACAGGCCGTAAAGCTGCCCTTCCAGCCCCCATAAAACAAAGACGGCTAGCAACATCGGCAATGCCAGCAGCGCCAGCGTTTGCCATATAGGGCGCGGCTGCTCACCCTCAACGATCCTGCGTACCCACAAGCCGGCGGCATCGACGGGAAAACCGTGGCGCCATGGAGTGAAGCGAATAATGAGTCCGACCAGCAAAAGAACCAGAAAACTCACGCTGCGCCCCCCCCTGTCTGGTTGACCAGATCGCCCAGAAAACGACGCCATTCGAAGGCGGGTCCGGGGTCGGTTTTGCGACCCGGCGCAATGAACTCATGACCGGTAATGCGGTACGGCGTAATAGCCGGATAAGCCGACCGCAGAGCCTGAGTCAGCTCCAGTAGGCTGGAGTACTGAGCCTCCGCATAGGGCTGAGTATCGGTACCCTCCAGTTCGACGCCGATTGAGAAGTCATTACAATCAGTGCGCCCGGCATAAAGTGACGCACCTGCGTGCCAGGCACGGTCCAGACAGGAGACAAACTGGGTGACTTTCCCATTCCGCTCGATGAGAAAATGCGCCGAAACGCGCAGAGCAGCTATGGTGGCGAAGTAGGGATGCTCCAGGGGGTCGAGAGCCCCCCTGAAAAAGGCCTGGACAAACCCACCACCAAACTGCCCGGGCGGCAGACTGATATTATGGATAACCAGTAAAGAAATGCTCTCCGCCGGGGGACGAGCATTGCAGTGGGGCGAGGGGCAGATGTCTACGTCTCTCGCCCAGCCATCTTCTATGCGTATCGGCATGGCCTAAGGAGTCCGGCAAAAACCCTATGCTAGCAGGCTGCGCAGTGGATAGCACAATTTGTATCAGTGTCTGCCTGCCTGCAACTGCCGAAGATTACCGATAACCGATTCAAGAGCGCGGTCAAACAACTGATTGTCGTCAAGCAGGCGGATCAGCCCTGCAGCATGATGCTGAGCAAGGTCCACCCGGGCGAATTCTGCCACTTTCATACCAGCACGATTGACGAAGATGTACTTGCCACTGAAGCTGATGATCGCAGCAAGCTTACAACGCTGCGTCGCAGAGTGCGGATCCATCTGAAACTCGAACCAGCTGCCCGTGTGCAACTGCTCGACCCAGGCCACTGCAGCCGGGTCAGTGTCCCCGGCCAGAAGGGCCTGGTCAGGTGCCGCTGACTCCTCAAGTACTGGCTCACGCACTTCCATGACGGGTATACGCGGGCGCTGCATCTGAGGAGCCGGTTTTACCGTAGCAGAGATTGATTCGGGCGCCGCCTTATCGCCGGAGAGGCCTGTCATTGGGTTTGTCTGCTGCAACTCGCCTGTTTCCGCGGGGGCTGCCTGCAGTGCAGCTTGAGCGTCAGTCTCCTCCGGCTCGGCCATATCCAAGGCTGCAGGACCCTGGACTTCCTGCGCCACATGGGAATGATCCCGCTCTTGCGTTTCAGTCTGCACAGAATCCGGCGCCGCAGGTCCAGCCTCCAGCAGCACCGATTGCTGAAGCTGCTTGAGCCTGACAAGTTGCGGCGCACCCTGCTCAGCCTGAATACCCAGCAGCGTCAGTCCATCAGCCAGGGACTCACGCACCCGCAGGTTGAGGGCTTCACGCTCGCCTACATCGCCAGCAGCCAGCGGTTCAACACTCTGAAGCAACATGCGTGCAACCTCTGCGGTCGCCTGCATGCCAGCGGAATCAGGTCCCTCGCGAAGACAGGTCATCTGCATCACCTGACTCCAGGTTTCGCGCAGCAGATCAACCACGAAGACGGGTAGGGTCCTGCCCAGCAGCATGGCGTTCAGCCTTGCCGCCACCTCACCACGGGCAGCCTCTATCCTGGCCTTGCCCTCTTCTGCATCCCGGGTGCGCTGTTCGAGAAGATCAGAACGGCGCTTTTCGGTGTTGACGAAGCTGGTCAGCTCGCCATGCATCGCCGAAAACATGTCCGGTTGCGGCGTGGGCTCGGCAAGCAAACGCTGAACAATACTATCGAGCAGCACATGCAACTGATCCCGGCGCAAATCATCCTGGTCATTCCAGCCCATAGTGACGCGGGCCAGTTCGTTAAGCAGCCTGCGGGCTGGATGGCTGGCCTGACCAAAGAAGCGCTTGTCAGAGATCGCCAGCCGCAGGATCGGCAGCTGTAGCCGGCCTATCATCGCTTTCAACGCAGCGGGCAGCTGCGGATCATCAAGAATGAAATCAAACAGCATCGATACCAGACTGATGACATCCTCATCGATACGATCCAGGGAACGTCGTTGGCCCTGGTGATCGCGCTGCTCCTGCAGCAACTGGCTGATATGGGTGCGTAGATCCTGACGCCTGAAGCCACCCTCCTCCAACTCACCAACAGGTACCTGGGCCAGAACCCCGAGCAATTCACTGCTCTGCAGCGGCGCGCCTGAGGATCCGGTTACTCTTGAGAGCGCCGCGTCTCCGCTGGCATGCCGCCAGTTGCCGATCAGCTCACTGAACAGGGACAGTACACGTTGCTGGTCGGTGCTCTCCTGCGCTCCATAACCTCCAAGTGCCTGACCGGCAGCGACAGTGGCGCCGGAACCAATGTTTACTGCGGGCTGGTGCCGCTGAACGGGGGCAACGCTCTTCAGATCAGGCAAGACACCCGCGCTGACCAGTTGGGCGTTAGCGGTGGCATAAAAGGGATCAATCGAGTTAAAAACGTAGCGCTCAAAAAGCTTGAGAACGATTATGCGTACTTTTATGTCCAGCGTCATCTCGCCGAGTGCGTCCACAAAAATCTGTGCTAGAGCAGCCGGGCCGACTGGGTTGCTGGTTTCGTCAACAGGGGATTTAACCAGGCTGTTGAACCGAATAGCCAGATGCGAAAGGCCTTGTCGATTTCGCTCCACCACCCGCCCGACCATGCTGTCAAGCGCGACAGTCTGCTCCAGATCGTCGGGCTGAACCAGGGAAAGGCTGTCGATGGCAAAATTGGCTATCGGCCGCGCTTTGACCGTAGAGGCACTGTCGTTCAATGCTTCCATATTGCGCCCGAGCTGCTGACAGCAATTGGAGCTCATCGCATGCCGATGCAGCCGCACGGCGCGCATGGCTTCAAAAAAAAGAGCTTGCTCGGAGTTGCTGGCGGCACGGTCCGCCATTTCGAAAAGACTGTCGTCAGCGTTATCAAACAACGCCGACAAGCGAGCCTTGAGGAAGGCCACAGCTTCCTTGCGCACGCTCCGAAGCGGCGCCGGCAAAACTGACGTCCGCTCCCGATCGGTTTCGCTGCCTTGGCCGGCCGGGGAAAAACTGATGATTTTGGGATCGCGCGCCATACCTGTTCTCCGGACGATCTGCGACCGTCATGACCAACGCCAGCGGAGCTCCCTTCTACTGCACATGATACTGCATGCTGCGTGTACTGCCTTCCATGCGTCACGGATTTGGCGTCAAATTTAGATCAACTATACAGTCTTTTTCAGACCTGCTTTCTTTGTTCTGGCTTTTTCTTGAACCGGTTCACACAATTGGCACCCACGTATTTTCCGGATCGACGCATTGCTGACACAAATGGACGCCAGCGAACAGCTGCCAGGGCGAAACACACGTTATCCTGTGCCGGTTTGGCAAGAATATAAAATAACAGACCTGACTACTGGAGAGTCACTTCAATGGATGCACTTATTGCGTATATCGGCACCATAAACGGCATTGTCTGGGGACCAGCAATGCTCGCACTGCTGGCTGGCACCGGTCTGTATCTGACCCTGGGCCTGAAACTGATCCCCCAACGAAAACTGGGCTACGGCTTTAAAATGCTCTGGAACGGGCGCAAGAGCACCGCCGAGGGTGATATCAGCCCCTTTAACGCCCTGATGACAGCACTTTCTGCCACGGTGGGTACCGGGAACATCGCCGGCGTGGCCACCGCCCTGTTCTTTGGCGGCCCAGGCGCCCTATTCTGGATGTGGGCAATTGCTGTAGTAGGCATGGCAACCAAGTTCTGCGAAGCCGCGCTGGCGGTACATTTCCGCGAAAAGGACGCGCTGGGCCATCACGTTGGCGGGCCAATGTATTACATCAAGAACGGTCTGGGCCAGAAATGGAAATGGCTTGGGGTGCTCTTCGCCATATTCGGCATGCTGGCCGGTTTTGGTATCGGCAATACGATCCAGTCAAACTCGGTAGCCGATGCCCTGCAAAGCACCTTTGGCATTGAGCCTCTGCTGACGGGTATCGTCATAGCCGTACTGGTCGCCCTGGTGCTGATCGGCGGCATCAAACGGATTGGCGAAGTGGCTGGCAAGCTGGTTCCGATCATGGCGCTTTTCTACGTCGGCGGCGGACTGGTAATTCTGGCAATGCATGCCAGCGAATTGCCTGAGGCCTTCGGCCTGATTTTCTATCATGCATTCAATCCGGCAGCCGCCGCAGGCGGCTTTGCTGGCGCCACCATCTGGGCAGCTATGCGCTTTGGTATTGCCCGTGGCGTCTTTTCCAACGAGGCAGGCCTGGGTAGCGCGCCCATTGCCCATGCCGCGGCACAGACCAGCAACCCGGTACGTCAGGGCACTGTGGCCATGCTCGGCACCTTTATCGATACCATAGTGATCTGTTCGATCACCGGCCTGGTGATCATGGTGACCGGTGCATGGCAGAGTGGCGAGAACGGTGCCTCCCTGTCAGCCCACGCGTTCAACATCGGCTTGCCCGGCGGTTGGGGTCAGTACATTGTCAGCGTTGGTCTGGCCATTTTTGCCTTCACGACCATCATCGGCTGGAGTTTTTATGGCGAAAAATGCACCCAGTTCCTGTTCGGTGAAAAGTCTAACATCCCGTTTCGAGTACTCTGGGTGCTGGCAATCCCACTGGGTACTCTGCCGATCGTCGATCTTGGCAGCCTCTGGCTGGTGGCGGACACGCTGAATGCAATGATGGCGATCCCGAACCTCATCGCGCTGCTCTTGCTCAGTCCTGTCGTATTCAAGCTGACCCGGGACTACTTCAACGATCCGCTCAACCTGTTGAAGGACTAGTCATATCGCCCTCCCCACGCCCGCCTGCCGGCGGGCGTTCTGCGCTTGATAGGGTATACTCGCCGGCTCACGACATACTCGACGGAGCCTCGCCCCATGCCCAATCTGACCCTGGACCAACTGCAACAGATTATCGTTGATGACGTGCGCCGGGCTCTCGCCGAGGACGTAGGTTCCGGCGACATTACCGCCGCCCTGATTCCGGCCGATCGACAGGCCACTGCCAGCATCCTCACACGCGAGTCAGCCATCCTGTGTGGTACAGCCTGGGCTGAGGAGGTGTTCCGTCAGGTCGACCCTCAGATCCACGTCGAGTGGCTAGCCCGTGATGGTGAGCGTATGGAGCCCAATCAGGTGTTCTGCCGACTCAACGGCCCCGCGAGGGGTTTGCTGACCGCTGAACGCAGTGCCATGAATTTCATCCAGACCCTGTCCGCCACAGCCACGCGCAGCCGTCACTTCGCCGACCTGGTCGAGGGCAGCGGCGTACGTTTGCTCGATACCCGCAAGACTCTACCCGGCCTGCGCATGGCCCAGAAGTATGCCGTAACCTGCGGCGGGTGCGACAATCACCGGATCGGGTTGTACGACGCCTTCCTGATCAAGGAAAATCACATTGCTGCCTGTGGTGGCATTGCTGAGGCTATCGCCCAGGCTCGCCACCTGGCTCCGGACAAACCGGTGGAAGTCGAAGTCGAAAATCTCGAAGAGCTGCGTGAGGCGCTGGCAGCAGGTGCTGACATCATCATGCTGGACGAACTCAGCCACGATGACATGCGGGAAGCAGTACGGCTTAGTGCTGGTCAGGCCGCGCTTGAAGCTTCGGGGGGAATAAACGAGACGACCCTCAGAAGCGTCGCTGAAACCGGTGTCGATTTTATCTCCATAGGCAGCATGACCAAGGACATCAAGGCGGTGGATTTATCCATGCGCTTGAGCATGTAATTGAAAAACCGGCCAACAGGCCGGTTTTCTCTTGCTTGCGCCCGCGGGTCAATCCCGGACGTTTTCATACAGCATGTAGTGGGACGTTTCGTACAACCCCCGGGTCAGCGGTAACAGACGCTGGTATTCTCCCGGATACTGGTCGGCCACGTTATCCAGGGGGGTATCGGAGTGCAGGTCGTGCAGGCTGGGCTCGCTTCCGTCGTAATTCATCTGCAACAGAAAATCCTTGCTCACGGCACCTATTAACGGGAAGGTTCCTTCTCGCAATACCAAGGGCACTACTCGCTCACCTTCAGGGGCAGGCATCAACAGATCGCGGCCCGTGGTGCGATTGTCATATTCAAAACCAAGCAGGCCTGCGATGGTGGGAAGCAGATCTGCCAGACCAACCGCCTCATCGAATTCACGCGGGGGTAGTAGCTTGGGGGCATAAATGAACAGTGGGGTATTGTTGCTTTCCAGCCCCAACTGATCGAACGCCGGCCTCATGTAGTCGATATTGGCAATACGGGTGTTGTGATCACCAAACATCACAAAAATGGTGTTATCGAAATACCCGCCTTCTTTTGCCATTTCCATCAACCGCCCGATATTGAAGTCCAGCAGGCGCACCGCGTTGTACTGGGCCACGCTACGCGAGCCCGCCGCCTGCACCTCTTCCAGGCTGGGCTCAAGCACCTCAAAACCGTCGTTATCCGGCGGAATGGTGAAGGGCCTGTGGTTACCCGCGGTCTGAATATAGGCGAAGAATGGTTCATTGCTCGGCAGCGCTCGCAGTAATTTGTCGGTCTCCTTGAACAGATCCAGATCGGAGATACCCCATACGTCAGCGTTAGGAGATTTCCAGAAGCCTTCTTCATACAGCGTCACGCCGTCGATACTCTGCCTGATCAGCCCATTCATGTTGGCCCAGCCGGCACTGCCACCGATGGTATAAATCTTGTTGTAGCCTTCCAGCGCATTGACCAGCGTGTGCTGATTGGTGATCAGCGGATTGCGCGTTGCAGTCTCGGAGCGCGACACATCCGGAATACCGGTAATACTTGCCCAGACGGTTTTAGCCGTACCCGTGACCGGCACATAGAAATGACGGAAGAACCAGCTCTCCGATGCCATTCGATCCAGATTTGGCGTCGGCTTGAGGGGGTTGCCATAGGCCCCTACCGCCGTGGTCCCGAGCGACTCAAGCATGATGAAAACCACATTGGGTCGCTGCGCGGCATCAAGTCGGTGCGGCTGCACAGACAGGACCCTGTTCAGCGTCAACGCCTCAATATCCGGCTCGATCACGCCGAGATATTCGCTCACTTGCGGATAATATTTACGCACCTCGGCAAGGTCGTAACGCTCCTGGGGAATGGCAATGGTGTCGTAGAAAAAAATCACCGGATTGATGCCCAGAGCGCCCAACTGGCTATCACCAGAGAAAAACGCGTCACTCCAGCGCAGCGGAACCGGATTTTCCAGATTGATGTTGCTGAAGCGGCCGAGGATCGCCAGGAATACGACAACCACCATCAGGCAGCTACCCCAGATCCGTGAGCCGAGACCAATGCGGGTATCCGCGCGGTCGAGGGTCTCTCTCTCCAAGCGCAACAGCGCCCAGAAACTGGCCACCAGCATGACCAGCCAGGCCAGAGTGATCCAGATCACCGGATAGCTTTCCCAGACCATCTGCTGGGAAATACCCGCATCCTCGATGAACTTGAGAGCAGAGGCATTCAAACGCACACCGAGATAGGCGTAATGGCCGAAATCGATGATATACATGAATAGCACAACTGCCAGAGCGATCAGCAGATAAGACCGGCTGATCCATCGTAAGGGTCGTGAGCGCAGGCTGTTCCATACCGGGAGCCAGGCCAGCAGCATTGCCGGAAGCATGAGTAGAATAGCCAGTCTCAAATCAAAACGGACACCGATCCCCAGCGTCTCCAGAACCAGCCGCCAGGGCTGATCCACCCCGGGCGTGATCGACGAAAAGCCAAACAGAAAGACTGCTCGCAAAGCGACCAGCAACACGAAGAGAATCACTACACCGCCGAGAAAATAATGCAGACGGCGTGATCGTAACCAGCCCATGGCAGGCTCCTGAAAATAGTTATAGGTTTTATATTGCCAACATCAGCCTTTACGCCCATCGAGTCGAGCGAGGATGTCCATAGCGAGCGAGAAGACCCGCTCGTCTGCGATCATGGATGCAGGTGATGCGGTATCGGTCACCGGCAGCCGGCCACAGCGCTGCAGACTGTGAAACTGACCAAGGCGCTGCGCACTGTATAGCCGCATGCCGTCAGAAGGCAACCTGGAGGGGTCCGCCTCGCACACCTGCTCCAGCAAAGCACAGGCCTGATCCGGGAATTCCCAGGCTCTGGCAACCCGAGCAGTAAGCCTGCGAGCTATCGCCAGCCACTGAGCACGAAAGGCGATGCTGCTCGGGGTCTGACTGCCGTCAAAAAGACTATCCAGGACACGGCAACCGATCAACAGCCCAAGGTTGCTGGAAATACCCGCCAGATACGCAGAGAATTCGTCACCCTGGTCCTTTTGCGCCAGCGCCGCGGTGATTAGTGCGGTTTTCTCCGACTGCTCCCAGAGCAGAACGCCGGCTATCGCGCTGAAATGGCCCTGCCGCTCGCTGAAAATGGGGCGCACCAACAGGTTCGCAACCATTTGGCGCAAGCCTCTCTGACCTAGCACCAACACGGCCTGCTCCAGACTGCGCGCCTCACTGGCGCGTCGATAGAAGGGGCTGTTGGCCAGGCGTATTACCTCACTGACCGAGACAATATCGCGGCCAATAAGATCGGCCAGCTCCCGGGTAGTTGTCGAGGGATCACGGAAATAATTCATCAGACGCGGCAGCACCGCTGGAAGTCGTGGAATCAGCCGGGCGTCGGCCAAATCTCCGTCCATCAGCCCGGCAAATACTTTCAGGGCTCTGGTCTCGAAGTCGTTGAGTGCCGACTCCTGGGGTGAATGTACCCCCAGCACCATGCCCATGAACGCTTGCTCGATACGGGTATCAAGAGGCTGGCTGGCAACCACCGCTGAATCCATATCGGCACTGCGGCGACTGCCTGCCACACCTGATCTCGTAGCCCCGGGCCCACTGCTTCTGCCGGCGGTGAAGAATGACTTTATATGGATCCACATACAGGGCTTTTCCGCAAAGGGTGACAGGGCGGAATATGATAGCCTTTTGCAACCATTTGCGAGCCGGTTTTTGCAGCCCGCCCGCAAAAGCTCAATGCGTATCGGCAAAGCCCTGCAAATAAACGAGCAGGCGCTCACAGTCGGGCAGATGCAGATCAGCCAGTCCTGGCCAGCTGTCATGCTCATGCAGCAGGCATGTACGACAGCCTGCCGCACGGCCGGCCTCCAGATCGAAGCGAAAATCCCCCACCATCACTGCTTCCTTGGGCTCAACTGACCAGAGCCCGAGCAGGTGATGGATGCCCGCAGGGTCCGGCTTGGGCAGAGCCTCAGCACGGCCAAGAATATGCTCCGGCTCGAAGCAGTCGGCGATGCCCAATACTTCGAGGGAAGATAAAGCTACTGAATGCAGATTGCGGGTCAGTATCCCGACCTGCTTGCCGGTATCGCGCAAATGCCGGATAAGCCTGGCAGCACCAGGAGCAGCAGCGACATCTCGGGCCAGACGCAACTCGATGGCGTCAAGTTGCCTGCTCAGCTCGCTGGCCTGATCTTCGGGCAACTTCTCCAGATATCCCAGAATATCCTCATCGGCAGGGATACCCAGCTCCTCGCGGATGGCGACGAAATCATGCTGAGCCAGCGTCAAGGTACCGTCCAGATCAAATATCCATGCCTTGGCATCATGCATCGATCAACGCTCCACCTGACGCATCAGTGATTCCTGGGTAACAGACGCGACCAGAATACCGTCGCGGGTAAAAACCTGGCCCCGGGACAGACCACGGGAACCACTGGCCGAAGGACTGTCCATTGCATACAGCAGCCAGTCATCCATGCGCAGTGGCTGATGGAACCACAGCGAATGATCCAGACTGGCAACCTGCATGTTCCGCGTCCATGACGAAATGCCGTGGGGCAACATCGCGGTACCGAGCAGGTGGAAATCCGAAGCGTAGGCCAGCAGGTAGCGGTGCACCTGTGGATCGTCCGGCAGCCGACCATCAGCCCGAAACCACATATAGCGCACCGGATCGGCGGGCTTGGGATCAAATGGATTGAATTTACCAACCGGACGGATCTCGATAGGCTTGTCGACCAGCACCTTTTCACGCACGCTCGCATGAATCATGTGTTGATGATCACGAGTCAGTTCGGTTTCGTTACGCAGTTCCTCGGGGGCGGGTACGTCAGGCATCTGCGCCTGGTGAGTGTAGCCGTCCTCGTCGCCCTGAAAGGAAGAAATCATGGTGAAGATCGGCTTTCCCTTCTGAATCGCCTGGACTCTGCGTGTGGAGAAACTGCCACCATCACGCAATGGATCTACCTGATAGACGATTGGCAAAGTGGCGTCACCTGCCCGCAGGAAATAACCGTGTACCGAATGCATGTGCCGCTCGGGATCAACCGTCTGACTGGCTGCCGATAGCGACTGACCCAGAACCTGGCCGCCAAACAATTGTTTGAAACCCAGATCCTGACTTTTGCCACGGAACAGGTTTTCCTCGATCTTTTCCAGCGCCAGCAGGCTAACCAGATCATCCAGCATTTGGGTCATGGTAATAGGTTCCTCAACGGCAGCCGACCCGTTGGGGCGGCGAACGGCAAACAGGGGTGCGACAGCGTGTCGCAAAGCGAGACATTCTAACCGCTAACCTGCAGCTTTTGGTAATGCCTGCGCGCTTGTTGGCTTGTTCAAGGGCCCCGCATACTGCGACGAAACCCTTTCAAAGGCCCTGCATACATGGATCTACCTCTGGTTTATCACGCCGATTACAGCTTCACGTTCCCGGCGGCACACCGCTTTCCAATGGACAAGTTCGTGTTGCTGCACGACCACTTGCACGCGACAGGGGTGCTGCATGAGGGCAACCTGCATCAACCTGCGGTGGCTACCAGCGATCTGTTGCGGCTGGCCCATGATGATGGCTACGTCAGCCGATTCAGCTCCAACGCCCTGTCACCAGTGGAGCTGCGTCGTATGGGGCTGCCATGGAGCGAAGCGTTGTTGCAACGCACCACCCGCGCCGTGGGTGGTTCTTTACTGACCGCCGAACTGGCCATGCAGCACGGACTGGCCTGCCATCTGGCCGGCGGCACCCACCATGCCCACCATGACTTTGCCTCGGGTTTCTGCATTTTCAACGATCTGGCCATTATCAGTCGGTACCTGCTTTCCAGCGGCAAGGCCGGACGGGTTCTGATCTTCGACTGCGACGTACATCAGGGCGACGGTACTGCGCGGATTCTGGAAAATGACAGGGACGCCATAACTGTTTCACTGCACTGCGAGAACAACTTTCCCGCACGCAAGGCGGTCAGCGACTGGGACATTCCTCTGCCGCGCCAGCTCGACGATCAGGGCTACCTGACAGTAGTCGACGATGTGCTGGGTTACCTTCTACCCATGTACCAACCTGACATCGTTCTCTATGACGCTGGCGTGGATGTGCATCGGGATGACGCTCTCGGCTACCTTGCACTGACTGACGCAGGAATCGCCAGCCGCGACCGAATGGTCATCGAGCACTGCCTGGGCCGGGATATACCCGTTTGCGCCGTGATCGGCGGTGGTTACAGTAATGATCGCCATGCCCTCGCCCGACGTCACGCTCTGCTGCATCAGAGTGCCGCGCAGATTTGGCGCGAACGCGGTTTGGGTTAAACTGGCAGCCCTGCGCATCAATACCCTGTCAGACTTCATCGGATTCCTCATGCCCGCGAGCGTTTCACCCCTTCCCAGCGTTGCCATTATCGGTGCGGGTCCGGCCGGCTTGATGGCAGCCGAGACGTTGGCCGCCCGCGGTCTGCAGGTAGATATCTATGATGCGATGCCATCGCCCGGACGCAAGTTTCTGCTGGCTGGCGTCGGCGGCATGAATATTACCCATTCCGAGTCCGCCGAGCATTTTGTCGCCCGCTACAGGGAAGCCAGCCCCTGGGTGGAAACCTGGTTGGCGCAAATGGATGCCAGTCAACTGCGCCAGTGGGTTCACGGCCTGGGAGTGGATACCTTCGTGGGGTCTTCCGGCCGGGTGTTCCCGGTGGAAATGAAGGCAGCGCCGCTACTGAGGGCCTGGCTGAGACGTCTGCGTGAGGCAGGCGTACGCTTGCATACCCGGCATCGCTGGACTGGCTGGACCGAGCAGCAACAGTTGCAGTTCGACACGCCGGCCGGCCCGCAGTGCAAGGTCCACTCAGCCGCCATCCTGGCCCTGGGCGGCGGCAGCTGGGCTCGCCTGGGATCAGACGGCGCCTGGGTGGAGACCCTGCGTGTAAGGCACATTACGGTCGCGGACTTATTGCCGGCCAACTGTGGATTCGTCGCCGACTGGAGCCCTTTCATGACCGAGCGCTTTGCTGGCGCGCCGCTTAAACAGGTTATCGCCACAGTGAGGACGCCGGATGGCCAGGTGGTATCACGCCGGGGCGAGTGCGTGGTCACCCACGACGGTCTTGAAGGCAGCCTTGTCTACGCTCTTTCCGCCCCACTGAGGGATGTGTTGCTGGCCACCGGCAAGGCCTGTCTCTGGCTGGATGTAGCCCCGGATCGCACCCGCGAGGAGCTGGCTGCGTTGCTGGCCAAACCGCGCAAGGGCCAATCCCTGGCGTCGGTTCTGCGCAAACGTGCAGGGCTTGACCCCTTGAAAACGGCCTTGCTACATGAATGCCTGCTACCGGAGGTTCTGGCCGATCCTCAGGCCCTGGCACAGGGTATGAAAGCGCTGCCCATAGAGCTGCATGGCATACGTCCATTAGATGAGGCTATCAGCAGCGCCGGCGGGATAACCCGGAGTGCGCTGGATGAACGACTGATGCTGAGGAGCATGCCGGGGGTATTTTGCGCTGGCGAGATGCTCGACTGGGAGGCACCCACCGGCGGCTACCTGCTGACTGCCTGCTTCGCCAGTGGCCGCACCGCAGGCCAGGGCGCCGCTGACTGGCTCAACGCTCCAGCTTGACCCCGGAAAGCCGTGGCAACATCCAGGTTTCGAACAGGCGCGGGAAGAATCGCGACAAGAAGCGCGCCCGCCAGTCAACATTGGACAAGACCAGCAAGCGTTTGCGTTTGACTGCTCCCAGATAGATGTCGTCTGCTACATCGTTGGGAGATGACACCTTGAAAGGCGCAACAATACTGGCCTGGTTGATTGACCCGTCACCCACCAGCGCGTTCTTGCGTATATCCGTAGCCGTGTAGCCCGGACTGACCAACATTACATTGACCCCCTGCTCACGCACTTCCAAGCGCAAGGTCTCGAAAAGACCATGCAGGGCATGCTTGCTTGCGTTATAGGCGCTACGATACAGCAGCGGGGCAAATCCAGAGATCGAACTGAGTACAATAATCTGCCCCTTGCGCTCAATCAGACTCTCAAGAGCGTGCCGTGTACAGTGCAGAGCACCAAAGTAATTCACCGCCATAATGCGCTGGAAAACTTCCAGATCGGTGTCGGCAAACTCACTGCGGTGAGTAATACCAGCATTGTTGATCAACACATCAACACCACCAAAATGCTCGATCACCTGGCAGATCGCCTGTTGGCAGGCCTTATCGTCGGCCACATCGCAATGAATAGCGAGAACCTCGGCGTTCAGCTTGCTCATCAGCTGCTCGCGAAAGGCAACCAGAGGCTCATTCTGAACGTCGAGGATCGCAATCCGCGCTCCGGCCTGGGCGAATCGCAACGCCAGCGCACGCCCGATGCCTGCGCAGCCGCCGGTCACCACAACTACCTTCTGTTGAAACATCCCTCTGGCCATCACCCGTCTCCCACTGCTGTTGTCCAAAGAGTGGGCCAAAAAGAAGCGCGCTGCAAGAAATGCCCTAGGGCGCCAGGCGTTCGCGCCGCCAGTGATTATCGACCAGGCGATAGCTCAGCCGATCGTGCAGACGGCTGGGCCTGCCCTGCCAGAACTCGATCAGTTGGGGCTTCAAGCGCAAGCCACCCCAATGTTCGGGACGTGGAGGCGCCTCCTGGGCATAACGTGCTTCCAGTTCGGCCAGCTTGTTTTCCAGCACCTCGCGGCTGGCAATTACTTCGCTCTGAGGCGACGCCCAGGCACCTAGACGGCTTCCGACCGGGCGGCTGTGGTAATAGGCATCGGACTCCTCTTCGCTGATGCGCTCTACCTCCCCTTCGATACGCACCTGGCGCTCCAGGTCATGCCACCAGAAGGTCATTGCTGCCTTGGGCTGCTCGAGCAACTGGCGACCCTTGGCACTCTGGTAATTGGTAAAGAACACAAATCCCCGTTCGTCAGCGCCTTTGAGCAGCAATGTACGCAAATGCGGCTGGTTGTCGGCATCCACGCTGGCCAGCATCATGGCGTTCGCCTCGGTGGATTCGATCTCTACCGCTTGCTCGAACCAGTTGGCGAACAAACTCAGCGGTTCATCGGGGGCCTTGTCTTCAAGCAGACCATCACGGGTGTAGTTACGGCGTAGATCGGCAATATCAGGCTTCATCGGAAAATCTCCCTGTCATCTCGGGCCTAATCCTAGCACCGCCAGTGTGGACTGCATTGATCCCGGACAAGGCTTGTATCAATCCACGCTTCGCAGGCATTGGTAGACCTCACGACTCAAGGCCAGCGCGCGGGGATCCATCAGCACGTATGGGCCCATCGCGTTGGTCACATAACCGAATCCGACCTGGGTCTCTGGGTCACAGAAACCCAGGCAGCCGCCTGCTCCCGGGTGTCCATAGGCCTGGGGCCCCATGCCGAAACCACCGCCTTCATACGGCTGCTCAAGCATCACACCCAGACCGAAACGGGTAGGCGCCAGCAAAGTACGATCCATGCCTTGAACGTGCTCGCGGCGCATCTCATCGACCAGTTCCGAGTCGAGCAGATGTGCCTCTCCCAGTTTGCCGCCGTGGGCCAGGACCTGCCAGAAGCGTGCCAGGGACCTGGCGTTACCGGTACCGTTGGCAGAGAGTATCTCGGCCTGCTGCCAGTGGCGCTCATTACTACTCACCATCATGCTCGAGGGATTGCCGAATGCCTTGAAGCCCATCCCCTCAGGTTTGCCCATGGAGGCAAAGAGCGCGCGGGCATACTCATCGCCGTACTGGTTACGTAACCGCGATAAATGTGCCAGACGCGGCAGGTCCTGATCCGGCACGCCAACAAAAAAATCCATCCCCAGTGGCCGACAGATATGCTCCTGAATGTACTGACCAGGGCGAGTGTCGCTGACCCTGCGCAGCGGCTCGCCGACCAGCCAGGCATACGTAACCGGGGCGTAACCATGGGCTTCGCCAGGTGCCCACCAGGGCCGCTGCGCGGCCAGGGCGCTACTCATCACATTCCAGTCGAACAGCGCCTCGGGAGGCAGTGTTTCGGTTACTGCCGATAAACCGGACTGGTGACTGAGGACCTGACGTAGCGTGATCTGCGCCTTGCCAGCTTGAGCAAACTCCGGCCATACATCGGCCAGAGGCGTATCCAGACCCAGCTTGCCTGCCTCGACCTGCTGCAAAATAGCCACCGCACCCAAGGGTTTGGTGCAGGAAAACACATTGACCAGTGAATCCTGCTCCCAGACCTGCTGGTTGTCCTTGTCGACCACGCCCTGCCACAGATCCAGCACTGTCTCACCGCCAATGGTCACGCAGAGCGCACTACCCCGGGCCTGCGGATCCTGCTGTTGTGCGGCAAAGATGTCCCGCACGGATTCAAAACGGGGATCGAAATAACCCTGGACATTGCTCATGGAAACTCCGTTGTTGTGTTTATCGTTGGTCCATATTAAATCGCAGATTCAGACCCAATACCGCACCGATATTCAGCGCTATTCGATTTCCCGGCGAAACGGCGGCAATGCATTGAGAATTGCCTTGCCGTAACGCTGGGTCACCAGGCGGCGATCGAGCAGCGTGACCGTGCCACTGTCCTGCTCATTGCGCAGCAGCCGGCCACAGGCCTGGATAAGGCGCAGGCAGGCATCGGGCACGGCGATTTCCATGAAAGGATTGCCGCCATTGCGTTCGATCCACTCCGACAGCGCCGCTTCCACCGGATCGTCGGGCACGGCGAAGGGAATCTTGGCGATGACCACGTGCTCGCAATAGCGGCCCGGCAGGTCGACACCCTCGGCGAAACTCGCCAGACCAAAAATCACGCTCTGTAGCTTCTCGTCAACCCGAGAGCGATGCTGGCGGATCAACTCCTGTTTGGACAGATCCCCCTGCACAAAAATACGCTCGCGGAAGGCGCCACCCAGCCCGGCATAGACCTCGAGCATCTGCCGCCGGGAGGAAAACAGCACCAGACTACCGAGAGCCTCTTCAAGAATGGCTGGCAGATGTTGAATAATCGCAGCACTATGGCCAGCGCTATCACGCGGATCGGCGCCCAGATCAGGAATGCGCAGCAAGCCCTTTTCCGGGTAATTGAACGGGCTTGGCGCCATGGTGCACACCGCACTTCTGGGCAGGCCCGCCCGCTGGCTGAAACGGTCAAAACGTCCCAGGGCAGTCAGCGTCGCAGAGGTGACCAGACAGCCAAAGGCGCTGTGCCAGAGGAATTGGCGCAGGGTATCGGCAGCCAGGATCGGACTGACGTGCACTTCAATATCGTTCTGCTCGGTAAGCGTCAACCAACGGGCGGTGGGGGGCTTTTCCGGCGGATCGAGCAAGCAGAACTGGGTCCATAACGTCCAGTTGCCTTCAGACCGAGCCAGCAAGGCGCCAAACAGGGGATACCACTCTTCGGCCTGATGCGAGGTCACGCCCACCGCCTCACCATCCATAGCGTCCTTGAGCTGATCCACCAGGCGCTGCAAGAGGTCGGTTATACGACCAAAACCCGCCTTGAGCTCGACACCCATGTCGCACAGATGCTCAGGAATGACGCCGTCCTTGAAGCGGTGCTGGGGGCGAACCTGACCGCTGAGATCCTCGGCATTGGCAAAATCCGATACTTCGGTCAGGGCCTGGGCCATGAACTGCTGGTGCGGTTTGAGATCCCTGGCAACCTGCGGTACCTGCTCCAGCGTCCGGCCGAAGTCCCCGGGCAGCGGATTCTGTGCCAGCAGCTTGGTCAGATTCTTGTCCAGCTGCTCAAGCCAGTCAGCTGTGGCTGCCATCCGCGTATGATGTGCGAAGTGGGCAATGGCCTTGTCAGGCAGATGATGCCCTTCGTCGAAGATATACAGGCAGTCACGCGGATCCGGCAGAATCGCCCCGCCACCAAGCGCCAGGTCGGCAAGGACCAGATCGTGGTTGGTAACGATCACATCAACCTTCTGCACCCCCTCACGAGCCTTGTAGAACACACACTGATTGAAGTGGCCACAACGGCGGTTGGTGCACTGGATATGATCGGTGGTCAGTCGGGCCCAGTCCTGGTCAGGCAAGGCTGCAGGCCAGGAATCGCGCTCACCGTCCCATTTACTGGTACCCAGGGCATCGACCATGCTGGTGTAGAGCTTGAGCCCTGCCTCGTCCACTTCGAGATTGAAGCCCTCATCGGCAAAGCCCTGCTGGCGGCTGGCTAGCGACTGATTATCGCTGAGCAACTGGTCAAGCTTGGACAGGCAGACATAGCGTCCTCGCCCCTTGGCCAGGGAAAACTGGAAATTCAGCCCCGCGTTGCGCTGAATATCCGGCAGATCCTTGAGCACGATCTGTTCCTGGAGCGCTACTGTGGCAGTGGAGATTACCAACGGCTTGCCCAGGTGCCGGGCAATAGGGATAGCCGCGAGACAATAGGCTACCGTCTTGCCCGTACCGGTCCCCGCTTCCACCACGGCCACCGCCGGATCGCCGTCCCGACGACCTTCGTCATCCAGCTTAATGCCGCCAAACAGCTTGGCCACCTCGGCAATCATCACCCGCTGGCCATAGCGCGGCTTCAGGGACTTGTTTTCGAGGAAGGTGCGGTAGGCCGTCTGGATCTGGCCTTTCAGTTCATCGTTCAGCATGCGGGCTCCAGGCAAGGGCGGCATCATATCACTTCGCGCCCCTGCGGGCTTGCTGCAGGGATCGGCCGGCAGGTAACCTCTAGTTGCAGTTTTCGCTTGCCAGAAACGGCAACAGACCGGAATCTGGGCATCCCGAATAGCCGATACTCTGAATATACCAACCGGAATCTCCATGTCCGCTACACCTACTCATGCCCTGCTGGGCATTCTCGATCAGTATCAGCCCGAGCGCCTGCTGTGCATAAGCAGTGATCCGATTCCCGCCGTATCGGCATACATCAATGAGCATCCGGAATGCGAACTGATCGAAACAAGCCAGGTGCCTCTGCCAGACGACCTGGCTAACCAGCGCTATGACCTGGCGATCATTGCCGATCAACTGGAGCGCCTGGATAAACGCCAGGGCATCGAACTGCTTGCCGGCCTGCGCAACCTGTCGGTCAGCCGCATGGCGGTCCTGGTGGAGCTTGCGGATGCGACGGAATGGGAGTCGAACGATTTCTATGGCTTGGCCATGCAGCGCGACGCCCGGTTTGAAAAGGACGATCGTTGCCTCACCCTGTTTAGCTATGATCTGGCAGAGTACAAGACGGTACCCGACTGGCTGAATTCCAAGTACTGGGCCAACCCGGAAAACTTTGACCGGTACTGGTGGTAGTGACTTCCAACTCGAAGACCCCCTGTCCGTGCTGCAGCAATCGTTCCTATGATGACTGCTGTGGGCCGATGCACGCGGGAGCGCCCGCGAGCAATGCACAAACCCTGATGCGTTCACGTTACAGCGCCTACTGCCTGGGTCTGATCGATTACCTGGTAACGACGACACTACCGAGCCAGCAGGCTCGGCTCGATGTGTCTGCGATGACCAGGTGGAGCCACGAAAGCACCTGGCTCGGGCTCGAGGTAGAGAACACGACGGACGATGGCAGCGATCGCGCTCAGGTGACTTTTGTTGCGCACTGGACGGATCCTGATGGGAGTCAGCATAAGCACCGCGAGTGTTCGGAATTTATCCGCAAGGCAAACAAATGGTATTTCGTGGACCCAAATTACCGGCCAGATACCGGACGTAATGCGCCCTGCCCTTGCGGATCGGGTAAAAAATTCAAGCGCTGTTGCGCCCCCTGAGCCTGAAGACTCCGTTATTGGCTCGCAAACGTCTCAGTCCTCGAGCTTGAGGTGATCGGTATCAGGTACTCTGGCGTCAATCGCGGGTTTGAGTTGATCCAGATCGGCACCGGGCGGCGCCAGGCTCAAGGCCGAGAGATCGATAGGCAACGGGGTGAAGGTGTCATAATCGTCCTGCATGTCGGCTCCTGCCGGTGCGATACCGAAATCGGGGGCTTCTACGTTCCTGAAGGCGGCCATATAGGCATCTCGAGGCTCGACGTGAGAGCTCTGCGACTGGACGGTAGCCTGCTCAGCCTGCGAATGGGGCCGCACCGGTTCCGCAGCAGCGTCCATCGGATCAATGCTGCACAATGCCCCCGCACGCTCGATAGCTTGCCGGTACTTTTCGGCTGCAGACTCATCCAGCCCCTGCTTGATCACTACCCGGCGCCCCGAGAACAGCACGTCGAGCTGCTCTCCACCCACCTGAAAAAGCTGCCCGATCCGCGCCCGAGCCTGGTCCTGCGTCACACCGGAGCGCACCTGTCCCTGAAAAGCAATTTCGAAAAGAGGCATCTTGTCTCTCCCTCGTAATGATTAGTCCTGCACCATTAGCGGCATTTGATTAGTATGGACAGACGCAGGCAGTCCGGCAACTCGATAAAAAAGGCGCCTTGCCCCATACCTGGAGGGTACGCATGTTCAGAACCATTTCGGTAATAGCGTTGGTAGCGGGTCTGTCACTGCTGACCGGGTGCGCATTGTTCAGCCCCTCCTACACCAAGCCGGATATTGCGCTGGCCAATGTCGAGATGCTCAAGGCCAATTTGTGGGAACAGTCGTTCCGGTTAAAGCTACGAGTGGACAACCCGAATGATCGAAGCCTGCCCATACGGGGCATGCAATACCAGATTTATCTGAATGATGCCCGTCTGGCCACTGGCGTCAGCGATCAGATTTTTGACGTGCCGGCTTATGGCTCGGAATATTTTGAATTGAATGTACGGTCCAATCTGTGGCGACATGTGGGCGACATCGTCAAACTGATCGAGAATCAACAACCCGTGGATTATCGGATAGAAGGTCATATCCGAACCGGCCTGCTCTTCTCGCCTAGACTTAATCTTCGCGAAAAAGGCACGCTGAATCCCGCCGATCTGAGTTTCTGAAATTATGCCGTTATCGAACTTGTTAATCCTCGCTGGAGTGACAATCATTCTGGCACTGGCTGTTTATGCCGCTGTTCTGTGGCGCCAGGTGCGACGCAAAAGCGATGCGCAGCAGGCACTGCAGCGCGAACGCGAAGAGCGCCTGGCAACCGACATCGAGTTTCTGGCAAAGAGCCTGACTAGCGGTCAGTTACCGGCGATCGAGGGCGCCATCCGGATCAAGGTGCTGCTCGACAATTACACAGGACCACGCCGCGAAAGCCTCGACCTGACCGTATTCGAGACGGTTTATGACGCCACAGCGCACATACCTACTCACCAGGCATGGAAGGACTTGCCACGCGATGAGCGCAGGATCCTTGAGGCGGAGATGGCGGATATCGAGGTGAATCACAAATCACGCCTTGAGGAAGCTGCGGCGCAATTGAGCAAAGGACTGGCAAGCGCCCGCTGATTCGATTGAACGCGAACGCTGCCAAAATACCGGGCGTCTTACCCGGCAAAACCTTATTCAGACTACCGAATTACCACCGTCCACTGCGATGGCCTGACCAGTCACATGGCGCGAGGCCTCGGAAGCCAGGAATACTGCCGGCCCCTTGATGTCCTCTTCGCCGCCGATGCGACCCAGCGGAGTGCCTTCCTTGATCATCTCGGTCACTTTCGCCAGGCCCTGGGCCATCTTGGTGGGGAAGTAGCCCGGGCATATGGCGTTCACATTGATATTGTAGGCACCCCATTCACCTGCCAGTGCGCGGGTCAGGTTGATTGCGGCCGCCTTGCTGGTGTTGTAGGCCACGGTATGGATACCGGAGTTGGCACGGTTGCCCTTGAAGCCAGCAATCGAGGCAATGTTGATGATTTTGCCGGAGCGTCTTGGAATCATGAACCGGCGACCCACTTCCTGAGCCATCAGGAAACACACGTCGACGTTCAGAGTCATCACTTTCTGCCAGCCCTCATAACTATGTTCCGCGGCAGGCTGACCCCAACTGGTTCCGGCATTGTTGATCAGAATATCGACGGTTCCAAACTTGGCCTCGACCGCGTCAACCAGGGTCTTGACCGGCTGTGTGTCCAGTTTTCCCAGGTCACAGGCGATGCCGCCGGCTTCCACGCCCTGGGCATTGAGTTGGGCGACGACCTCATCGACTTCGGCACTGTTGCGCGCGCTGATGAATACCTTCGCACCCTGTTCACCCAGCGCTTCGGCCATCTGCAGGCCGAGACCCTTGGTTCCGCCGGTAATCAGGGCGACCTTGCCAGTCAGATCGAACAGTTGCTTGACGCTCATTAGACATCCCTCTTTTGATGTGAGTGCATTCAGTTGTATCTACATCATAACTGCTCGCCGGTTTTCAACCGACCATCAGTGATCCGGGTGATATACCACCAAGCTCGGGTGTTATCATACCCGTCCCCTATTTGCGGTGACTCCCATGGCTCAACACGACTTCAGACACAGCCTTCTAAACCCGGCACACACTTTGATCGAGTGCCGCACCCTGGCAGCCGGCCTTTTTCAGGTGACCGGGCAGGGAGGCGGTGTCCAACCGGGGGATACGCTGGTCTGCACCATAAAGGGCAGCCGCGACCTGCCAATGTCCTTGCTGGTCGACAAGGTGCGTTATCTGATCAACCCACCGGGACAATGGACTGCCACAGCCAGGGGTCCTGATCTGCGCGGGCATTCAGTGCTTGGCTGGTCCATACGATGCGGCAACTGCGAAAAAGAGCAGGCGTTCGAATTTCTTGTGCTTGACAAGGACAACCTGCAGGCACGCACAGAAAAAGCGGTGGTCCGGATTGGTGAAATGGGTTGGGCGCCCAAGGGCGACAATCATCTATGCCCGGCCTGCGCCAAGCAGAAATCCTGATTTTCTCAGAACAGATTGAGCTGCTCACCGAGCAAGCTATGTGCATGATCCAGACGCACACCTACACCGATCAGGCGCACTGGACGGCCACCACGGGCAAAGGCCTGGATGCATAACTCGCGATAACCCTCCGGAGTCACCGGGGCGCCAGCCTGCTCAAGCGTAGTCTGGGTAAAATCATGGAACTTGAGTTTGATGAAGGGCTTGCTCACCCGATACTCACCTTCGAGCCGACCCAATCTCTGAGCCAGTTTCTCCAACAGGGGTGCCAGGGCGTTGAGACAGGCCTGAAGATCGGGCAGGTCCTGATCATAGGTGTTTTCGACGCTCACCGACTGCCGTTTACTTTCTACAACCAAGGGTCGGTCATCGATCCCCCTGGCCAGTTGCCACAGTCGCTCGCCAAAACTCCCGAACTCCCTGGCAAGATCCTGTTTGCGCCAAGGCAGGAGCTCAGCGCACACATCAACACCCAGGCTCTTCAAGCGCGCAGCCGTTACTCGTCCAACGCCATGCAGCCGTTCAACCGGAAGCCTTCTGACGAACTCCTCTACCTCCTCAGGCAAGATGACTTTCAGCCCATCGGGCTTGTTCCAGTCACTGGCGATCTTGGCCAGGAACTTGTTGGGCGCCACGCCAGCTGACACAGTAATGCCCTGGTCGGCCTGTACCAACCGCCGTATCTCGCGGGCCATCAAGGTTGCACTACCGTGACAGGATTCACTGGCTGTCACGTCCAGATAGGCTTCATCCAGCGAAAGCGGCTGAATCAGCTGGGTAAACTGGGTAAAGATCGCTTGAATAGCCTGAGATGCCTCACGGTAGGCCGCCATGCGCGGCGGCACGATCAGCAGATCAGGGCACAGCTTGCGTGCGTAGGCCGAGGCCATTGCCGAGCGCACACCGAATGCACGTGCTTCATAATTGCAGGTCGCCACGACCCCACGCTTGTCAGCATCACCACCCACAGCCAGTGGGCGCCCGCGCAGGCGTGGGTCGTCACGCATTTCAATTGCAGCATAAAAACAGTCACAGTCGACATGGATGATTTTGCGCACGGCAGGCTGACTCGGAAAATCCAATAGGGACCATAGGAGCATCCTATTGTACCTGATCAGTCAAGCGAACCCGGATCACCGAAGGTCATCCGGTCAGAGAAAGCTAACTGGCAACCACCTGATTTCTGCCCGCTTCCTTGCCCTGGTACAAGGCCTTGTCAGCGCGGCGAATCACATCTTCGATAGTTGCATCGTCCTGGCTGACCTCTGTAACCGCAAAGGTAGCTGTTATGCGAATCTCCAGATCATCGGACTTGACCGAGCTCGCCTGCAATTTTTCCCGCAAGCGGTTAATGACAATCATGGCGTTTTCCAGGTCGGTGTCAGGCAACAAAAGAATGAACTCCTCCCCACCGAAACGCCCCACGATGTCGGTGTGCCTTAGCGTGGCAACAAACAGATCAGAGATGTGTTTGAGCACCTGGTCGCCGGCATCGTGCCCATACTGATCGTTGATCTTTTTGAAGTGGTCCAGATCGGTAACACACAAAGTCAACTTGCTGCCATGCCTGCGTACCCGCTCCTGCTCGCGGCGAAACAGGGTTTCATACTGCCTGCGATTCAGCAGCCCTGTAAGCGGGTCAGTAGTGGCCTGCAGCTTCAGCTCAACCTCCAGCTCCTCCCGACGTTTTATCTCGGCCTGAAGGGACTGATTGATCTGCACCGTTTCAATGAACAGTGCGTATTGATGGCGCTTACCCAAATTCAGCCGCACCCCGGCAAAATAACCAATGATGGTCGGCAGGCAGAGGATGAAGAAAATCCCCACCAGAAGTGGCGGCGCAACATTGAGCAAGTAGATGCAATAAAGGGAACCGAATATACCGAACAAGGCTACAAGGTTGGAGTTTATGATCCGATTGGGTACAAAAATGTAGATACTGATCAGCAGGATGACGGTAACGCCAATGTTCCAGCTGATAATGTCCGGTCGCACGAAATAGATGAGGAAAAACAGAAAGAAGCCAATGACCTCGATGACCGTGACGCCAATGCCGTCTCTGGCAAGCCGGGGCTTGAATTTGACTGCAACGGAGAATATCAGCACCAGCGTTGCCGACAACACCCGCATGCCCATCAGGTGGTAAAAACCCTCACTCATGCCCAGGGCGATATAGTCGAGCCAGCCAAACGCCAGCAGCAGGAAAGCCCACACCCGCAAGGCTACAATCAAGTGTCTGGCTGTTTCTTCCTTGACATGCTCCCGATAGGCAAGCTCGGTATCCGTATGAAGAAATTCACCGCGCCAGGTAGACAGGGAGTAACGCTTGGGTTCATCGGTCACTTTGGACTCCACCGCCACGAGGGGGCGATTTTTTATTATTTTCATTCATCAGCCTGTCAAGCATACGCCTGAGAATGTAACAAAGCCAAGTATCCATAGTGGCATTGTGACGCATGTCATGGAATCCGGGGCCTGCCGAGGCGCTAATCTTAAAGCCGGCAGCCATCATCAACCCGACGCCGGCGAGACAAAAAAATCTTTTCTGTTCAATCGCTTGACAGCGCAGCGCCAATGCGTAGAATGCAGCCCTCAGACGCGGGGTGGAGCAGTCTGGTAGCTCGTCGGGCTCATAACCCGAAGGTCGTAGGTTCAAATCCTGCCCCCGCAACCAATCTGAAAAACCGTCGAACGGATACTCTCCTTCGGCGGTTTTTTTTGCCTGAATTTCGACCCAGAGGAATATTGCGGACAGGATTGACAGCCCTATACTGTCGGCGACATCCAGCCATAATACCCAGGCCCGTTTATGTTTTCACCTCGACTGTTACTGCTATCCCTACTGATCACCTCATGCAGTGCAGTGGGCGCTCCGGTGACTCAACCACCCGCAACACCGACCTTTCTGATTGCCGAAGTCTGGCCATGGGGCTATTTCGACAAGGACAATCAACCGGCAGGCATTATAAAGAGATTTGCCTCGCGGCTTTCCGAACAAGCCGGTATTGAAATGAACTACCGGGTTTTGCCCCACCAACGGGTTTTGGCTGACTTCAGCCGAAGCGATGGCGATTACACGATGCTGTTTCAAAACCCTGAGGTGGACAGTTTTGCCGAGCGGGTCGCCATGGTACAGGTGAGCGACATTATGTTGATGACCCATCGCGAGTCGCGGCTAAACCTGACCCTCGGCGCTCTGGCTGGCAAGACGCTGGGTTATATTGGCGGCACCTATTATGGCGAGGATTTCCACGCTGACCAGCGCATCGTCAAGCTGCCGGTATCGAGCCTTGATCAGGCATTACGCATGCTGCAGCTGGGGCGTCTGGACGCTCTGATAACCAGCGACATTTTACTGCATCACAGCCTCAGGCAAGCGCAGCTCGACCCCGGCATTTTCCGTGCCCAGGTGCTCACCCGCGGCCATGAAGCCTACCTGTATGTATCCCACGGCAGCCGCACCGCAGCTCACGTACCATTGGTACGCGCCGCGCTGGAAGAGATGCGTGCCAACGGCGAATTGGATGAGATGTTTCGTAACTCACTTCAGTTGCCGCCCAATAGCAGCCACTGACCCGAAGTCCTGCCCGCGTCCGGTATCCCCCTGTATCAACCGCTGCTTGCCGACTACCATGACTGGATAACACCAATCAGAAGACCACGGAGCTGCCAACATGCATATTGGTTTTATTGGCCTGGGCAACATGGGCGCGCCGATGGCGCGCAATCTGCTCCGCGCAGGTTACCGGCTAACTGTTTTTGACCTGGCAGCCGCGGCTGTTGCAAGTCTGGTTAACACAGGGGCAACTGCCGCTCCTTCGATTATCGACATCGCACAAAGCGATGTGGAACTGATCATCACCATGCTACCGGCAGCATCCCATGTCAGAGAGGTCTACCTCGGCGAACAGGGCCTGTTGTCCGGCGTAGCCCCGGGGGTGCGTCTGATTGACAGCTCAACCATCGATCCAATGACCGCCCGTGACGTAGCTGCCGCTGCATTGCAGCAGGGTAATCCGATGCTCGACGCTCCGGTTTCGGGTGGCACAGGAGGGGCAGAAGCCGGGACCCTGACTTTTATGGTCGGTGGAGACAATACGGATTACGATGGCGCCTTGTCAGTTTTGCAGTCCATGGGGAAAAATGTCGTGCATTGTGGCCCCGCGGGCAACGGTCAGGCCGCCAAAGTGGCCAACAATATGTTGCTGGCCATCTCCATGATAGGCGTAGCGGAAGCCATGAATCTCGGGGTGTCTCTGGGAATGGATCCGAAAGTACTGGCTGGTGTGATTAACACCTCGAGCGGGCGCTGCTGGAGTTCTGATACCTATAACCCCTATCCGGGGGTGATCGAGGGCGCACCCGCCTCGAGGAACTACACAGGGGGCTTTGGCACCGACCTGATGCTCAAGGATCTGGGCCTGGCAACCGAAGCGGCAAAACAGCAAAAGCAACCCATCATACTTGGCGCACTAGCCCAGCAGCTCTATCAGATGTTCAGTAGCCAGGGCCACGGAGCTATGGACTTTTCCGCCATTATCAAACTGTATTCAGGAGAGGATCAATGACAGAGTCGCAAGCGGTTATTCTGGCCGAAACGCGCAACCACATAGGCTATCTGACGCTGAACCGTCCGGAGGGCCTCAACGCGCTGACGCTGGAAATGGTGCGACTGATGCATGCCCAACTCAAGGCATGGTCCAGCGATGAATCCGTCAAGGCCGTTGTGTTGCGTGGCGCCGGCGATCGCGCCTTCTGCGCAGGCGGCGACATAAGAGGACTCTATGAGCTGCACAAGGCACGCAAGCAGGGTATCGAGGAGTTTTTCCGCCATGAGTACATGCTTGATCAATATATTCATGATTATGCCAAACCCGTAATTGCGCTGTTGGATGGCTTTGTTCTGGGTGGAGGCATGGGCCTGGCGCAGGGTTGCAGCCTACGGCTGGTCAGCGAACGCGCGCGACTGGGCATGCCCGAAACCGGCATCGGTTATTTTCCCGATGTAGGCGGCAGTTATTTTTTGCCCCGCCTGCCTGGCGAGCTGGGGGCTTATCTGGGCCTCACTGGCAATCATATAGGCGCCGCAGACGCACTGTACGCGGGCCTAGCCGACGTCCATCTGCCCAGCGAACGCATGTCGAAACTGGATCAGCATTTCGACCAACTGGATTGGTCGCTGAAAACGCCGGAACAGATGCTGCGTGATATTGCGTTGACTGAACTGCCCGGCAGTGACCTAGCCAAGTTGCAGCCCGCCATTGACCATCACTTTGTCGAACATGACATACCCGCTATCCGCCAGTCACTGCTGAGTGAACACCGCAGTGAATTCAAGGAATGGGCGCAGAAAACCGTGGAAATCCTGGATAAACGCTCGCCTCTGGCCCTGGCTGTCACCCTCGAACTGTTGCGCCGCGGCCGCAAGCTCAGCCTGCCGGAATGCTTTGCCATGGAGCTGCATTTGGATCGTCAGTGGTTCGAGCATGGCGACATCGTTGAAGGCGTTCGCGCCCTGCTCGTCGACAAGGACAAGAGCCCACAGTGGAACCCCTCCTCCATCTCGAAACTGGACCCCAAGAGGGTCGATTCTTTCTTCAAGGGGCTGTAAATGAACGATCTTGAGTTCAGCGAAGACCAGCGCATGGTGCGCGATATGGCGCGAGAGTTTGCGCGCGCCGAGCTGGCACCCAGGGCAGCGCAATTTGATCGTGATGGCTGGATCGACGATGCCGTCGTCCAGCAGATGGGTGAGCTGGGGCTGCTCGGCATGGTCGTCCCTGAGGAAAAAGGCGGTAGTTTTACCGACTACAGCGCTTACGCATTGGCGGTAGAAGAAATATCCGCAGGTTGCGGGGCAACAGGCGCTCTGATGAGCGTGCATAACTCGGTTGGCTGCGGGCCGGTTCTCAACTACGGCTCAGCTGAACAACAGGACACCTGGCTGGAAAAGCTGGCCACCGGTCGGGCGATTGGTTGCTTCTGTCTCACCGAACCCCATGCGGGATCCGAGGCGCACAACTTGCGTACCCGCGCGGTACTTGAGAATGGCGAGTGGGTCATCAACGGCGCCAAGCAGTTCGTGACGAACGGCAAACGCGCCAGCCTGGCCGTGGTGTTTGCGATCACTGACCCGGAACTGGGCAAGAGAGGCCTGTCGGCCTTCCTGGTTCCTACGGATAACCCGGGGTTTCGCGTCGACCGCATGGAACACAAGCTGGGTATCCGCGGCTCCGACACCTGCGCCATCACCCTGGATAATTGCCGGATTCCGGAAAGCAGCCTGCTTGGGGTTCGCGGCAAGGGTCTGTCGATAGCGCTATCCAATCTGGAAGGCGGCCGTATCGGTATCGCCGCGCAGGCGTTGGGCATTGCCCGGGCAGCGTTCGAGGCGGCTCTGATCTATGCCCGTGACCGCACCCAGTTTGGCCAGGCGCTGACCGAACATCAAAGCATCGCCAACATGCTGGCCGACATGCATATGAAGCTCAATGCAACACGCTTGCTGATCTTGCATGCAGCGCGCTTGCGTACCGCAGGCCAGCCCTGCCTGTCAGAAGCCTCCCAGGCTAAGCTGTTTGCCAGTGAAATGGCCGAGGATGTCTGCTCCAAAGCAATCCAGATCCACGGTGGCTATGGCTATCTGGAGGACTATTCAGTTGAGCGGCTTTACCGGGATGCGCGCATTACCCAGATTTATGAGGGGACCAGCGAGATCCAGCGGTTGTTGATCGCCAGGGAACTGAGACACTACAGCCTGTAGCGAGTCAGGCCGGATATGTGCAGCTGTTAGTGGAAATCCCGGCTGCGCACATCCAGGCCCGCCAGCATGGGGGTCAGATCCTGCAGTCGCCCGGCAATGACATGCCTGACGCCCTTCTCTGATTCGAACCGCCCATCCACGCGCAGCAGTTGCGAACCCACCAGCTCCCTGCGATGCCGCTCGCCCAGATCCTGCCAGACGATCACATTGATCATGCCAAACTCGTCCTCAAGGGTGACGAAAGTAACGCCGTTGGCCGTGCCGGGTCGCTGGCGACCGGTGACCAGCCCGGCGACCGATATGAGCCGTCCACTTTCGGCCACCAGTAGATCCCGAGAGCTGCGACAACGGCAACGCTTGAGTTCTTCGCGCAACAGTTTCAACGGATGCGGTCCCAGCGTGGTACCCACTGCGGCATAGTCCGCAAACAGGTTTTCAGCGACCGTAGGCGCCGGTAGCAGCACCTGCTTTTCCTGACCTGAAGACTGGCCGGCAAACAGGGGCAGCTGAGGCTCAACCCCGGCCACCGCCCAGCGTGCCTTGTGCCGGTCACCGGCCAGCCCCAGCAGTGCGCCGGCATCAGCCAGCAATTCGCGATCTCGATGGCTCAATCCGGCACGCACGCTGAGATCGCTCACATCATCGAAGGTTTTTTTCTGTCTGGCTTGGGCAATGCGTAGGCCCACTTCCTCATGCAGCCCCCGGACCATGCGCAGACCTAACCGAATAGCTGGCTGCTCCGTTTGGACAGGCATATCGGTTGTGGGCTCAAGGGAGCAATCCCAGTCACTGCACTGCACATCGACGGGCAACGTCTCGATCCGGTGCCTGCGTGCATCCTGCAGAATCTGGTCGGGGCTATAGAAACCCATTGGCCAGCTATTGATCAGGGCGCAGGCGAAGGCAGCGGGTTCATGGCATTTGAGCCAACTGCTGGCATAGGTCAGCAGGGCGAAACTGGCCGCATGGGATTCGGGAAAACCATAGCTGCCAAAACCCTTGATCTGTTCGAATATCTGCGCGGCAAACTCGGCGGTATAGCCACGCTCCAGCATGCCCTTGGCCAGCCGTTCCTTATGAGGCTCAAGGCCGCCCCGCCGCTTCCAGGCGGCCATAGAACGACGTAACTGGTCGGCCTCCCCGGCAGAATAGCCCGCAGCGACGATGGCCATTTCCATCACCTGCTCCTGGAACAACGGTACGCCCAGGGTACGTTCGAAAACAGCTTTCAGGGCCTCTGATGGGTAGACCACCGGCTCCTCGCCGTTGCGCCGCCGCAGATAGGGATGCACCATATCGCCCTGGATAGGACCCGGGCGCACTATGGCCACCTCGATCACCAGATCGTAGAAGGTTCTGGGTTTTAACCGGGGTAGCATCGCCATTTGCGCCCGGGATTCAATCTGGAATACACCCACGGTATCGGCACGGCCCAGCATGTCGTAGGTGGCACTGTCCTCAGCGGGTATGGTCGCCAGGGTAAGATCAAGGTTGCGATAGTCGCGTAGCAGATCGAAGCTGCGACGCAGGGCGCTGAGCATTCCCAGTGCGAGAATATCCACCTTGAGCAGACCGACCATGTCCAGGTCATCCTTGTCCCACTGGATGATGGTGCGATCATCCATTGCCGCATTTTCTACCGGCACCAGGGTCTGCAGAGGGTGTTCGGAGATAACGAAGCCGCCCGGATGTTGCGACAGGTGACGGGGAAAACCGATAAGCTGTTCGGTCAACGTCAGTACCCGATGCAATATCAAATTATCCGGATCAAATCCGGCTTCGCGCAATCGTTCATGGCTGGGAATCCTGCTGCTCCAACGGCCACAGCACTCGGCCAGGGCACTGACCTGATCCGGCGGCAACCCCAGGGACCGGGCAACATCACGCAGGGCGCCAGCACCGCGGTAGGAACTGGCTACCGCAGTCAAGGCAGCGCGGTTGCGCCCATAGCGCTGAAACACATACTGGATGACTTCTTCGCGCCGATCATGCTCGAAATCCACGTCGATGTCCGGCGGCTCATTGCGTTCCCGGGATAGAAAGCGTTCGAACAGCATATTCATCCGTGCCGGATCAATTTCGGTCACGCCCAACACGAAACACACGGCAGAATTGGCTGCCGAACCGCGCCCCTGGCAGAGGATATGTCGACTGCGGGCAAAACGGACTATGTCATGCACTGTGAGGAAGTAGCTTTCGTACTCCAGCTCTTCGATCAGCTCCAGCTCGCTGTCGACTTGTTGACGTACCTTGGCAGTAATACCCTCTGGCCAGCGCCAGGCAATGCCCTTCTCCGTCAGATGTCTTAACCATTGGCTGGCGGTATGACCCTCAGGCACCAGTTCCCGCGGATACTGATAGCGCAACTGACCCAGGTCGAACTGGCAGCGATCGGCGATCGTACGTGTTTCTGCCAGCAGAAACTCAGGATAAATCTCTGCCAACAACTGCGGACTGCGCAAATGGCGTTCACCGTTGGGAAACAGCCTCAGGCCAGCTTCGGCGACGGTGCAGTGATGACGAATTGCGGTCATTGTATCCTGCAAGGCCCGGCGGCCACGGGCATGCATATGCACATCCCCGGCCGCCACCGGCCTGATCTGCAACCGCTCTGCACAGGCCAGCAGCTCCTGTAATCGCGCAGCATCGTCAGGGCCACAGTGCAGCTCGACAGCTATCCAGAGACACTCGTTAAATCGTTGTTTAAGCCAGCGGCCCTGTTCATCATCTATTCCAGATTCAGGAATCCACAGCGCCAGCAAACCCCGTAACGGCTGATCAAAATCCTCGGCGAGCAGGCAATAATCACCCTTCTCCGCCCGGCGACGGGACCGGGTAATCAGATCGCAGAGCACCTGATAACCGGTCAGATCTTCCGCCAGCAGCACCACCTTGGGCCCGCCTTGTATCTGCATTTCACTGCCGACTATCAACCGCAACTGATTTTCCTGTGACGCCTGCCAGGCGCGGACTATGCCAGCCATGGTGCATTCATCCGTGACTGCCAGGGCCTGGTAACCATGCCGAGCTGCGCGCTCGAACAATTCAGCGGCGCTTGATGCGCCACGCTGAAAAGAAAAATTCGATAGACAATGCAGCTCGGCATAATCCGTCATGCAAACCAGCCGTGCAGCCAGAATGGTCCGGCCTGACCGACTTGGCGAAATGCCCAGGCCAGCTGACCATGTTCAGTTCTGATCAGGTAATAATCTCGACGAACGTCTGCGCCATCCCACCAACCGGACTCGATCCTTTCCGGGCCCGCCAGTATCTGTCCGGCATCGTCCCCCAGCGCGACAGGTTCGGACACCAGCCAGCCAGGCCGCAACGGCAGGGCAACCGCCAGGTCAGGTTTGCCTGCTGCCTGTTGGCGCCAGGCGTGTTCGGGTCGATGATCCGGATGGCTGCATATATCAAGCACAGCATCATCGCCCAGGCGGGCGCGCAGCCGTTCACGTAACTGCTCCCAGGGCAGCTTCTGCTGCGGCCGATCTTCGAACAGCTGGGATGATTCGGGCACAAAACGTGGCAGGTCCCTGGCAACCAGGCGCACGGCCTGGACCGGAGCGGGTATCTGCAGGGTTTCGAGTCGTCCGCGGGTCAATTCGAAGAGCATCTCGGACTCGCGTTCAGCCGCCAACAGGCCGACTGTGAGCCGGGTATCCTCCAGATTGCGGTGCTCCAGATGCAGGATAAAACGCTGCACTCCGCTATCGCGACCTGCAAGAAAGGCTGCCAGGTCGGACACCAACCTTTTGACGGGAAAAAATAACGTCTGATTGGACTCCACATCAAAATTGAGCTCGATGCGCACATCGAAAAAATCCGGCGGTGCGAAACAATCAAGCACCAGGGGGCGGTCCCCGAGCAAGGTGTCGATATGCCGCAGAACCTGTTCCGGGAAACGCCGGGCCAGGGTATCGCGGGGCAGCGCGAGCACCTGATGCAAGCGCCGCAGCCCCATCCGCGAAAAGGCAGTCGCCGTCTCACCAGCCAGGCCAATACGCTCAACAGACATCCTACCTAACGTTTCTCGCAGTGCATGCCGGTCAGGAACGGCAATGCCGTCATGACTATTGGCCAGCATCCGGGCAGCAGCGGGATTGGGCGCCAGGGCAATGCGATGGCGGAAGCCCATGGCATCCAGCTCATTGCGCAGCCGTTGTTCGAAATGCAACCAGGGACCGAACAGCCCCATGCTCGACTGTACTTCCAGAAGTAAAGCCCGAGGATAATGCAGACTCACGTGGGAGCTGAAACGATAGGCCCAGGCAGCCAGAAGATGATGCCAGTGCTCGATCTGCTTTTCGTCGTATTCAGCGATAACAAACTCATCGGTCAATGCCCTGGCCGCGGTAAGCGTCATGCCGGGTCGCAGGCCGAGCTCGCGTGCGGCAGGAGTAACCGTCTGCAGCATCCGCCGCTGAGCTGGACCAGCAATAAGAGCCAGCGCTGCCTTGGGGTCTTCACGATGTCGCAGCACGCCATCAAGAGCTAACTGGGGAAAGAGTATGCAGGCCCAACGCATAGCTTTAGCGCCCTGCTCGAATGCTTATCGCATTAGCCGAGGGGCGACCGCCACGGCACTTGAGCACCCTGACCTGGCCTGCCGCATCATCGATCACCAGGCGCAACGCCGCGGGTGACGGATTTGCTGATTCAGCCAGCGGCCGATAGGCAAAAGCCAGAGTTTCGCCAGTTTCCGCGGCGACCTGGATCCGCCGCAGTGCTCGATCACCAGCGCGCTGAGGCCAACAGATTACCGCGCCAAAACAGCCCGATCGCAGGCATTGCTCTGCGGCCCACAGAGCCTGATCCCCCGCAGCATCAACCATCACCAGTTGCCGCTGATCGATCCCCGCAGCCTGCCAGGCCGGAACATAGGGGATGAAGGGCGGCGCGACCAGCATGATGCGCTCACCTGCCTGGCTCAAACGCGCCAGGGTGGGCCAGAGCAATTGTAGTTCGCCCATGCCATCGCGGGCATAAAGGATCTCGCTCAAAGCTGTATCTGGCCAGCCACCGGCGGGTAATGCCGCATCCAGAGCCGCATGCCCGGTAGGCTGAATATGGGCAGGCAAACCCGTAGGCTGGCCTTTCCAAACCTGACGCTGCTGCAACAAGGTGTCCAGAGCGACAACGGCACCCATGATCCCTACCCCACGATTACTGTATATACATACAGCATATCACCGGCAAAAACTCGGTCAACGGGATTTTGTACTGGGCAGACGGATGGCCCGACAACTCCGGTCAGAAGAAAAAATACAGAGAGGACAATTGATGACCCTGCTGGAAAGCGTGCCAAGCCAGAGCCGGGAACGAGAGCTGTTGTGCTAGCCGCGCAAGCGTGCCAGCCACTCAAGATCTTCGGGACGGGTAACCTTGATATTGTCCGAGCGGCCCTCGACCAGACGGGGCGCCTGGCCGGCATGCTCCATGGCCGAGGCCTCATCGGTGATCGACACGCCGGCAGCCAGCGCTCGGAAAAGGGCATCGTGCAAGGCGCCAAGACGAAACATCTGTGGCGTGTAAGCCTGCCAGAACAGGGAACGGTCTGGAGTGGAAGCAACCCTGCCATCAGGCCCGGCGCATTTCAGCGTATCGCGCACTGGTACCGCCAGGAGCCCGCCAACAGGATCATCAGCCAGGGTGTTGAGCAGATTGTGCAAGTCCGTCGCCGACAGATTGGGACGGGCTGCATCATGCACCAGCACCCAGTCTTCCCTGTCTGCACCTTGCTGCAAAAGCGCCAGCAGCCCGGCGAGAACCGAGTCGGCACGGTCGCGGCCGCCAACAACATGCTGGATTCGCGTGTCGCTGGCACAGGCCAGATCATCCCACCAGCGATCGACAGCCGATAAACAGACAACCAGCCCCTTGAGACCAGGCCGGTCCAGAAAACAATCAAGGGTATGTTCGATCAGAGCGCGATCGCCAAGTGGCAGATATTGTTTGGGCCGATCGGCCCGCATACGCGAGCCGATACCCGCTGCGGGAATGACCACCCAGTAAGTCACTGACGAGGTCATCAGTCGGTGCTCAGCTGAAAAAGTGTCTCACCCTCACGGATCATGCCCAACTCGTGCCGGGCACGCTCTTCAACGGTTTCCAGCCCCTGTTTCAGCTCTCTGACTTCGGCTGTCAGGACCCGGTTACGTTCGAGCAGTTGTTCATTGACCCGCGACTGCTCGGCAATTTCCTGCTTGAGCTGGGTGACATGGGCGAGACTGCCCTCGCCTACCCAGAGACGATATTGCAGCCCGGCGAGCAACAGCAACGCGACTACCCATAGCCACTTCACAGAAGGTGCCCCCCACAGTCAGCACTCAGCCGTGACAGCCCAGCCAGGGCTGCCTCCGGTATGCAACTGGCGAGTTGCGCTGTGATAGCGGCCATGGGCAGCATCACTCAGCTACGGAACTCGGCACGACCGTTGTACTTGGCCTTGCCCTGAAGCTGCTCTTCAATACGCAACAACTGGTTGTACTTGGCCACGCGGTCGGAACGGCATAGCGAGCCGGTCTTGATCTGGCCAGCCGAGGTGCCCACCGCCAGGTCGGCAATAGTGCTGTCTTCGGTTTCGCCCGAGCGATGCGAAATCACCGCAGTAAAACCGGCAGCCTTGGCCATCTGGATGGCTTCCAGCGTTTCGGTCAATGAACCGATCTGGTTGAACTTGATCAGGATGGAGTTACCAATGGACTCATCGATACCGCGCTTGAGGATCTTGGTGTTAGTCACGAACAGATCGTCACCCACCAGTTGCACCTTGTCGCCGATCTTCTGGGTCAGAATCTTCCAGCCAGCCCAGTCGGACTCGTCCATGCCGTCTTCAATGGAGATGATCGGGAATCGCTCGGTCAGGCCGGCAAGGTAGTCGGCAAAACCGGCAGCATCGAATACCTGCCCCTCTCCAGCCAGATCGTACTTGCCATCCTTGTAGAATTCGCTCGAAGCACAATCCAGCGCCAGAGTGACGTCATCACCCAGGGTGTACCCGGCATTGGCAACGGCTTCGGAGATCGCCGCCAGGGCGTCTTCGTTGGAGGCCAGATTCGGCGCGAAGCCGCCCTCATCGCCTACCGAGGTGCTCAACCCACGGGCCTTGAGCACTGCTTTGAGGTGGTGGAATATCTCGGCACCCATGCGCAATGCATCGGCGAAACTCTTGGCGCCAACCGGCTGGACCATGAACTCCTGAATATCGACGTTATTGTCAGCATGCTCGCCACCGTTGATGATATTCATCATGGGGACCGGCATGGAGTACTCGCCGGGTGTGCCGTTCAAGTCAGCAATATGCGCGTAGAGGGGAATACCCTTGGCCTGGGCAGCGGCCTTGGCGGCGGCCAGGGATACCGCAAGAATCGCGTTGGCGCCCAGGGTAGCCTTGTTCTCGGTACCGTCGAGATCGATCATCGCCCGGTCCAGACCGGCCTGGTCGGTTGCATCACGGCCCACCAGCAACTCACGAATCGGCCCATTGATATTGGCCACTGCCTTGAGCACACCCTTACCCATGTAGCGGCTCTTGTCGCCGTCACGCAGCTCCAGCGCTTCGCGCGAACCGGTGGAGGCGCCCGACGGTGCACAGGCAGTGCCAAACGCGCCACCATCCAGGGTAACGTCGGCTTCGACAGTGGGATTGCCGCGCGAATCGAGAACTTCACGACCCTTGATATCAATGATCTTTGCCATGGTTGCTGCTTGCTCCATCTAACTGAAAGACTGTGGTATGTATTCGGATCGGATGATCAGGCGGTTTCCAGCACCGGGAAACCCTTGACCAGATCATCCAGCGCCTTGAGCTGGGTCAGGAACGGCTCCAGGCGGTCCAGCCGCAATGCGCAGGGCCCATCGCACTTGGCGTTATCGGGATCCGGGTGCGCTTCAAGGAAAAGTCCGCCGAGACCCTGGCTCATGCCAGCCTTGGCCAGATCAGTGACCTGGGCACGCCGACCGCCCGCTGAGTCGCTGCGGCCACCGGGCATCTGCAATGCGTGGGTCACGTCAAAAAATACCGGATAGCCGAACTGCTTCATGATGCCAAAGCCGAGCATGTCGACCACCAGGTTGTTATAGCCAAAGCTGGACCCGCGCTCGCAGAGGATCAATTGATCGTTCCCGGCCTCTTCGCATTTGGTCAGGATATGCTGCATTTCCTGGGGCGCCAGAAACTGGGCCTTCTTGATATTGATCACCGCGCCGGTTTTAGCCATCGCTACCACCAGATCGGTCTGGCGCGACAGGAAAGCAGGAAGCTGAATGATGTCGCAGACCTCGGCCACCGGCGCAGCCTGATGGGGCTCGTGCACGTCGGTAATGATCGGCACCTTGAATGTCTGTTTGATCTCTTCAAAGATCTTCAGGCCCTCATCAAGACCGGGGCCACGGTAGGAATTGATCGAGGAGCGATTGGCCTTGTCAAAACTGGCCTTGAACACATAGGGAATGCCCAGCTTCTCGGTAACACTGACATACGCCTCGCAGATCTGCATGGCCATATCCCGGGACTCGAGCACGTTCATCCCGCCGAACAGCACAAAGGGTTTGTCGTTGGCGATTTCGATTGCGCCGACCTGGATTGTCTTGTGTTGCATCTGCTTACCTCAGCTCTTGAGTTTGTGCTGGGCCAGTGCCGCCTGGATAAAGCCGCTGAACAAGGGATGACCGTAACGCGGCGTCGAGGTGAATTCCGGGTGGAACTGGCAGGCAACAAACCAGGGGTGATCACCAACCTCGATCACCTCCACCAGAGCACCGTCGACAGAGCGACCAGTCACTTTCAATCCACCAGCCTCAAGCTCGGGCAGCAGGTTGTTGTTGACCTCATAGCGGTGACGGTGACGCTCCACTATCACGTCCTTGCCATAACAGGCGTGGGCGTTGGAACCCGGCGTGAGACTGCATTCCTGGCCACCCAGACGCATGGTGCCGCCCAGATCCGACTCTTCGGTGCGCAACTGACGATCACCGTCGGCGTTCTCCCACTCGGTAATCAGACCGACCACCGGATGGGTGGTGGTCTTGTCGAATTCGGTCGAGTTGGCGTCTGCCCAACCGAGCACACTGCGCGCGTATTCGATTACCGCCACCTGCATACCTAAACAGATGCCCAGATAGGGAATCTTGTTTTCGCGGGCGTGACGCACGGCGGCGATCTTGCCTTCCACGCCGCGCAGACCAAAGCCGCCCGGCACCAGAATCGCATCCACACCGTCCAGCAGACCAAGGCCCTTGAACTCGATCTCTTCGGAGTCGATATAGCGCATGGTGACCTTGGTCTGACTCTGTATACCCGCATGGCTCAAGGCTTCGATAAGCGACTTGTAGGCCTCGAGCAGCTCCATGTACTTGCCGACCATGGCAATGGTGACTTCCTTGTTGGGGTACAGCTTGCCGGCTACCACGCGATCCCATTCGGAGAGATCAGCCGGACCACACTGCATACCAAAGCGCTCTATAACGAAATCATCCAGACCCTGGGCATGCAGCACCGCAGGAATCCGGTAAATGGTGTCAACGTCTTCCAGACCAATGACCGCGCGCTCTTCCACGTTGGTGAACAGCGCAATCTTGCGTCTGGAAGAAAGGTCGATCGGATGATCGGAACGGCAAATCAGTACGTCGGGCTGCAGACCAATGGAACGCAGCTCCTTTACCGAATGCTGGGTCGGCTTGGTTTTGGTCTCGCCCGCGGTGGCAATATAGGGCACCAGGGTCAGATGCATGAGCATCGCACGCTTGGCGCCGACTTCGATACGCAACTGGCGAATCGCTTCGAGAAACGGCTGGGACTCGATATCTCCCACGGTACCACCAATCTCGACCATGGCGACATCAGCGTCGCCGGCACCCTTGATGATGCGGCTCTTGATCTCATCGGTAATGTGCGGAATCACCTGGATAGTCGCGCCAAGATAATCACCGCGGCGCTCCTTGCGCAGCACTTCCTCGTAGACCCGACCAGTAGTGAAGTTGTTGGCCCGGCCCATGGTCGCGGAAATGAAACGCTCGTAATGCCCCAGATCCAGATCGGTTTCAGCGCCATCATGGGTGACAAAGACTTCACCATGCTGGAACGGACTCATGGTGCCCGGATCGACATTGATATAGGGATCGAGCTTGAGCATCGTGACTTTCAGACCCCGAGCCTCGAGGATGGCGGCCAGGGACGCAGAGGCAATGCCTTTGCCCAAAGAAGATACAACACCACCCGTGACGAAGATGTAGCGCGTCATGAAAAACCCGTTGATTGATCTGTTAAGCGGCCTTGCCGCAGGGAATAGAAGGGAGGCCGGGGGAAGCAATTGCTGATTCCCAAAGTCTCGTCAAGATGGGAAGCCAGGATACCAGACACCCCCGGATTGCTCAATCCGCAAGTGCCGCCAAAAGTGCGCTGAACCGCGCTTACAGCAGCTCAGTCTGCACTTGCTCCTCTGCCGCGTTAACACCAATGCGCAGGAACTACTCGCTTGGCTGCCAGCGTATGCTCCAATCCTCGCCCGCGTGTTGGCGAAGATAGGCTTCATTGTTCCAGCGGCCACCTATAGAAACCAGCTCCTCGCGGTGGTAAATCAGGGGAATTCTGGCTCGTAACCAGGTCGGCAAACCGGCCTCTTGCAGCAGATGCTTGAGCGACTGCGTGGGCCTGCCCGCTAGCCGGATCACTTCACCGCCCTGGCGATAGCGCACAACCCATTCTGCCAGATCATCCGGCGTGACTGCCGGCAGATGAACCAGAAGCGCACCGTTACGGGGGGTGAGCAAGACTTTTCCACTGGACTGGATCGATTGCCCATCCATGTACGGGGCATCAGAAACCGGCAACAGCCACAACCGACCTGACGACCGGCATAGCCTCCCCTCTTCCAGTTCGAGGACAGGCTGGCTATCGCTCGCACCATGGAGTTGCTGATCAAGCTCTTGCAGCCGACGCTGCGACAGCCTGCACCCATGAACCCTTAGCCAGTAGCGCAGCACATTGTTACGCCGCGCAGTAGACAGATCCATCAATCCCGCAACCGACAGACTAGGCCGGTCAGCTAACCAGGGGTCTTCAAGGCCGGCAGCCAACAACTGCATATCCTCCTCGGCACGCTCATCAAGCACCTCGTTTGCCTCACGAACATGTCGGGCGAGGGTCAGCAGGCTGTTATCGATGGCTGGCCATCCCTGCCGCAGGGTCGGTAGCAGGTTATGCCGCAGCGCGCTGCGGGCAAAACGAGGATCATGGTTGGCCGGATCTTCTACCCAGGTGAGCTCACGGCCCCTGGCCCATAGCTGTAATTCACTGCGGGGCTGGTCGAGCAAGGGTCTTATGAGCTTCCCCCTGTCCAATATGCGGCTCGCCGGCATACCCGCCAGACCGCGCAGACCAGTGCCGCGCAGCATCCTGAACAACAAGGTTTCCAACTGATCCTCACAGTGATGGGCAAGCAGAAGGCAGTCGCTAGTGTCCATATGGCGGGCAAAAGCGGCGTAGCGGGCGTCACGGGCCTGGGCCTCGATGCTTGCGCCCGCAGCCAGTTGAACCCGCTCGACAGTCAGTGGTACCTGCCTGGCCTCGCATTCCCGGACACAGTGCTCCGTCCAGCTATCAGCATCAGGATGCAGGCCGTGGTGGACGTGAATGGCTCGCAGAGGGGGCAATGGATGCTCGCGGCCCAGATCGACCAGTGCGTCGAGCAGTACCATTGAGTCCATACCACCGGACAACCCCAACCACCAGGTCGGAGCATCCGTGCAGGGCAGCAACTGCCTGAGCAGCTCCTGCGTGGAGAACATCTACTTCAGACCAAATGCCATCAGGCGCTCATAACGGCGCTCGAGCAGCTCTTCGGCCGGTAAAGCCTCAAGGGCATCGAGCTCAACCAGCAACTGCGCCTTGATGCGGGCTGCCATTTCTTCAGGCTTGCGATGTGCACCACCCAGAGGCTCGGCAATCAGGTTGTCGACCAGCTTGAGCTCTTTCAGGCGCTCGGCAGTTATACCCATGGCCTCGGCGGCGTCAGCGGCCTTCTCGGATTTTTTCCAGAGTATAGAGGCGCAACCTTCTGGAGAGATGACCGCGTAAGTGGAGTACTGCAGCATCATCAAGCGATCGCATACACCGATAGCCAATGCACCGCCTGATCCACCTTCACCAATGACAGTGGCAATAATGGGCGTCTTCAACCGCGCCATGATCTGCAGGTTCCAGGCAATAGCTTCACTCTGCCCACGCTCCTCGGCGTCGATACCCGGGTAAGCACCCGGCGTGTCGATAAAGGTCAACAGCGGCATATTGAAGCGCTCGGCCATCTGCATCAACCGACAGGCCTTGCGATAGCCTTCAGGCTTGGGCATGCCAAAGTTGCGGCGGACCTTTTCCTTCACGTCGCGTCCCTTCTGATGCCCGATCACCATTACCGGCCGGCCATCCAGTCGCGCAATACCACCAACAATCGCGGCATCATCAGCAAAATGCCGGTCGCCATGCAGCTCTTCGAAATCGGTAAAAATCTCTCTGATGTAATCCAGCGTGTAGGGGCGCTGGGGATGACGCGCCATCTGGGCGATCTGCCAGCTGCTCAGGTTGCCGAAGATGCTTTCGGTCAACGAACGGCTTTTGTCCTGAAGACGGGAGATCTCGTCAGTAATATTCAGGGAGTTGTCGCTGCCTACCAGCCGCAGCTCCTCAATCTTGGCCTGCAGATCGGCTATCGGCTGTTCGAACTCCAGGTATTTCTGGCTCTTGCTCATAAGCATCCATCATCCACGTGGGCCCTGCGACAGGGCGTACGATTTTTGCATTACCTTAAGGGATTGGCGGCCCGGCGTCGAGCCACCCCTTCAGGCTTGTTATCTATAGTGCAGGGAGACGCTGTCTTTGCCCAACTGGTCACGCAATCCCTGAACCAGATCATCCGCTGGCTCAACCCGCCAGGTCTCACCCAGACGCAGCTCCGCAGCCGCATCGGGCCGCTGCAGGTCCACGGTCACTGCGCAATTTCCCGGGTGTTTCTGCAAAAGACCAGCAATCTGGCCCAGGCTTTCCGGACCATGGCGGGTGGTATCCAGACTGATCCGCACACTGTCGAGCAAGGTGGTGCGTGCATCTTCGAGACTCATTACCCGCTTGACACGCATCCGCAGACCGCCGGAAAAATCGTCCTGTGACACCTCGCCCTCGACTACCAGCAATGCATCTTTCTGCAGTAACGCCTGGGACGACTGATAGGCCTCTGCATAGAGGGATACCTCGATACGGGAAGAACGGTCGTCGAGCGTAACGAAGCCCATCTTGTCACCGCGCTTGCTTTTCATCACCCGCAGATCGAATACCAGGCCGGCAATGGTTTGACTGTCCCGCGAGGGCTTGAGATCAATGATGCGCTGGCGGGCAAAACGCCGTATCTCTTTCTCATACTCATCAATCGGGTGCCCGGTCAGATACAGGCCGAGGGTTTCTTTCTCACCACGCAGGCGCTCCTTGAAAGACCATTCCCGCGCCCGACGATAGGCTTCATACACGTCACGCTCGGTGGAGGGCCCGAGCAATTCGCCAAACAGGTCGCCATGACCACTGTCAGCGCTTTTGGCAGTCTGCTCGGCCGAAGCGATAGCCTCTTCCATTGCCGCCATCAATGACGCGCGATTACGATCAATCTGTTTGAGAAAGACCTGGTGATCGGTATCGAAAAAGGGGCCCAGGCTGTCCAGGGCTCCAGAGCGAATCAAGGCTTCCATGACCCGCTTGTTGATGCGCTTGAGATCTACCCGTGCGCAGAAATCGAACAAATCAATAAAGGGTCCACCCTCACGGCGCTTCTCCACGATGGTTTCGACCGGGCCTTCACCTACACCCTTGATGGCGCCAAGACCATACACCACGTCACCTTCATCATCGACAGTGAACTTGTACTCGGAGATATTCACATTCGGCGATTTGAGGCGCAGCTTCATGCTGCGACACTCTTCAATCAGCGTCACCACCTTGTCGGTGTTGTGCATATCCGCTGACAACACCGCAGCCATGAAGGGAGCCGGGTAGTGCGCTTTCAACCACGCGGTTTGGTATGACACCAGACCATAGGCAGCGGAGTGCGACTTGTTGAAGCCGTAACCCGCAAACTTTTCCACCAGATCGAAGATGTTTCCCGCAAGATCTGCATCAATATTGTTGTTTTCACAGCCTTCCAGAAAGACCTGACGCTGCTTGGCCATTTCTTCGGGCTTTTTCTTGCCCATCGCCCGGCGCAGCATGTCGGCGCCGCCCAGCGTATAGCCAGCCATCACCTGTGCGATCTGCATCACCTGTTCCTGGTACAGGATGATGCCGTAGGTCGGCCCGAGCACCGGCTTGAGGCTGTCCAGCTGATAGTTGGGATGCGGGTAGGAGAGTATCTCGCGGCCGTGCTTACGATTGATAAAATCGTCGACCATCCCCGACTGCAGCGGGCCGGGCCGGAACAGGGCCACCAGTGCGATCAGATCCTCCAGGCAATCGGGCTTGAGCTTCTTGATCAGCTCTTTCATACCCCGCGATTCCAGCTGGAATACGGCGGTGGTCTCGGCCTTCTGCAACATCTTGTAGGTCGGTTGATCGTCGAGCGGGATAAAGTTGATGTCCAGCGGCTCGCCACCGGTCTTGGCGCGCACGCGATTGACCGTGTCCATCGCCCAGTCGATGATCGTCAAGGTGCGCAGGCCGAGAAAGTCGAACTTGACCAGGCCGGCGGATTCCACATCATCCTTGTCGAACTGGGTCACCAGGCCGCCGCCCGCTTCGTCGCAATACAGTGGCGAAAAGTCGGTCAGCTTGGTCGGTGCTATCACCACGCCACCGGCGTGCTTGCCGACGTTTCGGGTTATACCCTCAAGCTTGAGGGCCATGTCCCAGATTTCCTGGGCCTCTTCGTCATTGGCCAGAAAATCGCGGAGTATCTCTTCCTGCTCGAAGGCTTTGGCCAGCGTCATGCCGACTTCAAACGGGATCATCTTCGACAGCTTGTCGGCCAGCCCGTAGGATTTACCCTGCACCCGCGCGACGTCGCGCACTACTGCCTTGGCGGCCATGGTGCCGAAGGTAATGATCTGTGATACCGCGTTACGTCCGTATGTCTGGGCAACATACTCGATCACCCGGTCGCGCCCTTCCATACAGAAGTCGACGTCAAAGTCGGGCATCGATACCCGTTCGGGATTGAGGAAGCGCTCGAACAGCAGGTCATACTGCATGGGATCAAGATCGGTAATCAGCAGCGAATACGCAACCAGTGAGCCTGCCCCGGAGCCACGACCCGGACCTACTGGAACGCCGTTATTCTTGGCCCATTTGATAAAGTCCATCACGATCAGGAAGTAACCGGGAAACTCCATCTGGATGATGATATCCAGCTCGAAATTCAGCCGGTCGATATACACCTGACGGCGCTGATCGTAGTTTTCCGAGTCAGGAGGCAGTACGACCTTGAGGCGCTCTTCGAGGCCTTCGAAGGAGACCTTACGGAAGAAATCGGCTTCGGTCATACCATCAGGCGTGGGGAATGCGGGCAGGAAGTTTTTGCCCAACTGAACGTCAATGCTGCACCGTTTGGCAATCTCGACGCTGTTGGCCAAGGCTTCAGGTATGTCACTGAACAGCTCGGCCATTTCTTCCGGCGTTTTCAGATACTGCTCTTCGCTGTACTGCCGAACCCGGCGCGGGTCATCCAGGGCGCGGCCTTCGCCGATGCACACGCGGGTTTCGTGGGCTTCGTAGTCTTCGCGCTTGATAAAACGCACGTCGTTGGTTGCTACCACCGGGCAGTCGTGCTTGACGGCGAGGTCTACGGCGGCGTGAAGATATTCTTCGTCGTTGGGGCGGCTGGTACGTTGCAGCTCCAGGTAGAAGCGCCCTGGGAAGACTTGCATCCAATACTGCAGCAGTGCGTCGGCTTCCTGGGGGTTGTTGGACAGCAGCGATTGACCGATTTCTCCTTCGCGGGCGGCGGACAGTGCAATTACGTCTTCACTGGATTCGGCGACCCATTCGCGGCGGATGGTCACAACGCCGTTGCGCTGACCCTCGGTGTAACCGCGGGAAATCAATTCGGTCAGGTTCCGATACCCGTTGCGGTTCATGGCTAGCAGGCTGAGGCGGGTCAACTGGTTGTCGTCGTTGTCCCCTACCAGCCAGATGTCTACGCCGGAGATCGGCTTTATTCCGCCGGCCATGGCGGCTTTATAGAATTTGACCAGACTGCACATATTATTCTGGTCGGTCACTGCGACTGCAGGCATCCCCTGCTCTGCCACGGTCTTGATCAGCGGCTTGATCTTGACGATGCCGTCGACCAGTGAATACTCGCTGTGGACGCGCAAGTGGACGAAGGAGTGGGTCATGGTATTCCTGTTTCTGGAGGCTACTTCAAGGTTGGGATTGTAACGGTGGGTGGAGTTGGGGGCCAGCGGGCTGTCCCTTGTAGTTTTTAATTCTCCGCCTGATGGCTCTGGCGCAGCACTTCCTGAGCATCACTGCCTGGGTATTGGAGCATACCGCTCCAAGCCTGGGTCTGTCTGGCTCAGTGGTGCAGAAATGGGCTGGCAGCAGACTCGGAGTCTGTGAGCTCCCAACCTGGCAGGGTTCCGAAAGCCGCCGTGAATCCGTCCATGGAGGCTTGTCAGAAACGTCCATGTTTCAGACACTTTCTCCACCCCGCCAGGCTGTGCGCTCAACGGGCATCGGCGTGATGCTTGGTTTGCTGTCCAAGGTCAAAAGCAAAAATCTCGTGCCTGACCCAATCCCCGTCATTCTCGCGAACGCGGGAATCCATTTTGACCTTCGCGCAGTCTCAACGAGTCACTACCCGGATTGAAACAAACAAATCAAGCCGACCATCGATGGCAGGGATGCGATCGCCGAGCCTACAGGGACGTATTTTCGGCCTGGGACTGGCGGCGCTCGGACTCAGAAAACTCGAACAGCGCCAAAGCCTCGCGCACCGGCGCGAAGGAACGCCTATGGATCACCGAGGCGCCGAGTTCGCGGAGCGCGAGCAGGTGTACTGGTGTGGGGTAGCCCTTATGCTGGGCGATACCGTAGCCTGGGTAGAGCAGGTCCAGCTCTTTCATCTCCCGATCGCGGGCGACCTTAGCCAGGATCGATGCGGCGGCAATGGCGGGAACGCGGCTGTCGCCCTTGATCACAGGCTCGCTTGGCATCGGCAGAACCGGGCAACGGTTGCCATCAACCAGTACACGATCGGGCTGGACCAACAGACCCGCGACCGCTCTTTGCATCGCCAGCATGGTAGCGTGAAGGATGTTGAGCTGGTCGATTTCATTCACTTCGGCGCGGGCAATGCACCAGGCAAGGGCGCGCTCCTGAATGAGCGGAAAGAGTGCTTCGCGTCTGGCTTCGGTGAGCTTCTTCGAGTCGTTCAGGCCTTCGATCGGACGCAGCGGATCAAGAATTACTGCAGCGGTGACCACGGCGCCACACAGTGGACCACGCCCTACTTCGTCGACACCCGCAACAAGTTCATCGCCAACGGGTGGATTCCAATCCATCAGTATCTGAGCCATTAAAGCCTGCCCTTTTGCCTGAGCAGATCAAGCACCGCCTCGGCAGCCGCCTGATCCGCATTGCGCCGGAGCATTTCGTGCAAATGCATGAAAGTTGCCTGGGTTTCTGCACGCTCGGCGGTGGGTGCCAATAACTGCATCAGGGCCGCGCCCATGGTTTCCGGAGTGGCGGCGTCCTGCAGGAATTCGGGGACTACTTCGCGCTTGGCCAGTAGGTTGGGCAGCGCTACGTGGCCGACCTTGACCAGACGCTTGAGTATCCTGAACGTCAGTCCGGCCATGCGGTAGGCGACAACCATCGGGCGCTTGAACAGCATGGCTTCCAGGGTCGCAGTTCCAGATGCGATCAGCACCGAGTCGCATGCAGCCAGTGCCTGGTGGGCTTGTCCATCGAGTAACATCAGGGGTAGATCAATACCACTTTCAGCAATGATGGCCTGCATTTGCAGCTTTCGCTCTTCGCTGGCACAGGGCATCACAAAGTGCAATTCTGGCTCGCGTTGCTGGCACCAGGCGGCAGTCTGAAGAAATAACAGACCAAGCTTGCGTAGCTCACCGTTACGGCTGCCGGGCATCAGGGCGAGCAACTTCGTTTCTGAAGCTATGCCCAACGCGGCTCTGGCTGCATCGTGATCAGGCTGCAAGGGTATTTCATCTGCCAGCGTATGACCCACGCAGCGCACAGCAACCTGATGCTTGCGGTAAATCTCTTCCTCGAAGGGAAAAAGCGTGAGCATCAGGTCGGTGGACTTCTGGATACCCAGAACACGCTTCTCACGCCAGGCCCAGACCGACGGGCTGACGTAGTGCACTGTAGGAATACCTGCGTCACGCAGTTTGCGTTCAACGCCAAGCGTAAAATCCGGCGCGTCGATGCCTATGAAGACATCGGGTTGTTGTTCCAGCAGCCAGGCAACCAGCTCCTTGCGGATGCGCAACAACTCGCGCAGGCGGCCCAGCACCTCCACCAGCCCCATGACTGACAGCCGCTCCATGGGCACCCTGCTCTGCATACCTTCGGCCAGCATGCGTGGGCCGCCGATACCGATAAATTCTGCGTGGGGATGGGACTGTTTGAGGGCGCGGACCAAGCCGGCCCCCAGGGTGTCGCCTGACGCTTCGCCAGCCACCAGCGCGATACGCAGAGGCCGCTCACCCGATGCTTTCTGGACTGACATGGCTAGCGGGTAATGCCGCGGGTCGAGGCGATAATGGAGTCGCGGTAGAGGGCGATCTCGGGGTACAGGCTGGCGCTCTCTTCAAGCTCTTTGAGGGCTTCAACCAGGGTCAGACCCTGACGATAGACCGTCTTGTATGCCTTGCGTAGCGCAGCGACCAGCTCTGGGCTGTAGCCACGACGGCGCATGCCTTCAAAGTTCATGCCGTGGGCACTGGCAGGGTTGCCACCAACCATGACGAAAGCCGGAATATCCTTGAACACAGCGCTGTTGGCCGCGCTCATGGACCAGGCGCCCAGCTTGCAGAATTGATGAACCGTGGTGTATCCACCAAGAATGGCGCCGTCGCCAATGTGCACGTGCCCGGCGATGGTCGCGTTGTTGGCCATGATAATGTGGTCGTTTACCACGCAGTCGTGGGCAACATGCACGTAGGCCATCAGCAGGTTGTGACTGCCGATCCGGGTGATGCCCTGATCCTGTACCGTGCCGCGATGCAGAGTGCAGCCTTCACGGATGATATTGTGGTCACCGATGATAAGCTGTGTGGGCTCGCCGTTGTATTTCTTGTCCTGACAGTCTTCACCGACCGAGGAGAACTGGAAAATACGATTGTGCTTGCCGATGGTAGTTGGCCCGCGCACAACGACATGCGGACCGATAACCGTGCCAGCGCCTATTTCCACATCCGGTCCGATCAGGGTCCAGGGACCGACTTCAACGTCATCGGCCAGGCGCGCGGCCGGATCGACGAGCGCTAAAGGGTGAATCCGGCTCATATTCTGTGTTCCGCACAAATGATTTCGCCAGAGCAGGCTTCCTTACCGTCAACCGTTGCACGGCAGGCAAACTTCCAGATCCCCCGACGGTTGCTCAAATGCTGCGCTTCGAGCTGCAACTGGTCGCCCGGCACAACCGGCTGACGAAAGCGCAATTTGTCGGACCCAACGAAATAGTAGAGCGTTCCGTCGGCAGGCTTGACGTCCATCATCTTGAAGCCCAGTAAACCTGCAGCCTGCGCCATTGCTTCGATAATCAACACACCCGGCATGATCGGATGCTCGGGGAAGTGGCCGTTGAAAAAGGGTTCATTGACCGAGACGTTCTTGTAGGCACGGATATTCCGGGATTCAAGATTCAGTTCCACAACCCTGTCCACCAACAAAAAAGGGTAACGGTGGGGCAGGTATTCTTTTATTTCCTTGATATCCATGTATTAGCAGGCCTTGCAATAAGCAGTAGTAGGCGCCTAGGCGGCGCGGCTCAGGACTCTGATGAGCCGTGAGAGTCCTGAGTCACCGTCAGGAGCTCTTTTTCGAGTTTCTGGACTTTCTTGGCCAACGAATCAAGCTGGCGGAAGCGCGCAACACTTTTGCGCCATTCAACCGCAGGCTGCATCGCCGTACCCGATGAATAGGCGCCGGGTTCGGTGATGGATCGTGTAACCATGGTCATGCCTGTGATGAAGACGTTATCACAAATCTCGATATGCCCGACCATACCCACCCCTCCGGCGATAGTGCAGTGCCGTCCGATGCGAGTGCTGCCCGAAATACCGACACAGGCAGCTATGGCCGTGTGATCGCCAATCTGCACGTTGTGGGCAATGTGAATCTGGTTATCCAGTTTGACGCCATTGCCGATGCATGTGTCAGCCAAAGCGCCGCGGTCGATAGTGGTGTTGGCACCGATCTCCGCATCGTCTCCCACTGTCACACCACCGATCTGTGCGATCTTTTCCCAGCGCCCACCGTCATTGGCGAAACCGAAACCTTCCGAACCCAGGACGGCTCCAGATTGAATGACAACCCGATTGCCGATGTGGACATCATGGTAGATGCTTACTCGAGGTCCCACCCAGCCATCGCAACCTATTACCGAGCGGGCGCCTATGAAGCTTTGCGCACCAACAACCGTTCCTGCACCAACCTGCGCACCTGATGAAATGACCGCTCCGGGACCGATGCTGGCAGTTGGATCAATGACCGCATCCGGCTCTACAACAGCCGAGGGGTGAATACCCGGAGTTGCTAACGGTTTGGGATCAAACAGATGCGAAAGACGCGCGTAGGCCACATAGGGATTGCCGACAATCAGGGCATTTCCGGAAAAATTCTCAGCGTCGGCTTCGGTAAGCAGCACTGCGCCTGCACCGGTAGAGCCTAGGTGCTTGCGATATTGACTGCTCGACAGAAAGCTGAGCTGAAGGGGGCCAGCATCCTGCAAGGTTGCCAGCCCGCCGATGAGCTGGTCGGGATTACCGACCAGCCGTGCACCGACTTTTTCGGCGATAGCCGATAGCGAGAATTGCAATGGTGAGCTCACCGGCCGACTCAACGCGTCGCGTTCAGGCGCTCGATAACCTGGCGCGTGATGTCATACTCAGCCTTGACTTCAACCACTGCGCTGCGATCAATCACCAGGTCGTAGTTGCCACCTTGCAGAACAGTCTCGACCGCCTTGTCCAAACGTGGCTTGAGGGTTTCAAGCATGTCACGGTCAGCACGAGCCTTGGCTTCGTTCAACTGCTTGGACTCGGTCTGGAAGTCGCGAGCCTTCTGACGAAACTCCAGATCAAGCTTCTCTAGCTCGGTCTGTCCCAATTTCTCACCATCACGCTGCATGCGCTCCTGAAGACGCTTGGCTTCGGCCTCAAGATTACGCAAACGCTGTAGCTGGGTACCAAATTTCTTTTCGGCATCGACTGAATAAGCCTTGGCTGCATCAGATTCCAACAGTGCCATCTGATAATCGAGTACCGCAATTTTCATCTGGGCCGATACGGTAAAACTGGCCATAGCCAAAGCAGAAATCAATGCAACCTGAATAAACTTGCGCACTCTGAAGCTCCTGTAACTTATAGGGTGTTCCGGATCAGAACGTCTGACCCAGGGTAAACTGGAATACCTGCGTATCATCCTCGGACTGGCTGTTCAACGGTACCGCGAGACTGAAGCCCAGAGGGCCCAGGGCCGTTAACCATGAGAGGCCCAAACCTGCGCTGTAGCGAAGGTTGCCCAGATCCACCTCACCACACCCGGGGTTATCTTCGCCATTGGTCAAGACGTCTCTGCTGCAATAGGTGTCATATACATTACCCGCGTCCAGAAAGAGCACGGTACGCAGAGAACTCTGGTCCTTGATGAAAGGCACCGGGAAGATCAATTCGCCGCCACCAACCACTTTGATGTTGCCACCGAAAGGTAGTTCGTCTTTATCCGGATCAGCCGCTGCCGGTGTGCTACGCGGCCCAAGAGAGCTTTCGCGGTAGCCACGTACCGAGCCGATGCCACCCGCATAATAGTGTTCGTAGAACGGAACACTCTGGGTAGACCCGAAGCGACGGGCAAAACCGAGGTTGCCATGCAGACGCAGGGTAAAGTCTTCGCTGACCGGAAAGTAACGCTGCGCACGGTAATCGACCTTGTAAAACTGTAGGTCACTGCCAGGAATGGTTGTCTCGAAGTTGACGCTCTGCGATGAGCCACGGTCGGGAAAGACACCTCGATTCAGGGTCGACTGCGACCAGCCCGCATTGAACTTGAAGTTGGTAAAGCTATCGCCTTCACGATCGAGGAACTGGTCGATCTCCTGGACAGTAAAGCTACCCGTCTGGATGTCGTCCTGCTGCGCACTCAGGCCAAAGGACAGTCGTGAGGTGTCACTGATCGGATAACCGATATTGAACCCACCACCGTAGGAATCCACAGAGTAGCTGGACACATCAACGTTCAGCTTGTCGTAATCGGTCGCCCTGTAGAAAGCGTTATAACCTAGACTCACGCCGTCGGCAGTGAAATAGGGATCAAGGAAGCCGAAAGAGAGAGCGGTCTGGTATTCAGAGCGATTGGCGCTGAGGCTGACCCGGTTACCGGTGCCGAAGAAATTGTTCTGACTGATCGAACCACCCAGGATCAGGCCGGTACCCTGGGCAAAACCCAGACTCGCGGTGATCGAACCGGAAGGTTGTTCTTCGACGGTATAATTGACGTCGATCAGGTCATCCGCGCCGGGTACCGGCACAGTTTCCACATCGACTTCCTTGAAAAAGCCAAGACGCTCAAGGCGAACCTTGGACTGGTCGATCAGATAGGTTGAAGCCCAGCCACCCTCCATCTGACGCATTTCGCGGCGCAGTACCTCATCCTCTGTCTTGGTATTACCACGGAAGTTGATCCGGTTTACGTAGGCGCGCTTGCCGGGGTCTACAAAGAAGGTAACGCCGACGCTCTGATCCTCTTCGTTGATTTCCGGAATACCATTAACGTTGGCGAAGGTATACCCCTCGTTACCCAGGCGGCGGGTAATCAGCTCGGACGTGGCAGTCATGACCTGACGCGAAAATACTTGGCCTGGCTCCACAAGCAGCAGCCGACGCACCTCATCTTCAGCAACAATCAGATCACCGGACAAATTCACGTCACTGACAGTGTAGAGCTCACCTTCGTCGATATTGACTGTAACGTAGACGTTCTTCTTGTCAGGCGTGATGGTAACCTGGGTGGAAGCGATGTTCATGTTGATGTAGCCGCGGTCCAGGTACCAGGAGCGCAGACGCTCTAGATCCCCAGATAGCTTCTCGCGTGAATACTTGTCGTCGCTACGCAGAAAAGACAGCCAGCCGCTGCTCTTGAGCTCGAACATGTCGACCAGTTCTTCTGTGTCGAACACGGTGTTACCCACCACGTTTACGTTCTTGATCGAGGCAACAGAGCCTTCATCGATCTGAATCTTGATCGATACGCGGTTACGTGGCTCGGCTATGACATCTGTTTCGATGTCAGCTGAATAACGCCCCTGGGCCACGTACTGACGGAGCAATTCGTTACGCACCCCCTCGAGGGTCGCCTGTTGAAAAATCTCTCCCTCGGAAAGACCGGCCAGTCGCAAACCATCAAGCAAGTCGTCACTTTCAATGGCTTTGTTGCCTTCAAGTTCAATAGCCGCAATGGAGGGCCGTTCGACAACCGTGATCACCAGAACGTCGTTCTCACGGCCTAGCTGGATATCCTGAAAAAAACCAGTGCGAAAAAGCGAGCGACTCGCCTCCACCAGCGTTTGATCGTCCACCTCATCACCGATATTGAGGGGCAGAGCAGCGAAGACGCTGCCGGCGGAGACCCTCTGCAATCCGTTGATGCGGATGTCGGAGATACGGAAGGCGTCGGCGAAGGCCATTGGCGCGAGGAGTATCAGCAATAGCGCAGGCAATAAGTAACGTTTCATGAAATCCGTTCTGGCTGACTGGTTAAATTCTATCCACCGCGTACGGCAGCTCGTATTCGTGCATTCCGGACTAGCTACCCAGGCGGCTTATGTCGTTGAAGATGGCAAACAGCATCACACCGGCTATCAATGCCACCCCAATCTGCAAGCCCCAGGCCTGAAGCCTCTCGGATAACGGCTTGCCCCTGATCCACTCAGCCGTGTAATAAACCAAATGGCCCCCATCCAATACCGGGATAGGCAATAGATTAAGCACGCCCAGACTGATGCTCAGGTAGGCAATAAAGTTAAGAAAACTCTCAGGTCCCGACTTGGCCGAAGCGCCCGCCACTTTAGCAATGGTTATCGGGCCACTCAAGTTTTTTGCCGACACCAGGCCCGTGAGCATCTTCTTAAGCGACTCAAGGGTCAAAATTGTCATATCCCAGGTCTTGGCTACTGCGACCGGGATAGCGACCAACGGATTGTAGTCGATTTCGCGAATCATACTCTCTGGCCAGTCGAATGCAGCAACACCGAGCCCGGCAAACCCCGAGACCTCACCGTTGTGCTCGCGCCCCTGGGGCACCAGGGTCAATGTCTGGCGAACGCTGTCCCGTTCAATACCCATTTCCAGCGGGCGACCGGCATTAGCCTGAATAGCCGGCACCACCTGCTCCAGCCAGTTATCCACGGGATCGCCGTTGATGCTGACTATCAGATCGCCGGACCGAAGGCCGGCAGCCTGCGCTGCCCCACCATCACTGACCTCGCCAACCAGAGGAGGAACATCTGGCTGCCAGGTGGTCAACCCCAAAGCCCGGATAGGATCCGGCTGATCGGCCCCGCGCAGCCAGTCCGAGAGCACCAGGCTGTAGCTCTGGGGAACACTGCTGCCGTTTTCAATAGCTTTTATCTGCATTTGCCCGGTTTCCCCGAGCCTGCGGATCAGCTGAAGGTTGACCTCCTGCCAGCTACGAGTGGGAGTACCATCGACCTCGACCACTTCCAACCCTTCTACCAGGCCGGCACGGGCTGCCACGCTACCCTCTTCAACAGGCCCGAGCACCGGGGCCAACGTAGTGATACCCAGTACCGCGATCAGCCAGAAAGCCACAATGGCAAGCAGAAAATTGGCCACTGGGCCCGCAGCCACAACGGCTATCCGCTGCTGTACGGTTTTACGGTTGAACGCCTGATCAAGCTCTGCTGCGTCAACCGGACCCTCCCGCTCGTCAAGCATCTTGACGTAGCCGCCCAGCGGTATCGAAGCAATCGCATACTCGGTGCCGCGCTTGTCGTGCCAACTGTAGAGCGCAGGACCAAAACCCACAGAAAATCGCAACACCTTGACGCCGCAGCGTCTGGCTACCCAGAAATGACCATATTCATGAATTGTCACCAGCAGACCCAAGGCTACGACAGTCGCCAACAGGGTGAATAAGAGATCCATCCAGTGCCTCGCTCAGGGAAAGTGGTTACCGCGTTCCGATCGGTCGATCAGCGGTACTGGTTCAAATAGGACCGGTCAGAAGTGACGGCTCAGCCAGTCGTTAGCATGCTTGCGCGCATGGCGGTCGGTCAGCAGGATGTGATCCAGATCCTGGACGGATTCGGAGGCCATGCAATCTAGCGTGTGCTCGATGATAACAGGGATATCGGTAAAACCAATGCGTCCAGTCAGGAAAGCCTCTACTGCGACTTCATTTGCGGCGTTGAGAACAGCGCAAGAAGTGCCACCCGATTCAGCAGCCTCTCTGGCCAGACGCAAACAAGGAAACATCTTCGGATCGGGTGGACGGAAGTCCAGCCGGGCAACCGATAACAGATCAAGCGGACTGACGCCGGAGTCAAGCCGTTCAGGCCAGGCTAGTGCATGGGCAATAGGTGTTCGCATGTCCGGATTACCCAACTGGGCAATGACCGACCCGTCTATATAATCCACCAGAGAATGCACCACACTCTGGGGGTGTATCACGACCTCGATCTGCGCTGGACGGACATTGAAAAGCCAGGAAGCTTCGATCAATTCGAGCCCCTTGTTCATCATGCTGGCCGAATCCACCGAGATTTTCTGCCCCATGGACCAGTTGGGATGAGCGCAGGCCTGCTTCGGCGTAACCGTTTTCAAGTCTTCGACACTCATGTCCCGGAAGGGACCTCCAGAAGCTGTCAGAAGAATTCGGCGCACACCTACACTGGCCATGCCACGGGCATAATCCACCGGCAGGCATTGAAAGATGGCGTTGTGCTCGCTGTCTATCGGTAGCAGCACTGCGCCGCTATCCTTTACTGCCTGCATGAACAAAGCACCAGACATGACCAGTGCTTCCTTGTTGGCCAGCAGAACACGCTTGCCGGCGCGGACTGCTGCCAGGGTCGGACGAAGACCTGCCGCACCCACGATAGCCGCCATTACGACGTCAACATCCTCTGCTGAGGCGACCTGCTCAAGGGATTCTGCGCCGACCAATACAGCAGTTGGACATCCCGCATTAAGCAAACGGGCTTGAAGAGCTAGCGCCTGCTCATCGCTGGCTACGACTGCATACCGCGGGCGATGAGTCAGGCACTGGTTCTCCAGCACGTCTATGCGGCTGTGGCCGGTCAAGGCGAATAAAGCGTAACGCTCGGGATGCCGCGCGATGACGTCAAGCGTATTCACACCGATAGACCCGGTCGCACCCAGCACCGTTACCCAGGAGACACTCACGCCAGACGTTCCCCGATCAGCATCCAGCACAGGGCGAAGACTGGCACGGCTGCGGTCAGGCTGTCTATACGATCAAGAACCCCGCCGTGGCCAGGCAGCAGGCTGCTGCTATCTTTAAGCCCCTGTTCGCGCTTGAACAAACTCTCGGTCAGATCACCAACAATGGAAAACAGAACAACCAGCGCCGCAGTCACCTGCCCCATAAGCAATGCCGTCACACCCCAGCCTAGATATAGCAACACGCCCAGCGTCAGTAGCTGAGTAAAAACCAGCCCACCCAGCAGACCCTCGACTGTCTTGCCCGGGCTGACCCGCGGGAGCAGCTTGCGACGCCCCCAGGTCTTGCCCGCTACGTAAGCTCCTACATCAGCAGCCCAGATCAGAATCAACACGCCGAGGATGAGCCACAAACCGTTTTCCTGAGCCCGCAACCAGACAAGGCCATACCAGGCAGGAAGCAGGATCAACAGCCCGAAGAGCTGGCTGATCATGGATCCTGCCCAGAGCCCTCGGCCTTTCGGATAACGGCTGATAAGCACCAGCGCGACCAGCCACCAGGCCAGAGCGGGCAGAAACAGGTAGTGAGCCGGCCAGGCATCGCGGTACAGGCCAAACATGAAAAGCGCCACAACCAGCGCGTAAACAATACGCCCCTTCTGCGCTGCTTCGCCCGCCAGGCGCGCCCATTCCCAGGCCCCCAAAACCACAATTGCGCCAACAAACAACGCGAAAGCGGCCCCTTCCAGAAGAACGAAGCCAGCGATTGCCAGTGGAGCGAGAATAACGGCGGTAATAATTCGCTGCTTGAGCATCAGGTCTGCACTCCTACGATCTGGTCACTGGTTTTACCAAACCGGCGTTGACGCCGGGCGAAGTCCGCAAGGGCTTCGCGCAAAGCGTCCTGCTTGAAGTCAGGCCAGAAGAGGTCGGAGAAATACAGCTCTGCGTATGCCAGCTGCCATAGTAGAAAATTACTGATCCTGCGCTCTCCGCCAGTGCGAATGCACAGATCCGGAAGCGGCCACTCGGCTGTACTCAGACAGGCCTGCAGATGCGCTTCACTAATAGATCCGGCATCCAGCTGTCCTTCAGCCACTCTGACGGCCAATTGGCGCGCCGCCTGGGCGATATCCCACTGCCCGCCATAATTCGCAGCGACAACCAGGGTCAGCCGCTGACACCCTTGCGTGAGAGCTTCTGCGTCGTGCATGGCCTTGCGCAATTCTGGCGTGAAGCGAGAGCGATCACCGATTATGCGCAGTCGGATGTCATTTTCTCGCAAGCGACGAACTTCCCGGCGAAGCGCGCCAAGAAAAAGCTCCATCAACGCGCCAACCTCATCCTCGGGGCGACGCCAGTTTTCACTGGAAAAAGCGAAGAGCGTGAGCACCTCTACGCCCTCTTCCGCACAGACTTCAATCGCTGCCTTTACCGCATCCACCCCAGCCTTGTGGCCAGCCACGCCGGGCATCAGCCGTTTGCGCGCCCAGCGGTTGTTGCCATCCATGATGATGGCAACATGACGGGGCACTGAAGCGAGCGCTGTTGCAGTCTTGTCATTCATCAATAAACCTTGGGACTCCGGCCATCAGATGGCCATGAGATCCACTTCCTTGGCTTCCAGCGCCTTGTCGATCTCGGCGATGTATTTGTCGGTCAGCTTCTGGACTTCATCCGCTGCGCGGCGCTCCTCGTCCTCACTGATCTCTTTTTCCTTCTGCAGATCCTTGAGTGAGCTCAGCGCATCACGACGAATATTGCGGACAGCAACCCGGGCATTCTCCGCTTCAGATCGCGCAGTCTTGGTGAAGCCCTTGCGGGTTTCCTCTGTCAGCGCCGGCATCGGAATACGAATAGTGGTTCCCGCAGTAGCTGGATTGAGGCCAAGGTCGGAGGTCATGATGGCCTTCTCTACGGCCTGGATCATGCTTCTGTCAAACACCGTCAGAGCCAGCGTACGGGAATCCTCGACGTTGACGTTAGCCACCTGCTTGAGGGGCGTGTCACTGCCGTAATAGGACACCATTACGCTGTCGAGAATACTCGGGTGAGCCCGGCCAGTACGAATCTTGGCGAAGGCGCCGCCCAGGGATTCAACTGACTTTTTCATGCGCTCCTGCGCATCTTTCTTGATTTCGTTGATCATTATCAACCCTCGATCAATGTCCCTTCGGCGCTACCTACCACCGCATTGAGCAGCGCACCGGGTTTGTTCATGTTAAATACCCGCAGGGGCATCTTGTGATCGCGTATCAGACAGATCGCGGTCAGGTCCATTACGCCAAGCTTGAGGTCCAGGACCTGATCGTAGGTCAGACTGTCAAACCGCTCGGCATTGGGGTCCTTCATCGGGTCGGCGTTATACACCCCGTCCACTTTGGTAGCCTTGAGCACCAGATCGGCATCAACCTCGATACCCCGCAGGCAAGCTGCTGTATCCGTGGTAAAAAAGGGATTGCCCGTACCTGCGGAGAATATTACCACGTCCCCACCGGCAAGATAGCGCATCGCCTTGCGGCGGTCGTAATGCTCGGTCACACCTTCCATTGTAATAGCGGACATGACGCGGGTCTGAATGTTGGATCTCTCCAGCGAGTCACGCATGGCCAGAGCGTTCATCACAGTAGCGAGCATACCCATGTGATCGCCGGTAACGCGGTCCATGCCCGCCGCGTGCAAGGCAGCGCCCCGGAAGAGATTACCGCCACCGATGACCAGTCCGATCTGCACACCGATACCGATTAACTGGCCGATTTCAAGTGACATCCGATCCAGCACCTTGGGGTCGATACCAAAACCCTCGGTGCCCATCAGGGCCTCACCGCTTAGCTTGAGTAGAATTCGTTTGTACTTGGGCTGGCGACTACTGGGTACCTGGGCCATCTGGACTCTCCTGCTGGGAATGGCGAAACGCTCAACAAGTTACAACCGGAACAACCTGGCAAATTTTCTGACGGTGCCGGTTACCACTTGTTCAGAGTTTCCTAAAAAAGAGGCTTCACGCCTGCGCGGGAAGCCTCTATTTGAAACTGTATTACAGGCCACCTCGCGGGTGGCCCGTCATGCGCCGTTCCAATCGCATGTTCACTGTTTGGTCGCCGCGACCTGTGCGGCTACTTCGGAAGCGAAATCGACTTCAGCGCGCTCGATGCCCTCACCCACTTCATAGCGTACGAAGTCGATAATCTCGGCGCCGGCCTTCTTCGCCAACTCACCGACCTTGACGTCAGGATCCTTGATGAAGGGCTGCTCGACCAGGCTGGCTTCGGACAAAAACTTGTTGATACGGCCTTTGACCATGTTCTCAACAATATTCTCCGGCTTGCCGGCAATTTTCTCGGCATTAAGCGCCAGGAAGATTTCCTTTTCCTTGGCTACGGCGTCATCGGAGACCTGGGTCGGATCCAGAAACTGCGGATTGCTGGCAGCCACGTGCATGGCGATATCCTTGGCCAACTCTGCGTTACCACCCTTCAGAGTGACCAGTACACCAATACGGTGACCGTGCAGATAAGCGCCGATCACATCGCCTTCAACGCGGGTCAGGCGACGAATATTGACGTTCTCACCGCACTTGGCGATCAATGCCTCGCGGGCAGCTTCCTGATCGGCAATCAGCGGCGCAGCGTCGGAATAGCCAGCTGCGATCGCTTTGTCCAGACTCTCGCCAACAAAGTTCTTGAAGTCATCCTGCAGAGCCAGAAAGTCGGTCTGGGAATTGACTTCGATGATCACGCCGCTCTTGCCGTCATCGGCTACCTTGGCAGCGATGGCGCCTTCGGCGGCGATGTTGCCAGCCTTCTTGGCAGCCTTGATGGCACCGGCGGAGCGCATGTCGTCGATCGCTTTTTCGATATCGCCACCAGCGGCTTCCAGGGCTTTTTTACAATCCATCATGCCCTGGCCGGTGCGCTCGCGCAGTTCCTTGACCATAGCTGCAGAAATCTGTGACATGGGTTGTTCCTCTAGCTTGCTTGATTTGAGGCTGCCTGTTCATTGGCTGGCAGCCGTATCATGTTGCTTTCACTATATTGCAAAAAGGGGGCATGGCCCCCTTTTCGTTACGGCGTCAAACGGCCAATAAACATCCTTAGCCCTGCGTAGCCTCGGCAGCGGCCGGAGCGGCCTCTTCGACAAACTCGTCGCCGGCGCCACCGTTGTTCTTGCCACTCAGTACGGCATCAGCCATGGCAGCAGCGTAAAGCTTGATGGCGCGGATCGCGTCATCGTTGCCGGGGATGACGTAATCGACGCCGTCCGGGCTGCTATTGGTATCCACAATGCCGATAACCGGGATGCCCAGCTTGTTGGCTTCAGTGATGGCAATGCGCTCGTGCTCGACATCGATAACAAACATCGCGTCAGGCAGGCCGCCCATATCCTTGATACCGCCCAGACTACGGTCCAGCTTTTCCAGGTCGCGAGTACGCATCAGCGCCTCTTTCTTGGTCAGCTTGGTGAAGGTGCCGTCTTCAGCCTGGATTTCAAGATCACGCAGACGCTTGATAGAGGCGCGGATGGTCTTGTAGTTGGTGAGCATGCCGCCCAACCAGCGATGGTCGACGTAGGGCATGCCGGCGCGGGTTGCTTCTTCAGCAATGATTTTGCTGGCAGCGCGCTTGGTGCCGACGAAAAGAACCTTGTTCTTGCCGGATGCCAGCTTCTCTACGAAGGTCAGGGCATCGTGGAACATCGGCATGGTTTTTTCGAGGTTGATGATGTGAATCTTGTTACGAGCGCCGAAAATGTACTTGCCCATTTTCGGGTTCCAGTAACGGGTCTGGTGGCCGAAGTGCGCACCGGCCTTCAGCATATCGCGCATAGATACTTGAGTCATGACAGCTCCAATGTATTTCGGGTTGAGCCTCCACGCATCCCAGTGTCCAACCCCGGAGGGCACCCAGGACACCGTGTCGATACGTGTGTGGTTTCAGTTTTAGCCTGATGATCTTTGTTCAGGCGCGGCGCTTTATACCATACAACCGGAAACAGATAAAGGCGCAGATGCCCGGCGGTCACGCCCGGCAGCCCTCAACAGCGCGCAGCATGTCTGTTAAACTGCGCGATTGATTACCGCGTCAGCCGGCGTGACAACCGACAGCGCCCAAACGAGAGAATCCCGCAATGACCGTTACCATCAAGACCCCGGAAGATATCGCTGGCATGCGCGTAGCCGGACGCCTGGCGGCTGAGGTGCTGGAAATGATCGGTGAGCATGTCAAACCCGGCGTTACCACCGAAGAACTGGACCGCATCTGCCACGACTATATTGTCAATGTGCAAAAGGCCATCCCGGCTCCACTCAACTACGGCGGCGCACCCGGCCGCATTCCGTTCCCGAAATCGATCTGCACTTCGATCAACCACGTAGTGTGTCACGGCATCCCGAACGAAAAGCAGCTCAAGAGCGGCGACGCCCTGAATATCGATGTTACCGTCATCAAGGATGGCTATCACGGCGACACCAGCAAGATGTTTCTGGTCGGCGAAACACCCGAATGGGTTCAGCGCCTTGCACGGGTGACCCAGGAATGCATGTACAAGGGTATTGAAGTGGTTCGCCCTGGCGCGCGCCTGGGGGATATCGGCCACGTGATCCAGGAGCACGCCCACGCCAATCATTTCAGCGTGGTCCGCGAATATTGCGGCCATGGCATCGGCAAGGTCTTCCACGAGGACCCGCAGGTGCTGCATTACGGCCGTCCCGGTACCGGGATGGAGCTCAAGGAAGGCATGACCTTCACCATCGAGCCAATGATCAATCAGGGCCGGCACGAAACCCGCCTGCTCGGCGATGGCTGGACTGCGATTACCAAGGACCGCAAGCTTTCCGCCCAATGGGAACACACCATCCTGGTAACCGCGGACGGTTATGAGGTACTCACACGTCGCCAGGAAGAGACCTTCCAGTAAACGACAATCGGGGTAGTCCTGTGGATAACGAATTGTTCGACCCGGGCCAGTTTCAGGCTGAACTGGCATTGAAGAGCAGCCCTGTAGGCGCATTCAAAAAGGTCATTCGCAATGCGGATACGGTTTTGCGGGCACGCTTTGAAAGCGGTCGCGATATTCACCAACTGATCCACGAGCGCGCCTGGTTCACCGACCAGATATTGCGCAAGGCGTGGTCGATCCAGGCTACTACTGACACGCCAGGTATTGCGCTGCTGGCGGTAGGCGGTTATGGACGTGGCGAACTGCATCCACACTCGGATATCGACCTGCTGATTCTGCTGCGCGAAAGCAATACCGATGCCTATCGCGATTCGATTGAACAGTTTCTCATGCTGCTCTGGGACATCGGCCTAGAGGTCGGCCAAAGTGTGCGCTCGATCAGCGAATGCCAGGATGAGGCGCGCAACGACATCACTGTGATCACCAACCTGATGGAGTCACGCACCCTCTCTGGAGACGAAAGCCTGCGCCAGGCGATGATCGAGGCGCTCAGCGCCAAGCACATGTGGACCGACGCCGAGTTCTTTCGAGCCAAACGGGCAGAACAACAGCGACGCCACGCCAAGTTCAACGATACCGAATACAACCTTGAGCCCAACGTTAAAAGCTCACCCGGCGGCCTGCGCGACATCCAGACCATCGGCTGGGTGGCACTGCGGCATTTCGGCACCAACGATCTGCGCGAGCTTGTCGACAGGGGATTTCTCAACGAACCGGAGTACGGCATTCTCACGGCAGGCAGGGCTTTTCTCTGGCAGGTGCGATTCGCCCTGCACAATCTGGCTGGGCGGGCGGAAGACCGGCTGCTATTTGACTACCAGCGCACTCTGGCCAAACAGCTGGGCTATGAAGATAACGACAGCAAGCTAGCAGTCGAACGTTTCATGCAGAAGTACTACCGGATCGTAATGTCCCTGTCAGAACTCAACGATCTGCTTATGCAGCATTTCGAGGAGATACTGCTGCGCGATGCCGAAACGACCGAAATCGAACCATTGAACTCGCGATTCCAGATACGCAACCACTATATTGAAGTAACGCACCCCGAGGTATTCAAACGCACCCCTTTTGCCCTTTTGGAAATTTTCCTGTTGATGGCGCAGAACCCTGAGATCCGCGGTGTGCGCGCCGACAGCATTCGTCTGCTGCGCGACCATAGGCGCCTGATCGACGATGCCTTCCGTGCCGACATTCGCAATACCAGTCTGTTCGTCGAGCTCTTCCGCTGCAAAGAAGGCATTCACCGCAATCTGCGCCGCATGAACCGTTACGGCATTCTCGGCCGCTATCTGCCCGAGTTCGGCAAGATTGTCGGCCAGATGCAGCATGATCTGTTCCACATCTACACCGTCGATGCCCATACACTCAATCTGATCAAGCACTTGCGCAAGCTGAATCAGCCCGAGTATCAGGAAAAGTACCCCCTGGCCTGGCGTATCTTCTGTCGGCTGCCTAAACCTGACCTGCTCTATATGGCGGGCCTCTACCACGATATCGCCAAGGGCCGCGGTGGCGATCACTCGGAACTCGGCGCGGTGGACGCAATGGCGTTCTGTCAGCGTCACCAGCTGCCGGCCTGGGACTCGCACCTGATCAGCTGGCTGGTGGAAAACCATCTGATCATGTCGACTACCGCCCAGCGCAAGGACATTTCCGACCCGCAGGTGATCCACGACTTTGCCGTGCACATCGGCAATCAGGTGCGGCTGGACTACCTGTATGTACTGACTATCGCCGACATCAATGCGACCAACCCGACGCTATGGAATTCCTGGCGTGCATCCCTGCTGCGTCAGCTCTATACCGAAACCAAGCGCGCCCTGCGCCGCGGCCTGGAAAACCCACCGGATCGCGAGGAGCACGTACGCCAGACGCAGCATGCGGCCCTCGACATTCTGGTGCGCAGTGGCGTCGAGGAAGAGGACGCCGAAGAACTCTGGGAGCAGTTGGGCGAGGATTACTTCCTGCGCCACACCGCCAGCGACGTCGCCTGGCATACCGAGGCCATTGTCCAGCATCCTGACCGTAACGGGCCGTTGGTGCTGATCAAGGAAACTGCCCAGCGCGAGTTCGAGGGTGCCACGCAGATATTCATTTACACCCCCGAGCAACACGACCTCTTTGCCGTGACCGTGGCGGCGATGGACCAGCTCAACCTGAGCATTCAGGATGCGCGCATCATTACCTCGACCAACCGCTTCAGCCTGGACACCTACATTGTGCTGGACGCCGATGGCAGCTCGATCGGCGACAGCCCCGAGCGCATTCGCCAGATCAAGCATGATCTGATCGAGGCCCTGGCCGACCCAGATGCCTACCCCTCGATTATCCAGCGCCTGGTACCGCGCCAGCTCAAGCACTTCTCTTTTGCGCCCGAGGTAACCATCTTCAATGCCCCGGAGCGCCAGCATACGATTCTCGAGCTCAGCGCACCGGACCGGCCGGGACTGCTCGCACGAATGGGTCGCATTCTGCTGGACTTTGACATCAACGTGCAGAACGCCAAGATCGTCACCCTGGGCGAGCGCGTGGATGACGTGTTTGTGATAACCGATGCAAACAATCAGGCCCTGTCTGATCCGGAGCTGTGTCGCCGACTACAAAACACCATCGTGGAAACGCTCGGCAACTCCAGTGGCCAGGCGCAACCCTCCATGCCCAGCCAGATCCTGATCTGAGGAAGACATATAATGAATACCGATCTGGACCGCTTGCAGCCTTATCCCTTTGAAAAGCTGCGCGCATTGATCGCAGATGTGACGCCCAACCCCGGGCTGCGCCCGATTGCGCTCTCGATTGGTGAGCCCAAGCATCCCTCACCGCCCTTTGTGCTGCAGACACTGGCTGACAATCTGGACAAGGCAGCAGTCTACCCAACAACTCTGGGTATCACGGAGCTGCGCCAGGGCATTGCCGACTGGCTCAAGCGTCGCTTCCAGCTCACGCATGTAGACCCTGCAACACAGATAATCCCGGTCAACGGCACCCGCGAGGCGCTGTTTTCCTTCACTCAGGCGATGGTCAGGCGCGATCCTGAAGGCCTGGTCGTCAGTCCCAATCCGTTCTACCAGATCTACGAAGGAGCAGCCTTTCTCGCCGGAGTGGAGCCCCATTACCTTGCCTGTGACGCGGGCAATGGCTTTGTACCCGATTTCGACAAGGTGCCTGAGTCGATCTGGCAGCGCTGCCAGGTCCTGTTCATCTGCACACCCGGCAACCCAACCGGCGCCGTAATGCCACTCGCCACGCTGCAGAAACTGATCAAGCTGGCAGACCTGCACGACTTCTTTATCGCTTCGGATGAATGCTACAGCGAGATTCATGCCCCCGGGGCAATCGGCCCGGTCGGACTACTCCAGGCCTGCGCGGCAATGGGCAGGGATGATTACGCACGCTGCGTGGTGTTCCACAGCCTGTCAAAGCGCTCCAACCTGCCAGGTCTGCGCTCGGGCTTTGTCGCCGGCGACGCCAACCTGCTACGGCCCTATCTGACATACCGTACCTATCACGGCTGCGCAATGCCGATTCAGAGCCAAATGGCCAGTCTTGCCGCCTGGGGGGACGAAGACCATGTGGTCGAAAATCGCCGCCAATATCAGGCAAAATTTGATGCAGTGCTGGATATACTGAATGGCGTGATGGACGTCGAACGACCGGACGCCGGCTTTTACCTTTGGCCACGAACATTGATCGATGACTGCGAGTTTACCCGGCGCCTACTCGCTGAGCAGAATGTGGCTGTGGTACCCGGCAGTTTCCTTTCCCGGGAAATTGACGGGTATAATCCCGGCGCTGGACGAGTTCGCATGGCGCTCGTAGCCCCGCTCGCCGACTGTATCGAGGCGGCGCAGCGCATCCGTCAGTTCATCGAGGACCTGGAAAAATGATCACCCTCTACGGCATCAAGGCCTGCGATACGATGAAAAAGGCTCGCGCCTGGCTGGATGAAAAGGGCGTGAGTTATCAGTTTCATGACTACAAGAAAGACGGCATCGACACTGAAAGGCTGGCCGCCTGGTGCGCAGAGCATGGTTGGGAGACCATCCTCAACCGTCAGGGTACAACCTATCGCAAGCTGAGTGACGACGAAAAAAGCGATATCGATACGGAAAAGGCTATCGCCCTGATGCAGCTCAATCCGTCAATGATCAAGAGACCGGTACTCGATATCGGTTCGAAGCGTCTGGTGGGTTTCAAGCCCGACCTCTATGCCGCCGAATTCGAATGACCCATGCACCAACAGAATCCAAGGAATAACGAATGAGCGAATGTTTCAGCCTGGCCTTTGGTATCGGTACCCAGAACACTGCAGGTGAATGGCTCGAGGTTTACTACCCCCAGCCGCTGCTCAACCCCGAGCCGGCAATGGTCAAGGTAGTAGCCGAGGTGCTTGGTTACAGCGGTGGCAATCAGGCCATCGACCTGACCGCCAGCCAGTGCAGCGCGCTCGCCGACGCTTTGAAGAAAGCTGACTTCGCCGAAGCGGGAGCGTTGGTCAGCCAACTTGAGGGCAGCAGCCGTCCGCTGGTTGCCACCGTACTGGAAACCGACGCTGCACCAGTTTCTACACCTGAGGCCTACCTCAAACTGCATCTGCTGTCGCACCGCCTGGTCAAACCCCACGGCGTAGTGCTGGCCGGCATATTCCCGTTGCTGCCCAATGTCGCCTGGACCAACCAGGGCGCCATCGACATTAACGAGCTACCCCAGCGTCAACTCGCCGCTCGTATGGCAGGCCAGATGCTCAATGTATTGAGCATCGACAAGTTCCCCTCGATGACGGACTACGTGGTGCCTACCGGCGTACGTATCGCCAATACCGCACGTGTGCGTCTAGGCGCCTATGTCGGCGAGGGTACAACGGTGATGCATGAAGGCTTTATCAACTTCAATGCCGGCACTGCGGGCACCAGCATGGTCGAAGGCCGTATCTCCGCTGGCGTATTCGTTGGCAAGGGTTCCGACCTGGGTGGCGGCTGCTCGACCATGGGTACCCTGTCGGGCGGCGGCAATATCGTCATTTCCATCGGCGAGGGCTGCCTGATCGGTGCCAACGCCGGTATCGGTATTCCCCTGGGTGACCGCTGCACCATCGAGGCAGGTCTGTACATCACCGCCGGTATCAAGGTTGCACTACTGGATGACGCCGACAACCTGGTGGAAATCGTCAAGGCCCGCGATCTGGCCAGCCAGCCGGACCTGCTGTTCCGCCGTAATTCCCAGACCGGCTCGATCGAGTGCAAGACCAACAAGAGTTCGATCCAGTTGAACGAGATGCTGCACGCGCATAACTGAGAGCGGCAAGCTTCAAGCTACAAGCCGCAAGTTGACCGAGTGTGCTGCACGCACCGTGAAAAGACCCGCTCCGAATTGTCGGGCGGGCTTTTTTATTCGAGGGCTGCAAGCCTCAAGCCGCAAGCTACAAGCTGATCGCGTTACCTAACCCCTCAGTGCATGAAAAAACACTCTGCTCTTTCTCGGGGGTTTTGTTTTTGACTTTGGTGTCTAGCTTCTGGCTTGTGGCTTGTGGCTTGTGGCTTGCCGCTTGAGGCTTGTAGCTTGCGGCTTGCGGCTCAGCGCTTGCGGCTGAGAATCCGGTCAACCAGCCTCGCCGCAACCACCAGCCCGAAAGTCCCGGTAACCATCGATACCGCGCCGAGACCGCCTTCACAGTCGAGTTTGACCGAGTCACCAGCAAAGCTTTTCTCGTGGCATACGCTGCCATCCGGCGCGGGGTAGCGCAGCTGTTCGGTGGAGTAGACGCACGGAACGCCAAAGCTGCGTTTGCTGCCCGCTTTGGGGAAATTATGATTGCGCCGCAGCTGGGAGCGCGCCTTGGCAGCCAACGGGTCATTGGTGGTTCTGGACAGATCGGATACGGTAACCTGGGTCGGGTCGATCTGGCCTGCAGCGCCGCCGGCCGTCACAATGGGGATGCGCCTGCGCCGACACCAGGCAATCAATTCCACCTTGGACTTCACGCTATCGATACAATCGGCGACCCCGTCCAGGTCCTCGGTGATGTAGTCAGGCAGCGTACGGTCGGTGACAAAATCCATCACCGCCCGCACATCACAATCAGGATTAATCGCCCTGAGGCGCTCGGCCATCACCTCGACCTTGGGCCGGCCAATCTGACCGGTCATCGCTGGTAGCTGACGATTGGTATTGGTCTGGCAAACCTCGTCCAGATCGATCAGGGTAATACGGCCGATCCCCGTACGTCCCAATGCCTCAGCAGCCCATGAGCCCACCCCGCCGATGCCGACCACGGCAATATGAGTGCGCCGCAGTTGCTCGAACGCCTCACGCCCATACAGCCGCGCTATCCCGCCAAAGCGCGGGTCGTCGGTGGTCGGGTCAGCTATCGCGATATCTTTGGCCATGGGCACCTCTGAAAAAATACCGGAAGATTATAACCCACCAGACTCGACCCGGCTCAAACCCTCAGGACCCTCAGGTGTTAAGATAGCGGCCGCCACTATTCGTCTGGAGCTCCCATGGGCCTGTTGTTTGAAGAAATCGATATCCAGCCTTCGGCCATCGGTGAGATTTCCCTGCGAAGACGCCGCATACCGGCACTCGGCGACCGGGACATCTACGAGGTCAAGCTCGGCGAAGAGTTTCTGATGTCGAGCATGTTCTACGAGGCCGAGATCGCCCTCGCCGATCTGGGTCTGGCTGCATTAGCGGGGGCAAATCTGGATGTCGTCATCGGTGGCCTCGGGCTCGGCTATACCGCTGTTGCAGCACTGCAGGACAAGCGCGTCAGCGAACTGCTGATCGTTGATTATCTGGATACGGTTATCCGCTGGCACCAGGAGGAGAAGGTCCCCCTCGGCAAGGAGCTCAACGCAGACCCACGCAGCCGCTATGTGCACGGCAGCTTCTTCGATCTCGCCGTCGAGGCGGGCGCGGGGTTCGATCCGCAGCAGCCAGGCAGGCTATTCGATGCGATACTGCTGGATATCGACCATTCACCACGCGCCTTGCTGCACCACTCCAATGCCAGCTTCTACACGGTCGACAATCTCCGCGCAATGAGCCGCCAATTGAGAACCGGTGGCGTATTTGCACTCTGGTCACAGGACCCGCCGGACGCCGAGTTCATGCAGGTGATGGAGGCGGTATTTCACAGTAGCACTGCCCATGTAGTCCCTTTCTTCAATCCGTTCCAGAACGGTGAAGCCACCAATACCATCTATGTTGGAGTCAAAGCCTGATGCCCTTCCACCCCCGCAACAAGCACAAGGGGCATTACAACCTTGGCACCCTGGCGGCCGCCAATCCGGCGCTCAAGCCATTGATTATTCCCGGCAAGACCGGGGAGCGCACGCTGGACTTCAGCAAAGCAGAGGCTGTCCTTGAACTCAACCGGGCGCTGCTGGCTACCCAGTACGGGATACAGAAGTGGGACATACCCGCGGGTTACCTGTGCCCACCGATACCGGGTCGCGCCGATTACCTGCACACCCTGGCCGACCTGCTGGGCGACAGCCACGACGGTCAGATACCCACGGGCCCGACCCTGGTGGGACTGGACATCGGCACCGGAGCCAATCTGGTCTATCCGCTGATCGGTCAGCATGAATATCAGTGGCGTTTTGTCGGCAGCGACATTGATCAGAAGGCATTGGACAATGCCAAACGCATTCTCACTGATAATCCCAAGGTGCAACCGCATATAAGCCTGCGCCACCAGTCCCATCCCGACAGCATTTTCCGGGGCGTTATCGAGCTGGATGAACGGTTCGACTTTACCCTCTGCAATCCGCCATTTCACCCAAGCGCAGGCGCGGCCAAGGATGCCAATCGGCAAAAATGGCAAAAACTCAACAAGGGCAAGGCGCTGGATGACAACCCGGGCCTGAATTTCGGCGGACAGAGCACCGAGCTGATCTGCAATGGTGGAGAAAGCGGATTTCTGGCCCGCATGATCACCGAAAGCGCCGGACTGGCGCAGCAGGTATTCTGGTTCAGCAGTCTGGTATCCAAGGCTGCCAATGTAGCCGCGCTGGAGAAGCAACTGCGCGAACTGGGCGCGACAGACGTCCGTGCCCTGGACATGGCCCAGGGGGAAAAACACAGCAGACTCCTGGCCTGGACCTTCCTCGACAAGAAGCAGCGCCGGGCCTGGCGCAAGGCGCGCTGGCCACAACCACACAAAGTTTGAAGCTCTGCCCGGGCCGGAGCAGCAGGCGTCTGGAGATGAGGTTTCCGACGCCAGTCTGCTATCATGGCGCGGTAATTCAGCCACTGCGAAATCACCATGACCGAGCTCTCCCCGACCCTGACCCTCGCCTGCGATCTGATCGCCCGCAACTCGACCACGCCCGATGACGCTGGCTGCCAGCAGCTGATGGGCGAGCGCCTGTCTGCATGCGGATTCAAACTCGAGTCCATGCGTTTTGGTGAGGTAGACAATCTTTGGGCCCGTCGGGGTACCGAGGGCCCAGTCCTGTGCTTTGCCGGCCACACCGACGTGGTACCCACCGGACCCATAGAGCGTTGGGATAACCCGCCGTTCTCGCCGGTGGTGCGCGACGGCATGCTCCACGGGCGCGGCGCAGCTGACATGAAAGGCAGCCTGGCGGCAATGATTGTTGCCGTGGAACGCTTTATTGCTGACGCTCCAGACCATAAGGGCTCCATCGCTTTTCTGATCACCAGCGACGAAGAAGGGCCGGCCACTGAAGGCACGGTCAAAGTCGTGGAAACCCTGGTTGAGCGCGGCGAAAAGGTCGACTGGTGCATTGTCGGTGAGCCCTCCAGCACCGAGCTGGTTGGCGACGTAGTCAAAAATGGCCGCCGCGGCTCACTCAATGCCCGGCTGACCATCAAGGGCAAGCAGGGGCACGTAGCCTATCCGCATCTGGCACGCAATCCGATTCATCTGGCAGCACCTGCGTTGGCGGCGCTGGCGGCGGAAAACTGGGATGCTGGCAATGCCTTTTTTCCACCGACCAGCTTCCAGGTATCCAACATCAATGCGGGCACCGGCGCGACAAACGTCGTCCCCGGCGAACTGGTTGCGCTAATCAACTTCCGTTTTTCCACCGAGTCCACCGCTGAAGGTCTTCAGCAACGTGTACGCGATTTGCTTGACCAGCATGGGCTGGACTATGAGCTGGACTGGACGCTTTCCGGCCTGCCCTTTCTGACTGAGCCCGGCGCGCTGCTTGATGGCGTCAGCGCGGCAATTCGGAAGGTGACCGGCCGTGAGACGCAACCCTCCACCACCGGCGGAACTTCCGACGGACGCTTTATCGCGACAATGGGCACCCAGGTCGTGGAGCTCGGACCGATCAATGCAACCATCCACCAGTTGAACGAGCACGTCAGTGCCAACGACCTGGATACGCTTACCGAGATTTACCAGGCCACCATGGAGCAGCTGCTAACCTGATGCTCCCGCTAATCTGTCCACTTTGCCAAGAAGCCCTGCAACCAGACAACAAGAGCTGGTCATGCTCGAACAACCACAGTTACGACCAGGCACGCCAGGGGTATCTCAACCTGTTGCTGGTGCAATACAAGAACAGCCGGCAGCCCGGTGATACGCCAACCATGCTCGCCTACCGGCAGGCTTTTCTGGATGCCGGCCACTACCAACCGGTGAGCGATCGAATCAATGAATTGCTTGCCCTTGGTAATCCTGCCGCCCTGCTGGATATGGGTTGCGGTGAGGGCTACTACACCGCGCGCCTCAAGCAGGCCATTGCCGGCTGCGCAATCGGCGGCCTGGATATAAGCAAGGATGCGATCATCAAGGCCTGTCGCCGTTCTCGCGACATCCAGTGGCTGGTCGGTTCTACTGCCAGACTGCCAGTACCCGATGCCAGTCTGGATGCGGCCCTCTGTGTCTTCAGCCCCTGGTCCTGGGATGAATGCCTGCGCTGTCTCAAGCCCGGGGGCCAGGTACTGCTGGTTGGCCCCCATGCCGATCACCTGCTGAGTCTGCGCACCGCACTCTATGACAGCGTGCACCACACACCAGAACTGATAAAGTCCCTGCCCGAGGGGTTGGCAATCGTCAACGATCAGACCCTGCGCTATGCTCTGGATCTGACATCAGCCGACCTGGCCAATCTGATTGGCATGACGCCCCATGGTTTTCGCAGCAGTCCGGAGCGTCAGCGGGCTGTAATCGAGAAGGGCCTGGGCGGCCTGGAAGTGGCCATGCGACTGGTCCTGCTGCAACGCTCCTGAGGAGACACTAAGTGCGCCAACCCGATATTGAGATCTACGTACGTGAAGAAAACCTGGATGCACTGACCACCTGGCTGGGGCAGGAGCTCGGCAGTCTCGAGCTCAAGCCCTGGAACGAACTTGTACGGCGCGGCACCCTGACCTGCGGTGAACACCGGATTCCGCTGATGATAGTGCGCAAGGCCGCCGGCAAATGGGCCAGCGTCTGGTTTGACAGCGCACACACACCCTGGGAGTCGGATCTGGACTGCGCCCGTGCGGTTTATCTGGGGCTGCAGGAAGAAGTCCGCTGTTCAGTGGGTGGCTGGTCGGAGGAAGAGGACGATCCTGATGCCGATCGCTGGATCAAGATCAACGCCAGTGGTGAGGTGGAGTTTACCTGGCAAATCAAGGCCTGACCCTGTGATGCAGGAGCATCTAGTCGTGATTGGCGGCACCCTGGCGTTGGCCATGCTGTCGATGCTGATCCACTACGAGGCATCTTTTTACCTGCGACTTGTCCTTGAAAGCCGCAAGTCGCTGTCTCGCCGCGCCCGCATCATGACCTTGACCAGTGGCCTGTTCTGCTCCCACGTGGCCCAGATATGGCTATTTGGCGCAGGGGCCTGGGTGATAATCAAGCTGTTCGATTACACCGGCACCCTTGGCGGGATCCCGCATATCCAATTTCTGGATTATGTTTACCTCTCGGCTGCCAGCTACACAACAGTGGGCTACGGGGATATCTTTCCCCTCGGACACATTCGCTTCCTGTTCGGCACCGAATCGCTGGTCGGATTCATGCTGCTGACCTGGACGGCGTCTCTGACCTTCGTAGAAATTCGCACGCATTGGCAGGATCTGGAAAATAGTGACAGCCGTTGAATCCCGGCACCAAGGCCCCATATCAGAGTCAGACCCTTTTTCGAGGAACATGCCATGTCGCAGCTGATGATCGTTGCCTGTCCCCATTGCCACCGCAAAAACCGAATTGAGGCAGCCAGACTCGACGAGTCACCCCGTTGCGGAGTCTGCAAAGCGGCCCTCTTCATGGGTGAGCCTGTGGACCTGGACTCTGGCAGCTTCAACTCGCACGCCGGCTCTGATCTGCCATTGGTAGTCGATTTCTGGGCCCCATGGTGTGGCCCCTGCCGTCAGTTTGCACCTACATTCGCCAAGGCAGCCGGCGAACTTGAGCCACGGGTTCGTCTGGCCAAGGTCAACACCGAAGAGCAGCAAGCACTGGCGTCACGCTTCGGCATCCGCAGTATTCCAACCTTATTGATCATGCGCGGCGGAAAAGAGCTGGCCCGGGTTGCTGGTGCCATGCCACCCGGGCAATTCATCCAGTGGGTCAACCAACAACTGGGCTGAACCCAGCGACCAGAAATGCACAAGCCCGCCGGATATGAATCGCGGCGGGCTTGTTTTTTCGCAGTCACAGTTGCTTGGGAAGCGTTGCAGTTACTCGGACGTTTCACCACGAATGATATCGGAACGACGTTTGAGCAGGTCCTCGACCTGGGCAACGCCCAGCTGGAACGCCCAGCGATTATCAGCATTCACGTCTAGGTTGCTATCCTCTGGTTGTTCAAAATCATCTATGGTCAGCCAGTAGCGCCCCGCAATGTCGTAGAGGCTGGCCGCGATTTCGGCCCCCTGCCAGGTGCTCACCTGCATCCGCAATACAGGTGCTTCGAGCTCCAGTGTGCCACGCAGCGCCACATCCTGGGCGTTGAGACCAGTCAAAGCGAGAACCATGCTGTTGATCCACCGCTCGCTCCCCTGCTGCTCTGCCAGATCCAGGCCTGCCAGATGGAAGTTGTAATCACCTTCCTTGCCTTTCTCAAGTTCCAGGACCTCGCCATCTGCATGTTCCCAGCGTGCCGTGGCCGCCGATTCCATCGGAATGCGCACGACCTTGAGGTCCAGCCATTGCTGGGGATTCAATGTCATGCCAAAGGGCCGATTGATCAACCACACCTGGTCCTCATCTGCAAAACGGACCAATTGACCACTGCCCACAGGGTTGCCGAACAATAGGGCCGTCTGGTCTGCGCCGGCATTCAGCTGCAACCTGAGGGGCGGCGCCTCGGGCGCCTCTGAAGCCAGGCCAAGGCGTGCATGATATTGCGGGTCAGCGGTTTGCTTCTCGGTCACCCGCGCACCACGCACCGCGTGCAGGAGCGCAGCGACACGTTCCGGCTGAGCAGGAAATCCATCCCGACTGACGACACCCCAGGCGCCCTCCACGCGCTCCAATACAACCTGATCTGCGCCGCGACTCAGGCTGATAGCGTCCAGCTCGCCAAGCGCGTTCAGCTGCCCCTCAGACAGCAAGGATCGGCTCTGCAGGTCTTCGACGCGATCGTCAGCCTGGCGCTGCAGGGCGACAACAACCAACAGCACGGTTATCACCGCCAGAATCGCAACAAATTTGATCTTCATACCAGAGACTCCTTAAGCCGACTTGCGACGCAAGCGGCGAATGAGCCACCAGAGCAGAATGCCCAGGGTGAGCAGGGCCGGCACCAGCGCTATGTTGATCACCTTCAACCAGGTACCCAACTGCTCGATATCGGCATTGAGCTGAAAACGTACATCACGCAATTGCTTGCGAATTGCCAGCTTCTCATCCAGGAACCGTTGCACGGCATCCTGCTGTTCGGCACTCATTTCCACCATCTGCGAAGGATCCTGGCCCTGCTGCAATTCTGCCAGCCGCTGCTCAGTCTCGGCCAGCTGCTGCTGCAGACGCTGTTCGCTGGCGCGGTAACGGCGCTCTGCGGCCCTTTGCAGATTCTCTACAACGGTAAACGGACGAGTGGAATCGCCACGCGAGCGCACGCTGATCAGCGCCTCGGAGCCAGACAGATTGTCGAGCGCGTTAATTACCAACCCGCCATTGTCAGCCCAGGGCTGCGGCACCCGCTCACCGAAGAAATCCTGCACCTGAACCCACATGCGGTCAGTCAAAAGATCGGTGTCCGCAATGACCATCACATTGATGTTTTCAGCTGACTGGATTGCCGGCTTGCTACCATCGAATCCCTCAGGATAGGCACTGACTGCCGGCCCCTGGAGACGGGCAGCAAGGTGGTAGGTGTCCTGATCCGGCTGGAAACCATCGAGCAATACTTCCGGATCCTGCATCCCGGTAAAGGCACTGCTGGCGATCAGTGCGCTGTTGGCGGTGCTGGAAAACAGCGGTGTGAACTGCGTCTGCGCGCCCTCGATCGGCGCCAGCGCGCCAGCGGTGGCGACTGTCAGCAGGCTTAGCGGCGCAGTAACGGTGTCATCCTGGTTGATCTGGGCCTGCTCGATTTCGAGCCAGCCGATGTGGCGAGCGGGCAATTGCCCCTGACCACGCCCCACTGACATACCCAGCCGGGCATCCAGCACGACCTTTTCAGCATCGAAAGACACGCCCCAATTGCTCAACAATGGCGACAGATCCGACGACTTGCCGTCGGCCATCGCATCCATCATCGCTTCCTGACTCTGATCGGCTTCAGCGAGCGGATCGATGAAAGCCAGCAACTTGCCACCGCGCAGAACAAACTGATCAACCGCGTTCAGTGCCTGTTCTGTAAGCGCCTTGGGATGCACGAGCATCAGAACGTCGATATCGGCGGGCACCTCGGTAATATCATGTTGAAGGTTATTGACCTCGAACAACTGGCGTATCTGTTCGAATACCACCCAGGGCGCCGCGGGTTGACCGGTCATAGGATTCATACCGCCGCTCAGGGGCAAGCCGCTGATCAGACCTACCTGGGCCTTTTCAGGCTGCGCCAGGCTGTTGATCAGGCGGCTCAGTTCGTACTCGAGCAAACCTTCCTGCTCCAGTGCAAAGAAAGGAATGACCTCTCGCTCGCCAAGGGTATTACTACCCGCCAGGCCGAAGTACAGCTTCTCTCCGCTCTGCGGCAAAGGTATAGCCTGCAGACCGAATTCGGCGGCGCGGTCCTCGGCCTCAGAGAAGGGTTGCGGATCAATGATCTGCAGATCGATCTTATCCCCCGCGACACGCTCATATTCCTGCAGCAGCTCTTCTACACGGCGCGCATAGTTGCGCAGCACAACCATGTCCTTGCTCGCGCTGTCGGAAAAGAAGAAATACAGGGTAACTGGCTCCTCGAGTCCGGTCAGGATTTCACGGGTACCATCGGAAATGGTGTACAGCTTCTGTTCGGTCAGATCGATACGCGCGCCCGGGAGCAGCGTATTGGAGGCCATGTTGAAGGCGACAAAGGCCAACAGCAGGACCAGCAGGCCGGTGCCTGAATACATCAAACGTTTCATTATTATGTCTCCTTCGCCTCAATCGGCCTTTTTCAGGTCGATGACAATCGCGGTAGCCAGCAACCACACAGCCATCAGCGAAATGAAATACAACAGGTCACGCAGATCCAGAACGCCCTTGCTGATGGCATCGAAACGAATCAGGAAGCTGAGTGAGGCGATAGCATCAAGCAACCACTGTGGTGCCCATCCGCTGAACAGATCGAGCCACAGGGAGAATCCGCTGACGATAAAGATAAAGCAGGCAACAACACTGACGATAAAGGCGATCACCTGGTTCTTGGTCAGCGCCGACATGCACGAGCCGATGGCCAGATAGCCGCCTGCCAGCAGCCAGCTACCCAGGTAGCCAGTGAAGATCGCACCGTTGTCAGGCGAGCCCAGGTAGTTGACGGTAATGATGATCGGAAAGGTCAGCAGCAGCGCCAGGCCGATGAACACCCAGGCCGCGAGGAACTTGCCCAGGACCATGTCGGTACGCGAAACCGGCAAGGTCATCAGCAATTCGATAGTGCCGGATTTACGCTCCTCAGCCCAGAGCCGCATGGCCACTGCCGGCACCAGAAACAGGTAAAGCCAGGGGTGGAAGTTGAAGAACGCGTTCAGATCAGCCTGGCCACTCTCGTAAAAACCACCGAGATAGAAGGTGAAGACCGCAGCCAGCACCAGAAAGATCACGATAAAGATATAAGCCAGCGGGGTGGCAAAATAGCTGCCCAGCTCGCGTTTGAAGATCACTCCAAGATTTTTCATGCTGCTTCCTCCGCAGTCAGACGACGGAAGACTTCGTCCAGCCGGCCGCGCTCGACCGACAGCTCACGCACCGGCCAGGCATGATCCTGGGCATATTGACCCACTACGGGGAAAATCACCTCGCCAGGCTTGGCAATAACGGTCAGCAGGTGTCCGTCTGGACGCACTTCGATTTCCTGCACACCGGGCAAGCCCAGCAACGGCTGACTGTCCACCGGTTGCTCCAGAGCAACAGTAACAGCCTGGTGATAGCGCGAACGGGCCTCAAGCTGCTCCGGCGTACCATCGGCCAACAGGCGACCATGGGCAATCACCACGGCTCGGGTACAGACCGCGCTGACTTCTTCCAGAATGTGTGTGGAGATCACCACGATCTTGTTGCTGCCTTCGGCGAGCTGCTTGATCAGCTTGCGTACCTGATACTTCTGGTTCGGGTCCAGACCGTCGGTGGGCTCGTCAAGAATCAGGATGCTGGGGTCATGCAGAATCGCCTGGGCCAGGCCTACGCGACGCTTGAAACCCTTGGACAGCGTCTCGATGCTCTGGCTCATTACTGCACCCAGCTCCAGTTGCTCGGCCGCCCAGGCTACGCGTTTGTGCTTTTCCGCACCGCTGAAACCACGCACCTCGGCAATGAACTCAAGGAAGCGTTTTACCCGCATATCACCGTAACAGGGCGCACCTTCCGGCAAATATCCCATCTGTTGCTGGGCTTGCAGGGTCTGGGTCTGGATATCAAATCCGCCAACGGAGGCTGAGCCGCCATCGGGGGTAAGAAATCCGGTGAGCATTTTCATCGTGGTCGATTTTCCGGCACCGTTTGGCCCCAGAAACCCCAGTACTTCCCCCGGACTGACGTCAAAGGACAAATTATCCACGGCAACATGGTCGCCAAAGCGTTTGGTCAGGCTGTTTATCTTTATCATGGCCTCTTCCGTTATCCCCAAAAAAACAGATGCGCCGCAAACAGGCGGACAATGCAGTGCGCAAGGATACATTGATTGGTGTCAAAGCGGGGCAGGCATTGGACGGGCAAGGACGATCAGACACCAATGGAGTCGATACGCCGAGGCAGCGTTCCCGCTCTACCGGCTAGCAGCAAGGAATGAATCAGCGCTCAAGGCATGGACTATATGAACCCGCCGGGTATATTTCAAGGGCTGCAACTGTATTGATCCAGGCCCTCCGCTTGCGCGGCTGAAACCTGCCCACAAACAGGCTAGAATCCGCGTCAAAGGTCTTGTGCGCAGGGACTGCGAATACCATCCCATTCAGGAAACTCCATGTCAGCTGTCTATTCTTCCTTCTTCGGTCGTTTGCGCTTCGGTTTGTTGCGGCGGCTGTTATATATATGGGCACGCTCGGACAGCATCGGCAACAGCAGTTTCAGCCTGCATCTGGATCAAGATCAGCCAATTGTCTACGTATTGCCATACCGTTCGTTGTCAGACCTCATGGTGCTGGACCGCGAATGTATCAAGGCGGGCCTGCCGCGCCCGGTCCGGGCTCCCCATGGCGGTCTCGATGAGCGCGAGTCGCATGTTTTCCTCAGTCACGCCAAGGCCTGGGTAGGTCGCCCTGATCCGCGAAAGCAATCGCCACGCCTGCTCAGGACCCTGGATGCAGTCCAGGACCGGTACTGCAAGGAGGTACAACTGGTACCGGTAAGCGTTTTCTGGGGCCAATCACCGGATGTCGAGTCCTCACCACTGAAACTGCTGTTTGCCTATAACTGGACAATGGCCGGGAGGCTGCGCAAGTTGCTGGCCATAGTGCTGCATGGCCGCAAGATTCGTGTGCATTTCGGGCGGAGTCTGTCATTGCAGGAACTGGTGCAACAGGATCTGGGCCGTGAGCGCAACCTGCGTCGCGTCAACCGTTTGTTGCGTGTGCACTTTCGCCAACAACGGGGTGCGGTAGTCGGGCCGGACCTCTTTAATCGGCGCACACTTCTCAAGGGTCTGCTGCAATCGCCCCAGGTCAGACAGGCAATACAACGGGAAGCGCAGGAGCGGGAAATCGACCCCGCCAAGGCTCATCGCGAAGCTGCGCGCTATGCCAACGAGATCGCCTCGGACTTTACCTACAGTATTATCCGTTTTCTCGAGGTTGTGCTCTCCTGGTTCTGGAACAAACTCTATGACGGCACTCGCATAAACCATGTGGCAAGAGTCCAGGACATAGCGCCGGGCAACGAGATCATCTACGTACCTTGCCACCGCAGCCATATCGACTACCTCCTGCTTTCGTATGTGCTTTTCCAGAACAATCTGACGCCTCCGCATATTGCCGCCGGAATCAATCTGGATATGCCTGTAGTCGGGAATATTCTGAGACGCGGAGGCGCCTTCTTCATGCGCCGCAGCTTTCGAGGTAACCAGCTGTATACCGCTGTTTTCAACGAATATATGCACACGCTGTTCAGCCGCGGCTTTCCGACCGAGTACTTTATAGAGGGCGGGCGCTCTCGCACTGGGCGCACGCTCAATCCGAAAGCAGGACTACTGTCGATCACTCTGCGCAGCTACCTGCGCTCCTCCCGCCGCCCGATTGTCTTTGTGCCTGTCTACATCGGCTATGAACGAGTTCTTGAGGGTCGTACCTATCTGGGCGAGCTACGGGGCCAGGAAAAAAAGAAGGAATCCTTTTTTGATCTGTTCAGGGTTGTATCCGCGCTGAAACTGCGCTTCGGTCGAGTTGCGGTCAACTTCGGCGAGCCAGTAGCGCTTAACAGTTTTCTCGGCAGGGAACAGCCGGGCTGGCGTCAACAAAGCTACGAGCCGGACTACCGCCCTGCCTGGCTGCCGGACGTCACTGACCGCCTGGCCCGAACCCTGGCCAGCGCAATCAACGCCGCGTGCGATGTCAATCCGGTCAATCTGATCGCGCTTTCGATGCTTTCCACCAGGCGCCTGGCACTGGATGAGCCCGCACTCATACGGGTACTGGAGAGCTACAACACACTGCTTCGCCGTGTTCCATACAGCAGCAGCGTGACCTTGCCGGACATGGATGGAGCCCAACTGATCCGCTATGTGGAAAGCATGGGCATGATAGGTCGTCAATCCGATGCACTCGGCGAAATTCTCTACCTGGATGAACCCCAGGCAGTGTTGATGACGTACTACCGTAACAACGTTCTGCATCTGGTCGCGTTGCCGGCCCTGATTGCCTGTCTGTTTCTGAATAACGCCCGGATGAGTCGTGAACAGATCATTCGTCTGGTGACAGCCATCTACCCCTACCTGCAGGGTGAGCTTTTTCTGCAATGGCGCGCGGAGGAACTACCCGCGGTGATCGGGACCTGGATAGATGGTCTGGTCGCTGAAGAGTTACTGCACGACAGTGCGGGCCAGATTTCCCGGCCGGAAACCAGCTCCGGGGAGTTTGTGCTGCTGACCCTGCTCGCGCGCAGCATTCTGCAAACGCTTGAACGCTTCTACATGGCATCTGCACTGCTATTCAGCAATCCCAACGGTAGCCTGACAGCTGAAGAGCTTGAAGCGCTCTGTTCGGTCATGGCGCAACGGCTGTCAATACTGCACGGTCTGAATGCGCCGGAGTTCTTCGACAAGACCCTGTTCCGCCAGTTTATTCAGCGCCTCAATGAAAAGCAGGTGTTGAGCCAGGACGTCGAAGGACGGCTGAGTTATTCGCCGGACATGGAAGACATAGCTGAGAACACGGCAAAGCGAGTACTCAGTGCGGAAATCAGACTGTCGATCAGGCAGGTGGCGCGCGCGTCCAAGCCGGCGCCTGCGCCTGCGTCGCCCATGGAGGCAGACACCTAATTACCGAGTTTCTGTATACCGTAGATATCGTAACGGCTGGACTGACCGCTAAGTTCTGCGCTGGGCACCCGACCACTGATGGCCGGGGCTTTGCGTGGTCGCTTGACCGCGACCCTGTGGCTGGCCAGCGCCAGGGCCGCCTCGAGCAACGCCGGCGCATCCAGATCATCGCCTGCCAACGGGCGAAAGACTCGCATTTCCTTTTTGACCAGCGCGGATTTGTCGCGATGGGGGAACATCGGATCCAGATGAATCACCTGCGGCACTGCACCGTCCCATGCATTCATCACAGTGATGGCATCGGCCTGAACCAACTCCATACGACCGGCAATCTCGGCGACCTCGCCACCCGCCTGCCTGGCGCGCAGCAAGCCGTCAGCCAGCAGCGCAGCAATAATAGGTTGCCGCTCGATCATGGTTACCTGGCAACCCAGAGCGGCCAGCACAAAGGCATCCCTCCCCAGTCCAGCGGTGGCATCGAGCACGCTGGGCCTGAGCGAACCCCGCAACCCTGCGGCCCTGGCCACCATTTGCCCGGTTCCACCGCCAAACTGACGCCGATGGGCAAGTGCGCCTTCGACAAAATCAACTCGCACCGAGCCTGGTGCGTTGGCTCCTGTCGCCTGCAAACTCAATCCGGCCTCCCCTACCTGAAGTAACAGGAATGCGTCATCGGTGGCGGGGTCCAGTAACGGTAGTGCCAGGGAGGCTGCCAGTGCGGACGCCCTGGACTCGAATTCGGGGCGCAAAAAAGTCACCCCAACGAGATGTGCGGTTGCTGGAATATTCACATCGGGAAGCCTGGGTTGAAGCCTGAGGGATCAGGCAAACAGATCGATACCAAAGATGCCATCGGAATCGTCACCGACAGGCATGCTGGCAGTGGACTGATAGCTGGCCATGGCCTGATTCGTACGACCGTAGACCGGCTCCAGGCTCTCGCGGCGGGCAGGGATATACTCGGCATTGGCAGACGACGGATTGACCGATCGAGTTGCCAGGGCCCGAGAAGGCTCGACGGGAGCAGCCTGGGCTGTCTGACCCGCGCGCGCAGGCTCGCTGTTGGCCGGAGGGACCACAGGGCGAGAGCTGCGCTCGGGAAGCGCAGTGAATGGGATATAACCATCCAGACGCATGAAATGACTCCATGGGATACAAAGTAGAGATTATCCTGCCTACAAAGAAAAGGCAAAATCAGCCGACGGAACGTGGTGTCGCCACCTTGTCACGCAGGTAAACCGGCTGTGCATCCGCAGCGTCCAGCACGTCACCCGACGCCCAGCGCGGAGCAGCGAGCGTCAACAGATCCCGCGCATCGGGAAGCATCTGTGGCCAGCTCCGTTCCACCCGGACTCCCAGGCGTTCGGCATATTGCCAACCGGTCCCGGCGCCCTCGGGGAGCCCCATACCCCTTGCCAGGGTCACCTTTTCCGGTGCACTGACACACTCCTCTCCCACCAAATGCATCACTCCCGCACGCAATTGATAGCAGCCCCAGTAGACTTCATCCATACGCGCATCAATGGCGGCACACACATTCTCGGCCTGGTGCTCGCGAGCAGCGCGTTGGGCGAGTGCGGCCAGATTGGATATGTCTATAACGGGTTTGTTAAGCGCGAAAGCCAGGCCCTGAACCATGCCGGTTGCTATACGCACGCCGGTGAAGGCCCCCGGGCCCCGCCCAAAAACCAGTGCGTCGATATCGCGCATTTTAATGCCGGCTTCGTCCAGCAGCTCCTCGATCATCGGCAGCAGGCGCACCGCATGCATGCGCGGTATGACTTCGAAGCGGTGAAGCACCCGGCCTTGATGCAGCAACGCAGCCGAGCACGCCTCGGTTGCAGTATCGAGAGCAAGCAGTGTGTTCATAGCGGTCGGTTTCAATGAGGGGCTCATAGGAAATCAGTGGCTGCCCGCAAGCAGCCAATAGTCCATATTGCCGGTCGCCCGTGGCCAGGCGACCTTAAAACATCACTTCAGTGCGTTCATGACTTGCTGGGTAATGGTCTCGACGCTGCCCACACCCACTACGCGAGTGCACTTGGGCGTACCCTGTGCATCGGCCACCTTCTGGTAGAAAGCAACCAGGGGCTGGGTCTGCTCATGGTAGATTTGCAGGCGATTGCGCACTGTGGCTTCCACATCATCTTCACGCTGAACCAGGTCTTCGCCAGTCAGATCATCCTTGCCTTCGACCTTCGGTGCCTGATGCTTGATGTGATAGATGCGACCGGAGGCAGGATGCACACGACGACCAGACAGGCGCTCGACGATTTCTTCATCGTCAACTGCTATTTCGAGCACATGGTCAATATTGACTCCAGCTTCAACCAGCGCCTCGGCCTGAGGGATAGTGCGAGGAAAACCATCGAGCAGAAAACCGTTACGGCAATCTTCCTGGACGATCCGCTCCTGGATCAGACCAATAATCAGGTCATCGGACACCAGGCGCCCGCTTTCCATAACTTCCTTCACCTGCTTGCCCAGCTCGGTACCGGCCTTGACCGCTGCACGCAGCATGTCGCCCGTGGAAATCTGGGGTATCTCGAACTGCTTGCAGATGAACTGGGCCTGGGTGCCCTTGCCGGCGCCAGGCGCTCCCAACAGGATGACTCGCATATTCAAACTCTCCTAATCTGACTGAAACCGGGCCGCGGCTGGCAAAACGCCAACCACTGGCAAACGCCCGCAATTGCGCCGACGCATCTAATTCATCGCAGCCCACGGCATGCGAAAAGGGCGTTCAACATACACTTACAACCCCGCATGCACAAGCCAGACCATGGTCTCGATGGGCACCCCGGCCTGCGGGCCCCTCAGCCGGTATTGCGCATACCGGCAGCGATTCCGGCAACCGTTACCAGAAGGGCCCGCTCAAGATCTGGATCGATATTCTGGCCCTGGGACCGGGTCCGGCCCATCAGCTCGGCCTGCAGTATATGCAGCGGGTCGGTGTATGGATTGCGCACCGCGACTGATTCCAGCAAGGCCGGATTGTGGGCCAGCAGCTGCTCGGTCTGACGCAGCGTCAGTACCGCTTCGGTCGCCTGCTGCAACGCCGCGCGCAGTTTCGCACCCAGAGGCCAGAGGTCAGGACTCGCAAGGCGTTCTTCATAGAACCGGGAAATACTGGCATCTGCCTTGGACAGCACCATCTCCAACATCTCGATTCGCGCCCGAAAAAACGGCCAACGGTCCATCATGATCCGCAGCTGATCCGCCTCGCCCGCATCCATGGCTTCCATCAACGCCTGGCCTGCACCCAACCATGCCGGAAGCATCAAACGGGTCTGTGTCCAGGCAAAGATCCAGGGGATTGCCCGCAGACTCTCGATGCCGCCCTGCGTCTTGCGTTTGGCTGGTCGGCTGCCCAGCGGTAATCGCGCCAGCTCCTGCTCGGGCGTTGCCTGGCGGAAATATTCCACGAACTGTGGCTCGTCTCGCACCACGCCGCGGTAGACCGTCACAGAACGATCGGCCAGGCTCTGCATCATCTCACGCCACTGGGGTTCAGGAGCTGGAGGTGGTAGCAGACTGGCCTCAAGCACCGCGCTGGTATAAAGCTGCAGGCTTTGCACAGCAATTGCCGGCAGCCCGAACTTGAAGCGGATCATCTCCCCCTGCTCGGTCACCCGAAACTGGCCATTCACCGAGCCAGGAGGTTGCGACAGGATTGCCATGTGGGCAGGCGCGCCCCCGCGACCAACGGTACCACCGCGGCCATGGAAAAGCCTCAGTCGCACCCTGTGCTGCGCAGCAACCGCCACCAGTGCTTCCTGCGCCCGGTATTGCGCCCATCCGGCAGCCAGGGTCCCGGCGTCCTTGGCCGAATCCGAATAGCCGATCATCACCTCCTGCTCATCCCCGGCAATGTTTCGGTAGCCCTGCAGAGAAAGCAGCCGGTCTATGGCAGGCGCTGCATTGTCCAGGTCTGCCAGGGTTTCAAATAGGGGCACGACGCGCATTGGCCAACTGACGCCGGTTTCCTTCAGGAGTAGTTTGACTGCCAGTACGTCCGAGGGGCTGGAAGCCATGGATATCACGTACGAGCCCAGCAATTCGGCGGGCTGACTGGCTATGATACGGCAGGTATCGAGTACCTCGGCTACCTCATCAGATGGCTTCCAGCCCGGTGGCAACAGCGGTCGGCGATTGCTCAGCTCTCTGATCAGGAACTCGCAGCGCTGCTCTTCACTCCAGTCGCTGTAGCGACCCAGCTCCAGGTAATCGGTCAACTCGGCCAGTACGTCCGCGTGCCGCCCGGCATCCTGACGGATGTCCAGCCGTACCAGACCCAGGCCAAAGGCATTGACCCGGCGCAGGGTATCCAGCAGTGGACCGTTGGCAATCAGCTCCATGCCCTGCTCCAATAAAGAGGTATGGCAATCCTCCAGGGGCTGGCGCAATTCATCGAGGCTGCCCAATACAGCTTCATCGGGCGGCAGATCACTTTCCAGCGCAGCCTCGGCCCAGTCCCGGGTCGCTTGCAACCGTTCACGCAAACGCTTGAGCAGCGCGCGATAGGGCTCATCGACCAGCCCTGTCTGATCCAGCACCCGCTTGCTGGCTGCCTGCATGGATAACTGGTTGCCCAGGCTTTCGACATCGCGCAGGTACAGATCGGCCGCCATCCAGCGACCGAGCAGCAGCACCTCCCGGGTTACCCGTGCAGTAACATTGGGGTTGCCATCGCGGTCGCCACCCATCCAGGATCCCATGCGCACAGGAGCTGTGCGGGGAGCCAGGGACGCACCGGTAGCCGCCCGCACCTCCTCGTCCAGCTGCCGCAGAAAGGTAGGGATCGCAGACCAGAGGGAATGCTCTATAACCGCAAAACCCCATTTGGCTTCATCTACCGGCGTCGGGCGGCTACGTCGAATCTCATCGGTATGCCAGGCTTCACTGATCAGCCGGGCCAGATCGGAGCGCACGCTCGCCTGCTCTGAACTACTGAGATCATCATGATCACGACGGCCCAGGGCCAGCGCAATGGCATCGTACTTCTGTATCAGGGTACGGCGCGTCACCTCGGTGGGATGCGCAGTCAGCACCAGCTCGATATCCAGTGATTCGACATGCCGGCGCACAGTGACGCCGTCCATTCCTGTTTCCTTTAACCGCTTGAGCAGGTCACTGACGCAACGCTGCTCGAAACGCACGGGCTCATCAGGACGCTGGCGTCTGTTGCGGTGGTACTGCTCGGCAATATTGGCCAGATTGAGAAACTGATTGAAGGCCCGACAAACAGGCAACAGTTGATCGTCAGGCAAATCGTGCAGCGCTGCCAGCAACGCCTCATGGGCAGCCTTGTCTGTACTGCGACCCTGTTTGGCGCCCAGACGGATACGTTCGATACGCTGCAGAAAAGACTCGCCCAGTTGCGCCTTGATAGTCTGCCCGAGCAATTCGCCCAACTCATGAACATCTTCACGCAAGCGCGCATCTATCTCAGTCATTTGCCGTCTCCTGTTGTCCTAATATACGACAGCATGCTGGCGTAGGGGCCTGCCTGACAAGAGGCGCGTTTTTCTGAGGCACGCAGCGCTGAAATACGCCCCCGACAGGAAGCACTCTGCGTGCAGAAACAGGCCCTTGGGCTATGCTGGAATTATCGTCAAAAGTGAACACAAGCAGAACTAGTTGGGAGAAAACATGAAGATCCGTGAGCTGACCCAAGAGTGGGAACGTAGTGCCAAAGGGGCGATGACACACACGACTTATCAGGTACAGTTGCCTCTGGAGGACGCGGCGCGCCTCGCTGCGCTTCAGGAGATGTATCCCAGACGCCATGTCGAGGAGCTGATTACCGACCTGTTGTCCTGTGCACTGGAGGAGCTGGAAGCCAGCTTGCCCTACAAGCCGGGTGACGAGGTAGTGGCCAGCGACGAGATGGGGGATCCGATCTACGCCGATGCCGGCATGACGCCACGGTTTCTCGAATTGAGCAAGAAGCACCTGCATAATCTGCAGGGCAAACAGAATCAGCCTGCCTGAACTGGCTCAGAGCCCTTGTAGCTTGGCTTCATCCCATAGCTTATCCAGGCTCTCCAGGTCCGTGTCAGCCAGGTTCAAACCCTGGCTGACCAGGCGGTTTTCGATGAAGCGGAATCGACGCTCGAACTTCTCATTTCCCTGACGCAGTGCTGTCTCGGCATCAACCTTCAGGTGCCGCGCCAGGTTGACCACAGCAAACAGCAGATCACCCATCTCCCCGGCGACAGCCTGATGATCCCCCTGGGCCAGCGCTTCACGCACTTCATCCAGCTCCTCGGCAATTTTTTCAAGCACCGGCGCAGCTTGCCCCCAGTCGAACCCCGCACGGGAAGCGCGTTTTTGCAGTTTCTGCGCTCGGCTTAGCGCCGGCAGCGCTCTGGGTACATCATCGAGTAACGAGAGCTGTTGCGGGCGCTCTGCTCGTTCGGCGCGCTCCAGCGCCTTGATCTCCTCCCAACGCTGGCTGACCTGGTCCGCCTCCAGCTTGAGGGCCCCAGCCGGGGTACGCAGATTGCCATCGGGAAAGACATGGGGGTGGCGTCTGATCAGCTTGCGGGTGATGCCATCAACAACCTGCTCCCAATCAAAAAGACTCTCCTCCCGCCCCAACTGCGCGTAATAGACTACCTGAAAAAGCAGGTCGCCAAGCTCACCGGCCAGTTGCGGGTAATCCTTCTCGGCGATGGCATCGGCGACCTCGTAGGCCTCTTCCAGGGTATGCGCAACAATAGTTTCAAAGCCCTGCTCCAGATCCCATGGGCAACCATGCAAGGGATCACGCAGGCGCTGCATCAAATACAGCAGATCATCTATCTGGTAGCTCACACCTGGCTCTCCTTGCGATTGCGCCGCGCCTCGATGATATTCGGCAGCTGACTGATCCGCGCCAGCAGCCTGCCCAACATGTTTATGTTAGGCACCTCCACCGTCAGTAACATGGCTGCGTAGTTGTCATCCTTGTTGGTGCGGGTACTGACCTCGAGCACATTGATCTTGTCGTTGGCCAGCATCTGCGACACGTCGCGCAGAAGGCCGGAGCGATCATAGGCCTTGATGTAGATTTCCACCGGATAGGTCTGCACCCGCTCGCTACCCCAGCTGACTTCTATGAGCCGGTCAGAGTCCCTATCCTGCAACTGCATGGCGGTTGCACAGTCTGCGCGGTGCACCGTCACCCCGCGGCCGAGAGTAATGTATCCGATGATCGGGTCGCCGGGCACGGGCTGGCAACAACCTGCAAGCTGAGTCAGCAAGTTGCCGACGCCCTGAATGAAGACATCGCTGCGGCGACCGGGCTTGGTCGGGCGCCTGGGAATCAGCTCCAGCTGCTCACTGCGAGTATCCGGTTCGATCAGTTGCTGGGCAACATTGACCACGTGCATGAGTCGAATATCGCCGGATCCAACCGCAGCAAAAAGATCGTCCTGGCTGCGGATACCCAGCTTGTCTATCAACTGCGCATAGTCTGCGCCATTGAGCGCAAGCCGCGTTAGCTCACGGTCGAGCATCAACTTGCCTGCCTGCACGTTCTGTTCCCGCGCCTGCTGCTTGAACCAGTGCTGGACCTTGGCCCGCGCGCGGGAGGTGTTGACATATCCCAGGTTCGGATTAAGCCAGTCGCGACTCGGGCCGCTCTGCTTACCGGTAATGATTTCCACCTGTTCACCGGTTTGCAGGATGTAGCTTAGCGGTACAATACGGCCGTTAACCTTTGCCCCGCGACAACTGTGACCTATTTCGGTATGTACGCGGTAGGCGAAGTCCAGCGGTGTGGCGCCCTTGGGAACATCGAGTACGTGACCGTCAGGGGTAAACAGGTAGATGCGGTCCGGCTCGAAATCCACACGCAACTGGTCAGCCAGCCCGCCGATATCGCCCATCTCTTCATGCCACTCGAGCACCTGACGTAACCAGGCAATCTTGTCCTCGTATGCATTGGAAGACGTACTGCCGGCATCGGTGCCTTTATAGCGCCAGTGGGCGCAGACGCCCAGTTCGGCCTCCTCATGCATACCCTGGGTACGGATCTGTACTTCCAGCACCTTTCCGCCGGGACCGACAACCGCAGTATGCAGCGAGCGGTAGCCGTTTTCCTTGGGATTGGCTATGTAATCATCAAACTCGTTGGGAATATGCCGCCAGAGACTGTGCACAATCCCCAGAGAGGTATAGCAGTCGCGTACCAACGGAACCAGCACCCGTACTGCACGTACGTCGTAGACCTGACTGAAGTCGATATTCTTGCGGCGCATCTTGCGCCAGATTGAATAGATATGTTTTGCGCGCCCGGTAATCTCGGCCTGGATGCCGGCCTCTTCAAGCTGCTGGCGCAACTGGCCCATCACTTCATCGATATATTCCTGCCGGTCCAGCCGCCTCTCGTCGAGCAACGCTGCGATCTGCTTGTACTGAAGGGGTTCGATATAACGGAAAGAGAGATCTTCGAGCTCCCATTTGATATGACCGATTCCCAGGCGGTGAGCCAATGGCGCATATATATCAAATACCTCGCGGGCAACCCGATAACGCTTTTCCTCGGGCGCATCCTTGACCGCACGTATGGCGCAGGTACGCTCAGCCAGCTTGATGAGCGCAACCCGCACATCGTCGACCATGGTCACCAGCATCTTGCGCAGATTTTCGACCTGGGACTGGGAGCTGAATGCAGCTGCCTTGGCAGGGTTTTGTGAAACGCTGATGGCCGCCATCCGCTGAACACCGTCGACGAGGCTCGCCACCGCGAGGCCAAGCCGGCGTTCGACAGCAGGCAGATCTGTCTTGCGTTCACGTACCGCGCGATAGATGACCGCTGCCACCAGCGAATCCTGATCGAGCTTGAGCTCGGCGAGAATTTCCGCCATTTCCAGGCCAGTGGTATAACTGCTGGCGCCTTCAGCCCAGATATTCTCTTCCGCGATCGCCTCCTGCTCGAGCTGCAAGGCCCATTCGCAAGCCTCGCGCAGGATCTGCGGGGAGGACAATGTCACGCGTTGATTGATGCGATCGATCCACGCGGCAATATCGACGCTGCCATCGCCGTTAGTGGGGTATTGCGCCCTGACCTGTACCATTAGGACAGATCCCTGATTTCATGCGGATTCTTAGACAATTTTCTTCACTCTATTGAGCTTTTCGAGCAGAACCTGCAGCCGTACCGCGTACAAACAGTGCCATTGCCTCGACATGCGCGGTCTGAGCAAACATGTCCATCACCCCCACCTTGGTGAGCCGGTATCCCTTAGCTGCCAAAATCCCCGCGTCGCGCGCCAGGGTAGCCGGGTTGCAGGATACGTAGAGAATCCTACCGACCTTCATGTCGGCCAGCGTTCGTACCAGCAATTCGGCACCATCTCGGGGCGGATCCAGTAAAGCGGCATCGCAGCCGTCAGCGAAGCATTTACTATCGAGCAGCTTGGACAGGTCCGCCGGTAAAAAGTGCAGCGAGTTCAGCCCATTATTTACAGCATTAGTTTGTGCCCGAGCCACCATCTGGCCATCGCCTTCAATCCCGGTTACCCGGGCCCCAGCCAGAGCCAACGGCAGGCTGAAATTACCAACCCCGCAAAAGAGATCCAGAATACGCTCGCCTTCCTGAGGTGCAAGCCACTGCAATGCCTGGTTAACCATCTGCTGATTGACTGCCGCATTCACCTGGATGAAATCGCCCGGCGCAAACTCCAGCCGCAAGCCCTGGTCGGCCAGCAAATACGCTGCCTGGGTGCCTGCACCACTGATACAGTGCAGCGATTGACCATCTCCTGGCTGCGTCCAGCACTCGGCACCATGATCCAGCGCGAGCTTGCGCAGACGGTCGAGGTCAGCTGATGGCAAGGGCTGCATATGCCGAATGACGATGAGCGGCACCTGGGCCGCGATCAACTCCACGTGGCCAAGGGCAGCTGCACCCTCCAGATCCCGAAGCACAGGACCCAGCGCCTGCACCAGCGACTCAAGCTTCGGCACCAGAATCGGGCACTCCTGCACTTCGACCAGGTCACTGCTGAAGCGCTGACGGTAGCCAACCTCAAGCCGCGCCTGCCTGCGATCCCAGCGCACGGCCAACCGCGAGCGCTGACGATAACCGTAGGCAGGCCCCAGCAACGGAGGCATCCACTGTTCCGGTTCTACACCTGCAAAGTGCTGCAATTGCTGGACCAACGCCTGTTGTTTGACCTGCAGCTGCATCGTGTGAGGCATGTGCTGCAAGCTACACCCGCCACATAGATCAGCGTGCCGGCACGCCGGTGTGACGCGCTCGGAGCTGGCCTGCAAAATGCTGTCCACGCGCGTCTCGATCAGCTTGCTGCGAGCCTTGAGGACACGGCCGATGACCCGTTCGCCAGGAAGACCACCATCAACAAACACCGTTCGACCTTGCCAGCGTCCAATCCCTCGCCCATCGTGACTGAGCCGCTCAAGTTCGACCTCAATGCGCTGACCTATGGCCGCAGGCGCGTCAGCGGTCTTGCGGGCCTTACCGCGGAAAGCTTTCATGATTTAGGGTCATACACTCCGGTGGACAAATACCGATCACCGCGGTCACAGATAATGGCCACAATCACCGCATTCTCGACCTCGCGCGACAACTGCATGGCAGCCGCCACCGAGCCTCCAGAGGATACACCGCAGAAAATACCCTCTTCGCGGGCAAGTCGGCGCATCATGATCTCGGCATCCTGCTGAGCCATATCGATTATCCGGTCTACCCGCTGCGCATCGAAGATACCCGGCATGTATGCCTCGGGCCAGCGGCGAATACCTGGAATAGATGCGCCCTCGACAGGTTGCAGACCGACGATTTGAATAGCCTGATTCTGCTCCTTGAGATAACGCGAGGTGCCCATGATGGTGCCGGTGGTACCCATGGAGCTGACGAAGTGGGTAATGGTTCCATGGGTATCACGCCAGATTTCCGGGCCCGTACTGCGGTAGTGCGCCTCGGCATTGTCAGCATTACCGAACTGATCCAGCACCTTTCCTTTGCCCTCACTCTGCATCTGCATGGCAAGGTCGCGGGCACCTTCCATGCTCGCTTCGCGGCTGACCAGAATCAGCTCCGCACCATAGGCGCTCATTGCCGCCTTGCGTTCAGAGCTCATGTTATCCGGCATGATCAGCACCATCCGGTAACCCTTGATTGCCGCCACCATGGCCAGAGCAATACCTGTGTTGCCCGAGGTGGCCTCGATCAGGGTATCACCGGGGCTGATTTCACCCCGCAGCTCGGCCTGTTCGATCATCGAAAGCGCCGGCCGATCCTTGACTGACCCCGCGGGATTGTTGCCTTCGAGCTTGGCCAGTATGGTATTGCTGGTGTCACCGGGAATGCGCTGCAGACGCACCAGCGGCGTGTTGCCGACAAAATCAGCGACGGTAGGATAATCAGTGGTCATCTTGCACCTTTCGTTGCCATGGCCCGGAGTAGCACCCGGTGCTGTGCTTTTCATTCAGGCGGCCTATGATACCGGCAACGGAGTGAGGGATACACAATGAATGATATAGGCCTGAAAGCACGCATCCTGCTGATGACGCTGATACCCACGGGGGCAATGATTCTTGCCCTGGGCAGCTATTTCAGCTGGCAGGCAATCACCGACCTGAACCAGCAATTGCTCGAACGCGGCTTCATGACCGTCGAGCATCTGCAGGACCCCGCGGCTGTCGCCTTGCTGAATGGCGAGCCTGAACAGGTCAGAAATCGACTCTCAGCCACCCTAAACCGCTCCGATGTGCGCGCCGTGAGCCTGTATGACAGTGACCGCAACATACTCGAGCACAGCGGCCCGCAGATGCATCAGCCGGAGCGCACCCTGGGGGTGGACAGCCTTGGTGCGGGCACCGGTCTTCAGGTCCGACGCAGCGACGACAGCAGTCGTTTTCTTCTCCCGCTGATCGCTTCCAGCGAATTGCTTGATCGTCAGGCCGCAGTAGAGGTCGAATCGGATGCTCTACTTGGCTGGCTTGAGGTCGAACTCAGTCACGGCAATTTGCACCTGCGCCAGTATCAGACCCTGCTTCACACACTGGTACTTATGCTTGTCGGGCTGACCTTTACCGGCCTGGTGGTCAGCAGTCTTGGCCGGCGCATCAGCGATCCCATCGCCAGAGCCAATCACGCGGTAAGCCGTATCAGCAGGGGCCAGCTCGATGTGCGTCTGGAAGGCCAGGACAGCCGTGAACTGGACGATCTGGCCAAGGGTATCAACGCCATGGCCGAAACGTTGCAAAGCGCACAAGGTGAGTTGCAGCAGAATATCGACCAGGCCACCGAAGATCTGCGGCAAACGCTGGAAACCATCGAGGTACAGAATATAGAGCTGGACATGGCGCGCAAGACGGCCCTGGAGGCGAGCCGCATCAAGTCCGAATTTCTTGCCAACATGAGTCATGAGCTGCGTACACCGCTCAACGGCATCATCGGCTTCAGTCACCTGCTGCAACGCACCGAGCTGAGTAACCGCCAACAGGAATATCTGGGCACGATAGGATCATCCGCGGACAATCTTTTGGCGATAATCAACGAGATTCTGGATTTTTCCAAAATCGAGGCAGGCAAGCTGATACTCGACAACCTGCCCTTCAACCTGCGCGATCTGATTCAGGACACACTGACAATGCTGGCGCCTGCTGCCCACCACAAGCATCTGGAGTTGGTCAGTATCATCTACCGTGATACCCCCCTGGGCCTGTGTGGTGATGCCTTGCGCCTGAAGCAGGTACTGGCCAACCTGATCAGCAATGCAATCAAGTTCACGCATACCGGCTCGGTGAGTATCCGCACGATGCTCGAGCATGAGGACGAAAGCCATGCGCTGCTGCGAATCAGTGTTACCGACACGGGTACCGGTCTCAACGCAAGCCAGCAAAAAATGCTGTTCCAGGCGTTCAGCCAGGCAGACAATTCCATTTCCCGCCAGGCTGGTGGTACCGGACTGGGACTAACCATCGCCAAACGCCTGGTGGAACAGATGCAGGGCGAGATCGGCCTCAACAGCCAACCGGGTGAAGGCTCTGAATTCTGGTTCACAGTGCGCCTGGAAAAGTCCAGTCAGGCGGCTGATGACCTGCCTTACAGGCCTTTTTCCGGCCTGCGGGCCGCGGTGGTAGAGCCACTACTGTTGAGTCGCCAGGCATTGTTGCACTGCCTGGAGGACCTCGGCCTGGAGGTTAGCGTCTATGAAAACCCCGCCTACCTCGAAGAGGATATGATTGCTCGCAGCCACAGCGAGCGAGCGATAGACCTGATGTTGCTGAGCAGCGCGGCCTCGACAGATCAGCCCGAGGTTTTGCTGGAACTGTTCAAACGTGGATCACTGGTCGGCGGCTGCAAGACTGTTCTGCTGATCGATACTACCGAACATTACCCCGCTCTGGATCAGCTGCCAGCCAGCGAATGTCAGGTACTCTCTCGCCCTCTGTGCACTCGCAAGCTGTTGCGCGCTATCAATCGACTATTCAAACCGGAGCCTGTCAGCATCGCAGCGCGATCCATATCACTGAGCCAATCAATCACGATTCTGTGCGTAGACGATAACGAGGCCAACCTGAAACTGGTCGCGACCTTTCTGAGCCAGATGGGGGCACAGGTTCTTACCGCAATGAGTGGGGAACAGGCCTTGGACATACTGGCCACAGAAGCGGTAGACCTGATTTTCATGGACGTTCAGATGCCCGGTATGGATGGCCCCGCCACCACGGCCGAATTGCGCATGCGTGAGGAGCTGGCCGGCTACGCGCCGCGACCGGTCATCGCATTGACCGCCCACGCCCTGGCAGAGGAACAGCGCAAATTACTGCAGTGCGGTATGAACGATTACATGAGCAAACCTATCAGCCCTGAGCAGCTTGCCCATTGTGTGCAGCGCTGGACGGGCGTGGCCTTGGAGATGCCTGCCTCGGCTGACGCACTTGAAAGCCCGCCCAACCGACGCCTGGAAGATCGTGAGCGGCTGGCGGTTCTGGACCGCAAAGAAGGCTTGCGCCTGGCTGCCGGAAAAGAAGATCTCGCAGAGGACATGCTCCGCATGCTGATCGAGGGTTTGCCGGACGAGCGACTCAGAATCGAGAGGTACATTACCAGCAATGCAAACGAGGAGTTACTGGAAGTCATACACAAGCTCCATGGCGCCAGCCGCTACTGCGGCGTACCGCAATTACGCGCCTGCTGCCAGCGCGCGGAGGAGCTGTTGAAGCGCGGCCTACCCAATCAGGTAGCGGTCAGTCAGTTAATCGAGGCAATTACCCGATTACAGGCCGCCTATGCCACCGAATCGGCCTGAGCCGCCGGATCGGCCGACCATACAGCAAACGCCAGCGCCTGCTCCCGTTCATCACTGAGGCTGAGCAGCATGCTCCCTCCGCCGCCGCTGTCAAGCCGGGTAAGGGCAGCTCCGCTCAGCACAACGACCGGTGCGCCAAGTGCGTTGCGATCAATCTGTATGCAGTGCCAGGACATTCCCTGGCCCAGGCCGGTACCCAGGGCTTTGAGAATGGCTTCCTTGGCGGCAAAGCGCTTGGCCAGGAAGCGCGCCGGCTGACCATGCACAGCGTATCGCTGCCACTCCGCATCAGTCAGGATACGCCGCGCAAAACGATCCCCCTGGCGCCCGAGTACTGCCTCGATTCGCCCGACCAGCACCATATCGGTACCAATGCCCCGAATCATCTATTTCCCGATGCGCCGAGAATCAACGCGCGCATATCTGACACCGCTGTCGCCAGCCCGGTAAACAACGCACGGGCAATAATCGCATGCCCTATATTGAGTTCGTTGATTCCCGGCAACGCCGCAATAGGCTCGACGTTGTGGTAATGCAGACCGTGCCCCGCATTGACCACCAGACCCAGCTTGCGCGCGTAGATACAGCTCTCACGCAAGCGGGCTAGCGCATCCTGCTGCTCCTTGCCATGGGTGTCCGCGTAATGCCCGGTGTGTAACTCGATAACCGGTGCACCAGCGCGCTTGGCTGCCTCGATCTGCTGCGAATCCGGATCGATAAACAGGGACACCTCGCTACCCATGGCCGACATCCGCTCGACCGCTTCCTGGATCTTCGCGCCATTACCTGCCACGTCAAGTCCACCTTCGGTAGTCAGCTCCTCGCGACGCTCGGGCACCAGGCAGATGTTGGCTGGCTTTATCTCCTCGGCAAACTTCAGCATCTGACTGGTTACCGCCATCTCCAGATTCATTCTGGTTTGCAGAATATCCCTGAGTACGCGCACATCACGCTCCTGGATATGCCGAAGATCTTCTCTCAAATGCAAGGTAATGCCGTCTGCCCCGGCCTGCTCTGCTTCAATGGCAGCCTGGACGGGGTCGGGATAGCGTGTTCCCCGCGCCTGGCGCAAGGTCGCCACGTGATCAATATTGACGCCTAGAAGTACACGTTGTGGATGGCTCAAGATCTGTCTCCTCTGGGGGTGCTGCTAGGGGATGAAAACAGTTGACGACTGACCAGCGGCCGGCCGCCCAGATGTATTGCCAAAGCCTGTCGCATGAGATTTTTCGCCGTCCTGAGCGCCTGGGGCGCCGCCCAGTCAGCTCGCGCCATTGCCAACAGCCCAATACCGGGCAGCCCGGGCCGCCCATCTCCCGGGCGCGCATCAACGAGGCGCAGCAAGCCTACTTCGGCCTGCCAGACATAGGTAGCATCAGCTTCAATCGCAGCACCGCTGGCGTCTTCTGTCAGGCTGAAACCATAGCCCATAACGTCCAACAGTTGCCATTCGAACTCGCGCAATACCGGTTCCACGGAGGTGGTTCCAGCCAGCGCCTGTAGGGCCGATTGATAGCCCGCAAAGACCAGCGTCTGCGGGTCTCCAGCTGCCAGAACTCGCACCAACAACTCATTCAGATACAAACCACTGAATAGCGAGTCACCCTGAAGCGGCAGATAGGTACCGGCAGCTTCGGCCTGAGTCAGGGTTTTCAGCTCACCACGCCCGCTTAGGCTTACCAGCAAAGGCACAAAAGGTTGTGGAGATACGCCGCCGCGGGGCTTCCTTGCGCCACGCCAGACAACCCGCTGTAGCCCCTGATGCAGCGTAAGAAGATCAACCAGTGCACTGGTGTCTCTATAAGGGCGGCTATGCAGAACAAAGGCCGGGGTCAGGGTTGATTGCACTGCAACCTCGAGGGCGACGAGTGACTACTTGTCGAAATAATAACCCAGGGAAGTGAGCGCACGCTCGTCATCAGACCAGCCGCGCCGTACCTTGACCCACAGATTGAGCATGATCTTGCTGCCAAACAGTTTCTGCATGTCCAGGCGCGCTTCCTGGCCGATCTTTTTCATGCGGTCGCCACCGTCGCCAATAATGATTTTTTTCTGGCCTTCACGCTCGACCAGGATCAGCGCATGAATATGCAGGACCTTGCCTTCCTGTTTGAACTGCTCAATTTCCACCGCTACCTGGTAGGGAATTTCCGCTCCGAGCTGACGCATGACTTTTTCACGGACCAGTTCGGCGGCCAGAAAGCGTGAGCTGCGGTCAGTCAGTTGATCTTCCGGGTAAAAGTGCTCGCCCTCAGGCAGGCGCTCGGCAACCAGCTTCTCCAGCTCCTCGATATTACGACCCTGTAGCGCCGAAACCGGAACCACTTCGGCGCTGGACAATTGTTGCGCGAGCCATTCCAGGTGTGGCAACAACTCCTGCTTGTCGTCCATACGGTCGACCTTGTTGACCACCAACAGCACCGGACAAGTAACGTAGCGAACCTTTTCCAACACCATCTGGTCCTCATCGGTCCAGCGCGTACGATCAACCACGAAAAGCACCACATCGACATCACGCAACGCCTGGGTTGCGCTCTTGTTCATGAAGCGATTCAGCGCCTTTTCGTTTTCCTTATGCAGGCCGGGGGTATCGACATATATCGCCTGCGTCTCGCCTTCTGTCTTGATACCCAACAAGGTATGCCGGGTGGTCTGTGGCTTGCGCGAAGTAATCGCGAGTTTCTGCCCGAGTATGTGGTTGAGCAACGTCGACTTGCCCACATTGGGCCGGCCTACAATGGCCACATAGCCACAACGGGAGGTACTATCACTCATCTGCTTTCTCCACGCCCAGGGCGATCAGGGCTTTTTGGGCGGCAACCTGTTCCGCCAGACGGCGGCTGTTGCCCACACCGTAGGTGGCTTTCTCCAGAGGGCTGACGAGGCACTCGACCCTGAAGGTTCTGCAGTGCGCCTCGCCACCGCTTTCGGTGACTTCGTAGCGAGGCAGATCGCAATGCCGCGACTGCAGGTATTCCTGCAATCGGGTTTTGGGGTCCTTGTTGTTGTCGACCAGTGTCAGGCAATCGATATGGCCCTGCAGCCAATGCAGTATCCGCTCGCGCGCTACTTCAAGACCACTTTCGAGGTAAATGGCTCCGATGATTGCCTCGGTCGCGTCAGCGAGAATCGACTCGCGACGGAAACCTCCGCTTTTCAGCTCGCCCGAGCCCAGTCGCAAATACTCCCCAAGCTCGAAACCCTTGGCCAGTTCAGCCAGGGTAACACCCTTGACCAGACGGGCTCTCAGGCGCGAAAGCTGGCCCTCACGGGCCTGCGGGAAGCGCTGATAAAGCGCCTCTGCTGCTACAAAATTGAGCACTGAGTCTCCGAGAAATTCCAGCCGCTCGTTATTGCGGCCCCCCAGGCTACGGTGGCTAAGAGCCAGGTTCAGCAGTTCTGGATCGCTGAAGCTATAGCCAATCTTGCGTTCAAGGCGGTCTAACTTGTTTGTCACTTAATAGGTCTGACTATATGGGTTTCATCAAAATGGACCAACAGGTCCACGTTCTGCAGTGCCGGCGTGCGCACTTCGTAGGCTATCTGCACAGTAAAGGCGTTGGCGCCGCTGGCAGTAACCTTGATCGCTTCACGCGCGTTGATATCGCGTATGCTGTTTATCTGCATACCCTTGTCGATGTAGCTATTGAATTCCCGAATCGAATTGATCTTGATCGTAGGATCTTCATTGACCTTGGTCACCATGTCCCGCAAAGCGAAATGGTCCAGGTATATGGGGATCAGCTTCATCGAGATGACCAGACCGAATATGATCAGCGCAATGACGGCCAACCAGCCAAAGAATGACATGCCTTTCTGGGAGTGGCGCATGAATAACCTCGTGACGTCCGTTGTTGGTGTTGTAGTTCCAGCCCATCAATGTATCAGGGCAACCCTTGAAAAACTTGGCAGGTTACGCAGTTTCGGCTCTGGCCAATGCATCCAGATGGCAAATGCCTTGCCTACAATATAGTTGTCCGGGACCATTCCCCACAACTCCCTTGGCATATCGGGCGCATTCCAGTAACGGCTATCATTGGAGTTGTCCCGGTTGTCCCCCATCATGAAATAGTGTCCGGGCGGCACCAGCCACTCCTGAGCAGCAGGTGTACGGGCAAGACGCTCGACGCGGATGTGATGTTCGACTTCGCCAAGCTGCTCCTCGAGAATCCGCACCTCTGCAATGTTCTGCATCGGATGACCAGCGGGAAGGTCTTCATCGAGTTTCACCTCAACCACACTGGTTGGTACCTTTTCGCCATTGATGAACAATTCCTTGCCTGCGTAGCTCACGCGGTCGCCAGGCAGTCCTACTACGCGTTTGATGTAGTTGATGCGTGGGTCGTTGGGATAGCGAAAAACCATCACATCACCACGCTCGGGATCGCCTATGGCGATTACCTTGCTGTCGATAACCGGTAGACGGATACCATAGGCAAACTTGTTCACCAGAATGAAATCGCCCACTTCCAGCGTTGGCTTCATGGATCCAGAGGGGATCTGAAAGGGTTCCACAAGAAAGGAGCGCAACACCAGAACCACGAGCAGTACGGGAAAAAACGACTTGCCATATTCAACCAGCAGCGGCTCCTTGCCCATACGCTCGAGCACCACCGGATCGGCTACATCGACCTTTGCCTCGTAGACGGCACGTGCCCTGCGCCGCTTCGGGCCAAGCCAGACCAGATCGATCAGCGCTAAAAGACCGGTAATAACGACTGCGAGCACCAGTAGCAGCGGGAAATTGATATGCATAATCGCGTCCGTTTAGCTATTGCTAGCTGTCTACTTTCAATACCGCAAGGAAGGCTTCCTGGGGTATTTCCACATTTCCGACCTGCTTCATCCGTTTCTTACCGGCCTTCTGCTTCTCGAGCAGCTTCTTTTTCCGGCTGGCGTCGCCGCCGTAGCACTTGGCAATCACGTTCTTGCGCAGTGCCTTGACAGTCGACCGCGCAACGATCTGACCGCCCACTGCTGCCTGGATGGCCACATCGAACATCTGGCGGGGTATCAGCTCGCGCATTTTCTCGACCAGTTGGCGACCCTTGTAGGCCGCGTTGTCCCGATGCACGATCAGCGCCAGAGCATCTACTTTTTCGGCGTTGATCAATACGTCCAGGCGCACCAGGCGGGCTACCTGGAAACGATCGAAGGCGTAATCCAGCGAAGCATAGCCACGGCTGACCGATTTCAGGCGATCAAAAAAATCCAGAACAACTTCATTCATCGGCAGATCGTAGATTACCTGGACCTGTGTACCGAGAAACAGCATGTCATGCTGAATACCGCGCTTCTCCGAACAGAGCGTAATTACACTGCCCAGGTGATCCTGGGGGACCAGAATATTCGCCCGAACGATAGGTTCGCGCATTTCCTCGATCATGGATGGATCGGGCAGATGCGAGGGGTTGTCAACGTAGATGACGCTACCGTCTTTCTTGACCACCTCGAATACGACTGTGGGAGCCGTCGTGATAAGGTCAAGATCGTATTCGCGCTCAAGTCGCTCCTGGATGATCTCCATGTGCAACATGCCGAGAAAGCCACAGCGAAACCCGAAACCCAGGGCTTCGGAACTCTCAGGCTCGAAATGCAGGGAGGCATCGTTCAGCGTCAGCTTGGATAGCGCATCACGAAAATCCTCAAAATCTTCTGAACTCACCGGGAAAAGCCCGGCATACACCTGCGGCTTGACTTTCTTGAAGCCCGGCAACATGTCGACGTCAGGTGTGTTGGACAGTGTCAGAGTGTCGCCCACCGGCGCACCATGAATATCCTTGATCCCCGCAATAATGAATCCCACCTCGCCCGCTTTCAGGTCCGCGGTTTCACTGTGCTTGGGATTGAATACACCAACGCTGTCCACCTGGTGGATTTTGCCGGTCGACTTGACCAACACCTTGTCACCCTTGCGAATACGTCCATGCTTGACCCGCACCAGCGAAACCACACCCAGGTAATTGTCAAACCAGGAATCGATGATCAGCGCTTGCAGCGGAGAATCCAGTTCGCCAACCGGCGACGGGATCACCTGAATCAGGCGCTCCAGTACATCTATCACACCAAGACCGCTTTTTGCGCTGCAGGTGACCGCGTCTGTTGCATCAATCCCGATGACACTTTCAATCTCGGCCATGACCCGCTCAGGCTCAGCCTGGGGCAAATCGATCTTGTTCAACACCGGCATGACCTCTAGGCCCTGCTCAATGGCGGTATAACAGTTGGCTACTGACTGTGCCTCGACACCCTGGGCAGCATCAACCACCAGCAGAGCTCCTTCGCAGGCCGCCAGCGACCGGCTGACTTCGTAATGAAAGTCAACGTGACCGGGCGTATCAATGAAATTCAGCTGATAGGTCTTGCCGTCTTTCTCGGAGGTGTAATACAGCGTAACGCTGTGAGCCTTGATGGTGATGCCCCGCTCACGCTCGAGATCCATGGAATCAAGAACCTGTGCGGCCATCTCCCGATCGGCCAGACCACCACAGATCTGAATAAACCTGTCCGCCAGAGTCGATTTACCATGGTCAATATGGGCAATGATCGAAAAATTTCGAATTAAACTAAGGTCACTCACAACGGGGATCATCCAGACATGATTGCAAGACTGGGAGCCAGGAAGCTCCAAGCAGTAGACGGGGGACTCCCCCGAAATCAGCTCGCGAGTGTACCCGAATAAGCAGAAGGACGCTATGGCGCCCAGGACAACCGACATCCGCCTGGAAGACCAGGCGGAAGCCGTATTAGCAGCACATTAAGCCTTTCTACTCGGCCAATCGGAAAGTAATGTAGCTGGCGCGGCCCTGGCGGACCACGCGCATGGAAACCGAGCGATCTGTGGGTAACGCCTCGGCTATTTCCTCGAACTGCTCCACCGACTCGATCTGTCTGTTATCCAGGCTGGTGATAACATCACCGGCCCTCAGCCCCACCATCGCCGCCGGACCCTGGCGTACCTCACGTACAACAATACCTGCGGCCACATCCATGGCCTCACGCTGCTTCTGCGTCAGCTCGGCTACTACAACGCCAAGCCGGTTAGTCGCTGCGGATGGCGCCTGCTCGCTTGGCACGGCTGCCGCTGCGATCGAATCATCCTCGGGCAGCGCACCGACTTCCAGATTCAGGGTGCGGCGCTTTCTGTCTCGCATAACAACAACGGAGGCCTTTTCACCCGGACGCACCCGACCCACAGCATGGGGCAGATCGGAGGACATATTGATCTCCTGACCGTTGAACTGCAGGATTACATCGCCGACCTGCAGGCCACCCTCGTCCGCCGGACCGCCCGGCATGATCTGAGCCACCAGCGCGCCTGCCGGCTTGGGCAGACCAAAGGACTCAGCCAGGTCCTTGTTTATTTCCTGGACTACAACCCCCAACCATCCGCGCTGCACGGTGCCGTTTTTCTTCAACTGCGCTACCACATCCATGGCAACGTCAGCCGGAATTGCAAAGGAGAGCCCCATGAAACCGCCGGACCGGGTGAAGATCTGCGAGTTGATACCCACTACTTCCCCATCAAGATTCAAGAGCGGGCCGCCAGAATTACCCGGATTGATGGCCACGTCAGTCTGAATGAAAGGAACATAGTTCTCGGTCGGCAGACTCCGACCTTTTGCGCTCACAATTCCCGCCGTTACCGAATAATCAAAGCCAAAAGGCGAGCCAATCGCAAGAACCCATTCACCCGGCTTGAGATCCGACGATTTGCCGATTCGAACAGCAGGCAAATCTTCATCAGCCTCAATCTTCAGCAGCGCGAGATCCGAACGCGGATCGGCACCTACCAGCTTGGCTACCATTTCCCGGCGGTCGGACAAACGCACGAATATCTCGTCGGCCCCTTCTATCACGTGATTATTTGTCAGAACATAACCATCATCTGAAAGAATGAATCCAGAGCCCAGTGATTGGGGTGAGGGTTGCTGCCGGCCTGGCTGCTGGGGACCCTGAGGAAAACCGTGCTCGAAGAACTCACGGAAAATGGGTGGCAACCCCTCAAGATCGGGCATGCCCTGCCCACCGGCCACTGGCGATCGGCTGGCCGCACGACTGGTGCTGATATTGACTACGGCGGGGGATACTTCCTCCACCAGATCAGTAAAATCAGGGAGCCCCTGAGCCAGACCCAGCGATTGCCAGCCAAGCAGTGCTGTGGCGGCTGTCGCAGCCATCAAGCGCTTCATCGAATACATATGATTGAGCCTCTTTCTAGAATGAGCCTCGGACCAGCAAAGGCGCTGCTGATCCATCAGGCAAATGTCGTAGTACGCGAGCATGATAAGCCGGATTGCCACGTTCGCGTTGCGCCCACCAACCTGTTGTGACAAATCCGCTGGCAAGCCCGCAAGCCGCCGCGAGGATAATCCAGGGTTCGGACATTCCTAGCTGATCCGTCAGCGCAGCGAAAATGAACATTGCAAGCAGGGGCAGGATATACATCAGGGTTGACGCCTTTACAACAGCATCCTCCGGAAGACCTATGATGACCTCGTCACCGATCGATAGAGGCTGGTCGCAAAGCACCCGGATAAAACCACGGCGCGCGCCGGACCCCAGGCGCTCGAGCAATGCCTGGCCGCACCCGGCCCGGGCCTGGCAGCTATTGCACGTGCTGCGCCGGATGGTTTCGACCCAGGCAGCGCCCGGTTCCAGACTCAGAATTCTACCGCGCTCTTCAATCACGCTTTGTCACCTGCAATGCCTGCAAAAACGTAATGAGAAATTCTCAATCGGCACGCGATCTGTCAAGGGTTAGCCTCGATAAACGCTTGGGAATCAAAATCAGGTGACAGGGACGCGACTATACGACCTGCTGTAACCGGTGGTATCTCGCCAACAACGGTAGCCATGAAAGCCCCGCCTGGCGTGTCCAGCCTGCGACTGACAGCAATTGTCGGCCCCAGTTGGGCAAGAAGGTCTGCTGCTACCTGACCGTCAACTAAAGGCTCGATAAAAACGGTAAACCGGGCAAAACCGTCAGTGAAAATCTGGGTAACGATTGGCAGGTCACTGTCAGCTGACTGGCGAGCCTCACGCCTAATGGGTGCAAAACCAGGAGGGACCCAGGCCGGCAACCAGCGGTCGTTCGCCAGCGATGTCACTACAGATTCTTCATTCACCGCCAAACAGGTACTGGCGGCTGAGAGATTTTTCGGATCAACAGAACCGAGCTGCAAATTGGTAAATTGAAATCGCTCCAGTAACGCGCCCTTCTCGTCGACCAGCAAGGCCTGCAACAGCAGACCACTGTCGACATCAAGGTAGAGCTCGTGGGCGTAACGGAAGGAATCGCGCGGCTGGACTGATAAAACAGTGACGGCTCGGTTGGCAACCCGGCCAGAACCGAGCACCTCCAATGAATACCACTGCTGAAGCGTTGGTGCTTGTTCCGGCAGCATTGCCCTGTCCGATGGCGCCGCACCTGCGGTCGGAGCGCTCGTGCATTCCAATGCATCGTTCCGGCGCAACCACTCCTGAGGCGTACCGTCAGTGCGCAGCAAGCGTTCCACGACTTCGCCGTTGGCCTGCCGCCAGACTCTGTGGGTACTGAAGCTACCAGCGCGCTCATAGATAAAGTCGCCCTGGTAACTCATCCCATGCGCTGCGCTGGTCATCTTTTTCAACAGCGTTTCAGCTTCATCAGCCATCAGCGGGCCGGCAAATAGCAGCGCAGTCGATACCAAACCCACTACGAGACAGCTGCGCAACCCGTAACTGGCAGTCGCGGCCGCCTGCACCTATCGCCCTTCCATACTGGCTGCGCGGGCATTAGGCAATAATTGCGGGGTGATCTGACCATCTCCCTGGCCGGCATGCTGACGCAGATAGGTGTCGATTTTCTGCTCTTGCCACGCAGCGAGCGGCTCTTGCGCTGGCGGCTCATCTGCGTCTGGTTGCGAATAACCCGCAAGTACCGCACCCGGCTGTGCAGCCGGGGCACTGGGTAACGCAACCGGCGGCGTCTGATCGGCTACCATTGCCTCACTACCCGAGCTCCCATCCTGCTGGAACATGTTCACGCCCACCAGAACCGCAACAGTAACGGATGCGGCCACTGCAAACCGGCCCACACTCTGCCAGATCCGCGAGGTCTTGGCAGTTGCCGGAGCAGGTACCGGATCATTGGCAATCGCAGCAGCGATGCCCTCGGACAGATCAATCTTGCCCTGCCAGGGTTCCTTGTGCATCAATGCACGCGCCGCCTGGTATCGTGCCCAGTCGCTACGCAAGGACGAATCATCCCCGCACGCTTTCAGAACACGGCGTACTTCAAGCTCATCCGCTTCGTTGTCCATAAGCGCGGAGAGAGACTCCTTCAAGGATTCACTGCTCATTGCTATACCTCTGCTTTTGGCCCTTTGGGCTAGCTGCATTTGACCCCCGGCGCCCGCTCAATCTTCGAGCAGGGGCTTGAGAGCTTTGTCAATTGCCTCTCGGGCCCGGAAGATACGTGAACGTACCGTACCAACCGGGCAACTCATTACCGCGGCAATATCTTCGTAACTCAAACCTTCGAACTCGCGTAGCGTCAAGGCAGTACGCAAGTCGTCCGGCAGCTGCTGCAGGGTCCTGTTGACCATCTGCTCAACCTCATCACGCAGCAAATCGCGTTCCGGCGAATGAATATCCTTGAGAGCGCTATCTCCTTCGTAATACTCGGCTTCATCAGCCGCAATATCAGAATCGGGCGGTCTGCGTCCGCGTGCTACCAGATAATTCTTGGCCGTATTGATCGCTATGCGGTACAGCCAGGTATAAAACGCGCTGTCTCCGCGAAAATTGGCCAGGGCGCGGTACGCCTTTACAAAGGCTTCCTGCGACACATCCTGCGCTTCATGGCTGTCGTGCACAAAACGCATGACCAATGCCAGAATCTTGTGCTGATACTTGAGTACCAGCAGATCGAACGCCCGCTTGTCACCGCCTTGAACCCGGACTACCAACTCCTGGTCTGTCTGCTCAGCCATGCGGCAGCTCCCGACGGCCTGGGCCTTGTAGCCCTGCCTTACTGTGATAGACCAGCAATGTAAGCAAAAGTTCTCCCCTCTTCAGGCTCAGCTGTATGAGCATTGGAAAACACCTAAAGTTCCGCCAAGCCCGTAAAATATTGTCATTATTCGGCAACATGATGCCGTAAAGCCATCTGCGCAAGTTTGTATTGTGGCGTACGCGCCTTCTATATACTAGTTGCCAATACATTCCGTCCGGGCAACAACCCGGCTCATCAGGCCCTGATTGAGACACCATGGGACAAGCGCATAATTACGATGTTTTGGTTATTGGTAGCGGCGCCGCCGGTCTGACACTGGCTTTGCACCTGGCAGACGACTTGCGGGTGGCCGTGATCAGCAAGGGCCAGCTGTCCGAAGGCTCGACTTTCTGGGCACAGGGTGGCGTGGCTGCCGTCCTTGACGATACCGATACAGTCGACGCCCATGTGCAGGATACGCTTGACGCCGGCGGGGGCCTGTGTCGTGAAGATGCGGTTCGACAGATTGTCGGCAGCAGTCGTGATGCTATCGGCTGGCTGATAGATCAGGGCGTACCTTTTACCCGCGAACGACGTGCTGATGGCAGCGAGAGTGATGATTTTCACCTGACTCGGGAAGGAGGCCATAGCCACCGCCGCATCATCCACGCAGCGGACGCAACCGGCGCAGCCATTTTCAACACGCTACTCCACAAGGCGCAGGAGCACAGCAATATCGAGCTGCTGGAGAACCGGGTTGCCGTTGACCTGATCACCACCAGAAAACTGGGACTACCTGGCAAGCAATGTCTGGGCGCCTACATTCTGAACCGTAACAACGGCCATGTTGAAACCTATGGCGCGCGCTTTACGGTTCTGGCAACGGGTGGTGCGAGCAAGGTCTATCTGTATACAAGCAACCCCGACAGCGCGTCGGGAGACGGCATTGCCATGGCCTGGCGGGCCGGCTGCCGGGTGGCGAATATGGAGTTCAACCAGTTTCACCCCACTTGCCTCTATCACCCCAAGGCCAAGAGTTTTCTGGTGACTGAAGCGTTGCGGGGAGAAGGTGCACTGCTCACGTTAGCGGACGGCTCGCGTTTCATGCCACGTTTTGACAAGCGTGCAGAACTCGCACCTCGGGATATCGTTGCACGCGCGATCGACCACGAGATGAAGCGTCTGGGTCTGGATTGTGTCTTTCTGGACATCAGCCACAAGCCGGCGGATTTCATACGCAGTCATTTTCCGACTGTACATGAGCGCTGCCTGGCATTCGGGATCGATATCACGCGCGAACCGATACCGGTGGTGCCGGCTGCCCACTATACCTGTGGCGGCGTTGTGGTTGACGCCTGCGGTCGCACCGACGCAAACAACCTGTACGCCATAGGGGAAGCCAGTTACACCGGCCTGCATGGCGCCAACCGAATGGCCAGCAACTCACTGCTGGAATGCATTGTGTTCGGACGTGCCGCAGCTCAGGACATACTTAACGAACTTGAACGGACCCCCATGCCGGACAATCTGCCGCACTGGGACGAGAGCCAGGTCACCGACTCGGACGAAGATGTGATCATTTCCCACAACTGGGACGAGTTGCGCCGATTCATGTGGGATTACGTGGGTATCGTGCGCACCACAAAGCGCCTGCAAAGAGCCAAGCATCGTGTTGATATGCTGCTTGCGGAAATCCACGAATTCTACAGTAACTACCGAGTCAGCCGGGACCTGCTGGAACTGCGAAATCTGGCGACGGTTGCCGATCTGATCATCACCTCAGCGATGCAGCGCCATGAAAGTCGTGGCCTGCATTATACGCTCGACTACCCCAACCTGTTGCCAGAGGCCGTCGATACTATTCTGCGGCCGCCCAACGCTGACGACTGAAGCGTAGCCGCAACCTGAGGCGCCGCAAGGCGTCCTCGGCGGCAGCATCTGCGGGCAGGATCACAGACACTGCGAGCCAGCGCCCCGGCTCCCTGAACCGCACAACGGTAAGGAAGGCACTGACGAAGGTGTCCGCCAACAACCGCGCTGCGCTTTCAGAACCATCGCGGCGCATGACATGCCATCCCTGACTGTCGAACCGCAATCCGGTAATCGATTGCGCGTGCTGCAAGCTCACCTGCCGCGGCCAGACCCATATACCGTAACCCAGGACGACAAGCATGCTGGCCGTAGCCAGCAGCGGAGGAAGGCCGCTGCGCAGGAGCGCTGCACAGGCGAGAACGCTCAACAGAATCACCAACCCCCCCAGAAAACGAGAAGGCTGCCTGCGAAGCATCAGATAATCAGGCTGGCTGAACACGGTCGAGAATCATCCTTACCATACGTTTTAGATCCGGGTCGTCGGGTTCGCTGCGTTGCATGAACCAGCCGAACATGTCCTGGTCTTCGCTCTCAAGTAACTTTCGATAACGCAATTTGTCTTCTGCATCCAGATCGCTGTAGGCTTCCTCGAGAAACGGTCCCAGCAGTACATCCAGCTCAAGCATGCCCCTTCGACTATGCCAGTACAGCCGTTTCTTCTCAATTTCAGCCGACATCTCTCTCTCCGCAATAAGGTAAAAACGCCTCAGAATGCACAGGTGACATTATAAGCGCAAGACGACACTGACAAGCTGCCGACGCCGCCCTATGATGTAACAGCTGAATTCATCAGGCAATCAGAGCTTATGACCCAAACTAATCCGCTAAATAGTGAACTCGCGAGATACTTCCCAATCGATTCGCCAACGAAGTCGCCTGCAACAGCACTGGCCTGGCTTGGCCATGAACGCATTATGGCAGTCAGCGGCCCCGATTCGGCGAAATTTCTGCAGGGACAACTGACCTGCGACGTCACCCGCCTGCCTCTGCCTGGCAGCGTTCTGGGCGCCCGGTGCAACCCCAAGGGCCGCATGCAGTCGAGCTTCAGGCTACTTCGCCATGACGAGTCAGACTACTTGCTGGCGATGGCAGAAGCGCTAATCGGGCCCCAAATCACAGACCTTACCAAGTATGCTGCCTTCTTCAAGACCAAGATAATCGACGCCACAGATAGCTGGGTGAGGCTGGGACTCCATGGAGAGAAGGCCTCTTCGCTTCTGGCTGAACTTGATCTGCCCGTACCCGGAGCACCAGATACCGTGGAACAGCTGGATGCCGCAAGGGTAGTTCGCCTGCCCGGCAACGATAGCTTTGAGCTCTGGCTTCCGGCCGAAATGGCCCTGCCTGCTATCGAGCGGTTGCTTGCCACGGCCACCGCCATACCATTAAACGATTGGCAGCTACTGCAGATTCGTGCGGGTATTGGCCAGGTGTTTGCTGAGACACGTGAAGCCTTTATTCCACAGATGCTCAATCTTCAGGTATTTGACGCCGTAAGCTTCAAGAAAGGCTGCTACACAGGCCAGGAAATTGTGGCCCGCATGAAGTATCTGGGAAAACTGAAAAAACGCATGTTCAGACTCGTCAGTGAGAAGTCTGACTGTCTGGCCCCGGGCACCCCGGTAGTCAACAGGGACACCGGACAGGTGTTGGGGGAGGTGGTGATGGCAGCCCTGGGCCCCGAGCATATGGAAATGCTGGCGGTAGTACAAAAGGATGCGGCACAATTGGCATCGTTGTGTGCAATTGATAGCCAGGGGCCAGCACTCACTCTGGCTCCCCTGCCCTACGAGTCCGAAGTGGCCGACGAAGCCGGCCAGGCGAAATGACAAGGAATACCCATGACTGATCTGGCCCAGCGCGTACAGGAAGAATTGATTCAGGCAATCGACAAGGATCAGTTGGTACTGCCTACGCTTCCAGAAGTCGCCCTGCGCATACGCGAAGCCGCAGAAAACCCTGACGTCAGCATTCCCGACCTGGTTCGTGAGATCAGCAATGACGCCGCCTTGAGCGCACGCCTGATCAAGGTAGTTAACAGCCCACTACTGCGCACCCGCCAGGAAATCACGGATCTGGGCATGGCGGTCAACCGCATGGGCATCAATTACACCGCCAACCTCGCAACGGGACTGGCGATGTCGCAGATGTTCCAGGCGACCTCTGACGTTATTGACCGCAAGATGCGTGAAGTATGGGCCCGCAGTACCGAAGTAGCTGGCATCAGTCACGTACTCTGCCGACACTACACCCGACTCAAGCCCGACCAGGCGACGCTTGCCGGGCTAGTGCATCAGATTGGAGTCCTGCCAATTCTGAGCTATGCCGAAGAAAACAGCCAGTTGCTGAGGGATTCGATCAGCCTGAACCTGGTGATCGAGCATATTCATCCGATACTGGGTGACCGCATTCTGGCAGCCTGGGATTTTCCAACACCCTTGCGCCACATACCGACCGAGCACCTGGATTTCAATCGTAATACGCCTACGGTCGATTACTCGGATGTGGTCCAGGTCGCGATGCTACAGAGCCTCAGCAGTGAGCATCCCCTCGCCCAAATGGACTGGAGCACTATAGCCTCCTTCAACAAGCTAGGACTGGCTCAGGGGGAGGACGGCGACGAAGATCTGTCTGCCGAAATGGAAGCCGCCATGCAGCTGCTGGGCTAACCGCCCGGCAGGCACGGGTAGCGAACCACTGCCTCGTCAGCGATTACGCCACTGTGGCGGGCGCTTGTCGAAGAACGCGTTGACACCTTCCAGGGTGTCCTCGTAATCGAACAGGTCAACAAAACGCTCACGTTCTTCGGGCAGCAAACTGTTGAGTGATTGACGTCGCGCCCCCTGGATAAGGCTCTTACAGACCTTGACAGCCATCGGGCTCTGCCTGCCAACCTGAGCCGCCAGCCTTAGGGCGGTCGCCAGAGCCTGGTCCTGCTCTACCACCTCTTCCACCAGCCCGATGCGCTCGGCTTTGACCCCGTCAATCCGCTCTCCGCACAGAATCATCCGCTTGGCCCAGCCCTCTCCGACCAGCCAAGCCAACGCCTGGGTACCGCCTGCGCACGGCAACAGGCCAACTCCTGCCTCCGGCAGTGCCAGTTGCACCTGACGCTCGGCAATTCTGATATCGCAAGCCAACGCACACTCCAGACCGCCACCCATGGCATAGCCGTTGAGCGCCGCAATGGTTACGCCGGAGAAATCGCGCAGCGTCTCGAAAGCCTTGCCGAAGAGACTCGCCATCTCACGGGCTCTGGCCTTGTCGCCGTCGGCAAAAAGTTTAAGGTCGGCACCGGCTGAAAAGAAACGATCACCACGCCCGGTAATCACCAGGGCAAAGATCTCTGAATCGGCACCAAGATGCCCAACCAGCTCGATCAGCCCGTGCAAGGTATCGCTGTCCCATGTATTGGCTGGCGGATTATCGATGGTAACCAGCGCGGTGTGGCCGACTTTCTGCACGACCAGCTTGTCGGTACGTGGGACCAGAGCGGTATAGGGTTGCAGTGCGTGATCCATGGAGGCCTCCAGAAACAGTGAAGAGATAAATTCAGACTGCGCTATCGGGCAAGGCCCAGTCAATCGGCTTGCGCCCGTGCAATTGAAGATAGTCATTTGCGGCTGAAAAATGGCCGTTACCGAGAAAGCCCCGGTGGGCTGACAGAGGGGAAGGGTGAGCCGAGGTAAGAACGCAATGCTTCGAAAGATCAAGCTGTTCGGCCTTCTGCCGCGCATAGCTGCCCCACAAAATGAAGACCAGATGCTCATGCTGCTGCGCTGCCACCTCGATAATCCGGGTGGTGAATCTCTCCCAGCCACGCTTGGCATGGGAGCCCGCGTCACCCGCCTCTACTGTTAGCACCGCGTTGAGCAAAAGCACGCCCTGCTCTGCCCAGTGGGTGAGGCATCCATGCGCTGGTCTGGGTATATCGAGATCCCTCTCCAGCTCCTTGAAGATATTTTGCAGGGAAGGTGGCGGCCTTATGCCGGGCGGCACAGAGAAAGCGAGCCCATGGGCCTGGCCCGGACCGTGGTAAGGATCCTGGCCAAGTATGACCACCTTGACCTGATCCAGCGGGGTACTGTCCAGAGCATTGAAGATCCGGGGACCGGGAGGATAGATGATTTGGCCGTTTGCTTTCTGCACGCGCAGGAACTCGCGCAGAGTGCGCATGTATTCCTTCCCGAACTCATCAGCCAGAGCGGCTTTCCAGCCTGACTCCAGCTTGACCTCGCCCTGTGCCACTGGTTACTCCGCTACCGGCACAGACTGGGCGCTGCAGCGCACAACACGCTGACGATCATCAATCAACAGCCCGGACAAGCCGTTATGTCGGCTGTCATGCAGAATCAGGATGCCATCGACGCACTCCGCGACCTGATCGGCAGCACGACTACGCATCTGCCCCGCTTCTGCAGAGCCCACCTTGATCAGACTGAATTCGGCCACGACCATGCCCTGTTCTTCCCGGGAGAAGTTCAGGTAACCATAAAAATACAACACCATAACTGTGGCAAAGACCGTCGCGAAGGCGGTCAGAATCATTGGTATCTTGTTCATTTCCTTGCTATCACTCATTGGAATTCCTTGCACTCTGGCCCTGTAACAAGACTCAGAGAATGTTGGCGTAATCGGCCTCGATCCTGTCGAGACTGAGGTTATTCAGAAAGCCGGAAAAACACATCCAGGCACTCAGCGCATTCAGATCGGCAAAGGGTTCTGGCAAGTAACGCGGCGGCACCACAAGCCCCTCCTCTACCAGTTGGCCCAGGGTGCGCATATCTTCCAACGTGGTCTTGCCACAGAACAATAGCGGTATTTGCTGGAGCTTGCCCTTGCGTACCGCGAGCTGAATATAGTTATAGGTCAGGATAAAACCCTTTAGATAGGCCAGATCCTTGGTAAACGGCAGCCCATTACTGCTGGATCCGCGAAATACCCGACTGGCATTGGTGTAACTGTTTTCACGGGAATATTCCTGCTCCCGGTAAAACTGGAATACATCCATAAAGTCACCACCACTTTCAGCCAGCTGAATCGCCCGTGTGCGGTCGGTCAGTTTGCGCAAACGCGCCGGATAGGAGGCGAAGGTGATTACCTCCATCAGAATGGCCAGGCCCTCCTGGGTCACGGTCGACGACGGCGGCCCCTTGGCCAGGAAGGTACAGATCGGCTGGTGCTGGCCGTTAAGACTGGTCGCTACATGCACCATGCCCTCGTGCACGGCGAGGATTTTCAAATCACGCTGATTGAATTTGGCGTCACTGCGGATCTTGATATAGTCCGCGCCAGCAGCCGCGTCAGCGACGATGCCGTCGGATTCGAATACGCGCACGGCCTGATCGTCCGGAAAGGCTTCATTCATCCGCGCCTGCAAAATGTCCACCGCTTCGGGCGCAGCGATGGTCTTGGGCTCACTGAGCAATTCGGTCTTGCCGATATTGGCCAATGACTCGCTGAGCATGATGCCCAGATCGGTCAGGGTCGGGTCGCCAGCGTGGAAGGCGTCGGAGGCAGAACCATACAATTCCTGGGATATAAGCCCCATATCAGGGGTGCCGCGCGCCTCGAGCATGCGGATCACCATGCGGTATTCCTTGCACATGCGCCGCATGATCTGGCCTACCGGGTTGAAGGTGCCCAGCTGACGGGTGATGTCGCGTTCGATATCCTGCAGCACCTGGCGACGCTCTGCCGGGTCAAAGCCCAGCGGGCGCTTGGCGTAGTAATCAGGGCCCACATCGGGAATGCTCTTGCAGCGTTTGCGAAAGAACTCCTCACGCAGACTGTCATCCCACTTGATCGCATCCAGAATCCGGATCGGCGCCTGCGCCTCGACAATGCGGTCGGACAGACTGCGAATTACCAACTGGTACTGCTCGCTCTGTTTTACCGTCATGGTGTTCCTGCTTTGGTTTATGCGTGGTCGGGTGATGCTTTTTCGAGCTCGTGCAACGCTTGGCCGGGCAACCCTCATGCTGGACACGCCGCAAGTACATCCCTGTAGGCTCGTCGCTGGCCATCCCTGGCCATCGACGGTCCAGCATGAGGGTTACCCGGCGCCGCGGTAGGGAAAGGAGTGCTTCCGAGAGCGCCTAAACCCCATACCAATCCCCACTTTACGTTCCGCGCTGCCTCTTCAATCTCACCGGAAACCTGATCAAACACCCAAGTCTACAAGCGTGTCTGGGTGCGGCCGGTGGCGGACCGTCGCTGGCCAGGGACGGCCAGCGACGAGCCCACATGGATGTGCTCGTAGCGTGTCCGCCACCGGCCGTACCCAGGCGCGCCAAACACACAATCCCTGAGATCAGGTTTCCTTAAACGTTACCAAACGAACTCAAACCTCAGGCCGCATATGCGGAAACAGAATCACATCGCGAATGGACGGCGCGTCAGTCAACAACATCACCAGGCGATCAATACCGATGCCCTCGCCCGCCGTCGGCGGCATGCCATATTCCAGCGCACGCACAAAGTCGGCATCGTAGTGCATGGCTTCATCGTCACCCGCATCCATGTCTGCTACCTGAGCCAGGAAACGCTCAGCCTGGTCCTCGGCGTCGTTAAGCTCCGAGTAGGCATTGGCAATCTCGCGGCCGCCAATAAATAGCTCGAAACGGTCAGTCACACTCGGATCATCGTCACTGCGACGCGCCAGCGGAGACACCTCAAAGGGATAACGGGTAATGAAAGTCGGCTGCTCCAGAAGATGCTCGACCCGCTCCTCGAAAATCATCACCTGCAGCTTGCCTAGACCCTCGAAGCCCTTCACATCCGCACCGGCTTTCTTGGCAATAGCACGGGCCGAGTCCAGGTCCTGTAGATCAGCCGCACTGATCTCGGGGCAGAACTTCAGGATTGAATCGAACACCGACAGCCGAGCAAAGGGCTCGCCGAAATGGAACACCTTGCCCTGGTAGGGCACATCTGTGGTGCCCAAGACTTCCGTCGCCAACTCGCGGAACAGCTCCTCGGTCAGATCCATGTTGTCTTCGTAATCGGCATAGGCCTGGTAGAACTCGAGCATGGTGAACTCCGGATTGTGCCGGGTCGAAACACCCTCGTTGCGGAAGTTGCGGTTGATCTCGAACACCTTCTCGAAACCGCCCACCACCAGACGCTTCAGATACAGCTCCGGGGCAATACGCAGGAACATCGGCAGATCCAGCGCATTGTGATGCGTCTCGAAGGGCTTGGCCGCCGCGCCACCGGGGATCGTCTGCAGCATGGGCGTTTCGACTTCGAGGAAATTACGGTCAGCCAGGAACTTGCGGATATGTGCGACCACACGTGAACGGATCAGAAACGTCTTGCGCGTCTCTTCGTTGACGATCAAATCAACATAACGCTGGCGGTAACGCTGCTCGGTATCGGTAAGACCGTGGTGCTTGTCCGGCAGTGGCCGCAATGACTTGGTCAGCAGCGTAGCCTTTTGCATCTGAACGTACAGATCGCCTTTGCCCGAGCGCTGAAGGATACCTTCGGCCGCTACGATATCGCCCAGGTCCCAGTGCTTGATAGCCTCCAGGGTTTCGGCCGGCAGGCCCTTGCGGTCAACGTAGAGCTGAATGCGCCCACTGACGTCCTGCAAAACCAGGAAAGCACCGCGATTGAGCATGATACGACCGGCCACCTTGGCCGGGATCGCTGCTTCCTCAAGCTCCGGTTTGGTCTTGTCCGCATAGGTTTTCTGCAGATCGGCGCAGTAGCTGTCACGGCGGAAATCGTTGGGAAATACCCGGCCCTTGGCGCGTTCGTGGGCGAGCTTTTCCTTGCGCATCGCGATCAGGCTGTTTTCTTCCTCGTGACGGGCGTGCGGGTCTTGCGGCTGGTCGGTCATGTTTGCGTATTCCTGGGCGTTACAGTTGTATGGCGTAGATCAGACGTTGTCTTGCATCGGGCGCGGCGGCGGCGCTTAAAGCCCCTGTTTCAGACTGGCTTCGATGAATTCGTCCAAATCCCCGTCAAGTACCGCGTTGCAGTTGCTGTTCTCGATATTGGTCCGCAGATCCTTGATCCGGGACTGATCGAGTACATAGGAGCGGATCTGGTGGCCCCAGCCAATATCGGACTTGCTGTCTTCCAGCGCCTGGGCAGCGGCTGTGCGCTTCATCATTTCCTGCTCGTAGAGTTTGGCGCGCAGCATCTTCATCGCGGTATCGCGGTTGCCATGCTGGGAACGCTGGCTCTGACAGCTGACCACCGTATTGGTCGGTACGTGGGTAATGCGCACCGCAGAATCGGTGGTGTTAACGTGCTGGCCACCAGCGCCCTGGGAGCGATAGGTGTCCACGCGCAGATCGGCGGGATTGATATCGATCTCGATATCGTCGTCAATCTCCGGGGAGACAAATACCGCGGAGAAGGAAGTATGCCGTCTGTTGCCCGAGTCATAGGGGCTCTTGCGCACCAGGCGATGCACACCGATCTCGGTGCGCAGCCAGCCAAAGGCGTATTCACCCTTGATATAGACGGTAGCGCTCTTGATACCGGCAACTTCACCTTCGGAGAGTTCGACAATCTCGGTTTCGAAGCCGCGCTGATCGGCCCAGCGCAGGTACATGCGCAGCAACATGTTGGCCCAATCCTGGGCTTCGGTGCCACCCGACCCGGCCTGGATATCCAGATAGCAATTGGTTGGATCCATCTCGCCACTGAACATGCGGCGGAATTCGAGCTTCTCCAGACTCTTCTGCAGTCTATCAAGCTCGGTCACCACATCGGCGACTGCGCCTTCGTCCTCTTCTTCGGCTGCCATTTCCAGCAATTCCGAAGCATCGTTCAGACCGGCATGCATCTCGTCCAGGGTTTCCACGATCTGCGCCAGCTGCGCGCGCTCGCGTCCCAGGTTCTGGGCCCGCTCGGGGTCGTTCCAGACGCTGGGGTCTTCCATTTCGCGTTCGACTTCGGTCAGACGATCATGTTTATGATCGTAGTCAAAGATACCCCCTGATGGACTCAGAGCGGCCACGCAGATCTTTGATGGTGTTAAGAATCGGATTGATTTCCATGGTGACAAATCCCGTCAGGCAAAAGCCGCCACTATAGCCGATTTCGGGCTCCACGTGCAGTACTCAAGGGTTTGTAGAGCAGACTGCAGTGGCGCCCGAGGGAGCCACCAACCCAGCCCTTTCTCAGTGGGGCAACACCCGGACGAATACAATAGTGCCTATGCCCCAGAATGCATTTAGTATGAAGCCTATGATGAAACGGCCTGGTAGCTGGGCCATATCAAAACCGTACCCCTTGAGCGGAAATACAACGATAAGCGCGACCAGGGTCAGCGCGATACCACCGAACAAAGCGGCCTTGAGCCAGATCAGAGCATGGCCGATTTTGTCCAGCACTGCGATCATGACCAACGCCCAGAGCCCACCCCAGAAACTCGCTGATATGACTGAGGGAATCCCCAGCGGGGCAGTGGGTTGCAGCGAGTAAGGTGCGAAAGGCACCACACCCGCCGAGTGCAGAAGCCCCAGTGCCGCCTGATGAAAGCACAGAACAGCCAGGAAACCGGCGACGAAAACGAATATCCAGCGTTGCATGGTCACACCTCTTTATTATTTTGAGCTACGACTATAGCAGGCTCGAAGCACTGCGCCATGGCCCTGCAAAGCGGTGAAACCAAAGGGATGCAAATGGCCTTGACGCAGATCAGTTAGCTCCACTGTGCTACGGCCTAGACTGAACCGATCAGGTCACTTATTTGCAACGGAGTCATACCGTGAGCCAGCTACTGCCAGACCAGAACACGCTTGATGAACACGCAGATCAATGCCCGGCCTTTGCCCGCTGGCGCGCCGGCCATGGCGTCATTGTGCATACCCCGGAAACCCAGGCAGCTGTTTATCGCCTGGCTCACCTGTTACAGCAAAAAGGTCAGCACGCTGATCCCGACGGCGTATACAACCAGCTTATCGCACTCGACCATCTAACCAGCGCCGGCATGTGGCTGGTGGTGCACATGACCTACGCCAAGCGCTGCCAGACAGACGGCACGCCGTTGGCAGCAGAGGATTTCAAGTCCAGACCCGAGGGTCATACCGGAGGCGCCCTGAACATGGTGCCCGCCTATGCGGCCTATCTGGCACTGGATAGCCTGACGGGACGCACGCGCAGCTGGCTGATGGGGCAAGGGCATTGCGTGGCAGCGATTGACGCCGTCAACGTTCTGATCGGCAATGTGCACCCCGAGCAGGCCGCACGCTACGCCGGCAATGCAGGGCTTAACCAGCTGTTAAAGGATTTTTATGGCTATGCGCAGATGCCCAATGGGCGCCCTGCAGCTCCCTTGGGTAGTCATGTCAACGCCTTTACCGCAGGCGGCGTGATTGAGGGTGGCTATTTGGGCTTTGCCGAATTGCAATATGCGCACATGCCTCTACCGGGCGAAACGCTGGTGGCCTTTCTATCCGACGGCGCCGCAGAAGAGCAACGTGGCAGCGACTGGATTCCACGTTGGTGGCGGGCTGAAGACTGTGGCGTAGCCCTGCCGGTAATGATCGCCAATGGCCGGCGCATTGAGCAACGCACCGAGTTGGGCACCGAGAAGGGCCTGGATGCCTTTGCCAAACATCTTCGCGCCTGCGGCTTTGATCCGATGCGCATCGACGGCCGTGATCCCGCAGCCATAGTCTGCGCCCTGCACGAGATGGAGCAGCGCCTGGAACGCCGCGTGGAGGAATACCATGCCGGACTGTTGCAGTATCCCCTGCCGATCCCCTATGCCATCGCCGAGACGGTCAAGGGATTCGGCTTTTATGGCGCCGGCAAGAACGCCGCGCACAACCTGCCCCTGCCAGGCAATCCACGGCACGATCAAGCCGCACGGGACCTGTTCAACCAGCACGCCGGGTTGCTCTGGGTAAGCCCCTTGGATCTGCAGCAGGCACGCGAGCAACTCAACCGGCATGATGCCGATAAACGTCCGCGCGAGCGCGACCATTCCCTCGCGAAGCGCAACCCGGCAGAGCCGATCATTCCTCCACTGGAATGGAGCCAGGATACGGTGTCACCCATGCGCGCAGTAGATCGTTTTTTCACCTCACTGGTCGAAGCCAACCCCGAACTGCGCGCCCGCGTAGGCAACCCGGACGAACTGGCCAGCAACCGTCTGAGCGGCGTCCTCAAGGCGCTCAAGCACCGCGTGCTGGAACCGGAAAGCGAGCTCGAAGCGATTGATGGCAGAGTGATTACCGCTTTGAATGAAGAGGCCGTGGTCTCCGCCTGCCTGGCCAACAAGGGAGGACTGAACCTGGTTGCCAGTTACGAGGCCTTTTGCGTAAAAATGCTTGGGGCCGTGCGTCAGGAGCTGATTTTCGCCCGCCATCAGAAAGAAGTGGGCAGGCCCGCCCAATGGTTGGGATTTCCGCTGATTGCCACCTCACACACCTGGGAAAACGGCAAGAACGAGCAGTCGCACCAGGACACCACCTTTTGCGAAAGCCTGCTGGCCGAGATGCACGATGTAATGCGAGTTCTGTTTCCTGCGGACTACAACAGCATCCTCGCCCTGTTGCCGGGCATCTGGCAAAACCGCGGACAGCTCAGCTGCATGGTCATCCCCAAGGGAGAGTGTCCTGTATGGATGAGCCCGCAGCAAGCCCACCAACTGGCAGACCAAGGTGCCATTGTGCTTAATGAACATCGGGGCAAAGGCGAACCTTTACTGTTGATCGCCAATGGCGCATACCAGCTCGGTGAAATGCTCCGCGCCGCACAGCGACTGACCGAGCATGACCAGTCTTGGCGATTGGTGTATCTGCAGGAGCCGGGACGATTTACCACCCCCCGGGACACTCACGAGGCCGCATGCAGCGCCAGTGCCCAGGAAATAGAAACGCTGTTTCCTGCCAGCATGACCCGGCGCGTGATGCTCACTCATATGCGCCCCGAGGTGATGCGTGGCCATCTGCACAGCCTGTTCCCGGTTCCGGCACGCAGTCAGGTGCTGGGGTATATCAACCAGGGCGGAACATTCGATCATACCGGCATGCTGTTCACCAACCGTTGCACCTGGGCCCACGTAATTGGGGCCGCCGCGCGCACGGCGCCAGAGGCCGACTCACAATATTGGCTGGATGAGCAGGAGTGGGCCGCTATAAGCGGTTGCGGCAACCCGGCAATATTACGCTGAAAAGCGCGGGCCCTGATTGATGGGCCCGCAACTTTTCTTCAAGAGTTGGACTAGGTCCGAGCCAACCCAGGGCGTGGATGTCTGACCCGCTTTTCCAGCTCGAGAACGAGCAGCACAATCACCCCCGCTGCTGGCGCAATTGCCAACGTGCTCCAATCCAGTGGAGCAGTAAGAAACATCGACTGCATAAAGGGTGCATAGGTAAACAGCCATTGCAGCAGGACTATCAGAACAATCACGATCCAGACCGCGCGGGTGCCCAACACCCCCTGCAAGGTGATTGATGCACTGTCCAGATACCGGACGGAGAACAGATAGAACACCTCCATCGCCACCAGGGTATTCACTGCCAGGGTTCGCGCGGCGGCTTCGCCCAAGCCGGCATGGACTGCCCATTGGAAAGAGGCGAATATGCCGCCCAGAAAAAGCAACGATACCAGTACGATGCGCCACACCAGAAAAGCGTCCAGCAGCCCTTCGTCCGCAGGCCTGGGGGGTTTGTGCATCACGTCATTCTCTGCTGGCTCGAAGGCAAGACCCATAGCCAGCACCACAGAGCTGACCAGGTTGACCCAGAGTATCTGCAATGCCGTGATTGGCAAAGCCAATCCCAACAGCAAAGCAACGATCAGACTCGCCGCCTCGCCACCATTGATCGGCAACAGAAAACTGATGGCCTTTTTCAGATTGGTATAGACCGTTCTGCCTTCACGCACGGCCGCGGCGAGGGTCGCGAAATTGTCGTCCAACAATACGATGTCAGAGGCCTCCCGAGCAGCGGCCGAGCCCTTCTGGCCCATCGCGATACCCACATCAGCGCGCTTGAGCGCGGGTGAGTCATTAACGCCATCGCCGGTCATTGCTACCACGCCCCGGGCGCTTTGTAGCGCCTGCACCAGGCGCAATTTGTGCTCCGGACTGGTACGAGCAAAGACGTCTACCCGCTGGGCCAACTCAACCAGAGAAGCGTCATCCAGGGCGTCAATATCCTTGCCGCTGGCTACTTCGCGGGTATTGCGCAACCCCAGTTTCTCTGCAATGGCACGCGCGGTCACTGCATGGTCCCCGGTAATCATCTTGACCTCGATACCCGCCTGGCGACATTCGGCGATCGCCTCCATCGCCTCCTGACGTGGCGGGTCCAGCAGACCTACCAGCCCGATCAATTCCAGACCCGCGCCCAGTGTTTCCACGTTCAGCTCGCCGGAGCCCGAGGGTGCAGGCGCGGCGGCCAGAGCCAGGATTCGCAGGCCTTGGCCCGCCAGCTTATCTATGTGTCGTTGCCAGCGCTCAGGGTCAAGTGGCGCTGCGCTGCCTTCACTGTTGCGCACCATTTCACAGAGAGCCATCACCCGCTCGGGCGCACCCTTGACGAAGATTCGCGCCTGACCGTGATGATCATGGTTGAGTGTCGCCATATACCTCAGGTCGGAATCGAAGGGCACCTCGTCCTGTCGTGGCCACTCGGCGCCGTACCCGTTCAGGTCCAGGCCAGCCTTGGCAGCCAGCACCAGCAGTGCGGCTTCCATCGGATCGCCGACGACCTTGATCTGCTCAGCGGTGGTATCAAGTCTCGCGTCATTGCACAGCAGCGCTGCCTGGGCCAGATCCGCAACCAGCTGCTGCGGAGCAGGTACCGATCCACCGGCACCCTCTGCCGCGCCAATGTCCCCTCCAAGGTCATAGCCGTCCCCGCTGACCGGAAATATCTGATCGTCCAGCACCAGCGCCGCCACCATCATTTCATTGCGGGTCAGAGTACCGGTCTTGTCCGTACAGATGATGGATACCGCGCCCAGTGTTTCTATCGCAGGCATTCGTCGAACCACCGCCTTGCGATTAGCCATGCGCTGAACACCAATCGCCAGGGTGATGGTAAGAATCGCCGGCAGCCCCTCCGGTATCGCCGATACGGTCAGCGCAACCACAGCCATGAACAGGTCAGCGAGCGGCCTGTCGCCAAACTGCCAACCCAGTAAAAATACGCCTAGACCTGCTAGCACAATGACCAGCGACAAATAGCGTGAAAACCGGTTCATTTGCTGAGTCAGCGGGGTTTGCAGTACTGCCACCTCCGACAGCAGACCGGATATGCGGCCGATCTCGCTATGCAAGCCGGTGGCCACCACCACGCCCCGGGCAGTCCCGGTTCTCACCAGGGTGCCCGAATAGGCCAGACATAAACGGTCTCCCAGGGCTGCATCGGCAGGCTGAGTCTCCAGGGCCTTCTCGACGGGTATCGACTCACCGGTGAGCATCGATTCATCGACGCTAAGACCATGTACCTGGTCCAGCCGTATATCGGCCGGCACTCGATCACCGGGCTCAAGCAAAAGCACATCCCCCGGCACCAGATCACTGGCATCGATGTGCAAGCGCTGACCGTCACGCAGGACAGTGGCCCTGGGTGCGAGCATATGACGTATAGCAGCCAGTGCCTTCTCGGCACGACCCTCCTGAATGAAGCCGACCACCCCCTGCACCAGAACAACAGCAAAGATTACTGCGGTATCCAGCCAGTGCCCCAGCAGCGCCGTGACCAGCACAGCACTCATCAGCACATAGATCAGGACGTTGTTGAACTGGGCAAGTAACCGCAACCAAATCGGCCGGCCCTCAGTCTCGGGCAGAATATTGGCGCCGTGCTCTTCAAGGCGACGCTTCACTTCTTCCCGGTTTAATCCGGCTTCCGGCACTTCAAGCGTCTCTCGAACCGCCTCTGTGCTCATGGTATGCCACTGGGTGCGCTTGGTATCCTGCATGGCCTGCTCCTGATCCCGGATCGATTCCCCCTGGCCAGAGTGCCCCGTGCAGACAGACGGGGAGCTGACTCAGATCAAATGTAGACCCGGAAAAGTGGCACAGCGAATTTCTAGCGTCTTTGCGGGGCAAGCATCGTGGCGAGCTTTTCGGCGATCATCAGGGTGGGCGAGCAGGTGTTGCCTGAGGTGATAGTCGGCATGATGGAAGTGTCAGCCACGCGCAGCCCTTGCATGCCATGCACACGCAGCTCGTGATCCACCACCGCTTCGGGACCCGGGCCCATGGCACAGGTGCCCGCCGGATGAAATATCGTCGTGCCTATGGCCGCCGCTGCCTCAGCCAGCTCTTCATCGGTCTGCAATGATTGCCCTGGCAGATACTCCTCGGGCTTATAAGGGGCGAGAGCGGGCGCCGCTGCGATCCGCCGGGTAAGACGTATGGCGTCTGCAGCGACCTTGAGATCATCGGGGTGAGACAGGTAGTTGGGCTGAATAAGTGGCGGCGCTGCCGGATCGGCACTGGCAATCTGTACCCTGCCCCGGCTTTTGGGCCGCAGATTGCAGACTGAAGCCGTAAAAGCGGCAAAGGGGTGCAGAGGCTCGCCAAAACGCTCAAGTGAAAGGGGCTGCACATGGTATTGCAGATTGGCGCGGGGCTGATCCGGATCCGAACGGGCAAAGGCGCCCAGCTGACTTGGCGCCATAGCCAGCGGGCCGCTACGGTTCCACGCATAGCGTAGCCCCATACCCACCTTACCCCACCATTTTGCCGCCATGCGGTTCAGGGTAGGCACGCCCTGGACCTTGAAGATCAGACGTAACTGCAGGTGGTCCTGCAGATTCTCTCCCACACCTGGCAGCTCATGCCGCACCTCGATACCGTGGGACTCAAGCAGCGGACGCGGACCAATACCCGAACGCTGCAGCAGCGCTGGCGAGCCGATTGCACCAGCACAGAGTATGACTTCGCGCTCGACACGGATCTCGAGCTCTTGCCCCTGCCAGCCAACACGCACACCGCAGGCGCGCTTGCCATCGAGCATCAGCGTCTTTGCCTCGGCATGGGTGAGAACGGTCAGGTTCGGGCGTCCGCGCGCCGGCTTCAGATAGGCCCTGGCCGAATTCCAGCGCACTCCACGACGTTGATTTACCTGAAAATAGCTGCTGCCCTCGTTATCACCCGTATTGAAGTCATCGATAGGGGCAATACCATTTTCATCCGCAGCCTGACGAAAGCCGTCCAGCAGGGTCCAGTGCAGCCGCTGGGTCTCGACCCGCCACTCGCCTGCATCGCCATGGTGCTCGCTGGCACCGGCGTAGTGGTTTTCCGATTTGATAAACAGCGGCAAAACCTCCTTCCAGCTCCAGCCAGGATTGCCCGCGGCAGCCCAGCCATCATAGTCGGCCGCCTGACCGCGCATATAGATCATGCCATTAATCGATGAACAGCCACCCAGTACCCGACCCCGTGGATAGCCCAGGCTCCGTCCGCCCAGACCCTGCTCTGGCTGAGTTTTATAGCACCAGTCGGTACGCGGATTACCGATACAGAACAGATAACCGACCGGAATGTGAATCCAGGGATGGTTGTCCTTGCCGCCGGCCTCGAGCAGCAGTACCCGGGTAGCGGGATCTGTCGACAAACGATTGGCCAACAGGCACCCGGCGGGGCCGGCGCCGACAATGATGTAATCGTAGTGGGATTCTGGAGCGCGCATGGATCACCGATATTGTTGTTTGCACCGATGGTGGCACAACAGTGATGTCGCGCAAAGGCTTCAGAGCGGCTGCAAATGCCTGACCATAAGCTGCAGACTCTGACGTCCGCGAAACTCGTTGATGTCCAGGGTATAAGCCAACAGCACGCGTTGAACTCCCGGGTTAGGCCAGACCTTGGGGTCAATATTGAAGGCGATGGCATCCAGCACGTCAGTGGCTCCGGGAAGCTGCAGCACCATCTTCAAATGCCGCTCGCCTACCAGCCGCTGCTGGATGAGTAGAAACTCCCCGTGAAATCCCGGCTCGGGGAAATGTTGCCCCCAGGGACCCGCCTCACGTAACTGCGATGCCAGATCCATATTGAATTCAGCCTGATCCAGCTCGCCGTCAGACAGCAACCTGCCAGTCAGATCATCCGCTGTAAGCTGCCGCCTGACTTCACTGTCAAAGGCGGCCTGAAAGGCCTCGAGGTTGGCCTCGGGCAAGGACAACCCCGCCGCCATCGCATGGCCACCAAATTTGCTGATCAGGCCTGGATGATGCGCCGCAACCGCATCCAGCGCATCGCGAATATGCAAGCCGGCCACCGATCGGGCGGAGCCCTTGAGATCCCCATTGCCAGCATCGGCAAAGGCGATTACCGGACGATGGTATTTATCCTTCAGACGCGAAGCCAGGATACCAATGACGCCCTGATGCCAATCAGGATCAAAGAGGCAGAGACCATAGGGCAGATCACTGTCCTGCAGATCCATCGCAGCCAGTGTCGTCAGCGCCTGCTGCTGCATGTCCCGCTCAATGGATTTGCGGTCCCGATTCAGGCCATCCAGCTCGCGCGCAATATCCTGGGCCAACTGCTCGCTGTCGGTGAGCAGGCACTCGATGCCCAGACTCATATCGTCAAGACGCCCAGCCGCATTCAAACGGGGGCCGACGATAAAGCCCAGATCAGTGGAAACCAGACGCTCGGCCGGCCGGCCTGCGATCTCCAGCAAAGCCCGGATTCCGGGTCTGCAACGCCCAGCCCGGATGCGCGCCAGACCCTGATGCACCAGAATACGATTATTCGCATCCAGGGGTACCACATCGGCCACGGTGCCGAGGGCAACCAGATCCAGCAGTTCGCCCAGATTGGGCTCGGGGCGGGTCGCATTGAACCAGCCCTGCTCGCGAAGCGCCGCACGAAGCGCCAGCATCACATAGAAAATAACACCAACGCCCGCAATGGCCTTGCTGGGAAACTCACACCCGGGTTGGCTCGGGTTGACTATCGCATCGGCGGCAGGCAATTGTTCGGCGGGCAGATGGTGATCGGTGACCACGACTTTCAACCCGGCAGCCTTTGCTGCAGCCACGCCCTCGATACTGGATATCCCGTTATCCACAGTCACCAGAACTGCAGGCTTGCGCGTCAACGCAACCTCGACTATTTCCGGGGTCAGGCCATAACCGAACTCGAAGCGATTAGGCACCAGGTAGTCCACCGGACCTGCACCCAGGGCCCGTAAGCCGAGCACGGCGACACTGCTTGCGGTGGCGCCATCGGCGTCGAAATCCCCAACCACCAGAATCGGTTGTTGCCCCTGCAGCGCCTCAACCAGCACCGCAACGGCCTCCGGCATCCCCTTGAACAGGGTGAAAGGCAGCAGCGCCTGAAGACGCTTGTCCAGATCGGCAATACTACTGACTCCGCGGGCTGCATACAGGCGGGTCAGAAGCGGCGGTAGATCCCCGAGTGCGGGCAGTTCGGCAGGGACGGGACGGGATTCGATTCGCATCAGCAACTCACTGCTCGGCCATCAACCATTCAAGCGGCAGCTCGACCTGAATGGTGGCATCACTGACATAGAGCACGCCATCGGTAATCATCACACCCCAATCGATGGTACGCGTCAGACCCTCTGCCAACAGATCCAGCGGTTCCTGGGGCAACGCAGCGATATGCAGATTTTTCAGGCCAGCAACACCTGGCAGGACCTTGGCCGACCACGCGCGAGCGTTGCCATAAACCAGAAGTGACACCTTCTCGGCACGGCGTGAACACCAGATCAGGCGCTCCGCGTCGGGCTGGCCGACCTCGATCCAGTGCTCGATACGATCATCCAGACTTTTATGCCAGAGCGCCGGTTCATCTACCTCGGAAAGGCCTCTGCCAAACGCCAGCCGCTCCTGGTACCAGATCGCATAGGCGAGCACGCGGGCAATCATCCGCTGGGCTGTCTCGGAGGGATGACGGGCGACCGTCATGCGCATTGACTCGTAGATGCCACGATCGGTATCGGTCAGGTTCAGATGGACTTTATAGGGCGTTGCTTGCTGAGCCATGGGCGTCCAGTTCGGCTTGAAGAGGAGCGCAGTGTACCTTAAAAAGCTGAACGAAAAACGCCAGGACCCGAGTGGATCATATCAACCGTCTTCGGTTTCCTCACCTGTCTTGGGCTCTATCAGCAGAGGCAGCACGTGCAGAGTAATCAGCGCCAAAACCGTTGCCAGAATGGCCACTATTTCCTGCCCAAGCCCCACTGCAACCCCCATTGCTGCGGTCAGCCACAAGCCCGCTGCTGTTGTCAGTCCGCGTACATTGGCCAGTGACTCGCTTTTCAGAATCGTCCCTGCGCCAAGAAACCCCACACCCGCAACAACGCCCTGAATGACCCTGCTCATGGCGTCATTTACCTCGCCGGTCGGGTCTGCGCTTAGTACAAAAAGCGCTGCGCCCAACGCCACCAGCATATGTGTACGCAAACCGGCGGCCTTGCCCTGACTTTCCCGTTCGATACCCAGTATGCCACCCAATATTGCGGCCAACGTCAGCCGTAGGCATACCCGTGTGGTCTGCTCTACATCGTTGATATCGGAAAATTCCGCCGCGACAGTTGTGACAACGACTTCCCAAGTGGACATCCGCCAGCTCCTTTTTTTCAGCTCCTGATTGAAAGCGCTATGCCGTGAATTCACGGGCGCTTTCGGAATTGGAAAACGATCAGACTGATAGGTTCGCAATGACGGCAGGAACAATGGTGCCTGCCATCAGTCTACACTTATCAGAAGCATTTCCTTTTCACCGACTATGAGTGAGCCACCATGTTGAAAGATCTGAAAAATCTCAAAAAACCGATTCAGAGCAAAACCGAACAACTGATGTCCATGGGCGGCGGTGCCATGCTGTTGCGCAAGGGCATTACCCGTCCTGGCATTATAGGCGCCGTCAGTCTGGCGATAGGGGCGTACACCCTGTACCGCGGAATCAAGGCCTATCGCGCCAGCCACGCTATTGATCATGCCGGCAGCAGCATGGCCACGCCCGCAGGCGCGCTGACAGATCAGACAAAATCATCGAACCAGCAGACCGTTCCGGCAACACCGGTCAAGAGTCCGCTCGGCTGACATACCAGGCCGCCGTCCTCTCCGGGCGGCGCCCCACCTCCATTACCTCCCCTACCTCATCGCAGTCCCATCGAATAGACTGACGCTCCCTCCCTCGCATGGATTACGGAGCCCCCATGAACACTGCCAAACCCCTGACAGGCCTCAAGGTTGTTGAACTCGGCACCCTGATCGCCGGACCATTTGCCGCGCGCATCTGCGCCGAATTCGGTGCCGATGTCATCAAGGTCGAGTCGCCTGACGGCGGTGATCCGTTGCGCAAGTGGCGCAAGGTGTATGAGGGCACCTCTCTCTGGTGGTTCGTGCAGTCACGTAACAAGCAATCTTTGACCCTTAACCTCAAGCATCCCGAGGCATTACAGATACTCAAGGAAGTGCTGAAGGATACGGATATCCTGATCGAGAATTTTCGACCGGGTACATTGGAGAAACTGGGTCTGGGGTGGGATGTGCTGCATGAGCTCAACCCTGGACTGATCATGGTCCGGCTATCCGGGTTTGGCCAGACCGGACCGATGAAGGATCAGCCGGGTTTCGGTGCCATCGGCGAATCGGTCGGCGGTTTGCGGTATATCACCGGCTTTGAAGATCGGCCGCCCGTGCGCACAGGCATATCCATCGGCGATTCGATAGCGGCCCTGTGGGGCGTGATTGGCGCCCTCATGGCGCTCAGACACCGTGATATGGCCAATGGCGAAGGACAGGTAGTGGATGTGGCACTCTATGAAGCCGTATTCGCCATGATGGAAAGCATGGTGCCCGAGTTCGACGTCATGGGCTTTGTCCGCGAGCGCAGTGGCAACATCATGCCGGGCATTACGCCCTCCTCCATTCATAACTGCGCAGACGGCAAGGCGGTGCAGATTGGCGCCAATGGCGATGCCATCTTCAAACGTCTGATGCACGGCATCGGTCGGCCAGATCTCGCAGGGGACCCTGAACTGGCGGACAACGCCGGCAGAGATACCCGCCGCGATGAGCTATATGCTGTCATTGATCGCTGGACAGGCACTTTATCGCAAGCAGAAGTTCTGGAGATTCTGAACAGGGCAGATGTGCCAGCAAGCCGCATCTATTCGGTGGCGGACATGTTCACTGACCCTCAGTTTCTGGCACGTGAGATGTTCGTCTCTGGCCAATTACCTGATGGCAGGGAATTCAAGATGCCCGGAATAGTGCCCAAATTATCGGCGACGCCGGGGTCGACCGAGTGGGTTGGACCGGCGCTGGGCGCACATACGCAAGCGTTGCTTGCAGGGATGGGGTACAGCAGCGAAACCATTGCGCGGCTGCGCAAAGAGGCGGCGATCTGACTAAGTCAGAGCCGCAGATGCGCCATGACAAAGGTTCATCACAGCGCACCGCGTTGACGCTCTCGCCTGGCGGGCAACGCCCGCCGCGAGGCTAACTCAACGGAAGCCGAGGAACGACAGGATAGCGAGAACAATTACGACGGCACCAACGATATAGACGATGTTATTCATAAGACATGCTCCAATAAGGGGGAAAACCGCATTCTTTTGAAATGCGGCTTAATCCTTGGACAGTCAGAATCGCAAAAGGTTGTAAAAATAGGTGAATAGAGCAATTCCACGTTTACCTATCAGGTCCAATACACACCGAATCAACTGAAATCCTGCTTGTGCATCCAGGGGATGATTCGCTCGAAAGCCTGCTCGATATTGTCCAATGAGGTCGAATAACTCAACCGCAGCGCGTTACTGCAACTGTGGCCGAACGTCTCACCGGGAATGGTACAGACCCCCGTTTCCTTCAACAGACGCAACGCCACATTGGTGCCATTCACTCCCTCGGGCAACGACGGGAACAGATAAAAGGCGCCCTCCGGCTTGTAACCGGTCAGGTGCGGCGTCTGCTCAACGAGCTCTACCAGCCGGTCACGGCGGCGAGTGTATTCGGCAAGCATGCTGTCGATGAAATGACTCCCGCCGTTCAAAGCCGCCACGCCGGCCCACTGACAAGGGGTGTTGGCCACAGTGGTGGTGAACATGTGATAACGGCGCAGCCGCTTGATCGCGCCCTGACTGGCGATAATCCAGCCGATCCGCATACCGGCCATGCTGTAGGTCTTGGAAAAGCTGCTGACCACCATCACGTTATCAAGATCACTTGTATGGCCAAGCACCGAAGGGTACTCCTTGCCATCATAAATGAGGTGATCGTATACCTCGTCACTGATCACCTCGATCCCCCGATAGGCTGCCTCTTGCAGAATCGCCTCGAGGGTTTCCTTCGGGTAAACCGTACCCGTGGGGTTGCTCGGCGAATTGAGAATGATTGCGTAGGTATTGGGCTGGATAGCATCAATTACTTCCTGCGGATCCAACTGATGGTTCTTCTCGGCGCGGGTGGCTATTTCCGTTACTTCACCTCCATTCATCCGCAGCAACGGGGCGTAAAGCATGAACGCCGGATCGGGCACGATAAAATGCCGGCCCGGTGCAGAGACCGCCGTCAACGCCAGGTAAAGCGCCTCCGTTGCCCCAGTGGTGATCATGATATTGTCTGGCGAAAGCTCTCGCTGATAGCGTTGGCCGTAGTACAGGGCCAGGGACTCAAGCAGCTCCGGGAGTCCTGCATCCATCGTATATCCAGTCTGACCGGCCCGCAGGGCCTCAACCGCGGCGTTGACTACATTTTCGGGTGCGGGCAGATCTGGCTGGCCGATGGACAGATGAATGACATCCTCCATGGCAGCGGCCATGTTGACCATCTTGCGGATACCCGGAACCGGAATCGCCATCATCGCCGGGTTCCAGATAGGGTCTTCGGATTCGTACAGGTCGATATCCAGCGTGCTCAGGGACATGGCGGACTCTCTCTCAGGAATTGAACAACTCGGGGCGACGATCTGTCAGTGGTGCGGCCTGCTGGTAAGCATGACCCGCCTGCAGCAACAGTGCATCGTTGAATCTGGCTCCCACCAGCTGCAAGCTGATCGGCAGGCCGGCCTTGTCGAAACCGCAGGGCACCGACAGGCCCGGCTGGCCGGTCATGTTGAATGGGTAAGTGAAAGGCGTCCAGGTGGGCCAACGCGTGCTGGGCCAGTCGCGCGGCACCTCACGGCCAGTTTCAAATGCAGTAATTGGCAAGCTGGGCGTCAACAGCAGATCATACTTGCGATGGAAGTTGGCCATACGCTCGCGCAATGCCATGGACTCATTCACTGCACCCATGTAATCAAGCATGCTCAACCGCGCCGCTTTTTCCGCCACCTTGACCAGTTCAGGATCCATCCGCTCGCGCTTTTTCGAACCCAGGTCGCGCATCGCATTTGCTGCACCACCATAAAACAGGTGACCGAACGCCCCCAGCGGATCGCTGAAACCGGGGTCGACCCTGACCACTTCCGCGCCCAACTCCTCGAAGACCTTGGCGGCCTGAGCTACGGCAGCTTCGACCTCGGGATTGACGTCGACATAACCTAGATTCGGGCTATAGGCAATTTTCAGGCCTTTGACACCTTTGTTGAGATCCGCCAGATAATCAATATTGCGTCGCGGAATGGCATTGGTGTCGCGATGGTCAGGTTCGCACAGCACATTCATCATCAGCGCGGCGTCCTCGACCGTCCAGGTCATCGGCCCTGCGTGGGCCAGAGTGCCAAAGGGGCTGGCTGGCCAATGGGGCACCTCACCAAAGGATGGCTTGAGTCCAACTATCCCGCAAAAGCCTGCCGGTATACGGATTGAGCCACCAGCATCGGTTCCCAGCGCCAGCGGGGCCATGCCCAGCGCCACGGCAACGCCGCTGCCGCCACTGGAACCACCGGCGGTCTTTTCCGGATTCCAGGGGTTGTTGGTTACCCCATCCACCGGATTGTCGGTTACGCCCTTCCAGCCAAACTCCGGCGTTGTAGTCTTGCCGATGGGGACGTATCCATGCCGGGCCAACGCTGCAGTGGCTGGTGCCGACTTGTTCAGCGTGCTCTGCGGATCAACGGTGTATGAGCCTTTGATGGTTGGCCACATAGGCGTGAGAAATACGTCTTTCACCGCAACAGGTACACCATCCACCAGGCCCCGCGCTTCACCCTTGTGATAACGCTGCTCTGATTCGCGTGCCAGGCCAAGGGAGGTTTCCCGGTCTACCAGACAGAAACCGTTGGTATGCTTATCCAGGCGTTCGATCTGGTCCAGCATCGCGCCGGCCACATCCACTGGCGACAGCGTCTTGTCCCTGTATTGCTGCAAAAGCTCTACAGCGGTCATCCGCAAAATCTCGTTGGACATGTGTTTCTCCTGTCAATTACATCTGATGATTCAGCCGGAGCCGATCAGCCTTTGGAAACCTGATTGAACAGAGCTTTGTGCTGAATCCAGCCCTGAAAATTGGCCACGAACTGCTCACCGAGAGCCTGTTGCCAGCCCCGGAAGTCCCCAGCCATGTGCGCCGACATCATGACATTTGGCTCATCCCACAGCGGATGTTCCGCGGGCAACGGCTCCTCTTCGAAGACATCCAGAGCCGCGCCGGCTATCTGGCCCGCACGCAATGCCTCCAACAGATCATCGGTACGCACGATCGGCCCGCGACCGACATTGATCAACCTCGCACCCGGCTTCATCAGCGCAAAGGCCCTCTCATCGAATAGCCCCTCTGTATCGGGGGTCAGGGGTGCGGTTATCACAACGTAATCGGACTCGCGCAGACAGTCGAACAACTGATCGTTGCCCAGCACCTGATCAAAACGCTCGTCTTCGCGTGGGGCCCTGGCAATACCGGTAACGCGCATTCCGACCGCCCTCAGCAGCGTGGCCACTTCACCACCGATCGATCCCGCGCCGACAATCAACGCTCGGGTGTCGCAAACCATTTCGGTGTCACGGTGCTGCCATTGATGCCGGCGCTGCAACGCCAGATTGCCCAGGGTGTCCTTGGCGAACAGTAATACGGCGCCCAGCACGTATTCGGCGATCCCCCTATCGAATACGCCCCGGGCATTGGTTACCGGAATATCACTGTCGACCAGAGCGGGAAACATCAGGGCATCCACACCGGCACTGGTGGCATGCACCCACTGCAGACGTGGTTGCTCCGGCCAGCAGCGTTCCAGCAGGCCGGTGCGAAAATCGGTCACCACCAGTACATCGGCTGTTGGCAACAGCGCGCGCAATCGCGCTTCGTCACTGACGGTTTCGACCCGAACGTCGGCAGGCAAACCGCCGAGCCCGGGCAGTTCGTTTTCGCCTTCGGCGACCAGTACCAATACGAAAGTCATGACATACAACTCCAACTATGGCGGCGGACTTCAAGAATCCGCTGGTAAAGCGACAGGCGAATCAGGCAAAGCCCTTCGCCAGGAGATCTCAATCAAGCTGCGCAATGATGCCGTCGGTTACTTCACTGCAACGGCGCGCCTGTGTGTTGCTGGTCAGCAAATCCTGTGCCACGGCCTGGCGTAATCGCTCGGCAGAAGGGCCAAAACCCAGCCACTCGAGCATCATTGCCGTGGTCAGCAACATTGCGGCCGGGTTGGCCTTGCCCTGGCCTGCAATATCCGGCGCACTGCCGTGGGTCGGCTCAAACAGTGCAGGCATCTCCCGGCTATCGGGGTTGATGTTGCATGACGGCGCCAGACCAAGACCACCGGACAACACGGCAGCCAGATCGGTCAGGATGTCTCCGTGCAAATTACTGGCCACCACCACATCAAACTCCCAGGGGCATTGCACGAATTTCATGCACGCGGCATCAACCAGTTGGTGAGTGACGCCGATATCAGGGAACTCGCGGGCCACCTCGGCAAAGACTTCGGTGTACAGCTCGCCCCACGCCGGCTGGGCATTGCGCTTGGTAATCAGGCACACCTGAGCCGCTGCAGTGCCCTTCTCGGCGCAGAAAAAGCTGCGCGCAGAACCATGGATCTGCAAACGCTCGCGCGCTCGAACAAAGGCATGGCGAATCAGTCGCTCGGTGCCACGGCGGGTAAATATCTCCAGCTGGGTTGCCACTTCGTGGGGCGTCCCCTGCTGCAGGCGTCCACCCTGGTTCACATACTCCCCCTCGCTGTTCTCACGGATGACCAGCATGTCTACCTGCTCCGCGCGGGGGTCCGCCAGATAGCGCGGGGCCCCGGGCAACAGACGCGCCGGCCTTTCGCAGGCCCAGAGATCCAGACCCTTGCGAAAAGTCAGTAAGGGCGCCAGTGATACACCATCGGGCAACCGATAGCGTTTGTGGTCCACAAGCGGCCCCGGGTCCCCCAGGGCGCCCAACAAGAGGGCGTCGTAGTCGCAGGCCTGCGTTAGTGCATCATCCGGCATCATCTGACCGTGCTCCTGATGCCAGGCGGTACTGGGCCATGCCAGTACATCCCAATGGAGACGCAGACCATCGCGTTCACGCAACCTTTCCAGAACCCGGACTGCCTGATCCATCACTTCAACGCCGATACCGTCACCGGGCATCAGTGCAATCCGGGCGGCTTTTGCAGTCGCAGTCATCAATTCACTCCGCGCCCATGCAGAGGTACTTCACCTCGGTATATTCATCCAGGCCGTAATGCGACCCTTCGCGTCCCAGACCAGAGGCTTTAACCCCGCCGAAGGGCGCAGCCGCATTGGATACAGCGCCTTCATTGACGCCGATGATGCCCGCTTCCAGCTCGTCAGCAACACGCCATATCCGATGAATATTCGTGCTGTAGAAATAGGCGGCCAGGCCGTAGGGCGTATCGTTGGCGATCTTCAGCGCTTCTTCCTCGGTATCGAATTTCATTACCGCAGCCAGGGGGCCAAAGGTTTCGTCCTCGCACAGCTCCATGTCCGGAGTCACATCGGTAATCAATACAGGGTGCACGTAGCTGCCGTTATCTGCTTCGGGCCTGGGTCCGGCAACATGGGTAGCGCCCTTCGACAACGCATCTTCGTAATGCCGCTTGACCTTGAGAGCAGCATCATGATTGATCAGAGCTGACTGGGTAACGCCCTCCTCGAAGCCATCACCGACCTTGAGCTTGCCCATTGCCTCGGCCAGCAATGAAACGAATTCATCGTGAACACTGGCTTGTACCAGGAACCGGTTGGCGCAAATGCAGGTCTGTCCGGTGTTGCGGAACTTGCTTACCATAGCCCCCTCGACGGCGCGCTTCAGATCAGCGTCGTCAAAAACGATAAAGGGTGCGTTACCGCCCAGCTCAAGGGATACCTTCTGGACATTGTCGGCGCACTGGGCCATCAACTTGCTACCCACTGAGGTCGAGCCGGTAAAGCTCAGCGTGCGCACCACAGGGCTGTCGGTAAAGACCTTGCCAATCATGCTGGACTTGCCGGTGACGACGTTGAAAACACCCGCCGGGATACCCGCTTCGTGAGCCAGTTCAGCAAGTGCCAGAGCGGTATAGGGCGTCGCTTCGGCCGGTTTGACGATCATTGAACAACCGGCAGCCAGCGCCGCACCGGCCTTGCGGGTGATCATCGCTGCTGGAAAGTTCCAGGGTGTAATGGCCGCCGTGACCCCCACCGGGTGACGGGTAACCACAATGTGCTGGCCCGGCTTGGCACCCGGAATCGTCTCACCGTATACCCGGCGAGCCTCTTCAGCGAACCAGCGGATAAAAGAAGCGGCATAGACGACTTCGCCACGGGACTCTTCCAGGGGTTTGCCCTGCTCCATGGTCATCAGGGAAGCGATATCCTCCTTGTGCTCCAGCATCAGATCATTCCAGCGCAGCAGCAGGTCTGCACGCTCCAGTGCCGTTTTCTTGCGCCAGATCTGAAAGCCGGCATCAGCCTGTACGATGGCTTCACCTATCTCGGCGGCACTCAGCGATGGAATGGTGCCCAGAATCTCCCCGTTTGCCGGGTTGTCGACCTTGACGGTTGCGCCATCGGCGGCATCTCGCCACTGCCCTCCAATGTAGCTTTGCTGGCGGAACAGTCGTTTGGCACTCAATCGGGAAAGGGACATTTTTCCTCCTTTGATTTTCTAGCGGTATTCAAACAAGTCTGATTTCAAGGTAGGCCGGTTTAACCCGAGACGCAATGCACAATCCCCAGCCCGCGGCCAAACCGTCTAAATCCATCGTAGCTCTGACCCGGATCTGCAGGTAAAATCGCGGCTTTGACGCCAATCAACGGGGCAATTCCATGGGTCGCGCTTACCAGAACCGCAAAGAATCGATGGCCAAGACGGCCGATGCCAAAACCAAGGTCTACAGCAAGTACGCTCGCGAGATCTACGTCACTGCCAAATCCGGCGGCGTCGACCCCACTGGCAATCTGGCCCTGCGCGGGCTGATCGAACGCGCCAAAAAAGATCAGGTACCAGCCCATGTGATCGACAAGGCGATAGACAAGGCCAAGGGTGGCGGTGGCGAGGACTTCTCGGTTGCACGCTATGAAGGCTTCGGGCCGGGGAACTGCATTGCCATCGTCGAGTGTCTGACCGATAACCCCAACCGCACCATTTCCGATGTGCGCAACTGCTTTACCAAGACCAAAAGCAAGATGGGTACACCGGGCAGTGTCAGCCACATGTTCGATCACTGCGCCATCCTGTCCTTTGCATCTGATGATGAAGAGGGTGTTCTGGAAGCACTGATGATGGCCGACGTCGATGTGACCGACATCGAGAACGAAAATGGCATGATAACTGTCTTTGCGGCCAATACCGATTACGGCAAGGCCAAGCAGGCACTGGCAGACAGCTATGGCGATATCGATTTTGCAGTCGACGAGATCCAGTTTCTGCCGCAGACATCAACTACGCTGGAAGGCGATGACGTTGCAATGTTCGAAAAATTCATCGACATGCTGAATGAACTCGACGACGTGCAGAACATCTACCACAACGCGGAAATCTGAAAACGCTGCTCCCGGGCCAGGCCAATGCACAATGCAACCTCCGGTGACTGAACAGGTTTCCTGCCAATTGCAGGGATAAGGGAGTTGCGCATGTTCGACCTGGCCGTTTTTACGCTCAGCATGGTATTGCTTGCAGTCACGCTGTTTGCCAGGATCCGTCTGCACAACTGGTGGTTACGCGCCTGTGAGTTTCCGCGGGTGCAGATTGCATCAGTTGCAGCCATCACCGCGCTGCTGTCACTGCTGGTCGGGGACCCTCTCCAACCCTACAGCCTGGCGGCCAGCCTGGTCGTGCTGACCCTGCAGCTCTGGCGAATTTACCCCTACACGCCCTTTGGTCCGCTGGAACTCAAGAACGCAGAGCCTGGTAACGACGATCGCTGCATCAAGCTGTTGATCTCCAATGTGCTGACGCCCAACCGCAACGCACAAGGGCTTATAAAGCAGATACTCAAGCATCAGCCCGACATCATCCTGACCCTGGAATCTGATGACTGGTGGGGCGAGCAGTTGCACGCAGCGCTGTCAGAGACCTGGCCCGAAGTAGTGAGTATTCCCCAGGATAATCTCTACGGCATGCACCTCTATTCCCGGTTGGAATTACAGGGCCTGGAGGTCAAGCGGCTGATCCAGGACGACATTCCCTCGATACACTGCTGGATCATTCTGAGAAGCGGCGAACGCGTGCGCCTGCATGCTCTGCATCCCCGCCCCCCGGCGCCGCAGGAAAGCGACACCAGCCTCTGGCGCGACGCTGAATTACTATTGGTTGGCAAGGAAATCCGCGATCACGCCGGACCCGCCTTGTTGATCGGCGATTTGAACGACGTCGCCTGGTCGCGTACCACCCGCATGTTCACCCGCGTCAGCGGCATGCTGGATCCGCGCCGGGGCCGGGGTATGTTTTCCACTTTTCATGCCGAGCACCGCCTGCTGCGCTGGCCGCTGGATCACATCTTTGTGACCGAGCACTTCACCCTGCGGCACATGGAACGACTTCAGGGGTTCGGATCTGACCACTTCCCCATTCTTGCCACCCTGTGCCACCGCCCTTCACGGAGTGATGAGCACGACAAGCCTGAACCTGACGGGAGTGACAAGGAAGATGCCCGGGAGACTATAAACGCTGCCCGGGAAGCCGCCTGAACCATCTCACGGCCCATCAGGACCGCAGATCTTCCATCCAGTCGCCGGCAAGATGGGCCTCCTGCTCGTGTCTTTCGTCCCGCCATTCCTCCCGCAACGCCGCCTCATACCATTCGCGCATGGCGGGGAGATCGAGCAATTGATCCACATACTCCAGCGCCGCGCCGGACATCGGCAAATCATAGGTCTGAATCCGGAAAGCGACCGGCGCAAAAGCCGCATCCACTGCAGTAAACTGATTCCCTGCCAGAAAAGGCCCACCAAAACGCTCAAGCCCCTGGTTCCACAGATCATCGATCCGATCAAGATCTCCCTGCAGTTCCGGTAATATCCCCGCCATACGCACTCGCAGTCCACAGTTCATGGTGCAAATACTGCGCAGGTGCGCAAAACCGGCGTGCATCTCGGCCGATGCGCACCGGGCCCATGCCCGCGCCTTCGCATGAATGGGCCACACCTGCGGATGCAGCTCGGCAAGATACTCGAAGATCGCCAGCGAATCCCAGACCACAATGTCGCCATGCGTCAGGCACGGCACCTTGCCGCTTGGCGAGAAGGTGCGATAAATAGCGGAGGTTGCGTCTCCGGCAAAGGGCATCAGACGTTCGTTGAAGGGGATCTGCAAGTGGCGCAACAACACCCAGGGCCTGAGAGACCAGGAGGAGTAGTTCTTGTTGGCTATGTAGAGGTCTGGAATCATGCTTGGCTGCTCCGTCAGAAATACATTCCGTGCGTACAGGGAAAGTATGCCCGAGAAAGATCAGCCAACGCACGCACTTCTATATTGGGGCGTGCCCGAGGCCCGGACGTGTTACTCCAGAGCTGGGGTTGGTCTTATCAGCACCTCGTTCACATCCACATGAGCCGGCTGAGACAGGGCATAGAGCACGGCCCTGGCAACATCCTCGGGCTGCAGAGCCCGCTCAGGCGGCTTGTCGAAAAAGGGCGTATCAACCATCCCCGGCTCGATCAGAGTGACGCGTATACCGCTTCCCCGCAGCTCTTCGCGCAAGCCGTATCCAATTGCCGAAACAGCCCACTTGGTCGCACTGTACATGGACCCGGGAATTGTCACTCGACCCGCTGCGGAGCCAGTCATCAAGATATGCCCACGAGTCTTGCGCAGTGCAGGAAGACAGGCCTGCACGGTCATACCCACGCCCAGCACATTGGTCAGGATCATGTCGCGCCACACGGCGGGATCGGCTTTGGAGAATCCACCCGGCTCACCACCACGCCCGGCATTGGCAAAAATCGCATCAATTTGCCCAAAGGCGCGCTCTGCTTCCGCGGCCAGCCTGAGTTGATCATCCTGGCTTTGCACATCGCAGGCGACGGTGATCACGCGCTCTGCCCCGCCGAGCTCTTGCTGCAAGCCGTGTAACTTGTCTGCTGAACGCGCTGCCAGCACCAGCCGATAGCCAGCCTTTGCGGCTTCTCTGGCTGTGGCGGCGCCAATACCGGAGGAGGCTCCAGTGATTAACAGGACGGGATCAGTCATGCGTGTCTCCTTGCATTCGATTGGTTTCAGCTTGGACGCCGTATCGAAGAAGCAGTTCGCACACATTTGCAAAGGAATACTGCAAGGTGTGACAGGCAGCCCCAAAGGGCTGCCTGCGAAAGGGCATCAGAGCATCGAGTTGAGGCGCTGACGAATCAGTGCGTCCGCTTCGCCCATGATGCGATCGAGCAGCTGCTGGCAGGTCGGAATATCATGGATCAAACCTGCGACCATGCCGCATGACCAGGCACCAATCTCCATCTCGCCTTCCTTCATGATGCGCGGATAGACTCCGGCAACTTCATCGATGATGTCCTTGAACTGCAGGTCCGCGCCCAGGCGCTTTTCTTTCTCGATAATGCGTTCAACCGCTGCGTTATTGAGAACGCGCTCGGTATTGCGCAACGGCCGCATGACCAGGCGGGTATCGAGCTCGCTGGCAGCCACAATGGCTTGCTTGACGTTCTCGTGCACGGGCGCTTCCTGGGTAGCAATGAAGCGCGTGCCCATGTTCATGCCCTCGGCGCCCAACGCCATGGCCGCAACCAGCGAGCGACCATCAGCCATACCGCCTGATGCAACGAAGGGAATCTCCAGCTCATCGGCTGCACGGGGCAACAGGATCATGTTTGGAATATCGTCTTCACCAGGGTGACCACCGCACTCGAAGCCATCGACCGAAACCGCGTCGCAGCCGATTGACTGGGCCTTGAGTGCATGGCGGACCGACGTGCACTTGTGTATCACCTTGATCCCGGCGTCCTTGAGCAGTGGCATGTACTGTTCCGGGCTACGGCCGGCAGTTTCGACATATTTGACCCCACCGTCGATAATCGCCTTGATATAGCCAGGATAGTCAGGCGTGTTCAGCGAGGGCAGAAAGGTCAGATTGACTGCAAAAGGCTTGTCGGTCATGTCCCGGCAACGGGCAATTTCATTGGCCAGATCCGCAGCGGTTTTTTGCGTCAGACCGGTGATGGTACCCAGCCCCCCTGCATTGGAGACTGCTGCTGCAAGCTCGGCAAAGCCGACATAGTGCATGCCGCCCTGGATGATAGGGTGCTGGATGCCGAACAATTCAGTAATACGGGTTTTCACGATCAGTTGCCTCTTGTGATGGGGTTCCGGCGGGTGCCGGGATGAATAAAACCTTTGCTGACGCTAATTTCGCGGGCCGTAAATTGCAAGCTTTTGCCCGCCAACGCCCAGTGCGGAGCCTTCAGGGTCAGATGTCGCCGGCATCCTCGACACGTGATGGCTCCGCTATCCGGGCCCTCGGTTCATGGTGAGCAGGGAGAAAGTCATGTTCGGCAAACACATCGCTGAGAATCGCCTGTTCGATAAAACTCCGCTCCCCGACCTTCACCGGCACTCTGACAACCAGGTGCATGGCCTCCGGCGCCGGGACTTGCAGCGTGACCCTCGGCTCTACCGCGGGCACAGCCAGACCGCGGTTGGCACTCACCCGAGTCATGAAGGTTCTTACCTGTTCGAGATAAGGAGCACAGTGTCGATTAGCTGATTCCAGACAAGCCCGCTGCGCCGAGCGCCAGTCATCTCCCCGCCGGAACGGGATGCTGAAGACGTGAAATCCATAATTATCAGTAAAGCTTTCATTGATCACCGGCTCGGAGACAAACAACGCATTGGGAATAACGATCATCCTGCCCGTGCGTTGCTGCAATGCGCCGGGACCCACCTCAAGAACCGTCGTGGCCAGCAGGCTCTGGTCAATCACATCACCGCGAAACTCCTTGACCTGAATACGGTCTCCCAGGTTGAAGGACCGTGACCCGCTTTTAAGCAGAGAGCCGGTCAGGCACAGGATCAACTCCTTTGTCGCGACGACAAAGGCCACTGCGATTGCGACTATCGACAGTGCCAGCGTGCGCAACTCGTCACCCCAGATGATCACCAGGCCAAGGAGCGTAAGCAAAAGGAAAGCATTCCGCGAGTTAACCAGCCAGCGGCCCCTTAATTCGGGGGATGCAACCGTCCGCCGTATGAAGCGAGCGGTCAGCGAACGGGCTACCAGAACCACGACAAGCAACAATGCAGTACTGATCAGCAATCGCAAAATCCCGTCCGCGAGTACGACCCCCTCAGGTAACAGATTCACGCCCTCCAGCATTACCCCACCCCAAACATGAACATTGTGCAGCGAATCATCCTTGGCTGCCGATCAGCCGTCAATGTCGATGTCTTCGCATCGCTCTACCGGCATGAAAGAACACGACCGGAACTTGTGTGCCCCATCGGCTTCATACCAATAGAGCCCGAACAGATGACAATAATATTTCGCTCTCGAATCATTTGATAACGACCTAACACCGCAAACCATATGCAGGTACGGTTAGCCTAGACCTCTTCTATGGTGTATAGTAATTACACATCTAAATTATACATTGAACGGGACAAGCTCCCGATCGCAAAGGAGGTCGCATATGAAGAAGGATCCAACCAAGGGTTTTATTGCTCTGCTCGGCTGGGCGCCCAACGCTGTTGAAGCCGCAGCCACCTTTGACCGTCGCTATGTAGTAGTCGCACCCGAATGGGCCGAGGACTACTGTAAAGAGCACGATATCCCCTACGTGGCCTGGAACTTCGAGCGCCTCAACGACCGGTCCATGGAAATAGCTCAGACGCTCAAGGACATGGGCGTGGATGTATCCATCCCATTATTCGAAGAGACCGTTGAGTGGGCCGGGGCGATCAACTCCGTCCTGCTGGATAATCCACGCCTGTTCGGCCAGTCAATGCTGATGCGTGACAAGTCGCTGATGAAGCGTCGTGCACAGCTTGGTGGCATTCGCGTTGGCATCTTCGAGGAAGCCCACGATCGCGGCGATGTGATCCGCTTCCTCAAGCGCGTCAACCAGACCCTGCTCAAGCTTGATGGCGATCCGAACGATCCGATCCACGTCAAGGCGTTCGACAAGGCGGGTTGTCTCGGTCACCGGGTCATTCGCACACCGGATGACGTGGATGCGATCCCTGACGAGGAGTTCCCATCCCTGATGGAGTCCCACCTCGATGGCTGGGAATTTGCGGTCGAGGCCTGGATTCACGATGGCAAGATTCGCTTTCTGAACATCTCCGAGTATGTACGTCTTGGTTATTCGGTACACGTTCCCGCATCACCCAAGCTGGAAGAGTATCGTCCGCAGATCGTCAAGCAGATCGAGAAGCTGATCAAAACCTTCGACATCGAATTCGGGATGATTCACCCCGAGTATTTCGTGACCAGCGACGGCGAGATGTACTTTGGTGAGGTGGCCTACCGTCCGCCGGGCTTCAAGGTATTCGAGCTGCTTGAGCGCGTGTACAAGGGTTTCAATGCTTATCATGCGAGCATGCTGGTATTCGATCCGAAATCCACCGAAGAGGAAGTCCAAGCCTACTTCCCCAAGGAGATCGAGGACGCCGATGGGTACGCCGGTTGCTTTGGTGTCTATCCGCGCCGCCGCGTAGTCAGCAAGCTCGAAATTCCTGCTGAAACCGAGGATCACCCCTATTTCGAGTCACACGAGCTGACGACACCGCTTGAAGAGATGGTAACCAAGCGCACCGCATTCGGAACCCATTGGGGCCTGATCTATTTCAAGGGCGACAACGCCGAGGAAATGCACAAGTTGCTCGCGCGTCAGGAAGAACTGGACTTCTACGTATAGCGCTCAGCGCATCCGGTCCCTATCATGGGCGGCAATGAGAATGAATAGGGAGTGTGTGCGTGGTCGAGCAGAATACGCAAAATCCGCCAGATGACGGCAAGCTTGCGTTGTTGTTGTCCCGGTTTGACGAAGCCCTTGAGCTGCTGGATCGCGCCCCCGAGTTTGCCAAGCCAGGCAAGCTCGGCCGGGTATTCGACACCGCGCGGAGGGTAATGATGGTAGCCGGTGGCTGTGCGCAGCTTGAATCGCGCGCAGCCATGCTGGAGTCCGCAGGAATTTTCGCCGGCTCCGACTGGGCCAGCCCCGAAACACTGGTGCCGGCCCTCACTCCCCAGACCCTGTCGAGTGCTGATCCCCATACGCTGGTGATTGAAGCGTTGAGCGAGCTCAGACTGCTGGCTGTAGCCCGCGGCGAATTTGTTCACCCGGTTGTGTCTTCCGAGCATGCACATCATTTTCTTACTCAGGTACTGGCAAGCAACCTTGCGTTACTGTTCTCACCCTTGAGTGAAGCCGAGCGTGAAACTCAGGGACGTCTAGCCGAGCTGCCACGTAACCTGCTGCAGCATCTGGCAGCTTCAATCGGCTATCAACACATTATTGACCAGTTGATTGGCGAGATCTGGCGCATCCTGCAGCAACGGCCCATTCAGGTTGACCCGGTAAAACGGATGATTACCCAGATTGCCCTGTGTCAGGCCAATCCCGACATTGATCTGGGCAACAGCGGACAGGGCGCCGACCGCCTGGTAAGCAGCCTGTTCGGTCCGACCCATGCATGCCGAGAAGACCCGGGTATCGAAATCTACCAGGAACGTCTCGATTACATGGACCACGCCGCGCTGCAAAGCGAAGCGACCGGTTTTGCCCGGGCCATGCACGATACCGGTCTGGCCTCTGCCTATCACGCCGTTCTAATGCGTCACCTGCTTAACCAGGCGGAGCATTTGCTGGCTGAGGCCATGGGGCTGTCGGCCACCGGAAGAGACTGTCTTCTGTGTTATCGCGAGCTGGTCCTGGCACTGATCGACAAGGGTGTACATCCGGGTACTCCGCAGGCGATCTACGGTCTGGCCCTGATGCTGGAGCGCGGCATTCTGTTTCAGTTGCCGGTTGCCCCTGCCATGTGGCGGCAGCTCGGCTTACCCTTGTCGGACTGGTCACGGGAGCGGCTGACCATGGCGTTCGGCACCGCCGTACCAGCTGAGGCACTGTTGTTGGAGGGGGTTCTATGTATGCTGGGCCTGCCCCTCGGCGTAGGCCAGGGCAACAACCCGACCTGTCAGTCTGCACGGGCATTATCGATGTGGGCCTACAACGACCCGGATTATCTTCTGCAAATGGTGACCTGGGCGGCGCGCGATGATGAGATCATCATGCACTTCGAAGGGCAGCCAATTTCCTCACAGGAAAGCCTGAGTGGCGTGGCTACCACCTTGCCGATCGACCTGGATGCAGTTTCACTATTGGTGGTGCCGCATCTGGACCGCATCTACGCTGAAATGGGGCGACGCTGTATCGGTCGTGAGGGCGACCCGCATCGCTGGGTCAATCCCGAGTTCCATGGCTGGTGGGCAGGTCGTGGCTTCCGATTGAATGTTGATGTCCCGACGGGCCATCTGGTTGATCTGGATGATTTTATCCGGCACTTCTATGCCGCCTATCATCCGTATCACAATGGCAATCAGCCGCTGATTCACCCCCAACCGGCGGGCATCGCAGTTACCGATAGCGCTGCGCGCTTCATCGGCTGGCACGCCATCACCATATTGCGGGTCAATCTGGATCAGACCGATGAGATGCGCCTGTATTTCTACAATCCGAACAATGACAGCGGGCAGAATTGGGGCGACGGCGTAGAGGTCAGTACCGCAGGCCACGGCGAACGCTTCGGAGAGGCTTCACTACCCTTCGCACAGTTTCTGTCCAGGCTGTACATTTTTCACTACGACCCTCTCGAGCACGGTGAACCCGCGTCCGTCACCCGCGAGGAGCTGGATGAAGTCATCGGTTATATACAGCGCAGCTGGGGCGCCGGACGCATGCCAGATGCCCCTCTTGAGCCTCCTGTCACTACATGATGGGTTCCCGGCGCCAGCAGCAATTGCTGGCGCCCCATCAACCTTGGATCAGCGATCCGACCGTAGCGGCCCGAACTCTAGCGGCACCCAGGAGAATGCCGCCCCTTCGCGGCGAACATGACCCAGGCCAGGGAAAGGCAAATGCGCTCCCGCCACCCAGAACCGGTTACGTGCAGCCTCGTTAAATACATCCTTGCGGGTGGCCAGCGCCGCCTCACTGTCGACGTCGAACTCGATCGTCACATCCGGGCGAGCAAATTGCACCGTATGACTATGCACAATATCGCCCCAGACCATCAGGTCCTGCCCCTCAGATTGAAACAGGTAGGCATTGTGCCCAGGCGTGTGGCCGTTCGTGGGTACAGTTCGCACGCCGGGCATCAGTTCGGTATCACGCCCGTACTTCTGCAATCGCTTTTGCGCCACATAGGGCTCTACGGCCGCCTGAGCCATCTTGAAAAACGGTTGGGCGCTGTCCGGCATGGTCGCTGTCAATTCTTCATCCAGCCAGTAAGCGGCTTCTGCGCGAGGCACGTGTACCGTGGCGTTGGGGTAGGTTGCCGATCCGTCGCTGTTGCGCAAACCACAGGCGTGATCCGGATGCAGGTGCGTCAACAACACCATACTGACCTGCTCGACAGTGTAGCCGGAGGCTTTCAGATTGGATGCAACATTGCCGAGGGTCGGTCCGAAACACTGCGCAGCGCCCACATCGACCAGAATCAGCTCGGTACCCGTGTTGACCAGATAAGCGTTGACCGCTGTTTGTACTCCGTCATCGGCTGAAACGAACATCCGCGTGAAAAGCGTTTGCAGGTTATCTGCATCAATGCCCTTGAGTAGCGCCGGATCCAGATCAACATACCCATCGTAAAGTGCAGTTACTTCAAATTCGCCCAGATTCATGCGGTAGTAGCCAGGCACTTGCTCTTGTTGCCTGGGAACCGGTTGCGCTTGTGCAAAAGAGGAAAACAGCGTCAGACCGGCTGCAGCCAGCCCAATGGAACGAATCAAAGGGTGTTTCAGACTCATCAGACTTCTCCGTGCCACTTTATGGTGCTCAAGCATCGGATCTTTTGCAGCACTGTGCAAGTCGGGGCAAAACGCACCAGCAGCTAATCGGTCGCACCCGTGTTTCGATAAATGTCACGGAACCAGCGATAGCCCACCCACGCAGCAGCCAGCAGGTAAGGGACAGCGCCTGGCACCCACATGATCAAGCCGGCCAATTGCTGATCTTCCAGGCTCCGCGACTCTCCGTACAGCGGCGCCTGGGCAAATGTCAGCAAAGCCCCCAGAAAACCGGTGTGCATTAGAGTGAGCAACAAAGCAAACAGCGACCAATGCACATTCCGCCGCTTGCCCTGCAAGACCGCCCACCAGAACAATCCGGCTGTCAGTAGAAACATGCCGTGCTCCACCACATGCCACCAGGGATTATCCAGCGCCAGTTGGTAGAACCGCGGCGTATGCCAGAACCACACCGTCAGGCCATGCAGGTAGGCGGTAAGCATCGGATGCCGGGGCAGGCGCAGAAAGGGGGTCCAGCAGCTGACTAGCCATCGCCCTCCCCCCGCGACGAGCTGGCTCAAAGGACTGCTGAGCACCCACAAAGGGGCGATCACAACCATGAACAACATGTGCTGGATCATGTGGGCGGTAGTACTGGTTTCCGCCCATTCGTCCAGCGGCCCGACCACGGCAAAAAAACTCAGCAGCATTGCCACATGAAAAAAGATCGGGTGCCAGACAGGTGCGGCCCTGCGCACTGATCCAAGGATGTAGAAAATCCAGAAAATACTCAAGATGGCTGCACCCAGCAATATGGATATCCGCTCCTCCAGGCTGCCCGATAGCGGGCTGTGAGCCCAAGCCGGGATGCTCGTGCTACCAAGCACAAACACGCTCAGCCAGAGGATTGCGCGCGGCCTGGTCACACGCACGGGGCCAACATAACGGCCGGCAATGCCACTGCCAGGGTCGCAAAAGCTCCCACCAGGTAAACCCCCGCAGCGGCGCTGGCGATAAAGCGCTGATTGTCCCGCTCCCTGGCGGACAGGCATTGTGCTGCCGACCGGACTGCCCAGCAACGACGGGCACAAAACAAAAGGAACAGCGATAACGCCATGCCAAGGACAAGCACCAGAGCGTTGACCCAGGTCATAACGCCCTGGTCCGGGCTCGGCGGCGCCAGTTTGCAGACAACTCCCAGCCCGCCATACAGACTGACGAACCAGGCGCTCCAGACGATCAGCCCGAAAAACATCTGCAAAGGATGGGATGGTGAAAACATCAGCTCCCTCCCCAGGCCATGGGTAGCAGAACAAAGGCCGCAAAACTCATCCAGAAGACACCCAGCGTATACAGCCAGAACGGGCCAATCACGACGGGCTCATAGGGTATTTGTGCGCTCACATAACCCAGCCTGAGACGCACCGCCTGAAGCGCCGTGAGGATCACAGCCAGCCCACTATGGATCAACTGGTAGAGGACCATTACGGTCAGCACTGCATCGTGCGCTGTCTGCGTAGGCTGCAACGGCGCATCCAGCAATATCCAGAGCAATAACAATACATGCGCGGCACCTAGCAAGCTCACCAACCAGAACATACTACCCAGCCTGTCGGCATTACGCTTGCGTAGCCGCGTCAGGCCCCGGCCGTAGAGCAGCACCGCCAGCGTCAGCAGCACGCCACTGGCCACCAGCGGCATAAGGGCCAGGGGCCCGTTTTCAGGCACAGTCCACAGGGGTGAGGCGGTCCAAAGATAAAACCAGCCGAACAACAAGGACAGATACAGCGTACCGTTAGCCATCAACGAAACCACCATACCCCACAGCCCAGGGCCGTCGAAGGTCCTCGAATGCAGTGGCGGATCGGTGGGATCATCTTCACGCAGGGGCGTCACTGACGGATGGCCTCCGTTGTGCCAACTCCAGCGCAGCAACAGAAAGACCGCAGCCACTGTCGACAGCACGGCGACAAGATAGGCCTTGACGAGCAAACTGATACACAGCACGCCGATTGCCACAGCGCACTGCAATGGTATCCAGGAATTGGATGGCAGGTTAATAATCTCACGGACCTTGCCTGTAATAGCGTCCGAGCCCCATGTGTCACGGCGATTGTGCTGAATTTCAGCCAGGCCATGCTGCCCCGAGGCTATGGTTTGCGGCAGATCGGTGTTTTCCCACATGGGATGGCGGGTTTCTACGGTGGGCAGACTGGCAAAATTATAGGTGGGGACCGGCATGGGCATGGCCCATTCCAGCGTGTCCGCATTCCAGGGATTGAGGGTTGCTCTTTTGCCGAAACGAAAATGCAATGCGATATCCAGAATGACCGCCGCGACACCGATAGCCATGACAAATCCACCGATCGACGAGATCAGATTCAACCATCCCCAGCCCATTTCGGCTTCGTAGGTATAGATCCGCCGCGGCATACCCAGCAGGCCGGTGAGGTGCATGATCAGGAAGGTCAGATTGAATCCGATGAAAACCAGCCAGAAACCCCAGCGGCCCAGGGTATCTGAAGGCATCCGTCCCGAGACATGGGGCAGCCAGTAATAGAGGCCGGCAACCATGGGAAACAGCATCCCGCCAACCAGCACATAGTGCATGTGGGCGACCACAAAATGGGTGTCATGTACCTGCCAGTCGAACGGCACCAGCGCCAGCATCACCCCGGTCAGCCCGCCATTGACGAAGATTACGATGAAACCCAGTATCCACAGCATAGGCAGGTGAAATACCACTCGTCCCGCCCAGAGCGTCGCCAACCAGGCGAAAACCTGAATCCCCGTAGGGATCGCTACCAGCATGCTTGCCACGGAAAAGAATGATAACGCCAGTTGCGGGATACCCACCGTAAACATGTGGTGGACCCACAAACCAAAGCTGAGAAAACCCATGAGGATGATGCCCACCACGATCCAGCGGTATCCCACCAACGGGTGCTGGGCAAAAACGGGTATGAGTGTGGATACGATGCCCGCAGCGGGCAGAAACAGGATATAGACCTCAGGATGTCCGAACAGCCAGAACAGGTGTTGCCATAACAGCGGGTCCCCTCCCCCGGCCACTTCGAAGAACACCATACCGGCAGCACGCTCGAGCTCCAGCAGTATGCTGCCGAGAATAAGCGGTGGAAATCCGAAGATGATCATCAAGGCCATTGCCAGGATGTACCAGCAGAAGACCGGCATCTTGCTCAGGGCCATCCCCCGGGTTCGCGTGCGCAGGATAGACACCACGAGCTCCACACCCGCCGACAGGGCGGAAATCTCCACGAATGTGATGCCAAGCAGCCAGAAGTCAGAGCCGGGCCCAGGCGAGTAATTTGCACTGCTCAGCGGCGTATACATGAACCAGCCGGTATCCGGCGCAATATTCATTACCAGGCTGGACAGGATGATCAGCCCGCCAAAAAGATAGCAGTAATAACCCAATGCGCTCAGCCGCGGAAAAACCAGATCCCGCGCTCCGATCATCTTGGGAATCAGATACATTGCCATACCTTCCAACACCGGAATGGCAAAGAGAAACATCATCACTGTGCCATGCATGGTGAACAGCTGGTTATACAGCTCGATACCGACAATATCCTGTTCGGGTAACGCCAGTTGTGTGCGAATGAGCATCGCCAGCAATCCACCCACCAGGAAGAACATGAACCCGGTAACAATGAACCGCAGGCCGATCGTCGTGTGATTAACCGCCGACAGTGCCCGCCAGCCTGGAAGATTGCCCCACACACGGTCGAAGGTCCTATGGCGTTCCTGGTTACTTTGAATCAGTGGATCTGTCATCTGGTCAGGCTTCATGCAACCCTCTCCCCAATTGCCGGTCCAAATGCTGGATAGCTGCCACAATGAGCATTGCTAACCTTTTGGCAACCGACGGAGCACACTCTTCCAGGTTGTAATACAGCTGAACACAGTCGGAGAGTTTCATGGCTGAAGAGAAAATTCGCAGCAAGATGTCGATTCATGGGCATCCTATCCATCCGATGTTGATTCACTTTCCGGTGGCAGCTCTGCTCGGACTGATCGGAGCCGATATTGCCTACCTGGTCACGGGGGACTTTTTCTGGGCTCGCCTGAGCCTCTGGCTGGCAGGTATCGGAGCTCTGGGAGGCTGGGTATCGGGCTTCATCGGCATGCTCGATCTGACTATCGTGGCACAAATACGCAGCTTGATAACGGCTTGGTGCCACGCGATTCTGGCGGTGATGATGCTGTCTCTGGCTACACTCAACTGGTTGTTGCGTGTAGGGGAACCGGATCTGGCAATCATGCCCTGGGGACTCTATACCAGCCTGCTGACTGGCTTGTTGATATCCCTTACCAGCCTGCTTGGCGGCATTCTCGTATACGATCACGCGGTTGGGGTCTCGCCGGAAAAAATGGCCGAGCGGCGCGAGAACCTGTGAGAATCCTGGAGCCATGGGGAATTTAGCAGTCATAGCCAGGCCTCGATTTGGGGCTTGCTAAGCACCAGCCAGACAATTGTGAACATCAGCGAACCACTGACTACCGCGAGTAACATGCACCAGGGGACAACCGGCTTGCCATTGCGTGACTCTGCCCGCAGGATCAGCAACCCCGCAAGGGCGTGGCATATCACCAAGAATGACACCAGCGTCAGCTTGAATATAAGCCAGGGAACGATGGTGTGATTAAGCACGAAAACCAGGGTTCCCGCGATAATCGCTACCAGGGCTGCGGGTGTTGCCACGAAGGTAAAAACGGCTCTGGCGATAGAATCGTAAGTGACCGGTGGCTCTTTCAGCTTTTCATCATGCATGACCTCTCCGGCGATGAGGGCCGGGAGATATAACAGCGCGGCAGCCCAGAACAGCACGCCTATGATGTGTAGTAGCAGAATCCAGAGCATTCGGTTGACGATCTCCCTGTTGGTCCACCTTTATGACGGATCAGAGGATATTGACAACAGCCAGGCCAAAAGTTGCCCCGATGACACAGAAGGCGATCAAAGCCAGCAGACCGTCCTGCGCCACCAGCGCCAGGCCTAGAGCAGCGAGGGCAACGCCCACGGCAGAGGCACTGAAGGGAACCAGCTCAAACACGGGCATGATCATTGCGATACATACGCATAACGCGGCCGTAACATAAGCACCCGAGCGGCTGACAAGAAAAAACAGGCGGGGACGCGTCAACCGGTCGACCACTCGGGCCGGCGGAGTGATCCAGCGTAACCCTGTCATGATCTGCTTCCTGTCCAACGAACGATCCAGCAACCAATGGGGCATCCAGAAGAATCGCCGCCCCATGAGTAGCTGTGCTGCAATCAGGAAGATGAATGCCGCACTGATCGAGGTCATCCCGGGGATGCCACTCAGGGGGGATGACAAGGTCAGTCCGATAATCAAAAGCAAAGGGCCAAATGAGCGGTGGCCAATAGACTCAACCACAATACCGAGAGATACCTCGCCGTTCTCGCTTGCCAGGGTCGCTATGTGATTGAATAACTGCTCAAGGTTCCGCAATTCCTGAACCATAACATCCTCTATTCAGCAGATGGAGCAGACAGCGCAACTCCTGATTACTGCTTTGATGCTTATTGAGCTTTAAGGTTCGACAGGCACCCCAGGTGCGTTGCCGAAAGTCATTTCGACAACGCACAGTTATCAGAGGGGTTTGCCGCGATTACCGTGTTGGGCCACAAAGGACTGGACCTCGTGCAACTCGTTGGCCAGTACAGTAAAGCGCTCATCACGCTCGAACAGATCCTTGAGATGTGCTGGCAGGACTGGCTCCACATCCACCTCAGCCTTGATCACCGCTTCGGGAAACTTGACCGGATGGGCCGTACCCAGAGTGATCATCGGCAGCGACATTGATCTGCGGCATTCCCGCGCCGCACGCACCCCAATAGCCGTATGCGGATCCAGCAACTCGCCTGTGGCGCGATAGACGTCGGTGATCGTGCTGCAAGTGGCGTCATCGTCTACTGCGAGCGAATCAAAGAGTCTGCGTGTTTCAGTCCAGCGTTCGTCTTCAACACTGAGCAAGCCAGTCTTGCGGAACTCCGACATCAGTTCGGCAACCGCTGGACCGTTACGTCCATGCATGTCGAACAGCAAACGCTCGAAGTTGGAGGACACCATGATATCCATCGACGGCGATAAGGAAGGGTGCAGAGTATCCTTGGCATAGCGGTTGCCGCTCATGAAACGGTGCAGAATGTCGTTACGATTGGTGGCAACAATCAGCTGGCTGATCGGCAGTCCCATATTGCGGGCCAGATAGCCTGCAAATATGTCGCCAAAGTTACCGGTGGGCACCGAGAACGCCATGGAGCGAGCGGGGCCACCCAGCTGTAGGGACGCATGAAAATAATAGACGATCTGCGCCATGATGCGCGCCCAGTTGATCGAGTTCACCGCAACCAACCGCGTCCCCTTGAGGAAACCTTGATCAGCGAAGCTGTTCTTGACCATTTCCTGGCAGTCATCAAAATTGCCTTCCACGGCAATGTTGTGGATGTTGTCGCCCTTGATGGTCGTCATCTGCCGGCGTTGCACTTCCGAGACGCGGTTATGCGGATGCAGAATGAAGATATCCACATTCTCGCAATGCTTGCAGCCTTCAATCGCGGCCGAACCTGTGTCACCGGAGGTCGCGCCCATGATGACCACCCGCTCGCCACGCTTGAGCAGGAAGTGATCGAGCAAGCGACCAAGCAGCTGCAGGGCAAAATCCTTAAACGCCAGAGTCGGTCCATGGAAAAGCTCCAGAACCCACTCGTTCGCACCCAGTTGGCGCAGAGGAGCAATAGCCTCGTGGGCGAAGACGCCGTAGGTTTCCTTGAGGATCCGCTTGAAGTCGGCATCGCTGATGCTGCCTGCCACGAAGGGGCGCATTACATTGAAGGCGAGCTCGTGATAAGGCAGCCCCGCCCAGGAAGCAATCTCTTCCTGGGTGAAGTGCGGCAGGTTCTCAGGCACATACAATCCACCGTCTGTCGCCAGACCGGTCAGTAAAACATCTTCAAAATTCAGAGCCGGAGCCTGGCCCCGAGTACTTATGTAGCGCATCGTTGCAAACCTTCGGTTTGAGCTTCAAGTCACAAGCTTCAAGCGCCAAGCAGCCGGACCAACACCGGACCACTTGTCGCTTGCAGCTTGTAGCTTGCCGCGATTAATTCAGTTGTTCTACCCGGATCCGCATCAGCGGCGAGACCACTTCGTCGAGCGCCTCGAGCGCCTCAATAGCATCATTCATCTTCTGCTCGCGAACGCGATGCGTCATGATGATGATCGGTACCAGACCAGCCTGCTCCTCGACTTCCTTCTGCAGAATCGATTCGATATTGATCTCACGCTCGGAAAGAATGGTCGCCACCTTGGCCAACACACCGGGACGATCCTTGGCCTGAATCCGCAGGTAATAGGCGGTCTCGATAGCCGAAGCAGGCAACACTGCCAGATCAGAAAGCGACTCGGCGCGGAAGGCCAGGTGCGGCACGCGGTTGTTCGGATCGGTGGTCAGAGCACGGACCACATCGATCACATCGGCAACCACCGAGGATGCGGTGGGCTCAGCGCCAGCGCCAGCGCCGTAATACAGCGTAGAGCCCACTGCGTCACCATTGACCATGATGGCGTTCATCACACCGTTCACATTGGCAATCAGCCGGTCGGCCGGGATCAGTGTCGGGTGCACACGCAGCTCAACGCCGTCAGCGGTCCGTCGGGCGATACCCAGGTGCTTGATACGGTAGCCAAAAGCCTCGGCGTAGCGCACATCGGCTGTAGTGAGCTTGCTGATGCCTTCGGTGTAGGCCTTGTCGAATTGCAGCGGAATGCCGAAAGCAATGGATGCCAGGATGGTCAGCTTGTGCGCCGCATCAATCCCTTCGACGTCGAACGTCGGATCGGCCTCGGCGTAACCGAGCATTTGCGCCTCGGCCAGCACGTCGTCAAAGGTGCGGCCCTTGTCGCGCATTTCGGTCAGAATGAAATTGCCGGTGCCATTGATGATACCGGCCACCCAGTCGATCTGATTGGCTGCCAGGCCCTCGCGCAACGCCTTGATGATCGGTATACCGCCAGCGACAGAAGCCTCGAACGCCACCACAACACCCTGCTTGCTCGCCGCCTCGAAAATCTCGTTGCCGTGAACCGCGATCAATGCCTTGTTGGCCGTCACTACGTGCTTGCCATTGGCAATAGCCTGCATTACTACGTCAAAGGCCACGGTATAGCCACCGATCAACTCGATGACTACTTCAATCTCGGGATTATTGACCACGTCGAAAACGTCATCCGTGATCGGCGTGTCGCCGGTATCGCAGGCAGGATTCAGATGCCGCGCGGCAATCTGGGCAACCTCAATGCCGCGTCCGGCGCGCCGGGAAATCTCGACCGCATTGCGCTGCAGAACGTTGAAGGTGCCACCGCCGACGGTGCCCAAACCACATATTCCTACTTTCACCGGTTTCAAACCATGTTCTCCATTTGATCAAATTATTCAAGATCGCCCGGGCTACGCGCCCTTGGGCATTCGTTTAGTGTCCAAGCCGTTACTGGTTGGCCAGCGCTTCCTGAGCCAGTGTTTTCGCAGGCTTGTAGCCCGGTACCAGAGTTCCGTTGGCCAGAAAAATGGCAGGCGTACCTTGAACTCCCAGCTGCACACCCAACTGATACTGGTTGGCCACAGGATTGGCGCAGCTGGCTTGCTCGATGGTATTGCCCAGCTTGGCTTGGGTCATTGCCTCTTGCGGATCCTTCGCGCACCATATTGATTCCATGGTCGCGGCGCTCTCGCCTGACGCCCCACTTCGCGGGAAAGCCAGATAACGCACTTCTATCCCAAGTGCGTTGAGCTCGTCTACTTCGCTGTGCAGCAGGCGGCAGTAACCACAATCCACATCGGTAAAAATGGTGACATGGGTCTCAGGCTTCTCGGGCGCAAATATGACCATCTCCTCACGCGGCAGCTTGTTCAGTGACTCACCGATGGTCTTGGCTTCGGCCGCGGCTGTCAGGTTGCTCAACCCGCCATCGGTGACATCAAACAATGCCCCCTGGACCAGAAATTTCCCGTCAGCACTAGCATATATGATGCGACCACTGTCCATTTGCACCTGATAAAGACCCTCCATGGGGGACTCACTGATGGTCTGCACCTGCATCGGTAGATTGAGCTTATCCAGACTGGCACGAATGTCATCAGCGGGGGCCGCCATTACGGCCGGGGCGCCAAGAGCGAGCAACAAGGTCATGTAGTATTTGAATCGCATCAGAGGTCCTCTTCAAGGCGGTCAAGCTTAGCATGAAACACCCGCCTCACCCACGGGGATGATGGCTGGCGTGCAGATCGCGCAGACGCTGACGCGCTACATGTGTATAGATCTGCGTGGTAGACAGGTCACTGTGCCCCAGCAACATCTGTACCACCCGCAAATCGGCACCATGATTGAGCAAGTGAGTGGCAAACGCATGGCGCAGGGTGTGCGGGGACAGGTTAGCGCGAATACCCGCCTGACTGGCGTGCAGCTTGATTCTGTGCCAAAAGGTCTGACGCGTCATTTCAGTACCGCGGCGGCTGGGGAAAAGCACATCTCCCGCCTGACCTCCAAGCAATGCACCCCTGCCCTCACGCAGGTAACGCCCGATCCAGCTCAGGGCCTCTTCCCCAAGGGGCACCAGACGTTCCTTGCTGCCTTTGCCGGTCACCCGGATCACGCCCTGGCGCTGATTCAACTGATCCAGGCGCAAGCCCGTCAGCTCGCTCACGCGCAGCCCGCAGGCATAGAGCACTTCAAGCATGCAGCGATCACGCAGCCCCAGGCTGTCTTCAACGTCCGGCGCATCAAGCAGCGCCTCGACGTCCGCCTCGCTGAGCGCCTTGGGCAAGGGTCGCCCCATCTTCGGCAAGGCGATATCCAGCGTCGGGTCTTCCACAATCAGATTCTGACGCAGGGCATGGCGGTAAAATCCACGCAGGCATGACAGCAGTCTTGCCGTTGAGCGGGCCTGATAACCCTTGCCAATGCGCCAGCCCAGATGCTCCATAAGATCGGCGCGGCTTGCCCCGAGCAATACCAGCTTACGCCCAGCCAGCCAACCGGCCAGATGCTCCAGGTCGGTGCGGTAGGCTTCCAGCGTGGGCCTTGCCAGGCCGCGCTCCAGCCAAAGATTATCGATATAGCCGGCAATTATGCGCTGCTCGGTGTCGCTGATCACTGCGCGGGGCATAGGATGCTGCATGGGCGCTGCGCCGGGCTTGGCCATAAAAATATCTCGAACGCTGTAAATTCACAGTCATCATACGCCAGACAATAAAAAAGCAGCCCGCAGGCTGCTTTTTTTTCGTACCGGAAAAGCAGGCTGATCAGCCCAGCTTTTCCTTGATACGAGCGGCACGACCGGACAGGGCGCGCAGATAGTAAAGCTTGGCTTTACGTACATCACCACGACGCTTGACGGTCAGGCTGTCGATCAGCGGAGAGTAGCTCTGGAAGGTACGCTCGACGCCTACACCGCTGGAGATCTTGCGCACGGTGAACGCGGAGTTCAGACCCCGGTTACGCTTACCGATAACCACGCCTTCAAAGGCCTGCAGACGCTCACGCTCGCCTTCCTTCACTTTAACCTGAACGATTACAGTGTCACCCGGAGCGAACTCGGGCAACTTCTTGCTCATCTGCTCAGCTTCGATCTGGGCAATAATGTTGGACATTTAATACTCCTGCACAAGCCGTCGGACTTGAATCAATGGTTATCGGTTTCCCGTTCGCGGATAAATTCCGCCAACAGCTGCTGCTGTTCTTTGCTCAGCGTTAGATCCTCGAGCAACTCTGGCCGACGTTGCCAGGTTCTGCCCAGGGACTGCTTGAGACGCCAGCGCCGGATCAATTCATGGTTACCACTGAGCAGCACCTCCGGTACGCGCCGCTCTGCAATCTCTTCCGGCCGGGTGTAGTGCGGACAATCCAGCCACCCTTCCGAAAATGAATCCTCAACCGCCGAATCCGCATGCCCGAGCACACCGGGAATCAGTCTGGTCACCGAGTCCAGCAGCACCATGGCTCCCAGCTCGCCCCCCGACAACACGTAATCGCCGAGGGAAATTTCCTCATCTACGCACATCTCGATGATACGTTCGTCGATACCTTCATAGCGTCCGCATAACAGCACCAGGCTGTCCAACACCGCCAGCTCCTGCACCCGTTTCTGAGTCAGTGGCTGGCCCTGGGGTGACAGATAGATCACCCTGGGCTTCGAAGGAGCCTGCGCTGTGATCGACTCGATCGCTTCCAGCAACGGCTCGACTTTCATCAACATCCCGGGACCACCGCCAAAGGGTCGGTCATCTACCGTGCGATGCTTATCGTGGGCGTGCTCACGGGGGTTGCTGAAGGCAACTTCAAGCTGACCACGCTTAACTGCTCGTCCGGTTACCCCGTACTCGGTCAGCGCCGCAAACATCTCCGGAAACAGCGTTACTACACCGGCCCACACCGGTCAGAACTCCGGATCCCAATCAACCTGCATTACGCCTGCCTGCAAATCGATGGCCTTAACATACAGATCCGGCAGATAGGGCAGCAAACGTTCGCGCTGATCCAGGCTGCCTTCACAGGGCTTGACCACGATCACATCGTTGGAGCCGGTCTCGAGCAAATGATCAATCAGGCCCAGGAGTTGCCCCTGCACCGTTATCACCTGCAAACCTTCCAGCTGATGCCAGTAGTACTCACCCGCTTCGAGATCTGGTAGCGCTTGTTCAGCCACACAAATCTCGTTACCCACCAGTGCCAGCGCCTGATCCCGGTCGGTTACCCCTTCGAGATCGACTACCAACACCCGACCCTGCACCCGACCATCAAGCACTTTGATGGTGTGTGTCTGATCACCCTTGCGGAGTATCCACTCGGGGTAGTCCAGTGCGTTATCCAGCGGATCAGTGTCAGACTTGACCTTGACCGAACCGCGAATGCCGTGCACCGAGACAATTTCGCCAAGGACCACCAGGGGCGATCCGGACGACTCCGGCAGGTTGCTCATATCAGGCGGAAGCCTGATTTTCCTTCAGCAGGGAAGCAACGCGCTCGGACGGCTGCGCGCCCTGACTCAACCAGTAGCTTACCCGCTCCTGATTAACGGACAGGCGAATTTCAGCACCGTTGGCAACGGGGTTGAAAAAGCCAACGCGCTCAACGAAACGACCATCACGGGCGTTGCGGCTGTTTGCGACAGTCAGGTGATAGAAGGGGCGCTTCTTGGAGCCACCACGAGCTAGACGAATGGTTACCATGTGGACATTGTTTCCTGTATTTGAGTAACGCTCATTGAATCAATTACGGACCACTATCTGCATTGCAGGTCTGTTGTGCCCGAAAGGTCGCGTATTCTACGGAATATCGCAGCCATTGAAAACTGTTTTCTGCATTGTAGCTGGAGGACCAGCAATCCGGTCAGAACTTAGGCATCCCGCCGCCAGGGGGCATCATGCCACCGCCGCCGCCCATACCACCCATTCCGCGCATCATTTTGGCCATGCCACCCTTGCCGCTGACCTTTTTCATCATCTTTTGCATCTGCTTGTGCTGCTTGATAACCCGCCCGATATCCTGGATCTGGGTGCCTGAGCCGGCGGCAATGCGGCGCTTGCGCGAGCCGCTGATAATGTCGGGATTGCGCCGCTCGCCTGGAGTCATCGAGTTGATGATCGCCTCCATGCGACTGAACTGCTTTTCCGCTTCGGTCTGCGCGGTTTCCATCTGCGACGGATTGATCTTGCCCATCATCGGCAGCTTTTCCATCATCGATCCCAGGCCACCCATACCGCGCATCTGCTGCAGCTGGTCGCGAAAGTCCTCGAGATCAAAGCCTTTGCCCTTCTTCAGCTTCTTGGCGAGCTTCTCGGCCTTATCCTTGTCGAGCTTCTGTTCAGCCTGCTCGATCAGACTGAGCACGTCGCCCATGCCAAGGATGCGCGAAGCAATCCGGTCAGGGTGGAAAGCCTCCAGCGCGTCGGTCTTCTCACCCACACCCAGAAACTTGATCGGCTTGCCGGTAATGTGCCGCACCGACAGCGCCGCACCGCCACGCGAGTCGCCATCGACCTTGGTCAGGATCACGCCGGTCAAAGGCAGCGCTTCGTTGAACGCCTGGGCAGTCAGGGCTGCGTCCTGGCCGGTCATCGCATCGACCACAAACAGCGTTTCAGCTGGCTTGGCCGCTGCGTGCACAGCACGAATCTCGTCCATCATATCGGCGTCGATGGCCAGACGGCCGGCGGTGTCGATGATCAGCACGTCCATGAAGCGGTTGCGCGCCTCGCGCATAGCTGCCTGGACGATATCGACAGGCTTCTGGCCAGCGTCGGAGGGGAAGAAATTCACCCCGACTTCTGCCGCCAGGGTTTCCAGCTGCTTGATAGCAGCCGGACGATAGACGTCGGCACTGACCACCATGACCTTTTTCTTCTGCCGCTCGCGCAGGGTCTTACCCAGCTTGGCGACAGAGGTCGTTTTACCCGCACCCTGCAGACCCGCCATCAGGATCACTGCAGGCGGCGTGACGGCCAGGTTGAGACCCTCGGCCTCACCCATGACAGCTTCGAGCTCGGCCTTGATGATCTTGACGAACACCTGCCCTGGCGAAAGGCTGCGGGACACTTCCTGACCAACGGCGCGCTCGCGCACCTGATCAACGAATGCCTTGACCACCGGCAGCGCAACATCTGCCTCAAGCAACGCCATGCGCACTTCACGCAGGGTGTCCTTGATATTCTCTTCGGTGAGCTTGGCCCGCCCAGTCACACCACGCAGACTATGGGAAAGGCGTTCGGTAAGATTGTCGAACATGCTGAATCTCCTATGCTTCCCGTAAACCGGACAGACGGGCGAAGCGATCAAGCGCCGCAGTATACCCTGCGGCGATTGTGGATGACAGGGAGCGCTTTAACAGCGGCGCGGCTTATGCGACACTTCGATTCCAATGATTTCCATTGCAAGGATGTATGACAGCCCTCATTTCCAGCCTGTTTGCCGTGTTCCTGTATCTGGGCGGCAGCATCTACCAGATCCGCTGCCTGGCCAAACGCCTGGCCGTTAACACATCCCTGCTGCGGGCCATCGGCCTGGTGGCACTTACTGCGCATGCTGGCAGCCTCTATCTGCAACTGATTACCGATACCGGACTCGCGCTGGGCTTCTTCAATGCGGGCTCGCTGGTAGCCTGGCTCATCATTGCCATCACCCTGGCATTCAGTTTTCGCGCCCCGGTATTGAGCCTGCTGCTGGCCCTTTTCCCGCTCGCTGTAGTCACCGTATTGCTGGCCTGGTTATTTCCTGGCCATGGCACGCGACTGGTGGCAGGTGATGGCATGCTGGTCGCCCATATACTGCTGTCCATTCTGGCTTACGGCATTCTGACCATTGCCGCCTTTCAAGCGGGCCTGCTGGGCATCCAGAACTATCAGCTCAAGCACAAGCACCCCACTCGCTTCATCCGCACTTTTCCGCCGCTACAGACCATGGAGCGCCTGCTGTTCCAGTTCCTGTTTTGTGGCGAGCTGCTGCTCACACTGGCTTTGATTACCGGCTTTGTCTTCCTCGACAATATGTTTGCTCAGGACGTGGCTCACAAAACCCTGCTCTCATGCCTTGCCTGGGTAATATTTGGCGTTCTGCTCTGGGGTCGGCACTTCCGTGGCTGGCGCGGCAGCAATGCAATTCGCTGGACTCTCGCGGGCTTCCTGTTGCTGGCCCTGGCCTATTTTGGTAGCAAGCTGGTTAGCGAGTTCTTCCTCGCCTGATCATGCTCCCATCTTCTATTGTCCTTGAGGTTCCCTCTTGAACGACTCGCATACGACCTTCCTGCTGATAAGCCTCGTTGTGCTGATCATGCTTTCGGCGTTTTTCTCGAGCTCCGAAACCAGCATGATGAGCCTCAACCGCTATCGTCTCAAACACATGACCAAGGAAGGCCACAGAGGCGCCAGACGGGCATCACGGCTACTGGAGCGCCCCGACCGCCTGCTCGGCACCATCCTGGTCGGCAACAACATCGTCAACATTCTTGCCGCCTCTATCGCAACAGTAGTTGCGGTGGAGTTTTTCGGCGAAGCCGGCATAGCCATCGCGACCATCGGCCTGACCATTATCATTCTGATTTTCGGGGAAATCACGCCCAAGACACTGGCAGCCGTTCGCCCGGAACTGATTGCCTTTCCAGTAAGCATCGTCCTGCAGGTTCTACAGAAAATCCTGTATCCGATCGTCTGGGTGTGCAGCAGCATAAGCAACGTGTTGCTGCGCCTGATGGGTATCAACCTCGCGTCGAACAATGACCAACTGAGCGTGGAAGAGCTCCGTACCGTGGTGCGCGAGGCAGGACTGGGCATTACTCGTAGTCGTCAGAATATGCTACTTGGCATCCTTGATCTGGAAAAAATGACCGTCAATGACATCATGATCCCGCGCAACGAAGCCATTGGCATCGACCTGGAAGACAGCCTGCCGAGTATCAACAGTCAGTTGCGCACTTGCCATCACACCCGCCTGCCGGTATTTCAGGGCGACATAAACAATGTGACCGGCATAGTTCATATGCGCTCCATAGCACGTCTGTTAAGCCGCGGCGACCTGACCAAGGATTCCCTGATCAACGCTTGCAAGGAGCCCTACTTCGTCCCGGAAAGCACACCGCTACATACCCAACTGTTCAATTTCCAGAAGCAGAAGCGACGCATTGCGATTGTGGTGGACGAATATGGCGATGTGATTGGCCTTGTTACGCTCGAGGACATACTGGAAGAAATTGTTGGTGAATTCACCAGCGACATGCTCCTGCCCAGCCAGGATATTCACCCTCAGGATGACGGCCGCTTTGTCATCGAAGGCGGCACAGCTATTAGGGCGATTAACCGTCAGCTGAAATGGAAATTGCCCGCCGATGGGCCCAAGACGCTGAATGGCCTGATCACCGAGCAACTGGAAAGCATTCCGGAAACCAGCGTTTGCCTGGCCGTCGGACCGTACCGCATGGAAATACTGCAAACCAAGGACAACATGGTCAAGAGTGTTCGGGTGTGGGACCGCGGCCTGGATCAACAGGGCCCTTTACCCGGCACGGAAGCAGAGCCAGAGCCCGAACATTGACGCGGGCGCGGCTGCGCCGCCCTCAGAGCTGAACCTTGATGGCCCCGATCACTGCCATGGCCTTTTCCCGCGCAAGAGCTATGTCGTCGGCGCGAGCAAGCGCTACGCCCATGCGGCGCTGACCGCTGACCTCAGGCTTGCCGAAAAGACGTAACTGCGTATCCGGTTGCACCAAGGCGTCATGCAGGTTGGAAAAACTGACCGACTGGGACTCCCCTTCAACGATCAGCACCGCTGAGGCAGAGGCACCCAATTGCCGTACCGAGGGCACAGGTAATCCCAGAATCGCCCGTGCGTGCAAGGCAAACTGCGACAGGTCCTGGGAAATCATCGTCACCATCCCGGTATCGTGGGGCCTAGGTGAAACCTCGCTGAACCATACCTGATCACCGCGAATGAAAAGCTCGACACCAAACACCCCACGACCACCAAGCGCGTCGGTCACAGAGCCGGCAATGCGTTTGGATTCAAGCAGAGCTGCTTCGCTCATTGCCTGTGGCTGCCAGGACTCCTGATAGTCACCGCCGGCCTGTCGATGACCGATGGGATCGCAGAATACGGTTCCATCGATATGTCTGACAGTAAGCAGGGTGATCTCATAATCAAACTCAACCAGACCCTCGACGATGACCCGTCCGCCACCGGCACGCCCGCCTGACTGGGCATAGTCCCAGGCTGCTTGAACCTGCTCCTGATCCCTGACCAGGGACTGCCCCTTGCCCGACGAACTCATGACCGGCTTGACGACACAGGGGAGACCGACCGCCTCGATGGCAGCACGGTATTCATCAAGGGTACCGGCGAAACGGTAGGCAGAGGTTGGCAAACCGAGCTCCTCGGCCGCCAATCGGCGTATACCCTCACGATCCATGGTCAACCAGGCTGCGCGGGCGGTTGGAATCACCGTATAACCTTCGGTTTCCATATCGCGTAGGGTCTGGGTAGCAATTGCCTCGATTTCGGGCACGATATAATGCGGTTTTTCCTGCTCGATCACCGCCCTCAACGCTGCACCATCGAGCATGCTGATCACATGGCTGCGATGGGCAACCTGCATGGCCGGAGCCTGGTCGTAACGATCCACCGCAATGGTCTCGCAGCCAAGTCGCTGCAGCTCGATCACCAGCTCCTTGCCCAGCTCTCCAGCTCCCAATAACAGAACGCGCACTGCGCCCTGGGTACCCGGCGTTCCTATTTTACTCATGCTGGCTGACTCATGCCTGAAATCCCTTGTCCTTATTGATCGAAAACCACAGCCCCTGCGCGCGAGCCCGCTCTTCACAGCGGGCAAGCACCTCGCGGCGCTGCTCCTCGTTCATGCGAAACCATTGCGTGATCTCCACTGCGCTACGCTGGCAGCCGGTGCATATATCACGCTCGTCCAGCGCACATACCCCTATACACGGGGATGCAACCACGCCGGACACCTTCAGTCGTCCTGGGGCTTGAGATCGCGCTGGTAGCGCTGGGCGTTGTGCACATAGTGGGCGGCACTGGCCTCAAGCATCTTCTTCTGCTGTTCGTTCAGCTCGCGCACCACCTTGCCCGGAGAACCTACCACCAGAGATCCATCGGGAATCTCCTTGCCCTCGCCAATCAACGTATTGGCGCCGATGATGCAGTGCTTACCGATCTTCGCGCCGTTGAGCACCACGGCGCCGATCCCCACCAGACTATAGTCGCCCACAGTACAGCCATGCAGCATGGCGTTATGGCCCACAGTCACGCCCTTGCCCAAAGTCAGCGGATAACCCATATCCGTATGCATCACCGCACCATCCTGCACATTGCTATGCTCGCCGATGAGAATCAGCTCGTTGTCGCCGCGCAGCACCGCGCCAAACCACACGTTGGCACCGGCCTCCAGCCGCACCTTACCCACTACTGCAGCAGAATCGGCGATCCAGGCATCATCTGCCATTTCTACTCGGTCGTTACCCAGGCTGTATTTCATCTTCTCTCCTGCTTGCGATCTTCATCGTAGGGGGTGTTCAATTCTATGTCGGCATCAAAAGCGATATTGACGAACTCGGCCAGCATCAACGCGGTCAGGCCCCAGATCTTGTGGCCATCAAAACGATAGCTGGGTACGTACCAACTACGGCCTTCGTAGTCTATCCGGTGGGTCATCTCCCTGCGGTCTTCCAGAAAGAAGCTCACGGGCACCCGGAATACCGTCTCGATCTCACCTGCGTTGGGCACCAGATCAAACACATCAGGCACAATGCCTACATAGGGCGTTACCTTTATGCCAAAACGTGACACCAGGGAGCCGAGCGGACCAACCACCTCCACCAGCTCAGGCAACAGGCCAATTTCCTCGTGAGTCTCGCGCAGTGCAGTGTATTGCAGATCCACATCACCAGGATCACGTCGCCCGCCGGGGAAAGCGACTTCGCCGGAGTGGGTCGACAGGCGCTGGGAGCGAACGGTCAGGATAATCTCCGGCCGGTCGTGCACGCAGGTGACCGGGATCAATACGCCGGCCTCCGGCAATCCCGCACCTTCAATCTCGCGCGGACGATGTTCGCCAACCCGCAGGCGCATCTTGTCCAGCATTCAATTCACCTCTTGTGTTTTCAATAATGATGTCATGATCACTTACGTAGAACCAGTTGCCCAGCCGGCAAATGCGCCTCAAGATAGGACAAAACATATCGGCTTACGAGATAGCGAATCATGAAGTTCTGCAGCGATTGCGGTCAGCAGGTCAGCCAGCGCATCCCGGACGGCGACAACCGGTCCAGATTCGTTTGCAACCACTGCGAGACCATCCACTACCAGAATCCGCGCATAGTCGCCGGGTGCCTGGTCATCCATGAAGAACAGGTTCTCCTGTGTCGCCGAGCCATCGAGCCTCGAGTCGGTTACTGGACCTTGCCAGCCGGCTACATGGAGAACGGCGAAACTACCGAAGAGGCAGCCCTGCGCGAAACCTGGGAAGAAGCACAGGCCCGCGTCAGCGAGCAGGAGCTCTATATGCTGTTCAATTTGCCGCACATCAATCAGGTTTACATGTTTTTTCGGGGCAAGCTGATTGATCGCGCATTTGCAGCAGGCGAAGAGAGCCTGGAAGTCAGACTCTTCACCGAGTCAGAAATTCCATGGGACGAATTGGCCTTCCCCACTGTCGGCAAGACGCTCAAGCAGTATTTTCACGACCGTCAGCACAGCCACTACCCGATCCGCATGCGGGATATTGTCTACCGCCCCGGGCAATCACGTCAGGTCGGTTGATGCGTTCATTCGTTTATCTATTGCTTGCTTTGCTGGGACTGCTGCTTCATTCAGGCCAATCCGCAGCAGCAGAGCCGGTCATCGACAAAGTCCTGGTACACAAGCACGCAAGAAAACTGGAGGTTATCAGCCAGGGCGAAGTCATACGCGCCTACCGCATCTCACTGGGTCGCGAACCTGTGGGGCACAAGCAGGAGGTGGGCGATCAGCGCACTCCCGAGGGGATCTACACCATCGACTGGCGTCACAGAAGCGCCGACTACAACCTCAGCATGCACCTGGATTATCCCAACCTGAAAGATCAGACTGCAGCCTACAAGCGGGGCGTCGACCCGGGCGGTATGATCATGATCCACGGTACACCCATAGACGAAGAATACCCCGAGTGGTATTTCGAGGGCCTCGACTGGACCAACGGCTGCATAGCACTCACAAACGCGGAAATGCGTGAAATTTGGGACCTGGTACCCGACGGTACCTTGGTCGAAATCAGACCTTGAATCTGCAATCCGTGAGCGCCCTCCGCGAACCTCAGACTCTCCTAGCCGGCAATCTAGAACTCTGCCAACAACCAGCAATCAAATGCCGGCTCCTCGTAGGGATGTGCCTGTCGCAGCGCGGCTATAGCCGTTTGAATTGACTTATCCGCGCAGACCATCTCGACCCTGAACTCTTCTACTCTCTCAAGCGCACCAGACTCGCCAATAAACGGCTGGCTACCCGGCATCGGACGAAATTGCCCCGTACCCCCGGTCTGCCAGCAGCAATGCTCGTAATTTCCGATATGTCCTGCCCCTGCCCCGAATACCGCCAGCTTCACGGCTTCGAGATGTGACTCCGGCACGTAAAAACACAGTTTGTACATTTTGCTTACCTTTTGCTGTGATCGAAGCCATCAAAACACCTCAACCGCTTGCTCCAGATCAAATAGAAACACGCTCAGGTTGCTATGGTTCAAACATACGCAAAGCGAAACCGGAGATCATTATGAAAAATCTATTGTTGAGTCTTATTGTCACATTACTCTCTACAACGATTTCAGCCGCACAGACCGAAGCCCTGACACCCGAACAGACCTGGCAGGTTACGAAAGAAAAGGCAGACCAGATCCTCTTCGTGGATGTGCGAGACCCAGTGGAGATCATGTTTGTCGGCTTTACTGATGCAGTGGATATCAACGTGCCCTTCAAACTCGCCGACCGATACGAGTTTCTGGAGGACAAGAAGCACTTTGCCATGAAAGCAAATCCTGATTTTGTATCCGGCATCGAGAGGGCGCTGGCTCATAAAGGGCTGGATAAGAGCGCGCTGATTATCACCATGTGCCGGTCCGGCTCAGATCGCGGCAAACCCAGCGCAGAATTTCTTCTGGAACAGGGCTTCACCAACGTCAAGTATGTGGAGAACGGTTTCCAGGGCGACAAGGCAGCTGAGGGTGCTCAGCAGGGAATGCGGGTAGTCAATGGCTGGATGAATTCAGGCCTGCCATGGTCTACCGACATCAACCCAACAAAAATTCATCGTCCTTGATCACACCATTAAGTGCGCAAAGATGCGGGAGGGCACACTGGGGCGCGACCTCCCGACAACGATTTAAGTATCAGAAACTGAAAATACGAAATGCGGGATCCAGCATCTGCGCGGCCATCTCAGGGGGAGTGGCAACGCTGACACCCTCAAGGAGATCCGCCTGGCTGTGTGTACTATTGGGCAGGTACAGCGCACATACCTTGACCGTAGCACCCTCCTTGATCAGCCGTCGCAGCATCTGCCCCGGGGTCAGATCCTTTGGTTTCAGGGCAACACCCTGGTATGACTTGAGGGCCAGATCTCCGGCCTGATCGCACAAAAGGACGTGCACCTCTGCGCCCTGGTCTGACATTGTATTACCCAACACCATGGCCATGCCCTGAGTCTGGACGGAACTGTCGGACAGAATCACCAGGGCCTTGGCGCTTGGCGCCTGAGAATCAGCGGTCTTCTGGTGATTATCAGCAAGGGCTGGCAGGACAAACGTGGCTGCAGCCAGGGCGGCCAACAGCAAACCTGTGTTTAATCTGATCATGATAAGAGCTCCCTTGATTAACGAACGGATCTGGCCTTGCAGGTTTTGATACCCAAGAGTGAATAAGCCGGGCAAAGGCCGATAAAAGCAGTGACCAGCGGTATGAGGCCAATCCAGCCCCAGGCCGTCTGCGGGCCTAAAAAAACCAGTGCTATAAGTACCAGTCCGACGATGGCCCGGATGACTCTGTCTGCTGTTCCCATGTTGACTGTCATTACGGTGTCTCCCTTCTCTATACGATGTGCGAGGTTGTATTGTGCGAGCATGCGTCAGGAAACACGGTGACTAAGTCACATACCAGGGCTGCGGATTTGACCAATAACCAGACGGGCAGAAGTCGACCATGAAGCACCCCATTCTTGAGACCTTGCCTCCCTTGCTCAGGCAAGAAGCGGAAAAAACACTGCGGACAATGCCACTTCCTGTCGGCCAGGTCCTTTTCAGTCCGGGCGATCCCTGTGGCGGCCTGCCATTGGTACTGGGTGGCTCGGTGAAAGTGCAGATGACCGCGGTATCAGGCAACCGCATTGTTCTGTACCGGATGGGCGCCAACGATATATGTACTCTATCGATTGGCTGCCTCATGTCCGGACGCGGACATCGCGCCGAAGCGGTAGTGGAAGAAAGCGGCGAAGCAATCATGCTGCCCCGAGGCCTGTTTGACCGAATGATGGCCGCCTCTGCCGCATTCCGGGCCGGAATCATGACCTCTTACGGCCTACGTCTGGACGACCTGATGCTGCTGGTAGAAGAGGTGGCTTTCCGGCGGATGGATGAACGCCTCGAACAATGGCTCGCCACCAGGGCCAACCAGGGTGAAATCCATGCCACGCATCAGGACATTGCCGAAGAGCTGGGAACCGCCCGTGAAGTGGTAAGTCGCCTGCTAAAAGAACTTGAAAGACAGGGACGCGTAGTGCTCGCACGCGGTCGAATCAGTGGTATCAAATGAAGCCTGATGGCGACTATTGAATACCTGCATGTGGATCAGTGATATCGGCTTAACAGTACATCCAGTAACTCCGGCTGAAAAACCCGCTCAACGGTGACGGCGTAGAATCGCTCGTCCACTCCGCTCAACGCCTCCCGCTCGACCAGAACGCCATTCGCCAGTTCGTCCCTCACCACGACCCTGGGAAGCAGACCAAAAGCCTGGCTGTCCCTGGCCATCAATCGCAACATCGCCATGTCATCCACCTCTGCCTTGATCGTCGGCTGGAACCCCTGACGCAGACAGAAGGCGTCGAATTCACCCCGTATCCCGTGCTTGCGGCTGGGCAAGACCCAAGGGTGCTGTTTGAGGCTGGCGGCTGCCAGAGCCGGAGGACAGACTATGGTGACCGGCTGGCGAGACAAAAGATGAATCTGCCATACCTGGTTATCGCTAACCTCAATGTGCGCGTTGGTCAGAACCACGTCCAGTTGGTGCCGGGTCAGGTCACTCAACAGTTTGGCCTGGTTGTCCGATATCAGCGCAATGCTGGCCTCGGAATCGTACATCGCAGGACCGATGAACTCCTCGATGAAGTTCCGTGACATGTGACTGGTAGTGCCAATGCGCAAACGTTTGTTCGCCAGGCTGACGCCATGGCGCAGCAGGACTTCAAGTTCTTCGCCCCGATGAAAGATGTCCTCGGCAAAACGCATCGCCTGCTGACCAGCCTCGGTAAGTACCAGTTTACGACCACTTCGGAGGAAAAGCTGGCAGTCGAGACTCTCCTCCAGGCTACGAATCTGAGTGGAGAGGGCCGACTGGGAGACATGCAGCTGCTCGGCTGAACGGGTGAGATTACCGGACGTTGCAACGTGCCAGAAGTAGTAGAGGTGACGGTAGTTGAGCCTGCTCATGAGCGTTCCAGCGTTCTTTTAAATAGAACGTTACCATCCCTATTATGAATTTCACAGAATGAATTGATCAATCGATACTCCGTTCAGACCACCGGAGGATGATCGTATGGAATCTACAATCGTTGTTACCGCCCTAGTGCCGCTCGTCTATGTAGTTGCCATGCTGAGGTTCTGGCGCAGCACCAGCGCGCTGGCGGCTTTTGTGCTGGCAGTAGCAGTGACAATACTCGCCGCCTTCAATCTGCTGACACTCACGCTGTCATCCGTGCAGGAGATCATGTTGCTACTGGTCACCGGGCTGGGCTGGATCGTGTCCAGGTTCAGCGAACAGTATCTGGCCGGCGACCCAGGCCAGCCGCGCTTCTACTGTTGGCTCAATGCGCTGCTGGCCAGCGTTCTCGTTGTGGTGGTGGCAGATAACCTGCTTTTGCTCTGGACCGCCTGGGTAGCTATCAGCCTGAGTCTGCATCAGCTGCTTGTGTTCTATCCGGAGCGTGCGCGGGCTGCACTGGCCGCGCACAAGAAATTTGTCTTCGCACGGCTCGCCGATCTCGCCCTGCTTGTTGCCATCGGCCTGATCTACTGGCAGCACCAGACACTCTCGATCACTGCACTGGACGGAATCTGGCGGGAGCTGGATACGTTACCCCTGTCGATGCAGTTTGCAGCCGTCCTGGTGGTAATCACAGCGTTACTCAAATGCGCTCAGTTACCCTTTCATGGCTGGCTTATTCAGGTTGTGGAAGCGCCCACCCCGGTATCTGCACTGCTACATGCAGGCGTCGTCAATCTGGGCGGGTTTCTGCTGCTCCGCCTGGCCGGGCTCCTGGAACTGGCTGCGGTCGCCACGGGCGTACTTTTGATAGTTGCCGGCGCCAGCCTGGTGCTTGCGGGTCTGGTTGCCGTCACACGCATCAGTATCAAGGTCGCACTGGCCTGGTCGACAGTGGCTCAAATGGCGCTGATGCTGCTCCAGATTGGACTGGGTCTCTACGCGCTAGCCATTCTGCATCTGGTGGCCCATTCCTGCTACAAGGCCTATTCCTTCCTGAATTCCGGCAGCCAGGTACAGCATTCAGTGATGGCGCGGGTGGCGCCCGGCGGCGGTCTGAAGCTGCGCACCGCCATGCTGGGCAGCCTCATCGCCATGACTGCCTACCTGACTCTCACCCAGTGGTTTTCCCTGCCAGTCAGCGCAGCCGAATGGCTTCTCCTGGCGCTTTACAGTATTGGTTTTGGCTGTCTGTGGCGTCGCCGCGGCTGGCTACTGTCACTGGGCATGATCGTTGCCCTGGTGGCCTTGCACCTTGTATTCAAAGCCGGCGCACAAATGCATCTGGAACCTGCGGCAAGCCCTGCAGGTGACTGGGCACTGATCTGGACTGCAACCGTTATTGCCGCCCTGGGTGCCGGCGGATGGCTGGTGATGTTCGGTCGCAACACCACCCTGCATCAGGACCTGTATCGCAGCCTCTACGCCGGACTCTACCTAGATGAGTGGGCCACCCGCCTGACACTGAGACTCTGGCCCGCACGGCTGCCGGAACCCTCACCGATGCTAAACCCCGTACTCGCAAAGGAGACACGTCCATGACCATGGCAGCGGAAAAAAAAGCTTCTTCATCTCAGGTACTGGATGCCGTGAGCAACGCCTGCAAACGCATCGCACCCAACTGGCCCCTGGATCAATTGATTGCGGTCAATCCCTGGTGGGCAATGCGGGATAAGCCGATGGAAGTCGTCGCCGGCGAGCTGTCATGGCTGGCAGGTGTACGCTGTTTCCTCGACCCCGAAGCATACCGGGCCCAGAGCATTCCCCAGGATGTCATAGCCAGGGTGCTGGCCGAACAGGGCATGCCGATGCCAGTTGCCCACTTTGTTGCAGCGAATCCGGTACGGCCTGCCACCTGGCAAAATCTCGATCAACTGTTCGATGATCACCGTGACCTGTCTCGGCAGATAAGCTGGCGCGAGGAAATACAGCATCAACTCAGCCAGTTCGCCGGGCGATATTTCGTCGATCAACAGTCTGGGTTCTACCAGGCCTGGCTATCTCAGACCCGCAGGGATCACGGCCTTTCGATTCTGATGGGCGAGCCCAACCTGGTCCGGCGATTTGACGCCTTACCTGACACGGCGCAGGAGCTACTGAGCGTAGCCATGGATGAACTCATGGTGCCAGCGGAGCGGCAGACCGACTACGCCCACGCGCTGCTTCTGAGCCTCAATGGCTGGGCCAGCACCGCGGCCTACCGCAGCTGGCAGGCCGGAATGCACGGCGCACTGGACCACACCCTGCTGGAACTGCTCGCCGCCCGCCTGGCCTGGGAACTTGTTTTGTGGCGTCAGCCTGGGCAATGGGCGGGCTCGGTCACCGGCGCATGGACTCGCCAACTGGCACAAGCCGACCGCCAGCGCGCAGCGCATCTCGCCCACGCCAGACACCTGCACTGCTGGCAGTTGGCAAGCGAGCGCGTTTATCAGAGCGGGCTGCAAGCCCAGTTGACAAAGCCGCGGGGGACCGCCAATGCGCCTTCAGCGCCGGCCGACGCGCCGTCGCTGCAGGCTGTGTTCTGTATCGACACTCGCTCGGAAATCATGCGGCGGGCGCTTGAGGCCCAGCACCCGACAATCGAGACGCGTGGCTTTGCCGGATTTTTCGGCTTGCCCATCGCCTATCACAGCGGCGCCTATCACCGGCCGCAACTTCCGGGTCTGCTGGCCCCACAGCTGCAGGTAATAGATGATATCCAGCGTTATCAGGAGCCGACACCCACCAGCCTCTACAGCCGTTGGCTGGCCATGGGCAAATCACCCAACGGCGGGTTCAGCCTGGTCGAATCATCGGGCATGGGCTACAGCCTTGGCTTGCTCCGTAACACCTTTGGCTGGCGCTCATCGGCCAACGCAGTCAAACCTGCCACCCGGTTGCATCTGCATCGCGACGGCCAACCCTTGTCTACCGCTGCGCAAGCTGATCTGGCTTTGGGGATACTCAAGGCCATGGGCCTGGATAAAAGGGTGGCCAATCGCGTGTTACTGGTTGGACATGGCAGTGACTGCCAGAACAACCCCCACGCCTCGGCTCTGGATTGTGGCGCCTGCGGCGGGCAAACCGGCGAGGTAAACGTGCGTCTGCTTGCGCAGTTGTTAAACGACACCTCCATTCGCCAGGCCCTGGCCGACAGGGGATTGGAACTCCCGGTAAACAGCCGTTTTTTTCCAGCGCTGCATAACACCACAACCGATAAGATTCAGATACTGGCCGGCCAGCCCGATCAGCAGATCATGCTGTGGTTGCAGGCGGCCAGAACACAATGCGCGACAGAACGGTCCAGGTACCTGGACACTGGTGGCGCGCCGGTTGTTGAGGCTCTGGCAAAGCGAGCCAGGGACTGGTCCCAGGTACGCCCTGAGTGGGGTCTGGCCAACAATGCCTGCTTTATCATTGCACCCAGGGAGAGGACCCGGCACCTGGACCTTGCCGGGCGCAGCTTCCTGCATGATTATCAGTGGCGTGACGACCCTGATAACGCCCTGCTCACGCAGATACTCACGGCGCCCATGCTTGTAACCAATTGGATCAACATGCAATACAACGCATCGGTAACCGAGCCCTTTCTGTACGGGGCCGGGAACAAGACGCTGCATAACATAGTGGGTGGCAGTCTGGGAGTATTCGAGGGCAACGGCGGGGACCTGCGCATCGGACTGCCCCTGCAGTCCGTGCACAACGGCACGACCTGGATGCATCAGCCGTTGCGGCTGAGTGTGTATGTCAATGCCCCTCGCGCAGCCATCGCCAGGATCGTTGCAGCCCATGATGAAGTGCGCTGGCTGGTGGATAACCAGTGGCTATACCTGTTTCAGTTGACCGATGCGGGCGCTTGCCGGTTCTTCGAGGATCGGTGGGCCGAGCCTGATCAGGCCCAGTAAGGCTGCTACCCACAACCTGCCCGTCAGCATACCCGGCGGGCAGGACGTCAACACTGGGTTACAAAGACGTGAAACATGCAATCAGGTTGATCCTGGTCATGTCAGGTTCACAAAATGAGGCCTACTCTGAGTCTGGATGATTATTCCTTCACCCAGCAAGGAGAAGCTCATGACCGAGGAAAAGCAGCCCCCACCAAACCCTGAAGGCGACCTGGCATCACGGTTCCCTACAGCCTATACCATTCTTTTTCTTCTGATCATTCTGGTCGCGGCGCTCACATGGATCATACCCGCGGGGCAGTATGAGCGATCCATGAATGAGGAAGTCGGGCGCGAAGTTGCGGTGCCAGGCACCTACCAGACCGTCGATCCCAGCCCCCAGGGCTTTGTCGACATCATGCTGGCCCCCACGGCCGGGTTCTACGACCCCGACAGTTATGCAGCCAACGCCATAGATGTGGCGCTCTTCGTTCTGTTCCTGGGCGGATTTCTGGGCGTAATGAACGCCACTGGCGCAATTGATACCGGCATACGCAGTGCCATGCACCATCTGGAGGGCCGGGAGATATGGATGATCCCGATCCTCATGACGCTATTCGCGCTGGGGGGGACGACCTACGGCATGGCGGAGGAGACGCTCGCGTTCTACGCCATCCTGATCCCCGTCATCATTTCAGCCGGTTATGACGCCGTCACCGGTGTCGCAGTCATTCTGGTGGGTGCCGGCATTGGTGTACTAGGCTCCACCATAAATCCTTTTGCCACCGTTATCGCATCCAACGCCGCCAACATTCCTTTCACCGACGGCATCATGCTGCGCTTTGTGCTGCTGGTTGGCGGTCTGATCATTTGTGCGGCCTACGTCATGCGCTATGCCAAGCGGGTCAAGGCCGACCCGTCCCGGTCGGTGGTCGCCAAACAGAGAGATGCGCACCGCAAGCTGTTTCTGCAAGGCCATGACGAGCTGGACAACTTCGAGCTAAGCGCCATTCAGAAAATCGCCCTGATTATCTTCGCTCTGACCTTTGTGGTCATGATCTGGGGCGTCTCGTCCCAGGGCTGGTGGATGGCTCAGATGGGCGCTCTTTTTCTGGGGTCGGCCATCGTGATTGGCCTGATTTCGCGACTAGGAGAGAAAAAACTCACCGGCAGCTTTGTCGACGGCGCCCGTGATCTGCTTGGGGTTGCGCTGGTAGTGGGTCTTGCCCGGGGCATCGTCGTCATCATGGAACAAGGCATGATTGCTGACACTATCCTGCACAGCGCCGAAAACAGCCTGGGCGGATTACCCGAGTTGGCCTTTATCAATTTGATGTTCTGGATAGAGGTGGGCATGAGCTTCTTCGTCCCCTCCTCCTCAGGTCTCGCTGTTCTGTCAATGCCAATCCTCGCGCCACTGGCGGATTTTGCCAACGTGGGCCGTGATCTTGTAGTGACCGCTTACCAGTCAGCCAACGGCCTGGTTAATCTGATAAACCCGACCTTCGCGGTGGTCGTGGGTGGTCTGGCTATTGGCCGGGTGTCCTATGATCGCTGGCTGGTGTTTATCTGGCCTCTGCTGCTGATTCTGACTGTGTTCATCACTGTAGTGATCAGTGTTGGCGCGTTCCTTTGATAACCCGAACCGGAGGCAACATGACAGATCATAGCCTGGGCGTACATTCTGAAACCGGCATCCTGCGGCAGGTCATCGTTTGCCGGCCGGGGCTCGCCCACCGGCGACTGACGCCCTCGAACTGTGATGCGCTACTGTTTGATGACGTTTTCTGGGTCAAACAGGCGCAGAAAGACCATGATATTTTCGCCGATGTCATGCGTGCACGTGGCATAGAGGTGCTGGACGTCAACGACCTGCTGGCAGAAACCCTGGATATCCCCCTGGCCCGCGCCTGGATTCTGGACCACCGTATTACCTGGGATCATATCGGCGTCGGCATGGTTTCCGACCTGCGCGCCTGGATGGACGAGCTCCCCGGCCGAACCCTGGCGGAATTTCTGATCGGCGGGCTGGAGGTGGGCGATCTGCCCTTCGACCCCTCCGGTTTGTTCGGCAACCATCTGGGGCCATACGGATTCGTACTGCCGCCGCTACCCAACTTTCTGTTCACGCGCGATAACAGCGCTTGGATCTACGGGGGCGTAACACTCAATCCCATGTACTGGGCTGCGCGCAAACCGGAAACCCTGCTGATGAGCGCCATCTATCAGTTCCATCCAGCCTTCGCCGGCAAGGTCAAGGTTCACTGGGGCGATCCGCTCAAGGACCACGCCCTGGCCACGCTGGAAGGCGGAGACATCATGCCGGTGGGTAATGGCGCCGTACTGGTGGGAATGGGCGAGCGCTCCTCGCCACAGGCAATCGGTCAACTGGCCAAGGCCCTTTTTGACAATGGCACAGCCGACCGGGTGATCGCCTGTCAGATTCCCAAGACCCGCTCAGCCATGCACCTGGACACGGTGTTTACTTTCTGTGGCGGCAATGTGGTGACCACCTTCAAGGAAGTTGCCGACCAGATGGTCTGTTATGACCTGCGGCCCGGCCAAGGGGACAAGCATCTGTCATTCCGGCAGGACAGCCGCCCGTTATTCGATGTGGTGGCCGATGTGATGGGCTACAGCTCGCTGGAAGTCATCGCCACTGGTGGCGACACCCCTGCCGAGCGGGAACGGGAGCAGTGGAATGATGGCAACAACGTGCTTGCCCTGAGTCCGGGAGTCGTTATTGGCTACGATCGCAACGACGACACCAATGCCGCCCTCGAAGCGGCAGGCATAGAAGTGCTTGCCATACCCGGTGCCGAGCTGGGTCGGGGCAGGGGCGGCGGGCGCTGCATGAGTTGCCCGACCATACGAGACGCAGTCTGACAAGTCAGGAGCAAGGCAATGGCATTCAATCTCAAGAACCGGCATTTTCTGACCCTGCGGGACTTTACCCCGCGGGAAATCGGGTTTCTGCTCAAGCTGTCCGCAGACCTCAAAACCGCCAAGTACTCGGGCACCGAAGTACCGCAGTTACGCGGCAAGGACATCGCCCTGATCTTCGAAAAAAACTCAACCCGAACGCGGGTGGGTTTTGAAGTCGCCGCCTTTGATCAGGGTGCCAGGGTGACGTACCTGGGCCCGACTGGCACGCATATCGGCCACAAGGAATCCGTAAAGGACACCGCCCGGGTGCTGGGCCGCGTATACGACGCCATTGAATACCGCGGTTTCGGCCAGGCAGTCGTGGAAGAGCTGGCACAGTACGCCGGAGTGCCGGTCTATAACGGTCTGACCAACGAATTCCACCCCACGCAGATACTGGCCGACTTTCTGACCATGCAGGAGAACGTGGACAAACCCCTGCGCGAGGTAGCCTTTGTGTTTATAGGTGATGCCGCCAACAATATGGGCGACAGTCTGCTCATCGGTGGTGCCAAGATGGGGATGGATGTGCGCCTTTGCGCTCCCGAAGCCTGTTGGCCTGCCGAGGCCATTCAGAAGGAAGCGCAGACGATCGCCGAAACCACCGGCGCACGAATCATGATTACCGACGATATCGATGCCGCCGTGAAGGACGTGGACTTCGTCTATACCGACGTATGGGTCTCCATGGGCGAGGCCAAGGAAAAATGGGCCGAGCGCATCAAGCTGCTGCAGCCCTATCAGGTCAACGCAGCGTTGATGGCAAAGACCGGCAACCCCAGGGCCAGATTCATGCATTGCCTGCCGGCCTTCCACAACACGGAAACCACCCTGGGCAAGGAGATACAGGCAGAGTTCGGCATTGATGCCATGGAAGTGACTGACGAGGTTTTCGAAAGCCCCGCATCCATCGTGTTCGATCAGGCGGAAAACCGCATGCATACGATCAAGGCGGTACTCGTCGCCACCCTCGGATCATGACAAGGGAGTGATGACATGCTCGTAGTCGCAGCCCTCGGAGGCAACGCACTGCTACGCCGCGGCGAACCGCTCACCGCGCAGGCGCAGCGTGCCAATGTAAAAATTGCCGCTCAGTCACTGGCTGGTATCATCCGTGCCGGCCACCGGCTGGTGGTTACCCACGGCAACGGTCCCCAGGTCGGCCTGCTGGCCCTGCAGGGCGCAGCCTACAAGCCAGACGAAGCCTATCCCCTTGACGTTCTGGGCGCAGAAACAGAAGGCATGATCGGTTATATCATCGAGCAGGAACTGGAGAACGCACTGGATCATGACCGACCGGTAGCCACCCTGCTGACCCAGATACTGGTCGACAAGAACGATCCCGCTTTCCAGAAACCCACCAAATTCGTCGGTCCGGTTTACGAGCGGGAAGAAGCCGAAACCAAGGCCCGTGCTGCAGGCTGGCATATAGCCCAGGACGGTGATAAATGGCGGCGGGTGGTTCCCTCTCCCAAACCCTTGGAAATACCCGACATGCGGGTGCTTAAGCTGTTACTGGATCAGAATGTAGTCATTATCTGCGCTGGGGGCGGCGGCATCCCCGTTCTGCGCCGGGACGACGGCAGCATGATCGGGGTGGAAGCCGTCATCGACAAGGACGCCGCCACCGCGCTGCTGGCCCGACAGTTGGGAGCTGACGCCCTGCTGCTGCTTACCGACGTGGATGCAATATACCGGGATTTCGGCAAGGATAGCGCCAGCCCGATTTCGGCTTTGACGGTGTCCCAGGCCCGCGAACTCGATCTGCCAGCCGGCTCGATGGGCCCCAAGCTGGAGGCTGCAGCCGAGTTTGCCGAGCATGGAGGCATTAGCGGTATCGGTCGGCTGGAAGATGCTCTAGCGATCCTGGAACGCAAGGCAGGTACCTGTATAAGCGGCTGATCAGCAGACAGAATCCAGTCCTCAGAGAAGGTGGCGTTGGGCATAGAGCGCTTTCCAGTGATCACCCCTGCGTTCGGCTATTTCCGTATCGAAATAGTGCCTGAGCCGCCGGCGATCCTCGGGCTTGTCTTTCAGAGCGGACCCGAGAAGGAAATGCACCAGGCTTTCAACCGTCATACGCCCGTCGGCGTAGTAAAAGGCGTGAACGCTCATGGCGTGGGCCACAGCTACTGCCTCGGCGGTAGACATTGCCGAGCCCGCCAAACGGTCAGTACTGCGCCCGGCGATCGACTGACCGTTGCGCAGCTCATGGAAAACCGTGACCAGCACTTCCAGCACCATGGGATCGGGCTTGAAGGTAATACCTGCCTTGGCATTAAGCTTTTCTGTCTGTCGAACCACCACGTCGATTTCATCGCCGAGTCGCGCAATCGGCTTGACCTGCTCGAAATTCATGCGACGTTTCAGAGCCGCGCTCATGCGGTTGACACCCTCATCCACACTGTTGGATGTCGCGATGATATTGAAACCCTCGCTGGCATAGATCACGCCATCATCCCCAGCCAACTCGGGAATGCTGATTACCCGATCCGACAGAATGGAGAGCACCGAATCCTGCAACGTCTGAGGGCAACGCGCAATTTCCTCGAAACGCAGGAATTTGCCATCACGCATGGCCCGTAGCAGCGGGCTGGGAACCAGTGCCTCGACACAGGGCCCATGCTGGCGCAACAAGGCTTCATTCCAGGTATAGAGCAACTGGTTGACGCTGTTGACTGCCCCCCCTTGAATCATCAGGGACGAGTCGCCCGAGGCGGCAGCGGCAATCAACTCCGAGAGCAGCGACTTGGCGGTGCCTGGCTCGCCCACCAGCAGGGCGCCACGGTTGGTGCACAACGCTATCACCACGCGCGTAACCACCTCGGGCTCACACACAAATTTGCGCTCAATACCCAGCTTCTTGTCACCCTCGACGAACTTGCCCACCGCAACCGGAGACATGCGCCAACCTGGAGGAACCGGGTGCTCGTCAAGCTGCTTGAGGCGCTCCAGCTCTTCTTGATATTCAGCCTCGGCCGGCAGACGTTGCTTGTTTTCATACTTGCTCATTGGGCTTCTCTCCGGCCACCGCGCGACTCAGGAGCCATGCGCTCCTCAGGCAGAATTCGTGGCAGTTCCGACATGGGTATGGTGCCGGCGATAACATGATCAAGGGCGCTATCACGCATGGTGCTCAAGCCTGCATCCAGCGCCAGCCAACGCATTTCACCAATGGGCGGCTGACGGGATATTGCGTTGCGAATGTCCTGGTTCACGTGCAGATACTCCACAACCGCCACCCTGCCCCGTGTACCTTTACCGTTACAGGCTGGGCAACCGGTTCCGGCATAGCAGCGAAAGCCGGCAGGTGCACCTTCGGGGAACAACTCCGCCATGATGACCGGGTCTGGCTTCGCCTCTGTACGACACTCCTTGCAGATTCTCTTGGCGAGGCGTTGGGCAATAACCGCAAGCAGCTCACTGGCAATCGAATTGGGGTGCACACCCAGGTCATAAAGCCGCTGAAGGGAGTCCACCGCGTCGTTACAGTGCAGCGTGGACAGCACCACGTGACCGGTTTGTGACGCCCGCATAGCCTCCAGCGCCGTTTCCTGGTCACGGATCTCGCCTACCAGGATCACGTCCGGGTCCTGGCGGACGAAGGCACGCATGGCATTGGCAAAGCTGAACCCTATGTCAGGCCGCACCCGCGTCTGTTGAATGTTGTCGATGGAATACTCGATCGGATCCTCCACCGTGATGACCTTGCGCTGACCATCATCGGCTAGTTCCTGCAGACCCGCATACAGCGTGGTGGACTTGCCTGAGCCAGTCGGTCCTACCACCAGAACCAGACCGGCGGGGTTATTCAGCAACCGGCGATAATGGCCGGAAATCTTGCGCGACATTCCCAGCTCCTGCATGGTCATCGCACGGCCGGTCTGACGTAGCAGACGAATCACCACATGCTCGCCATGCAGTGAAGGTTGGGTCTGCACCCGCAAATCATAGGACGCGTCGCCAAAGCGCAACATGGAGCGTCCGCCCTGAGGCAGGCGGCGCTCGGCGATATTCAGCTCCGCCCGCAGCTTGATCACATTGACAATTCCCAGCAGTTCACCGGGGGTCAATCGATAATGGTTGAGGTCATGCAGTTCGCCGTCAATACGCAGGCGTATACGAATGCGATCATCATAGCGCTCCAGGTGAATATCGCTTGCCTGGTTGGTCACACCCTCAAGCAGAATTCCCTCATAGATTGAAACAAGATAGGGGCTGATACGGTTATGTGCGTCTTCTTCACGCCCCTCTTCCTCCTCCGCTTCGTCAACTTCGGCAAGGTGGGTACGCCCCAGCATGTCGCCGCGCAGGGTGATAGCCAGATGAGACCAGAGGCGTTGGAAATCGGTTGGTGTTACCAACAGCAATCGGGTGGTATGCCCTTCTGTGAGCCTTTCGATCGCATCCAGGCGTGCATCCGGGTCGTCACTGGCAACCACCAGCTCGTTGCCTTCCATGTAGGCGGGAATCAAGCGGTGCTTGTCCAGAAAAGTCCGCGAGAAACCCGCAAAAAGCCGCACGTCCAGGCTGGGCAGCAACTTCTCCAGTTCGATAAAGGATACGTTGCGCTTTTGCGCCGCAAGTCGACGATAAAGCTCGGCATCCTCATAATTAACCAGCCTGTGCAAAATCCGCATCAGGGGCTTGCCACTGGCAAGTGCTTCCTCTCGGGCTTTGGATACGGTCTGTTCGTCGGCGACACCCAGGTCTATCAGAACGTCGGCCGTAGAGCGTCTGAAATCGACCCAGCCCAGCGTGCCGGCTCGCTCGAGCTGTTCTTCCCGGCGACGATATTGCACCAGCGAGGGCGACCGGCCCTCTTCAGGCTCAAGGTTGATTAACACTCCACCTTCCTTGAGCAGGCCCAAAAGCGCCTCGGGATGCTTGAGAAATGTGCCACTGAGTATGAAGTCGCAGGGGGCGTCCAAGTGAAAGCCCGATTGCACATCCGCAATACTGATCTCTACGTTCTTGATGTGGAACTTGGCCAGATTGGTAGCTGCAATATCGGCAATCGCTGCCTCCTTTTCCACTACATGGACCCTGGAAAACAGATGCGACAAGGCGGCCGGTACATAACCAGACCCCGCACCCACGTACAAAACGCTCTGGTTCCTGCCCATGGGAGGCAGCGCAGTCAGGATCTGCTGCAAGGCAGAACGAGTAGGAATGCTGTGACCAGACATATGCTGGGCCAGATCCGAAGAAGCAATGAAAGCTTCCCGGGGAACCGCCCGCAGGACAACCTGGATCTTGGGATTATGTGTACTCACGGTTTTCTCCGCTATACGTCGCCGGATATCAACCAGCGAACAAGAAGGCTCATAATCCCAAGATAACCGGTAATTACGGCCTTAAATACGACGTAAGTCATGTTTTAACCAATCTGCCAGCCAGAACTACCAGAACAGAGTGACTCCTCGGACAGAATCGGTTTTAGCGCTTGGGACCTCTGTCCATCCCGTCCGGAAATAACCCTTGGTCCTTTCAGATTAAAGCGCATACTGCGGCACCTGAGCACATAGCGGAGTCGATACTCTGCAAAGGAAGCTGTGATATCAGGATGATCCCGAGGTTCATATGGAAAACACCCAAACTAATGGCAGCAGCGTCGCAATCGTGGCAATTATTGTAGTCGGACTGCTCATTGTTGGGGCCGGCGTACTATTTTACACCGGCGCATTCGATAGCAGTGGCGGCACAACGAGCACCACCGTTATTGAGGCCCCTGCCGAACAGGACAAAGGGTTGAGCCTCAAGTTTGAAGATAAAGACGGCGTAAAGACCGAAATCTCGACTAACTGATTGCGTTAGCAGATGGAGGTCAATAACAGGACTTCCACAAAGAAAAGCCTCTAGTCTTCGCAGACTGGAGGCTTTTCTGATTTCCGCCTGCCGCCCATAAGCCTAGGGCGCATTCCTCTGAGATGGCGAACGCTTGAAGTCACCAATTTCCTGGTGGGGATCAACCCTTGAGCGATGCTCGCTGGTTGCCTGGGCCCACCATATCAGCTGATTGAAAGTACGGCCCAGATAGTCAAACCAGCCGTCCATTTTCACCTCTTGCTGGGGGCCACCGTCCTCGGTAAATACTTCTTGTGCCCGAGGCACGTGGATCATCGCAGACACCGGCAAACAGCCAAGCTCTGCCAGAAAGGTACGCATCGCTATCGCCGCGCGCATCCCGCCCCACTGGCCGGCGGAATAGGTCACGATTGCACTTGGTTTATAGGCAAACAATGAGCTACCGAAATGGTTGAGCAAGTGCGCCAATGCCGGGCTGAGCGAGTGGTTATATTCCGGACTGATCATGATGTAGCCGTCAGCGGACTCGATTTTATCCGCCAGCGCATCAAGACCCTCCGGAGCCCTGCTTTTCGGATAGGCAAAGTGCGGTTTGAAGACGTGATCAAGCGGATAATCAAGGGCATCCACCAGCTCGAACTGATGACCCTCGTACCGGGTTTTCAGAAACTGCAGACATGCTAACGCCACACGATGCCCGAGTCGCGGGGGCTTTGGCGGGGTGCTGTCTCTTACCGTGCCAAGAAAGACCAGGAATTTCATTTTTCAGCTCTCTGTATTGGGCCCTATAACCAACGGCTCAGGGGGCGATTGGCCCGCATCGGTCAGCGTTGGTGGCCGATAGTTGAGACCGGCATCTTGCCATCGCTGCCAAACGCTCTCATCGATGGAAATATTCACTGCTGGGCGCCCTTTTTTATCCTCGGCATATCTGCGGCTGAAGCGAGCCTCTTCTTCGCCACGTCTGATTTTCTGGAACCAGGCGTAGCCGCCTTTGAGAAACTCCTGGAATGAATCCCTCGGCTCGGTTTTCCAGGCATCCTCTGCAGCAGTAAAGCGGTCAAGCTTTAATCCGGCCTTCTCCGCTTTGCCAAGCATCCACTGCAGTGAAATATCAGCGAGCCGATCATCCGAGCCGTATCCACCGCCAACGTTGGCGTGGGCGCCAATGAACCAGCGTTGCTCTACCTCAAGATTGCGGGGCTTTTGCTTACCGTCATCACTGGTCCACAATGGCACATCATAGGTAGCTCGATGCTCATCCAGGGCCACCGCGTGGTAGGCACGATCCACGATGCTGGAAAGCTCGGTATCGTGCCAGGCGAATTTCCCATGTTCGGAAATAAGCGTGCCGGGCACTCCGAGCGCACCAACCGTATCCCACACCCCGATAAAATGAATTCTGGGCGAGCGGCTGTAGGTTTCCCGAAACGCCCTGCACTCCTCGGAATCCGGTGCCAGGCTGTCGTTGCGGTAAATCTTCTCTGCCTTTTTCAACAGGCACGGGGTCACGATATGCAGCAACCCGCACTTGCGGATCAATCCGACCAGGCTTCTGGCTGTGTAGGCACCACGGCTGAAGCCGAATATCCAGATTTCCTCTCCTTCGCTGTAGCGTTTTGCCAGCCACTCGTAGCCTTCCAGCAGATTCCTGCTCAGACCATAGCCAAACACGCCACCACTAAAACGCTCAAAGCTCGAGGTACCCACACCCGGATCGTAGAAAAAACGTTGCCTGATCGTGCCATCGTAGTCTTGGATACGCCGCGTGAGTCGGTACACATTGGTCTGATCTTCCGGATCATTCCAGGTACCGTCAAAGAGTAGAATCAGTCTTTGTGTCATGGTTTCCTTCCCATTCAGTTGGCCAACAAACAAAGCAGGCAAACATTTTCACACCGGTGCTGGCTGGTAAAAACAGAGTTGATTCGCACCTGCCCTCTTGGCTTTATACATCGCCTTGTCGGCCGTTTCCAATAGCGTGGCAGGGGTCGCCGCATCCTGAGGAAAAACGGTAATCCCTATGCTGACGGATATCCGGATGTTTTCTTCATCCAGGCAGAAGGGTTTGGCCAGCTGCTCAATGATATTCTGAGCTACGGTGACAACGTCGTCCTGTTCACTGGCACCTACCAGCAGCACGGTAAACTCATCGCCCCCCAAACGGGCCACCGTATCTTCCTCACGAACACACTCGTTCAGACGCCTGGCCACCGCCACCAGGAGCCGATCCCCCATATCGTGACCAAGGGAGTCGTTCACATCCTTGAAACCGTCCAGGTCCAGGAAAAGCAATGCGAAATCGGCGTTACTGCGTCTCGAGTGCTTGATCGCCTGCTCCAGGCGGTCCAGAAACAAGCGTCTGTTGGGCAGTCCGGTCAACAGGTCATGGTGTGCGCTGTGCCATATTTTTTCTTCGGCAAGGGTCTGGGCTGTAATATCCCGAGAAATGCATACCGTGGCCTCTGTCTTCCCATGTTCGTCCAGCACTGGTGCCAGAAGGTATTCAAATTTCTCACCATGCCCAGAGGCAAAGGTATGAACAAACTTGCCACGATGGGTGGACTGCTCGGCAATGACTTTCTCCAGATTGCGCTGAAAATCCATAGCAAATGGAAAACCCAGATCGAAGGTAGAGTTGCCAATGATTTCCTCGAGCCTGAGCGCAAAGAGATCTGCAGTCGCCTTGTTGGCATAGACAAACCGACCTTCCAGATCCAGCACATAAATAGGGTCCGGTGAGGCTAGCAATATGGCACCAAACAGACGGGTTTCCATCTCCTTGACCGTTGCATACTGTTCCAGCGATTCAGCCACAGCCTGATCGATCGCTTCGTGAAAACGAGTCAGATCTTCAATGTGCTGGCCAGTCTTGGCTCGGTACGCCTTGGTCCAGTGCGAGACCACACTCGCTCGCAAGGCACGGAATTCAGACACCGTCTCGATAACGCTGAAACCACTGCTCTGCCGGTCCTCGCCATGGATCTCGGCCCAGGACTCCCTGTCTCTGAATTCATGGCCCTTTGATTTGGCTACCTGTTCAGTCTCGCTTTGCACCGACTCAAGATCATCCGCGATCTCCAGCAGCATATTCCTGGCATGATCACGCAATCCGACCTGGTCCATATCTTCAGCATGCAAAAGCGTTTTTGCAAATGCTTCCCAGTCCTGAAGAATGGGCTCTATTTCGGTCCGGATAAAATCAGCTAATCGCATGGTTTGCCTGCAAGGTTGAGGCTTATCGAAAGGGGAACAGCAGCATTTCAGATCTCACTCAATGTCCTATAAGGCCCCGGCGCTCTGCACACTGAAAAGTCTGGCGAACAGGCACGGTTGCAGACAGGTCAATCAGATCATTCGCCCGCTTTGCCAAAGTCTGTTGTACAGATGTAGAGTTCGCACACTGACGCTAGGGTAACCGTGTCACAATCAGCAAAAGATACGGAGTAGGTATGAACCAGCCATTGAGCTTCAATCGGGATCTGATCGAGAAATATGATCGTCCGGGCCCTCGATATACGTCTTACCCCACGGCACCGCAGTTTCATAAAGCCTTCGCCGTGGACGACTATCAGGCGGCGGCGAAGGCCAGCAACAACGATGTGACGCCCAAACCGTTATCGGTTTATATCCACATCCCGTTCTGCAAAAGTCTTTGCTATTACTGCGCCTGTAACAAGATCATCACCCACAAGACCGAGCGTGCAGTAGAGTATCTGGCCTACCTCAAACGAGAGATAACCCAACAGGCAAGCCTCTTTGACTCGTCACGCCGGCTGACCCAGCTACACCTCGGCGGCGGGACACCTACCTATTTCACCAGCGAGCAGTTGGCTGACCTCATGCAGACGCTGCGCGACACCTTCAATATGGACAACAGCGACGCCCATGAGTTCTCCCTTGAGGTGGACCCCCGCACGGTAGCGCCAGCTCAGATTCATACGCTGCGAGAGCTCGGGTTCAACCGGCTCAGCTTCGGTGTTCAGGATTTCGACGAGGCCGTGCAGGCAGCTGTTAACCGCATCCAGAGCGAGCAACAAACCCGTGACCTGGTCATGGCTGCCCGTGATGCTGGCTTCAAATCAATCAGTGTCGACCTGATTTACGGCTTACCCCTGCAAACTGTCGCCAGTTTTGATGTTACGTTAGCCAAAATCATCGAACTGCGCCCTGATCGTATAGCGGCTTACAGCTATGCTCACCTGCCGGAACAGGTCAAGGCGCAGGGATTGATTCGCATGGAAGACATGCCGCCGCCGGAACGCAAGCTCGAACTTCTGGAGCTCACCATCCAGCGCCTCACCGAAGCCGGCTACGTGTACATCGGAATGGATCACTTTGCCCTCCCGGAAGACGAGCTCAGCCGTGCCCAGGCCAATGGCACCCTCCAGCGTAACTTCCAGGGTTACTCCACCCATGCCGACTGCGACCTGATCGGTATCGGCGTGTCATCAATCGGCAAGGTGGGCGACAGCTACAGCCAGAACGTAAAAGAGCTGTCACGCTACTACGCGCGCATGGATAGCGACATGCTGCCGGTACAGCGCGGCTACCACCTAAGCGAAGACGACAAGCTGCGTCGAGATGTGATCACCGACCTGATGTGCCATGGGCGCGTGGATTACAGCAAGTTCGAACAGCGTTATCAGATCAAATTCACCGAGTACTTTGCCGATGCACTGGCATTACTGGCAGAGCACGAAAGTGATGGCTTGGTGGAGCGCCACAAAGACGCCCTCGTATTGTTGCCCCAGGGCCACCTGTTGATGCGCAGCGTAGCGATGACCTTTGATGCCTATCTTGGCGAGGAACAGAAAGGCCGCTTCTCACGCACGGTGTAATTGGAACTGTTATGGCCGGTGGTGGCCAGGTGTTCGTAGCCCCCACCAGGCCCGCAGATCCTCACCAAGCCAGAACTGGGGATAGGACCAGCTGTCTTCATCCATGCCGATTTCTTCTTCCCACTCCCGCACCTGTTCGTTGATCTGCTCAAACATCGCATCAGGGTCATCGAACGACAGGCCAACACTTTGATACACGGCCTTGGTGAACCAGGTCATTTCCGAGTCGTCGCCGCAGCCGAATGAGGTACGGTCCGAGCGAGCGGAGGTCAGGATCAACGTGTGCGCGTCTTTGAGTGGGTCGATCCACTGGCCGGAATAACACGCTGAAACCACCAGCACCTTGCGACGAACGTTCAGCCTATTCAGCATTTCGGCAAAATCCTGTGGCGACAGACCGGGCAGATCAATGCCCGGTTGGCGCAACAGCAGCTGGCCGTCTTTACCACCGTGACTGACCAGATGCACAACCAGCACGTCTTCCTCCGGATTCAGCCGTTCATCCAGCGCCTGGAGTGCGGTGGCAATCGAAGGCCGGGTAGCAAGGGGGTAGGTCGCATAATCTCGGTGATTGAGCAGCATGATGGCGCGGTTGGTGACATCAAACTGCTCCTGCAGCCCTGCTCTGGCCACCTGAATATCTCGCATGAAAACCGATTCGGTCCCGTCACCACCAACCGCCAGAAAATAGGCATCTGATACACCAGGCGTTTCGGCAGCCAGGCTGTCGATCTGCTCATCCAGTCGCTGACGGTCCTCAGCCAGAATAGTCTCAGTCAGCGGCGCGGGTGAATCCGCTGGAGCGCTTTCATCGGCGTCGACAAGCTCACCGTACTCCCAGACCCCGGACAAAGCTCCAGAACCCTCCGGGGTATCCGGATAAGAGTAGGTTCCCTCACCGTGGTAATACCAGTCACGAAACTCACCCTCGTAAATGCCATAGTCGGTAATGTGTTTGCCCTCTACAGGCATGCCATCGGCAAACGCTGCCTCATACACGCTGCCATTGACTTCATAACGCCCGCGACCATTGAAGTTGTCGTCTGCAAATGCACCTTCGTAGCGGCTTTGTTTGTCTTCCCAAACGCCCTGGCCCGCCATCAGACCCTGACGAAACTCACCCTCGTAACGCCAGCCAGCCGGCGACTCAAGCTCCCCCTGGCCATGCCAGTACCCTTCACGAAACTGCCCCTGGTAAAGCAGGCCACTGGCAAACTCCTGCGCACCCTGGCCATGAAAAAGCCCTTCCTGAAGAGCGCCGGTATAGGTGCTGCCATCCGGCAAACGGGCATCGGGTGGCAACAACGGTGGCGGGTCGCACGCTGTAAGCAACACGACAGCAATCAGTGACAAGGTGGCACGCACAACGCGCGAAAGAACAAGTGGCATAATATTTCGCCGTGGCAGAGGAATGTGTGTGGGCAAGTCGAAAATTGCTTGCCCCCAAGAAGACTAAACCAGTCCCTGCTCGCGGGCCATCGCCATCGCCGCCTGAGGCCCCGTCCAAAGCGAAGGTAGAATAATAAGCGAGACGGGTATGGCAGTAAGCACAATAAACTGCTGCAGGACCCCAATCTGACCCGCTCCCATGTACAGAAGAATGGCCGCCATCAGAGCCATGGCCCCACCCCAGAATACACGCAGCCACGGACTTGGCTCGTCGTGCCCGGCGCCAACCATGGCAATTGAATAACTCATCGAATCACCGGTGGTGGCCACAAAAATGGTCGTCAGCAGCAAGATTGCCGCTGCCATCCAGGTGCCTCCTGGAAGAGCCTGCGCCACAGTCAGGGTCGCCACGTCAAAACGGAAATTATTCAACGCCTCGGTAAGATCGAAGGTGCCTGCAAGCTGATGGTAAATACCCGAGCCACCTAGCAGGGTAAACCAGATAGTGGTGGCGATCGGTGCAAGAATAGCCACCGCTAAGATCATCTCCCGCACAGTGCGGCCGCGTGAGATTCGCGCCACAAATACCGCCATCAACGGGGTATAACCAATAAACCAGGCAAAGAAAAACACCGTCCACCACTTCATCCACCAGGCAGGTGCTGTCTCGGCCGTCATGGTCGCCATGGCAAAAAATGACGTCACGTATTCACCCATCGACTGGGTGTAGCTGTTAACCAGAAACAGGGTCGGACCAAAGATGAAAATTACCGCTGCTATGGCCAGCGCCAGTAGTACATTAAAACGGCTGAGCAGCTGAATACCCTTGTGCAGGCCGGTCATTGCCGAGGTCATGTACACCGCAGCAAGAATGACCAACACCGTCAATTGGGTACCGAACCCGTCATGAAAGCCGAAGAGCTCGTGTAAACCAAAGCTCATTTGTGTGGCCAGAAACCCGATCGGGCCAACTGTTCCGGCCACCACGGCAATCACACAAAAAGCGTCGATCACACCCCCAACCCGCCCCTGGATCATCTTTTCACCAAAAACCGGATACAGCAGCGTTCTTGGTTGCAGAGGTTTGCCCTGATCGTAATGAGCACGAGTCAATACCAGGGCTGTAAGTGAGCCGAGCACAGCCCAGGCCAGAAACCCCCAATGTGTAAACGACTGGGCCAGAGCTGGCCCGACGGCAGCAGACGTACCCGCCTGCGTACCAAACGCCGGCGGCGTAACCACAAAATGATAAACCGGCTCTCCGGCAGCGAAAAACACACCACCGCCGGCCAGCAAGGTACACATGATCATCGACAGCCAACGGAAACGGCCTATCTCTGGTCGATCCAGCCCACCTATGCGCGCCCGCCCAGCGCCGCTGAGAGCCGTACCCACCGCAATAAAGAATGTCAGTAACAACAGGAGCTGAAAGAAGGAGCCCAGATAGGTCGCCGTCCACGCGAAGCCGCGGCCAATCAAATCGGCCACATATTCACTATTGATAATTGAAGCGCCAACAAACAGCAGAATAAAACCGACGGTGAGTACCAGTACCACCGGGTCGCTGCCACTGCGCAGGACCTCGTATTTAGTCCGCGAAGATGAATCAGATCGAGAAGTCATGGAATCTGCCTTTTGAGAGCAAGCCGGGCAGACATTTGGACCAGCGGAATGCCACGACGATTAACGGGTGAAAGTCAGCTGGTAATCCTACGTCGCATTCTCAAACGTTGAAATTATTCAATGTAATCAAATACGTCAGCGATAGGTGCGTTGTTCCAGCACAACAGCGAACATCCGTTTATGTCGACGCACTGATCCGGTCGGATCAATTCTGATACTTGAGTATGAGTTCGCCCGTTTCGTTACCTTCTGAGGTTCCATCGGCATAGTGGCGAATGAAGTCAAATATGTCCTGCTGCATCACAGTCACTTCAGAGCCGCCCTTCAAATCCGGGATATTCACCGGCTCATTTTTTAATAAACCGGATATGGCATCGTCATCCCAGGACAATACTTCAACCCACATCCACTCTGCTCCACCCTCAGGAATATCGAAGGGAGCTTTTAGCAGAATAAATTCACCCGGGGCCAGCCCGGCGTTAAAGTCCGCTTTCAAGCCGTCCAGCTTCTGGCGTGCTGATTCACTCGCGGCAGTTATCATTGCGTTATGCTGAACGTAAGCGACCTGATCCTCCCATCCGAACAACGAGGAAAGCAGGTTGGTCTGAATCTCGCTTGAATGACGCCCCTCCTGGTCGTGGAACAGCAATTCAACAATATAGTTATAGGGATCACCCTCCTCCCGAACGCCCTTTCCTGTCTGAATCACCACATCACGCTGTGCGTTAATGCCCAGACTGGCCACCAGCTCTTGTTTATACCGGGTATCTGCAAGCTCATTAATACTGATACCCAGGGTCCCATCCTCCTGTGGGAACTGCCCTTCGAGAAACGATTGAGCAACCAGGTTGATCAAATTCCCCATGGACCGATTCAAGGACCAGGAGAAATCGTTGACCACAATGTCTGGCAAACCGAACTTGGCCATCCCCAGTGAAATCGCCCGTACGCCTCCGGCATGTTGATAGGCATGAATAACGGTGTGTTTTTCAAGAATGGGTAAGTCGCCATCCCAGGGGGCGACTCTGTTAGCCTGCCAGCTGTCAGGCGTAAACAGCTCCCGCGTTTCTGAATCCCAGATGACGCCACCAGTAGCCTCGGCGATTTCCAGCAGCGTCAGATTCGCCGCCTTCATGCCGTCTACAGACATAGGCATTGGGTAGGCAATATCAACCACCAGGCCAACCCTGGCATTCTGAATTCGCACTGCCTGTTCCCTATCCAGCCCCCTTCCAAAATAGGCAAGGTAATCCAGATCGGGCACCGGATAAGTGTCCTGCAAGTCTTCAATCAAGCGGTAAGTCACCACCGGCTTTGTCGACGCCGCAGGCAGCTCACCCACGATCTCAAATCTATCGAAGAAAGCTGCCACTACGCCGTCGGCCGGTGCCTTCACCTCCGGGTAAAAGTACAGAATCGACCTGAACCGGATGTCGGGTTCCGACGCCGGCTCAAGCGCAAGCACCAGACCGCTGAAGTTGAGTACACATACAAAAACAATCGTATTTCTGAAGTTGAACAACTTCATGGTGGGTAACGCTCCAGTAGCCGGTCGACAATAAGCGCACTATTCAATCGGATTCGCTCTATTTCACTTGAGCTTGGAGTCAAGGTAAGCGAATAGTGATCTGGACCAATCAGGCGCAAACACGTTGGTTTCCATTGCCCGCTTGGAAACGATCTCTACCCGGGACTGATTACCATTGTAATTTTCGATAAATATGGCGACGTTCTCACCATAGCTGAAAGCGGTGACGCCCCGCTGAGCCAGAATCATATTTGACGACTCGTTAGCTGTAACCAGCTTCAAACCCACCGATGGCACAGCCTCTACCGTCGCAGCCCACACCTCGGACTTAGGCTTTTCATAAATCCTGTAGGGGCCTGTTCCTTTCTCTGCGATGGAGTCGGCCATGGTCGTGCAGCCGGTTACGATTGCTACTGCGGCAAGAACAATTAGAGATCTGATTGCTTTCATTACTGACTCCTTAATTGGTCACAGGCTGAGGCGGCGTCGGTTTGCTTGTACCCGTATGCTGGTTCGGATTTTCTTCCGAATCCTTCCTGTCAAACACCTTGCCATCGATGATTGAGCGTGGGTCCAGGTGTTCAAGCCCCACTTCTTTGAGAATGGAATCCAGCAGTGGCACGTTGGCGCGATGTTTCAACATGGCATTAACCAGCTGATCCGAGAGGTTTGATCCACCTCCGTTGCTGCTGCCTTCAGCCGCGCCCCCACCGTTGAAACCCGGTGCGCCGCTTATATCGAAGATCTTGATGCTGTCGATCTTCTCGGCCGGCTTCATGGCCTGCTCCATGATCTTCGGCAGTTGGGCAATCATCTCCATCTTCTCGGCGAACGCCACCTGCTCCCGACTCAGCAGGTTTTTCGCTTCGTTCAGCTGACGCGCGCCCTCAGCCTCCGCCTCAGCTTTGACTTTAATCGCGCCGGCTTCCGCATCGGCGGTCACACGAATGGCGTCAGCTTCATCAGTAGCGGCTGCCTTGCGCGCCTCTGCTTCTACTGTCACGCCAATGGCTTCGCGCTCGGCGCTTTCCTGTGCCTTGATCACGACAATGCGTTTTTCCCGCTCAGCACGTGCGGTTTCACGCACGGTGATTACTCCCTCCTCCTTGGCGACTGCCTGGGCGCGAGCTTCATCCGCCTCCGCCGCGGCGCGGGACTCATCCTTCGACTTCTCTGCGACAGCAATTTTCTGATCCTGCTTGGAGAGCTCCAGACGTTTACTCTTTTCGATGTCGCGATTCTGGGTTTCTTCTTCCATGGCAATGCGCGCCAGCTCCACCGCGCGGTTGGCGGTGATGTCCGCCTCCTCGGCTTCGCGACGGCGTTCTGCGCCCACCCGCGCTATATCGGATTGCTGACTGGCACGACGGTTTTCAATCTGCTGTGTCTGCTCCAGGCGAGCAAATTCCTCGTCCTGTTGGATACCCAGTTTGCGCTTGGCGGCATCGGTCGATTTCATCTGAATCTCGACCATGGTTTCCTGTTCAATGTCGTTGCGAATCTTGCGGCGCGATTCAAGCTGCTCGGTAAGCTTGGTAAGACCTTCAGCGTCAAAGGCGTTTTCCGCGTTGAAGTATTCCTTGGCCGTTTGGTCCAGGCCAGTCAGGGAAACAGATTCCAGTTCAAGACCGTTCTTGAACAGGTCTTCGGCGCAGCTGGTCTGAACTTCCTGCACAAAGGACACCCGCTCTTCATGGAGTTGTTCCATGGTCATACCCGCCGCCACAGACCGGAGTACATCCACAAATTTACCCTCGATCAGTTCCTTGAGCTCCTCGGGACGCTGCGTGCGCGCTCCAAGGGTTTGCGCAGCGGTGGCAATGGACTCGTTATCAGGTTTAACCCGCACGTAGAATTCGGCGGTCACATCAACGCGCAGGCGGTCCTTGGTAATCAGCGCCTGATCATTTGCCCGCCGCACCTCCAGCCGCAAGGTGTTCATGTTCACGTAGATGATCTCGTGCAGCACCGGGAACACCATGGCGCCGCCGTCCTTGATTATTTTCTCCCCGCCAAAACCTGTCCGTACAAACGCCCGTTCCTTGTTTGCGCGGGTATAAAGTCGCGCAAGAATGACGCCGAGCACTAACAGAGCAAAAAAACTGACACCTGCAACAATCAATACAAAAGCGAGGTTACTTGCATTTCCCATTATCTGATTCCTTGATTTTTTTCGTTATCCAGAACGGAGGAGTCGCCCTTTATTACAACAAACTGGTTGCCCTCACGCCGCACTATAAGCAGCGGCATGCCTGGCCCGAAGGGTCCGTGCCCTTCCTCGGCCAGCACCATTACATAGTGCGTTTGGCCATGTTGGTCGCGCACTCGCGCTTCGGCCGAATGGCCGCTGCTTGACTGACCAATGGTGACAACAGCTTCACGGCCGATGAGCGTTTCCAGCGACACCGAGGAGGTCTCGTTTTTTGGCATGACGGCTTCGAGGGCAGACGCCCCCCAGCGCGTGAACGGCAGCGCTATCAGAAAAGCGAGGGGGACGGACACCAGTGCCGGCAACATGACGCCAAGCGCACTGTTGAGCGCAAAATTCATGGCCAGACCAATACAGCCAAAGGCGGTCAGAAAGATCACCAACAACATCAGAATGGGTACCTTGCCCACCTTCAGCCAGCCCAGAAGCCGCGACAAAGCCGAGTTTGATCCTGCATCTGCCACTTCGAAATCGGAGTTGACGCTGAAGTCCGGAATGAACGAATCGAGCATGTTTCCCAGGCCGACACCCACCACGGCCCCCACACCCTCGAACACTCCGATGATCACCATCAGTGTCAGCGCGATCGCGAACGGAATGTTGGCGTTTGCCAATAGTAGATCGAGCACCTCAGCCTTCCTTTTTCAGTGCCGCCAACCGCTCCGCAACCCGGTTTTTACGGTGCAACTCCTCCAACTCGGCGCGCGCGGAAGCGTCACCGGTCTCAGCTCCAGTGGGCAACCCCGTGACAGAGGCTTTAACACGGGCAACTGCGCCTCCAGCTTTCTCGACCCGGCGCTCGATTGAAGAGCCGCTGGCAGAGCTTCCAGTTTCACCCGTCAGCTGTCCCGCGTCCGCGCGCTTGCGATCACGGATAACCTGCAGATCCCGCTCCATTTCTTCCTGCTTGGAACGCAACCCCGACAAATAGCGGTTCAGTTCCTGTTCCTCTTGCTGGGTAGTTGCCACTAGGCTTTCGATAATAGGAAGCCGGTCCTCTATGCCCACAAGTTCATTCACTCCTGCTTCTGCAAGATCGTCGCGCCCCTGCTGCAAGGCCGTCTGTATCTGAGCCTTGAGATCTTCCGCCCGCCTATTCAGTGACGACAGCTCCCGGTTGGCATTGTGCCTATTGGCCTGCTTGCGCCCAATCTCCGCCCGTACTTCATCAATAGCCCGATCAACTTCTTCGATCGCCTGACGGGCCACCACCTCCGGCGCCACATTCTCTGTCGCATCGACCACCGAGGTAAAAGTTCCGCCAACCAGCCGGGCAACACGGCCAAGTAATGATTCGCTCATAGGTGTATCTCCTTAGGGGTTCCATCCGTTAATTGTTTGCTTCTACCAGCCCGCAATAGTGCTGCTCTTCTTATCCTCTAAATATCAAAACCATCGATATCATCTTTGAAAGGCTTGCAGACCGTACGGAGCCCGCCAGAAAGCACCCTGAAAGGAATATCGATTGCCAATTCAATACAATCGAGAACGGAAAATTTGTCGGAGCTATCACGCCTTGGCTTAACGTAATGGGCAAGGACAAAGCAGCCTATGGCCCAGGCAAGGACCAGGAAATCAAAGCCATTCACAAACAGGTCGAAAACCAGATAGAGGCCAAAACAGAAAAGCGCAACGGCAGCGAATAATCTGGCAGCGTCAATCATGTCTTGGCTCCACTAAATTTGATCGGCATGGAAACGCCTTTTTCTATTCGCCATAACCCAGGCGCACTTACGCGCGGCCCTGTTCCCGAGGGAGTAGAAGAATTGCGTTAAATCAGCTTTGAAAGGAGTGCAGGCGACTCTTGCCTGGAGGCGGGATGTAGCTCGCATTCCTTTGCGTAGGACGAGATTAATCCAGGGGGCTATTAGACGTCCAAGATAATTTTCAGCGGCTGTGATGCGCGCCCAAAAACACAAACCCCGGCAGAGGCCGGGGAATGATCTGGAGGGCTAGCGCATCCTCGCGCCTAATTCGCACTGCCGCATGCCGCCGCGGGGGTCACGTTCAATTGCGCGAGGAAGGGGTGGCAATCACAGCTGACACCTGGTTAAGGGCTGGTTTTAGCCAGTCCCAGAGAGCGTAGCGAACATCTTGAACATTTGGTTAGGCGCTCGCACGTTTGCTTCCTGCGAGCAGACCAGCAGCAGCAAGATATACGACGCCAGTGATTCGATTAAAAAGCTTGGCGCGAAGTGGTTGCTGGAGCCAATGTTTGGCTCTGGACGCTGAAAGCGCATAGATGGTAAGCCACATCAACTCAAAGAATATGAATGTGACACCGAGCAGTAGAAACTGCGGAGCGTGAGGCTCACTCGGGATGATGAATTGCGGAAAGAGTGCGCCAAAAAAGAGAAGAGCCTTTGGATTACTCGCTCCGACTAGTAGACCTTGAGCGAAGAGGCGCTTTCTTGTGGACACCACTGCAGCGCCGGAGACGTCAATATCCCTGGTGGAAGAAAGAATGGACGAAATGCCGAGGTATGCAAGATAGGCCGCGCCTAACCATTTAAGGGCGGTGAACAGCACCTCTGACGCTGCAAGGGCTGCGCCCAAGCCAAGAGCCGACAACGCCATGATCCCCACGATTGCGGTTGTACTCCCTAGCGAAGCAATGAGTGCTTTGCGCGCCCCGTGGTTGACTGAAGTAGAGACGCACATCAGCACACTAGGCCCAGGGGTGACGGTGAGAACAACGACCGCCGTTACATAGATAAGCCAGGTGGAGAGGGTCATGGAAGATGTTCCTGTAGCGCATGGTGATAGTTGAATTACGCGCTAACGCCCGGCACGTGTGCAGCCAATTGTCAAAGCCTGCCAAGCCAGTACTGATGACGTCGCCGGTCATGGGCAACAGCCAGAACTTGAAAGCCATAAGGCTTCTCTCGGTAAAGGATGGATAGCGGAAATCTGTGAAGGGGCACTCTACGAATATCTGGCGGCAATTCGACTTGCCAGGCTCTTGGTGACGCACCAAGTAAACTGGCTAGGGCCTCAAATTCCTCCGTGAAGGCACCACCCAATCCCGGAACCTTTGACTCGTAATAGCCAACTGATTCGAGAAACTCGGCTTACGCTGCCGGGTGAAAATAATAATTCATTTGATCAGGGCTTTAGCCTTCCGCATGACATCCTCACCGGACACCGCCCGAACTGAGCCATTATCGAGTTCTTTGCTTCTTCGCCGAGCCTCAAGCAAGCAATCGGACCTGAGCTCTTCTTCTGACGGAGACTCAAGACTCAGAACCAGTCGCTGGATCAGTTGGGCTCGCTCCTCCCTGGGAAGGTGGAGCGCCTCGTCTTCAATTTTCTGGAGATTCATGGAAGAAACCTCTCGTTCGCGTATCGGCCAATTCTGGCACGGATGGGCGCTTGGTGCCACGGCTCAGCTTTTTGGCTTTAACGCTTTGCTCACGCGCCGGTTTGTAGCCGCGGAGGGGCGGAGAATCGGTCGCCATGCAGTCGATTGTTAAATCCTTTTACGTACGGTATCCTGATCATGTTCAATATCCTGTACAGGAAAAGCCTTATGGATGCCATTAGCTACACAGCCGCTAGAACCAACCTAGCAAAAACCATGGAACAGGTCTGTGAAGACCATTCCCCTGTGATCATCACAAGGAGCAAGTCGCAGTCCGTGGTAATGATCTCCCTTGATGACTACGAGGCCCTGCAAGAAACTGCATACCTCCTGCGCGCACCAAGAAACGCAAGGCGTTTGCTGGACTCCGCTGCCGAGCTGGAGCAAGGCGGTGGCCAAGAGAAGGAACTTCTTGAATGAAACTTATCTTCTCCGAGAATGCCTGGGAAGATTATCTGTACTGGCAGAAAACCGACAAAAAGATTCTTAACCGAATCAACAAGCTGGTCAAAGAGACCAAGCGAGAACCATTCGAAGGTGTTGGCAAACCAGAACCCCTCAAACACAGCCTTGCGGGGTACTGGTCTCGCCGGATAAATGAAGAACACCGAATAGTTTACAAGGCCACGGATGACGCTTTGCTTATCGCCCAGCTCCGGTATCACTACTGATCTAACGCCCGAACTCACGGACCAGTTTGTAGCCGCGGAGCGGCGGAGAAATTGTCCGGCAACAGCTACTGGTTATGCATTATTCGTAGTGGCTCCAGAGGCGGAGCACTTTTACCACTTTCTCCTCTTCAAGCACTTGGTATACCAGGCGGTGCTGGATATTGATGCGGCGTGAATAAGCACCCGCAAGATCACCAATAAGCTTCTCAAACGGGGGTGGCTTGCGATACGGATCTTCTGCAATTAGTGCCAACAACTCTTGGGCTTTTGGCTTGAGGCCGCTGGAGGCCAGCTTCTTTGCGTCCTTCTGGGCTTGTTTGGTGTAAACCAACTTCCATGTCACCAGTTCAGCTCCTCATCGCATTCATCCACGGAGGTATCCATTCCCTCACGAATAGACTCACGCATACCCGGTACGGACAGTAGGTAAAGCGTTTCCTGAATGGCAGACCAGTCATCCTCCGAGATCAGAACAGCTTTGTTTCGCTTGCCCATAATGACGATTGGCTGGTGGGATTCGGCAGTCTCGTCAATCAACCGATAAAGGTTGCTGCGCGCCTCAGTTGCTGTGATTCCAGTCATGACGCACCTCTTGCGTGATCAACTTTTCACCAAGTGTACGCTTCCAAGCACGTACGTCAAGACGCACGTCATGCATAACGTGCGAACTCATGGACCGGTTTGTAGCCGCGAAGCGGCGGAAAATCGGTCGCTGTGCAGCCGTTGGTTATGCCCTGTGCCCGATTTCTGATACAGCACTCCACGGACGAATGTTCTTCAGTTGATCCTCAAGGGCATCTTCCGCAATCTCAGTGTCGTAGGCCGCCTGAGCTCGCAACCAATAGCCATTGGACAAACCAAAGAAGCGACAAAGTCGCAGGTCCGTGTCTGCGGTTATCGAACGCTTTCCAGCAATAATCTGGCCGATTCTCTGAGCAGGCACCCCAATTTCTTTGGCCAAACGGTATTGAGAAATACCCATTGGCTCAAGAAACTCTTCCTTCAGTAACTCGCCTGGCGTTACAGCTTCAATGTTGCGCATGAGTCACCTCCTAATGGTAATCAACAATTTCGACATCTTCCGCACCAGCCTTGGTCCAGCGGAAGCAAACCCGGAACTGCCTGTTGATTAGAATGCTGTGCTGACCCTGGCGGTCACCATGCAACGGCTCCAACATATTGCCGGGCGGTACTTTAAGATCATCAAGCTGACTTGCAGCCTGGAGTTGCCGGATCTTCCGCAAGGCAACTCGCTCGAAATTGACAAAGCGTCTGACGCGGCGCCCGCCTGCCAGCTTCTCGGTATCCTTACACTTGAACGATATGATCATAAAGAAATAGTGACGCAGAGCGTTAATAACGTCAAGCGTTAATGTATGGCAAAGGACACTGAAAGAAGGGCATAACGTCGCCAACACGCGCAGCTTTGTAGTGGAGGCGTAGCCGCAACGGATAAGCTGTCGCCGTGATTGGCTTTGTTAGCCTTATCAACGTGACTGTGATGTATAAACGTCAAAAATTGAACGACCAATTTTAACAATCGCATCATTTCGGTCTGCCATTGAAGCCTCTGTTTGAGCTAGATAGATACTTACAATAATTGGGGATTGATGCTCACTCCACACAAACGCTGTAATACTCCGAGCGCCGAAACCGCCGGCTCCTGAGCGATCCGCAATATTCCATCCCACTGGCAATACTGAACGCAGTAAATTACCAGTGACTTGATTGTTCACCATCCAAGACTCTAATTTTTTCTGGTTCGTTTCGGAAAGTACGGAACCAAATAATAATTTATTTAAAGTACTGGCTATTGCCTTAGGCGTTGTCGTATCCCTCAAATCATCGAGCTTGGCTTCATTTAACTCAGGTTCAATACGGTCTAGACGAGTTTCTTTGTCCCCGATTTGTCTTAGAAAATCAGTAACGCCTTCGGGGCCCCCTACAGCACTTAAGATGATATTTGCCGCAGTATTATCACTTGTAGTCATAGTTGCGAAGCACGCATCATCGAGTGTGATTGCCTGTCCTACTTGCTTTTCTACTACAGGGGAATAGGCCACTAGATCTGTTTTCTTAATCTCGAACGTACTGCTGGGATTAACTTTTTCTTGCTCAGCATCATAGAGCAACTTAGCGCAAGCTATTGTTTTAAAAGTGCTTGTTAGGGGGAACCGCTGGTTGCCATTGTAATCCCAGTATTCTCCATTCTGAGTATCAAGAACGGAAATCCCTATACGAGCAGAAAGAGAAGTTCCAATCGCCTTAACATCTTGTGCAACTCGCTGAAACTTTGAACTACTTGCAAAAACCACAGATGGTATCAAAATCAAAAATACCAATAAAAACTTCATGTGCGTAACCCCATGATTTTTATTTGTAAACATTCTGTCTGAAAGTATGAGGCTCCATGACATGGCTAACGCCCGCGTAATAGGCGCGAGTTTGCGAGCGTCCTAATTGACGCGTTTGTTAAGTTTCTCATTGATCACCAACTTCAATTGATTGAAGTCTTGCTTGCCTTTCTGATCAAGATAATTCAAATACTCTACCGCGTCATATCCATTGTAAGATTTATCTGGCCTATTAATTCTCTGCCCAATGTCGGCACCAGAATCAAGTAGCAGCTTGGTATAACGGGGGTTATTGAATAGAATGGCTTGATGTATAGGTGCCAAGCCATCGTAATCTTCAGTTAAAGAAGCGCCGTCGCTAATAGCCGCCTCTAGAAGGCTATATTGCCGCTCGGTTACTTCGCTACTACCAAACTCAAGAGTGTTACCTATGTAAAAAATGATTGGCATATCACATTGATCTAACTTTTCGGAAAGCATTCCGCATTCATTATATAATTCAGGGTGATTTATAAAGAGCCAAGAAGCCATTGTAGGACTAATGAAGCCACCATCTTTTGCATAAGGATTGAAAGAGAAATCTTTTGATTCAATTGAAGATAGAATGGTTAAACCTCTTGCGTCTGTGCCAAACAAAAACGCTTGCCATAACGCTGGGGTTAATGATGCAAAAAATATCAATACCAATTGCGTTTTTCGGAACACCTTTCGAACAAAAAAGGCAAAAATAAAGCCGCCAGCCAAGAACCCCAAAATGCTTGCAAACATTGTGGCTGCCACAAAATCTTCAAATTGAGATTTTTCCCACTGATTGATCAATTTAATCTTTTTCTCAACGTAAATAAGCTCCTTGTCAATTTCATTCTGTGAAGCACCACTTTCGATTAACTCTGAATGTTTCTCGTCCTTAGCTTGAGCAATAGAAGATTCCATTGCAGAGTCGCCGGTCACCAAAACTACGTTCACCAGCGTCACGCTAATTGCTATGCAAACCACTACAATTTTAAAGAAAGTTGGCATTAGTAGATGCTACCTTAAAACTGGTCCTGCCCACAAAAAGTAGACACTGTTATGCGCATCTGCGCTCAAACTCTGCTGGACTGATATTGCCGAGAGCAGAGTG